>NZ_CP031842.1:2240000-2840000 GCF_003441615.1 Dechloromonas sp. HYN0024 | reverse complement strand
CGGCGTGGTCGTAGTACGGCCCTTCGCAATGAATCTGGAGGCCATGATTGAGCTGACCGGCATGCTTGTGGAAAGTCGGTTCGAACCAGCATTCTCGCAGCTTGCAGCCAGCCAGCCAGGGCGGGGCAAAGTGGCGCATCTCGGCGAGTACGGCACGGGCATCGATGTCCGGTGCGCCGAACAGTTCAAGCGGCCGGGTCGTGCCCCGACCCTCGGAAAGTGTTGTCCCTTCAAGCATCACCGTACCGGCGTAGGCGCGGGCCATCGACAGGTTGGGCGCATTCGGGCTGGGATTGATCCAGGTGCGTTCGCCCAGCGGCCACCCGTAGCCGGGTGCGGCGTCGGGCTGCCAGCCCTGCAGAGTGATTACCTGGTAATCGACGTCGAGTTTGAGCGTGGCAATGAACCAGTGGCCCAGTTCGCCCATGGTCAGGCCGTGCCGCATTGGCATGGCGCCAGCACCGACGAAGCTCTCCCATCCGGCGCGCAGGGTCAGGCCTTCGATCGGTCGGCCGGCCGGGTTGGGGCGGTCGAGTACCCAGACGCTCTTGCCGTGCCGGGCGGCGGCTTCGAGCACATAGCGCAGCGTGGTGATGAAGGTGTAGATGCGGCAGCCGAGATCCTGAAGATCGACGAGCAGCACATCGAAGGTCGCCATCATGGCATCGGTTGGCCGGCGCACTTCGCCGTACAGGCTGAAGACCGGGATGCCGAGTTGCGGATCGAGAAAATCAGGCGACTCGACCATGTTGTCCTGCTTGTCGCCGCGCAGGCCGTGCTGCGGGCCAAAGGCAGTGCTTAGCGTGAGGTCGGGGAGCGCCGCCAGTGCATCCAGCGAGTGGGTCAGGTCGGCTGTCACCGAGGCCGGGTGGGCGAGCAGGGCCAGGCGTTTGCCGGCCAGCGGTCGGCGCAGGGTGGGGGCGGCAAGCAGGCGGTCGATGCCAAACTGGATGGTGTGTGTCATGGGGCGGGTCGGTTCAGGGCCAGGGTAAAGCTCTGGCGGAGATGGAAGTCGGGTTGGGCGGCGCAGTGGGTCAGCGCCCAGTAGCTCTTGCTGCCATCAGCAGCTTCGATGATTGCCGTAAGGCCAAGGTCTGGGCGCTCGTCAACGGGCAGCAAGGTAGCCGGGATCGTTGCCTGCAGCGCAAAACCATCCGGCAGCAGGGAAAAGGCGAGGTGCGGCTGGGCAGCTGGGGCATAGACCTCATCCCGCTTCCGGTAGTCGGTGAAACGGTAGCTGGCCCACTGGCCGGAGGGTGAAAAGTTGAATTCCCGATAAGCGGTGCCAGCTTCTGCCACGAAGGCTTCGCAGCAGGTGTGCTGCCACAGGCCGTCGGCCGGGCCGGGTGGCTTTTGCGCAGGTGTTCGGATAAGTTCCGGGCGGCCAAAGAGGCGGTAGTACAGGATCAATCCGCCATCAGCCAGGTGCGTCGCGGTCACTTCAAGGCGGTCGGGGCCGGAGCAGGGAGCGCCAGGGTGTCTGAGCAGGGGCGAGATGGTCGGGACGGACACGGCAGGGGCAAGGGAGAATTTTGGGCAGACGGTACTTTAACTGCTTGTTTCGGCTGCTGTCGCGGTTGACTCGAAATAAGGGCCAAAATCGATCTGTGCCCTTGGTCGCGTAGTCCTTTTGGAGTAACTTACCGGCTTTCAGAAAAACACTTTCCGGGAGAGAAAAGTGACGCCACTGCGGATCAATCTAGAACAAGAAGATATTCCGACCCACTGGTACAACGTCGTTGCCGACATGGTGAACCCGCCTGCCCCGCCGCTCGGGCCGGATGGCAACCCGGTGCCGCCGGAAGCGATGGGGGCGATTTTCCCCGGGCCGATTCTTGAACAGGAAATGTCGGCTGAACGCTGGATCGCCATTCCTGAAGAAGTCCGCCAGATTTACGCTCTGTGGCGTCCGGCCCCGCTCTGTCGTGCCCTGCGCCTGGAGCAGGCGCTCGGTACGCCGGCCAAGATTTTCTACAAGTACGAAGGTGTCTCGCCGGCCGGTTCGCACAAACCCAACTCTGCCGTGCCGCAGGCCTATTTCAACAAGATTGCCGGTACCAAGAAGCTGACCACCGAAACGGGCGCCGGCCAGTGGGGCTCGTCGATTGCCTTCGCCGGCCAGATGTTCGGCCTGCCTGTCCGTGTCTTCATGGTCAAGGTCAGCTATGAGCAGAAGCCGTTTCGTCGCTCAATGATGCAGACTTGGGGTGCCGACGTCTTCGCCAGCCCGACCAACCTGACCAATGCCGGGCGCGCCGCCCTGGCCGCCGATCCGCACAATCAGGGGTCGCTCGGTCTGGCCATCTCGGAAGCTGTTGAAGAGGCCGCTGCCGAACCCGGCACCTGCTACACCCTCGGTTCGGTCCTCAATCATGTGCTGCTGCACCAGTCGGTGATCGGTCTTGAGGCCAAGAAGCAGTTCGACAAGATCGGGCTCTATCCCGATGTGATCTTTGGCCCTTGCGGTGGTGGTTCAAGCTTCGGCGGCATCGCCTTCCCCTTCCTGGCCGACAAGGCCGCCGGGGACAAGCGGGCGACCAATCTGCGCTGCGTTGCCGTTGAGCCGACCTCCTGTCCGACGCTGACCAAGGGCCACTACGCCTACGACTACGGCGATGTCTCGGGGTACACGCCGATCATGAAGATGTACACCCTCGGCCACGATTTCATGCCGCCCGGTATCCATGCCGGCGGCCTGCGCTATCACGGCGATTCGCCGCTGGTTTCCCAGTTGCTGCACGAGGGGCAGATCGAGGCCCTGGCCGTGCCACAGGTGGCGACCTTTGACGCCGGTGTCCAGTTCGCCCGGGCGGAAGGCATCATCCCGGCCCCGGAGTCCTGTCATGCTATCCGCGCCGCCATCGATGAAGCACTCAAGTGCAAGATTACCGGCGAGCCGAAGACCATCCTGTTCAGTCTGACTGGCCACGGACACTTCGATATGGCCTCCTACGACAAGTTTTTCTCCGGGCAGCTGGAAGACTACGACTACCCGGAAGCTGCCATTACCGAATCGCTCAAGCACTTGCCCAAAGTAGGCTGATGCTGTGAAAGCCCTGGTTTTCCTTCTGGTACTCGGCAATTTGCTGTTCTATGCGTTTGCCGAGGGATATTTCGGTCGTCCCGACAATCCGGATGCCGGGCGGGTCGAGCAGCAGGTCATGCCTGATCGCATGCGGATCGTTTCGCGCGGCGAGATTCCGGCAGCACCGATCCGGGCCGAGCATGTCGCGCCGGAAATAAAGCCGGCCGAGGAACCGCCGGCGACTGACAAGGGCCACGAGGTTAAGACCGAGACGGTCAAGGAGGCAGCCGACAAGCCGGCCCCGGCAGAGCCGGAAGCCAAGGTCGAGAAGGTTGACAGTGCCCCTGTCTGCCTGACCTGGCGCCCCCTCCCGGCAGCTGATGCGGACCGGCTTTCAACCCTGCTGGTCAAACGCTTTGGCAGTTACAAGCTCAGCCGCAAGGTGATCGCCGCAGAGGGCAATGGCTGGTGGGTGTACATCCCGCCCCTGCCGGGCAAGGGTGATGCCGACAAGAAGGCAGCGGAGTTGCGCGAACTGGGGATCAGCGATTTCTTCGTCGTGCCCGATGCGCCGAGTCGTCTGGCTATTTCGCTCGGTGTCTTTTCGACGGAAAAAGGTGCGCAGGAACGCCTGGCAGATCTGAAAGCCAGGGGGGTCCGCTCGGCCCAGATGTCACCCCGTCCGGGCAAGGATAGTCAGGTCACCGTGCTGGCCAGAGGGCCGGCCAGCGAAAAGGCTGCCCTGCTTGGCGCCGTCGGCCAGTTGCTGCCCAAGGCCGAGGCGCTGGCCTGTAAATGAGCCAGTATGTCGTCGGGCTGACGGGCGGGATCGGGAGCGGCAAAAGCACGGTCGCCGATCTTTTTGTCGAGCAGGGCGCCGGCTTGGTCGATACCGATGCAATCGCCCATGCGCTCACCGCAGCCGGCGGGGCGGCGATGCCCGCCCTGGTCGACGAATTCGGCAGAAATATTCTGGCGGCAGATGGTGCCCTCGACCGCGCAGCCATGCGTCAGCTGGTCTTTGCCGATCCCTCGGTGCGTAGCCGGCTGGAAGGCATCCTGCATCCCTTGATTCGCCAAATATCGGATGAGCGCTGCCGGGCGGCGAGTTCCCCCTATGTCATTCTGGCCGTGCCGCTGCTTGTTGAGTCCGGCGGATATCGCGACCGGTGTGATCGCATTGCGGTCGTTGATTGTCCGGAAAGCCTGCAAATTGAGCGTGTCATGGCGCGCAGTGGTCTTGCCGCCGGGGAGGTCGAGGCAATCATGGCGGCCCAGGCGACACGTCAGCAAAGGCTGGTGGTGGCCGACGATGTGGTGGTCAACGATGCGGGCAGGACAAAAATTTACGAACAAGTGAAAGCCCTGCATGCAAACTATCTAGCACTTTTGGCTGAAAAACTTAAAGCATGCTGTTGAGATTTGCTTGCAAATAGCTCAGAATAAACAAAATTTTCCGTTTCTCGGACACTTGCCGCGTGATTACCTACGAATACCCGTTCAATGAGCGCATCCGCACGCTGCTGCGTCTGGAGGATCTGTTCGAAAAAACGGCGTATTTTGCCCAGGAAGATGGCCCTCAGGAGCATCACACGGCGCTGATTTCCCTGTTCGAAATCCTCGAGGTGGCCGGTCGTGCCGACCTCAAGATGGACCTCATTCAGGAACTCGAAAGACAACGGCAAACCCTGCTGGCCTTTCGCAATAACCCCGAAATTTCCGAAGAAGCCCTGTCCGGCGCCCTCTACGAGATCGAGCAGTCGTCGGCTGCCCTGCTCGGCATGACCGGCAAGATTGGCCAGTATCTGCGCGAAAACGACTGGCTCATGGGGATCAAGAGCCGGGCCGCCATTCCCGGTGGAGTCTGCGAGTTCGACCTGCCGTCCTATCATTGGTGGTTGCATCGTTCGGCTGATGAGCGGCGCAGCGCGCTTGAAGGCTGGACCAAGCCCATGCTGCCGCTGCGTGACGCTGCCGCCATTGTCCTCCGCCTGCTCCGCTCAAGCGGCAGGCCCAAGGACTACACGGCGACGGGTGGTCATTTCCAGCTCAATCTCGGCGGCTCTGCCGCGCAGATGGTGCGCGTCACCCTGAGTGTCGAGGAGCCGGCGATTCCCGAAGTCAGCGCCAACAAATATTTCCTGAATATCCGCTTTACCCGGCCGCCGGCTGGCGAACTCAAGGCTCGTGGTTGCGAGCGTGATGTTCCCTTTGCCCTGACCTTCTGCAATCTCTGATGGCAATCCGCAAGGTTCGCTGTCCGCAATGCGGCAAGGATGCCGTGTGGGCACCCGAGAATCCCTGGCGTCCTTTCTGCTCCGAGCGCTGCAAGCAGATTGATCTGGGTTGCTGGGCCAGCGATTCCTACCGGATTCCGGTCAAGGAAGATGCTAACGATCCGGGGTTTGACCCCGATCCTGCCAGCCACGCATAAGCGCCACACCGTGCGCGCCGTGCTGCTGTGCGACGGTCAGTATTTCCCGCTTCATGCCTCCCAGTGCAAGCACCGGTAATGTGTTTCCGGCCATCTGCTGCTCAAATGCCACCCAGCCGAGCCCTGTTGCTTCCGGGTGGGTCGGTGTCGGCAGGACCGGGCCGAGCAGGGCGTAATCCAGACCAAGTTCACCGGCCCGGGTGATTTCTGCGGCCTCATGGCAGGAGGCTCCGACCCAGGTGAAATCGGGACGCTGCTGGCAGGCCGAGAGGCTGGCGGCTGACAAGTGGAGGCCGTCGGCGCCCACCCGGCGGGCAATTTCCTGATCATCGTTGATGACGACCAGCGCGCCGTGGCTGCGGGCCAGCCGGCAAACGGCTTCGGCAAACCACAGGCGCTGGGCTTGCGGCCATCCCTTGTCGCGTACCTGAATCAGGCGCAGGCCATCATTCAGGGCTGCTTCCAGGTGCTCCAGCTGGCGTTCCGTGCCCTCGATCTCGGCGTTGGTGATGGCCATCGTCGTCGGCAGCGACAGGGCTTTGAGGATGGGATCGTTGGCCGGCAGGATGGGGGCGACGGTGGCCGCTTCCCCGGTCTTTTGCCAGGCGATCGCTGAGTGCTCAAGCGGTGCGGTGATGCCGATTTCGCCCTCCCAGGCGGTGACCCGCCAGAAGTTCAGGCGCACCTTGGCGTGTGGGTAGGTGAATTGCCGGGTCAGCCAGGGTGAGCAGGCGGTGATGGTGATGCCCAGTTCTTCCTGCAGTTCGCGGATCAGTGCGGCGCGGACGCTTTCACCCGGCTCCACCTTGCCACCGGGAAATTCCCAGTAACCGGCGTAGACCTTGCCGGGCGGGCGCTGGGCCAGCAAAAACTCGCGGCCATCAGCCCGGAGCATGACGGCGGCGGCGACCTCGACGACCGTACTCACTTGGCTTTCTTCCGTTCCGCTTTTTGTCGCCCGGCCAGATCGCGGGCGAACTGCCAGGCTACACGGCCAGAGCGTGAGCCACGGCTCAAAGCCCAGTTCAATGCCTCGCGCTCGCTGGCGGCGATGACCACTTCGGTGACGCCGAGTTGGCGGGCCCAGTGGTTGGCGATGCTCAGGTAATCATCCTGGCTGAACGGGTAGAAGGAAATCCACAGGCCGAAACGCTCGGACAGCGAAATTTTTTCCTCGGTCGTTTCGCCGGGGTGAATTTCGTCGTCGACACGATGTGTTTCGAGATTTTCCGAAAAGTATTCCGGCATCAGGTGTCGCCGGTTCGAGGTGGCGTAGATCAGGACATTGTCAGGCGGTGCCGCGATTGAGCCATCGAGTACTGATTTCAGCGCCTTGTAGGCGGTTTCGCCGGCTTCGAAGGACAGGTCATCGCAAAAGATGATGAATTTTTCCGGTCGGCCATCGAGCAGGTCGACGATATCGGCCAGATCGATCAGGTCTTCCTTGTCCACTTCGATCAGGCGCAGCCCCTTGCCTGCGTATTCGTTGAGCACAGCCTTGACCAGTGACGATTTGCCAGAGCCGCGGGTGCCGGTCAGCAAGACGTTGTTGGCGGTCTTGCCAGCGACAAACTGACGAGTGTTGGCGGTGATCCGGGCCTTCTGGTCGTCAATGTTCTCGAGGTCGGCGAGGCGGATCGGGTGCGGGTGGCGCACCCCCTGCAGCCAGCCGCGGCCGTTGCTCTTGCGCCAGCGGAAAGCCACGGCAGAAGTCCAGTCAGGCGATTGCGGGGGTGGCGGCAACACCGCTTCAAGGCGGCCGAGAACAGCTTCGGCACGAGCAAGCAGGCGTTCGAGAGGCAGGGTGTTGGGCATGGGGCAGGTATACTTCGCGGCAAATTGCGAACTCTAGCGAAACCCATGCGAAAAATCCAAACCGCAGCCTTTTTATTTCTCACCTTGCTGGCTGCCTGCTCCACCGTTCCGCCCAGTGTTGCTCCGGCGACGGCGACCTGCGCCCCTTGTCCGGCCTGTGCCGCCTGCCCGGCGGCTGCCGAGCCGGTCATCATGCCGCCGGCGCCATCATCGCCGCCAGCCTTCTCGCGTAGCTTGCAGCCGGCCAACTGGTCGGATCTACCCGGCTGGTCGGCCGACGATGTTGCCGCCGCCTGGCCGGCCTTTCTCCTTTCCTGTCGCGGCGTTGCCAGCAAGCCGAATGGCGCCGGCTGGAAGCGCGTCTGCGACCTGGCGCGGGCGGCCGAAGGCAAGTCCGGCCACGACCCGCGTCGTTTCTTTGAACAACATTTGAAACCCTACGCAGTCGTTAGCGGCGATGGTGCCACCAGCGGCATGATGACCGGCTATTACGAACCCCTGTTGCAGGGGCGGCGGACACGGAGCAAGGGATTTGAGCAAGCGGTCCGTGGTGTGCCGGACGACCTGCTGACCATCGATCTGTCGGCGGTTTTCCCCGAGCTGAAGGACAAGCGGGTACGTGGTCGCCTGGAGGGCAACAAGGTGGTGCCCTACTGGTCGCGAGCCGAAATTGCTGCGCGCGGCGAGAGCCTGCCGGGGAAGACGCTGCTTTATGTTGATGATGCCGTCGAACTCTTTTTCCTTCAGGTTCAGGGCTCCGGGCGGGTCAGGCTGGCAGATGGCAGCGTCGTCAGGCTCAACTATGCCGACCAGAACGGGCATCCGTACCAGTCCATCGGCAAGGCTCTGGTCGAGCGCGGTGAGTTGAAGCTCGAAGAGGCATCGATGCAGGGAATACAGGCCTGGGCACGGGCCAATCCGTCACGTCTCGACAATCTCTTGAATACCAATCCGAGTTACGTCTTTTTCCGCGAGGTGGCGAACAGCCCGGGTGGCCCGATCGGCGCGCTGGGTGTGCCGTTGACGGCCGAACGCAGCATTGCCGTCGATCCGCGTTCGATACCGCTTGGCTCGCCGGTTTTTCTGGCGACCACCCAGCCGAACTCGGCGCTGTCGATGAACCGGCTGGTTATGGCCCAGGATACCGGTGGGGCGATCAAGGGGGCGGTCCGTGCTGATTTCTTCTGGGGTTTCGGCAAGGAGGCAGGTGAGCGGGCTGGTCGCATGAAGCAAAGCGGTCGTCTGTGGGTGTTGCTTCCCCTTGAACTCGCCCCGAAATAAGGCGTCGGCGCACCGTTGCTGCGCGCGGCGTTTGAATTTTGCACCACTACGGTGCAAATGCTGGGGCGCGTGGTTTTTTAACGCACTGATTTGTAACAATTTTTATGCACTGGAATGGTGCTTGCTTTCAGATTCTCCATTCTTTGATTGGGGGGGTTCATGGAAGCATATCAATTCAGCAGCAATACGCTGTTCGTCCTGCTCGGTGCCATCATGGTGCTGGCCATGCACGCTGGCTTTGCCTTTCTTGAAGTCGGTACGGTCCGCAAGAAAAATCAGGTCAATGCGCTGGTCAAGATCCTGTCTGACTTCGGCGTGTCGACCGTGGCTTATTTCTTTGTTGGTTATAGCATCGCCTATGGCGTCAATTTCTTCAGTGGCGTCGAAACGCTGATGGAGAAAAACGGTTTCGAATTGACCAAGTTTTTCTTTCTGCTGACCTTCGCGGCGGCGATTCCGGCCATCATTTCCGGTGGTATTGCCGAGCGGGCCAAGTTCAATCCGCAACTGATCGCCACCTTCTTGTTGGTGGGCTTCGTCTATCCCTTCTTCGAAAGCATCGCCTGGAATCAGGCCTTCGGCATCCAGGCCTGGCTCAAGGGGACCTTCGGCGAGGAGTTTCATGACTTCGCTGGTTCGGTCGTGGTGCACGCCATGGGTGGCTGGATCGCCCTGCCTGCGGTGGTTCTGCTCGGCGCCCGCTACGGCCGCTACAGCAAGGATGGCCGCATCTCGGCACATCCGCCTTCATCCATTCCCTTCCTAGCGCTCGGTGCCTGGATACTGATCGTCGGCTGGTTCGGCTTCAATGTCATGAGCGCCCAGACGCTCGACAAGATCTCCGGCCTGGTCGCCCTCAATTCGCTGATGGCCATGGTCGGCGGCACGCTGGTTGCCCTGGTGGCTGGCAAGAATGACCCCGGCTTCCTGCATAACGGCCCGCTGGCCGGATTGGTCGCTGTTTGTGCTGGTTCCGATCTGATGCACCCAATTGGTGCGCTGGTGGTCGGTGGGGTGGCGGGTGGTCTGTTTGTCGTCATGTTCACGCTGGTGCAGAACCGCTGGAAGATCGACGATGTCCTCGGCGTCTGGCCGCTGCATGGCATGTGCGGTGCCTGGGGCGGCATTGCAGCCGGCATCTTTGGCACCAAGGCGCTGGGCGGAGCGGGTGGCATCGCATTCATGCCGCAACTGATCATGACCGCGATGGCCATTGGTGTTGCCCTGACCGGCGGTCTGCTCGTCTATGGCACGCTCAAGGCAACGCTCGGCCTGCGTCTCGATCAGGAAGAGGAATATGAAGGTGCCGACCTGAGTATCCACCGCATCACGGCCACGCCGGAGCGCGAGCCGAACTGGTGATCTGTTTTTTGATCGTATAAATAATGTCCGCCGGACTATATTGAAAAAGCCCCGCTCATGTTCGGGGCTTTTTGCTGTCGGATTTAGATCAATCCCGAGGCAATGTTGATGCTGAGTGCGATGAGGGTTGTGTTGAAGAAGAAAGCCAGTATGCAATGGATGGTTCCGGTGCGGCGCATGCTTCGGCTGGTAAAGCTGACATCGGCGGTCTGGCCCGAGGTGCCGATGACGCAGGCGAAGTAGAGAAAATCGCCATAATCCGGCGCGTGGCCCCCAGGGAAGGCAAGTCCGCCCTGATTGCCTCGCGCCTCACTGGCGTAGTAATCGTGGGCGTAGTGGAGGGCGAACATGGTTTGCGTAAAGGTCCACGACGACAGGATCGTCAAGGTGGCGAGGCCGATATGGATAGTCCGCAACGGGCCGTGAATGTCTTTGACCACCGAGAGTTGGGCAACAATGGCACCAAGGGCAGCGACGGCCGCCAGGACCACCAGGGCCAATACCAGAAATCGGCCCTCATCCTGCACCAGGGCACGACTGCGCATGCGTTCATGCGAGGACCAGAACATCATGTGAAAGGCCAGTAGCAGGTAGAGACCTGTGCCAACGTTCCAGCCGATGATGGCACGGGTTACCAGATGGGAGGCGAGCCAGTCAGGCAGCATCAGGGTCGTCACCAGGCCGGCTAGTATGCTGATACCCAGGCGTGGCCGGGAGATGATCAGGCGGATCGGTTTGGGAAAGTTCTGGTGAGTGGAGTTATCGAGCATGTGCTCATGCTAGCTTAAGCTAGGGGGGGGTAACAGCCTGGCGATGGGAGCGTGTGTGGTTAACGAAAATTTCGGGAAATATGTACTGGGTCTGGCGATCCTCGTTGGTTTGTTCGTTCTTGCAGGGGAGGCAAGGGCTGAGGGGGGTGATGAAACGTGGGCTTTCAAGCTGACGCCGTCGTACTATGTGACCACGCACGAAAAGGATGCGGCCGACATCAACTTGCGTGCCAATCATGGTCCGCATGCCTTGTGGCTGGGGTATTACCGGCGCGGGGCTGCGTTCGAGCAGGTGCGTACCGGCTATGAATATACAGCGCAGTTATCCTGGCTACAGTTGGTGCCTTCCGTGCAACTGGCTTCGCACGGTTTTGCCGGCGGCAGCATCAATGCGCAGGTGGGCGGTGCGGTCTATGGGCTGATCGGTCTTGGGCGGACCAATATGCAGGACTATTACAACCTCAATTTCGATCCCAACGATGCGCTCACCCTGGGTTTCGGGGCGCATCTGTCGCCGCAATCCAACCTGTCTCTTTTTGCTGTCAAGGACAACCGGCTGCATACCGGCCAGACGGTCAGCCATCTCGTCTGGCGCCATACGCCTGATGAGCATCAACGGTGGACGCTCGACCTGTCGGGCAAGCACGGCAGATCAAGCATCGACGCGCCGCCGGTGTCGGGCGCGGCGATTGCGGTTACCTATGATTATCGGGATGTCTTCGTCCGTCTGGCCTGGGACAAAAAGGTCAATTTCACCCCCGAAGAGCAAACCCGGATGTCGCTGGGGTTTCGTTTCTAGGCTTCAATTTTTAGGGAGGTGTGATTTTCTTCACTAAATGGTTTCTCGCTTGCCGATATCTTGGAGCCGTGAATGGTAGATGGACTCCAGAGGCGATTTCGGAGCGAGGTGAGAAATGGTGTGCAAGAACGAGAAGCGAATGGGTGGAGATCGTCGGGGGCGCGAGTCGGGCCCACCCAATGGCTGGCGTGAGCGCCGCAAGAGCGTCGAAAGGCGACGCCTAGAAGTTGATGAAATTCCCTTTTCGGAGTGGCTGGCCTATCGGCCGGTACGGGCCTTGAACGAAGCGGAGAAATAATCCCGGATGTTTTAAATAAAAAGGCCTCGCCAGATTGCGAGGCCTTTTTGCTGAGGTGGTCCGAAATTACTCTTCCCGTTCGTAGACCACGTCGGAGCGGCGGTTTTCCGCCCAGGATTCTTCGTCGTGCCCGAGTTTCCTCGGGTTGCTGGCGCCCAATGTCTTGATGCTGACCTGCTGCTTGGTGGCGCCATGCGCAAGCAGGGTGGATTGCACGTTTTTGGCGCGATTAAGGCCGAGACGCTGGTTGTGTTCAGTCGTGCCGCGCTCGTCGGCATTGCCTTCGATACGCACGCGTGCCTGACGGTGTTCGGCCAGGTAGCGGGCATGGGCGCGCAGGGCGGGCTCATAGTCAGCCTTGATGTTGGCCTTGTTCACGTCGAAATAGACGCTGCGCTGGGTGCGCAGGCCAATGGCATCGAGTTTGATCGGGGCGTCGCTGACCGGACTGGTGGTGACCGGGGGTGGTGCGACGATCGCTGCGGTTGTTGGTGGCACTGGTCTGGCGGCGGAGGGTTGGCCAAGCAGGGCGGGGTCTACCTTGAACGGGCCACTCTGCAGGATGTGGGTGCTGGGCGGAATTTCGCCCTTGAAAGCACAGCCGCTGAGCAGTGCGGAGAGCAGGAAAGCAACAGGCAGGGAGGCGCGCATCGGGACGTTTTGGCAGCGTGGGCAAGCTTGAATCATAGCCCCTCAGATGCCCCGTGAATAGAGCTTTCGGCATTGCCTAAGATAGCCAGCGGGTGTGATTCTACGTTTTGGAATAAGCAAATTCGCAATCCATCTTTGTGGTTATAAGTGGCTCGGATATATTCGTGTTTACTGTATTTGGAGCAAAGCCATGATCCGTATCCGCAAACCCCTTGTTTTCCTCCTTCTGGCCGTTCTGGCCGGCGCCGCCCTGGCTGATGTCGCCCTGCTCAACGCCTCCTACGACGTGGCGCGCGATGTTTACAAGGATTACAACCCGATGTTCCAGAAATACTGGAAGGCAAAATCGGGCGAAAGTCTCGAACTCAAGCAGTCGCATGGTGGTTCGACCAAGCAGGTGCGGGCGGTCGCCGATGGGCTGGAGGCTGATGTGGTGACCATGAACCAGGCCAACGACATCGAGTTCCTGGCCGAAAAAGGACTGGTCGCCAAGGACTGGACGAAAAAGTTTCCGAACAATGCATCGCCTTACACCTCGGCCATGGTGTTCATCGTCCGCAAGGGCAACCCGAAGGCGATCAAGGATTGGTCCGATGTGGCCGCGCCGGGCGTGCAGATGATCATTCCGCATCCGAAAAATACCGGCAATGGCCGTAACACCTACCTGTCGGCCTGGGCCTGGGCGCTCAAGCAGCCGGGAGGCAGCGAGGCCAAGGCCCAGGAATTCCTCGGCAAGCTCCTCAAGAACGCACCGCTGTTTGCCGCCGGTGGCCGCGATGCGACCACAACTTTCATGCAGCGCAAGATGGGCGATGTCCTGATCACCTTCGAGTCCGAAGCCGAGATGATTGCCAAGGAGTTCGGCAAGGGCGAGTTCGAGGTGGTCTATCCCAGCCTGACCATGCAGACCGAGTTTCCCGTCGCGCTGGTGGAGAAGGTCGTGGACAAGAAGGGGACGCGCAAACAGGCGCAGGCCTATCTGGAATACCTGTGGTCGAAGGAAGGCCAGGAGAATGCTGCCCAGAACTACCTGCGGCCGCGCGATGCCGAATTGCTGAAAAAATATGCCGGCTTCTTCCCACCGGTCAAAACCTTTACTGTTGATGAAGTCTTCGGTGGTGCCAACAAGGCCTTTGCCACGCACTTCAAGGATGGCGGTAGCTTCGACCAGATCTACGTGAGCAAGTAAGCCCGGGGGCAATCCCCGTCGGGCGGACCGGGCGATGCCCGGTCCTGTACTTTTTACGTCAACCGGAATATTGGCCAACCCCATGTCTGCAAAAACCCACCGCGTGCTGCCCGGCTTTGGCCTGGCGCTTGGCTACACTCTGGTCTATCTCTCCATACTGATCCTCCTGCCGCTGGGCGGCATGGTGCTCAAGGCCTCCGAGCTCGGCTTCGGTCAGATCATCGACATCGCACTCGGTGAGCGTTCGCTGGCTGCCTTTCGTGTCACCTTTGGTGCGTCCTTCCTGGCTGCCGCGATCAACGCTTTTTTTGGCCTGATCGTGGCCTGGATCCTGGTGCGCTATCCGTTTCCCGGCAAGCGTTTTGTCGACGCCCTGGTCGATCTGCCGTTTGCCCTGCCGACCGCTGTCGCCGGCATCACCCTGGCTACTCTGTATGCCGGCAACGGCTGGCTCGGCCAGTACCTTGAACCGCTCGGCATCAAGGTCGCCTACACGCCGCTGGGGATTGTCGTGGCGCTCACCTTCATCACTCTGCCTTTCGTCGTGCGTACCCTGCAGCCGGTTATTGAGGATATCGAGACCGAGGTCGAGGAGGCCGCTGCATCGCTCGGCGCGTCGCGCTGGCAGACTTTCGTCAAAGTCATTTTTCCGGCCATCTTCCCGGCCCTCCTGACTGGCTTTGCGCTGGCCTTCGCCCGGGCGGTGGGCGAATACGGGTCGGTCATTTTTATCGCCGGCAACCTGCCGCTGATTTCGGAAATCACCCCCTTGCTGATCATCTCCAAGCTCGAACAATATGACGTGCTGGGTGCCACGGCACTGGCCGTAGTCATGCTCTTTCTGTCCTTCATCCTGTTGCTGGCGGTCAATATCCTGCAGTGGTGGACGGCCAACCGCCACAAAAACAGCGAGCCGCTTGAAGTGGCAGCGGCCAAGGCCAGCGGGGTGAGCGCATGAAATCGACACGCGCCACGCAGGAGCCGGTCTGGGTGCGATATACGCTGCTCACGGTCGGCCTCGGTTTCCTGTTTTTCTTCCTTGGCCTGCCCCTCGTCGCGGTTTTTGTCGAAGCGCTCGCACAGGGCGTGCCGATCTACATTGAAGCATTGAAAGAACCGGAAACCCGCTCGGCTATAGGCCTGACCATAGGCATCGCGCTTGCCGTGCTGCCCTTCAATATCGTTTTTGGCGTTGCGGCCGCCTGGGCCATCGCCAAGTTCGAGTTCAAGGGCAAGAGCCTTCTGATCACCCTGATTGATCTGCCTTTCGCGGTCAGCCCGGTGGTCGCCGGCCTGATTTTTATTTTGCTCTTCGGCTCGCAAGGCACTTTCGGCAACTGGCTCTCCGAACACGACATCAAGATCATCTTTGCCGTGCCGGGCATGATCCTCGCCACCCTGTTCATTACGTTCCCTTTCATCGCCCGCGAATTGATCCCGCTCATGCAGTCGCAGGGCAAGGATGAGGAAGAGGCCGCCGTGTCGCTCGGGGCTTCCGGGTTCCAGATGTTCTGGCGCATCACCCTGCCCAATATCAAGTGGGGCCTGCTCTACGGTGTGATCCTGTCGAATGCCCGGGCGATGGGCGAATTTGGCGCCGTGTCGGTCGTCTCCGGCCATATTCGGGGGGAAACCAACACCCTGCCGCTGCACGTCGAAATCCTCTACAACGAATACAACGCCATTGGTGCCTTTGCTGCCGCCTCCATTCTTGCGCTGCTGGCCTTGGTCACGCTGGTCGCCAAGACCATTGTCGAATGGCGGATGAAAAAGGAAACCGACATGTTGAATACCGTGCTGGCACCGGAGAAAACCTGATGAGTATCGAAATCCGCAATATCTCCAAGCGCTTCGGCAACTTCGTCGCGCTCGACAATATCAACCTCGACATCCCGACCGGCGAACTGGTCGCTCTGCTCGGTCCCTCCGGCTGCGGCAAGACCACGCTGCTGCGCATTATCGCTGGCATGGAAACGGCTGATCAGGGGGGCATCCTCTTTTCCGGTGCCGAGGCGACCCACCTGCATGCCCGCGACCGCAATGTCGGTTTCGTTTTCCAGCATTACGCCCTGTTTCGCCACATGACGGTTTTCGAGAATGTCGCCTTCGGCCTGCGCGTCAAGCCGCGTCAGGAGCGGCCGTCGGATGCCGAGATCAAGCGCCGGGTCATGGAACTGCTCGGCCTCGTGCAGCTTGACTGGCTGGCCGATCGTTATCCGTCGCAACTCTCCGGCGGCCAACGCCAGCGTATCGCGCTGGCTCGGGCGCTGGCTGTCGAGCCCAAGGTGTTGCTCCTCGACGAGCCCTTCGGGGCGCTCGATACCAAGGTGCGCAAGGAACTGCGCCGCTGGTTGCGCCGCCTGCACGACGACATGCATATTTCCAGCGTCTTCGTGACGCACGACCAGGAAGAGGCGCTCGAAGTGGCCGACCGCGTGGTGGTCATGAATCACGGCAAGATTGAGCAGATCGGTTCGCCCGACGAGGTCTACTCCAGCCCGGCTTCACCCTTCGTTTACCAGTTCCTCGGCAACGTGAATGTCTTTCACAGCCGCCAGCAGGGTGCTTATGCCGAGGTCGAGCGCGGTGAGGTGGCAGAAAAAGCCACCGCATTTGTCCGTCCCCACGATATCGACATTACCCATCAGCCGGCCGAAGACGGCTTGCAGGCCACGGTCCAGCACGTGCATCCGATTGGCCCGGTGGTACGTATTGAGTTGCTGCATGGCAGCGAGATTGTCGAGGTTGAGCTGTCGCGCGAGCGGCATGACATGCTGCAACTGGCGGTTGGGCAGTCGGTGTGGTTCCGGCCACGCCAGATGAAAGTCTTTGGTGCCGATGTCCGACCGGGAGCGGCACCGGAAAAGCAGGCGTTCCTGTTCTGATTCGTCGCTGCCAGGGTGGCCGGGGGCGGATGGTATAATCGGCCCCCATTTCGTTCGCGCCTGCCCAATCCGGTGATTTTTACCCTCGGCATCAACCATCATTCTGCCCCTCTCGCCATTCGCGAGCGGGTGGCATTTGGCGCCGACAAATTGCCGCATGCCCTGGCCGACCTGACGCACGCCCGTCCGGTGCGTGAGGTGGCGATCCTGTCCACCTGCAACCGTACCGAGATTTACTGCTCGGCCGAATCGCCGGAAGTGGTCATCGACTGGCTGGCCCACTACCATCAGGTCAGCCGCGATGAACTGGCACCCTACCTGTATACGCATGACCAGCCGGAAGCCATTCGCCATGCTTTCCGCGTTGCCAGCGGCCTCGACTCGATGGTCATTGGCGAACCGCAGATTCTCGGCCAGATGAAGGATGCCGTGCGCACGGCCGAAGAAAACGGCACCCTGGGCACGCAGTTGCACAAGCTCTTTCAACGATCATTCTCGGTGGCCAAGGAAGTCCGCAGCACCACGGCGATCGGTGCCAATATCGTCTCGATGGCCGCCGCCGGCGTACATCTGGCCGAACGCATCTTCGAGTCGATTGCCGGCCAGCGTATCCTCTTCATCGGGGCCGGCGAAATGATCGAGCTGTGCGCCGCGCACTTCTGCGCCGGTCAGCCGAAGCAGGTCACCATCGCCAACCGGACGCTCGAACGCGGTCGCGCCCTGGCCGAACAGTATGGTGGCAGGGCGATTCGCCTCGACGAGCTGGGCGAGCATCTGGCGCAAAACGACATCATCGTCTCCTGTACCGCCAGCCCCTTGCCGATCATTGGTCTGGGCATGGTCGAGCGGGCGATCAAGACGCGCCGCCACCGCCCGATATTCATGGTTGACCTGGCTGTGCCGCGTGACATCGAAGAAGAAGTCGGTCAGCTCGATGACGTGTTTCTCTACACCGTCGATGATCTGGCTCAGGTCGTCGAAAGCGGCATGGAGTCGCGGCAGGCCGCCGTCCTCGACGCCGAAGTCATCATCGCCAACCGGGTGCAGGACTTCCTCGGCTGGCTGCAGTCGCGCGACACCGTGCCGGTGATCCGTTCCCTGCGCGACTCGGCAGAGCGCATGCGCCGGCACGAGATGGAACATGCGATGAAGCTTCTGGCCAAGGGCGAGGCCCCGGAGAAGGTGCTGGAACACCTGTCGCAGCGCCTGACCAACAAGTTCCTGCACGCCCCGACGCAGGCGCTGAATCAGGCCGACGGCCCGGATCGTGCCGAGTTGCAGGCGACCGCCGCCCGCCTTTTTCACCTCCATTCCGGCGAGTAGCGGCCCCGTCGGGCTGCTTTCGCGCGTGCACTTTCCGAGTATTTCATGAAGCCATCCATTCGCCAGAAACTCGACTTGCTGGTCGACCGTCTCGATGAAATCGACCGCATGTTGTCGGCACCGAGCACGTCCAGCGACATGGATCAATTCCGCAAGCTATCGCGCGAGCGGTCTGAAATCGAGCCGGTGATCGCCCAGTTCAATGCCTTTCGTCAGGCGGAAAACGATCTGGCCGAAGCCGAGGCGATGCGCAACGATCCGGAGATGCGTGACTTCGCCGAAGAAGAAATCGCCAGCGCCAAGGCACGCCTGCCCGAACTCGAAGTAGAGCTGCAAAAATTGCTGCTGCCCCGCGATCCCAACGATGAGCGCAGCGTTCTCCTGGAAATCCGCGCCGGGACCGGTGGCGACGAATCGGCCCTGTTCGCCGGCAGCCTCTTTCGCATGTATTCGCGCTTTGCCGAACGGCAGCGCTGGCAGGTCGAAATCATGTCGGCCAGCGAGTCGGAACTCGGCGGCTACCGCGAAATCATCTGCCGCATCGTCGGCAACGGCGCCTATTCGCGCCTCAAGTTCGAGTCGGGCGGCCATCGCGTCCAGCGCGTGCCGGAAACCGAAACGCAGGGCCGCATCCACACCTCGGCCTGTACCGTGGCGATCATGCCGGAAGTCGACGAGGTTGAAGACGTGAACCTCAACCCGGCCGACCTGCGCATCGACACCTTCCGCGCCTCGGGCGCGGGTGGCCAGCACATCAACAAGACCGACTCGGCAGTGCGCATCACCCACCTGCCGAGCGGCATCGTCGCCGAATGCCAGGACGGCCGCTCGCAGCATGCCAACAAGGCTTCCGCCATGAAAGTGCTGGCGGCGCGCATCAAGGACGTTCAGGTGCGCGCCCAGCAGGCCCACATTTCGAGCACGCGCAAGAGCCTGATCGGTTCCGGCGACCGCTCCGAGCGGATTCGTACCTACAATTTCCCGCAGGGGCGGATCACCGACCACCGCATCAACCTGACGCTCTACAAGATCGCCGCCATCATGGACGGCGACATGGACGAATTGCTCGGTGCCCTGGCGGCCGAACATCAGGCCGATTTGCTGGCCGAACTGGCCGAGCAGCAATGACCCTGGGCGAGGCACTGGCGGCGGCAAGAGGGCAGATCGACCGGCTCGATGCCCGTCTTCTGCTTCAGTCCGCCACCGCTTGCAGCCATGCGGACTTGCTGGCGCGACCGGAAACCCCGGTCATTGCGTCGGCCTATGCCCAGTTTGTCGATTGGGTGGCGCGTCGCGCTGCAGGTGAGCCACTGGCCTATCTGGTCGGCGAGGCAGAGTTTCGCGGGCGGGTTTTTCAGGTGTCGCCGGCTGTCCTCATTCCGCGCCCGGAAACCGAAGTGCTGATCGATCTGGCGCTCGACAAGCTGACCGGGATGGTCAGCCCCAGCGTGGTTGATCTTGGTACCGGTTCAGGCATCGTCGCTGTGTCGCTGGCGCTCGAGTGCCCGGCGGCGACGGTGACGGCGGTCGACCTGTCAGAAGCGGCGATGGCGGTGGCGCGCAACAACGCCGGAAGGCTTAGGGCCAGGGTCGATTTTCGTGCTGGCGACTGGTTCGCCCCGCTGGCCGGCGAACACTTCAACCTCATCGTCTCCAATCCGCCCTATGTTGCCGATGGTGACCCTCATCTGGCTCTCAACGGCCTTCCTTTCGAGCCGCAAATGGCGCTGACCGATGGCGCCGATGGGCTGGACTGCATTCGCTGCATCGTCGCCGATGCAGCCGCCCACCTTAACCCAGGTGGCTGGCTGCTCTTCGAACACGGCTATGATCAGGGCGAAGCGAGCCGGAACTTATTGACTGCGGCCGGGTTCAAAGCCGCATCCACTTTCCCCGACCTGGCCGGCATCGACCGTGTTTCAGGCGGTCATCTTTAAATCAGGAGAAATCATGTCCGACGTTCAGCAACACATCCACGCCACCGTGACCGGCAACCCGGTCGTCCTTTACATGAAGGGCGACGCCCGTTTCCCGCAGTGCGGCTTTTCGGCTACTGCCGTGCAGATACTTAAGGTCTGCGGCGTCGACGACTTCGTCACGGTCAATGTCCTGGCTGACGAGGAAATCCGTAATGGCGTCAAGGAATACGCCAACTGGCCGACCATTCCGCAGCTCTACATCAAGGGCGAATTCGTCGGCGGCTGCGACATCATGAAAGAGATGTACCAGACCGGCGAACTGCAGCAGATGCTGGAAGGTATCGCCGCCTGAGTTTGCTGCCGTCCCAATAAAATCTATGGTCAGCCCGATTTTTGCAAGGGAGATTTTGTTTTAAACTAAAGTTGGCTTGCGCAAATCTATCCGGCGTCGAATTGGGGAAGGAATTCCCCGCGCCACGATGAGAGCCGCGCCTGGCAATCCTCAAAAAACCATCAGCGTGTGATCGCTGTTTTTATTGTCAGGTTCTTTGCCAGGCCGTTGTGCCGTTTAGTTCATCACGTGATCTACCGTCGCAAAACCAGGTGGGTTACAAAAAGGTGAAGCGTTCCGTCAGATGGTGGCAGCCAGCGAACGGGATTGATAGTGTGTCCCTTTGGCGAGGATAGCCCAGGCGATCCTCGCCATTTTGTTGGCCAGCGCGCAGGCCACGACATTCGAGTGCCGTCGGCACAGCATGTCCCGTACCCATTCACCGAGCCCATCGCTTCTTGTCTGAATACGTTGCATGATGGTCCGTGCCCCCTGAACGAGCAATCGTCGCAAATTCTTGTCGCCCCGTTTGCTGATGCCGAGCAAGGTTGGTTTGCCGCCGGTGCTGTACTGACGGGGCACCAGACCGATGGAGGCGGCGAACTGGCGAGCATTGGCAAACTGATGGGCATCGCCCAGTTCGACCGCCAGGACGCTGGCGGTGATCGGCCCAATGCCAGGAATTTCCAATAAGCGTTGGCTACGCTCGTCTTCAGCCAGTTGTTGAGCCAATTCGCCCTCGACCGCTTTGATCTGTTCATCCAGATATTTGATATGCGCACGCAAGTGCTCGATAACAGCCATCAGGCGAGGTGGCAAAACTGCTTCATGCTCGGCCAGCACGGCTGGCAAGCGTTTGATGATGGCCGGGCCTTTCGGTAAGCTGATCCCAAATTCCAGCAAGAAGGCGTGGATCTGGTTAGTCGTCGACGTCCGATCCCGCACCAGCGCCTCACGCACGCGATGCGTCGCCGAGATGGTCTGCTGGCTTTCATTGCGCGGACTCACAAAACGCATGTTCGGTCGGCTCGCCGCTTCGCAGATCGCCTGCGCGTCGGCAAAGTCATTCTTGTTGCCTTGGACGAACGGCTTTACAAACTGCGGTGAAATCAACTTCGCCTCGTGACCCATCGCCGATAGGCGCCGGGCAATCCAGTGCGCACCCGCACACGCCTCCATCACAACCCGACAAACCGGGAAATTGGCCAGCTGCGTCAGCATCTGGCTACGCGAAAGCTTCTTGCGAAATACCATGCGACCTTGGGCATCCTGCCCATGTAAATGAAAACAATGCTTTCCAAGATCAATGCCAATGAGGGTAACCGTGTTCATGATGATCGCCTCCAAAAGAAAAAATCCCCACTCAGCTTACCGCTGGTGGGGATCGGGCTGACCATCTCATTAAACCGGAGCCTGTCTCCGGTTTTTTATTGTCCAGCCAGTGATCAGATTTCGCTGACCTGAAACTCGATGGAAGGCCCGTTGGCGACAATATCCTTCACCGCGCAATAGGCGATGCTGTCGAGAATCTTGGTTTTTTGCTCAGCCGTGAACTGCTCGGGGAAACGCACCTCGGTTTTAAAGCGGGCCAGCGTCAGCGGGCCGCCGGGGCCGGCGAAGGGCTTGCAGCCGATCTCGATGCCGGCCGCCGGGATGCCCAGTTCCTTGCAGGCCTTCTTGGCATAGACGGCAGCGCAGGCGGCGAGCGAAGCGTAGAACGCTTCGAGCGGGTTCATCAGCGAGCCGTTAACGGCATAGTTGGCTTCATGCTTGGCGCTGCTTACCTTGATCAGCGGGGTGTTGTCGACGATGGTGGTGTACATGCTGTTTTCCTTGATGGTGAATATTAGTATTTTCTGATTATACCCAAGGACAAAGCGGTTGTCCGCTTCCCGGTGTGAGGGTCTGATCGTGCCGATGGTGCGCTGCACCAAACTGGCTCGGTCTTTTCACCCCCGCACCAAAAATGGCCGAAAATATTGGCGGATTTTTCCTGTGGAATCGTAACTGACTGATTTCTTGCCCTGTTTTTGCATTGCAGCAGCCGGCACGGTTTTCGCTAATTCTGAAGGATCACGATCGACAGGGAGAAATCCTCAGGATGGAAAATCAGATTGAAAGAGCCCAGTTTCTTGCACGCTTCAAATTGCAGGTGCGGCGCACCATTGGTCAATCGGTCGATCTCGACCGGCTGACGCGCGACCCGGCCTATGCCCGGCAGCGCCTTTCGGAAATCGAAGAAGCGGCCGATGAAGAGGAATTGCTGATTTCCGTCCTGCGCATGCGCGATCTGCTGTTGCCTGTTACGCCAGAGGTTCGTGTAGAGCCAGTCGTTGAAACGGTAGCTGTTGCGCCGGACGTAACGAAACAGACGACAGAAACCCGCAATTACCTGATGGGGGCTCGCGCCTGGCGCTAATGCCTGCCTGGCGGGCATCCGGAAGATGCCCGCTGGTTTAACTTACAGTCGCTGACGGGCGCGGCCGATGGCGGCCCTGACCTGCTCCGGCGCGGTGCCGCCGATGTGGTTGCGGCTGGCCAGCGAACCTTCGACGGTGAGCACGGCAAAGACGTCGGACTCGACCTGCGGGCAGAAGGCGCGAAGTTCATCCAGCGTCAGTTGTGGCAGATCGACGCCCTTGGCCTCAGCCGCCTTGACGGCATGGCCGACAGCCTCGTGGGCATCGCGGAAGGGCAGGCCCTTCTTGACCAGATAATCAGCGAGGTCGGTGGCCGTGGCGAAGCCCTGGGTCAGCGCGGCCTTCATGTTTTCAGCGCGAACGGTGATGCCGCCGGCCATGTCGGCGAAGATGCGCAGGGTGTCGGTGACGGTGTCCACGGCATCGAACAGCGGTTCCTTGTCTTCCTGGTTGTCCTTGTTGTAGGCCAGCGGCTGCGACTTCATCAGGGTGAGCAGGCTCATCAGCTGGCCGTACACGCGGCCGGTTTTGCCACGTGCCAGTTCCGGCACGTCCGGGTTCTTCTTTTGCGGCATGATCGACGAGCCGGTACAGAAGCGGTCGGCGATCTGGATGAAGCCGATGCGCGGGCTCATCCACATCACCAGTTCTTCCGACAGGCGGCTGATGTGCATCATGAGCAGCGCGCAGGCGCTGGTGAATTCGATGGCGAAGTCGCGGTCGGAGACGGCGTCGAGGGAGTTTTCGCAGACGCCTTCAAAGCCCAGTTGTTCGGCGACGAAGGCGCGGTCGATCGGGTAGGTCGTGCCGGCCAGCGCGGCGGCGCCGAGCGGCAGGCGGCTGACCCGCTTGCGGCAATCGACGAAGCGTTCGGCATCGCGCCCGAACATTTCGAAGTAGGCCAGCATGTGGTGGCCGAAGGTCACCGGCTGCGCCACTTGCAGATGGGTGAAGCCGGGCATCGGCGTTGCTGCTTCCTTCTCGGCCAGATCGACCAGAGCGCTGCGGAAAGCCTTGATCAGGACGAGGATGTCGTCGATGGAGTCGCGCAGGTAGAGACGAATGTCGGTAGCTACCTGATCGTTGCGCGAGCGGCCGGTGTGCAGGCGCTTGCCGGCATCGCCGACGAGGGCGGTGAGGCGCTTTTCGATATTGAGGTGCACGTCTTCGAGATCAAGCGACCATTCAAACTTGCCGGATTCGATTTCTTCGGTGACGACAGCCATGCCACGTTCGATGTCCGCCAGGTCGGCAGCGGCGATGATGCCTTGCTTGGCCAGCATCCGGGCGTGCGCCAGCGAGCCGCGAATGTCCTGGCGCCACATGCGCTGGTCGAAGTCGACGGAAGCGGTATAACGTTTGACGAGATCGGAAACCGGCTCGGAGAAGCGTCCGGCCCAGGTGTATTGCGTGGCGTTGGAAGTCATGTCTTTGGTCTAGAATCGGGAAATCAGGCATCAATTGCACAGAGAATGACAAGTATACGGCACTTTCCCGCGACTCACCCCCTGCCCGACTGGCGCAATTTCGGCGTCATGTTGCGCGTCCTGCTGGGTATCAACCTTCTGGCCGGTCTCTCGGCACTGATCCAGTCGCCCGATCTGGCCGGCTGGGCGGCGCAATATGTCGAACTGGCGGCAGTCGTCGAACCGTTGCTGCTGATCGGACTCGGGCTCCTCTCACTGTTGCGCGATCTGCTCTGGCGTCTGCCGCTGCGCCTTGGACAGGCATGCGTCCTGGCCCTGGCCGGTGGGCTGACGGCCATTTTTTTTGGCTACGCCGCCTCACTGGCGCTAGCTGATCTTGGCAACATCGCGCGCCATGTTGTCCTAGCCCTGTCTGCCACGGCCCTGCTGCTGGTTTATTTTGAACTGCGTTCGCGGGCCATTTCGCCGGTCCTCACCGAAGCCCGCCTAGCGGCGCTGAACGCCCGTATCCGGCCGCATTTCCTGTTCAATTCGCTGAATGCCGTGCTGTCGCTGATCCGCGCCCGTCCGCAGCAGGCCGAAGAGGCGCTGGAGTCGCTGTCCGACCTGTTTCGCGCCGCCATGCGTGATCCGGGAGAGATGGTCAGCATTGCCGATGAAATCGCCCTGAGCAGGCAATATCTGGCCCTGGAAACCCTGCGTCTGGGGGATCGGCTGGTGGTCGACTGGAAAATCGGCCCCATCGCGCAGGACCTGCGGATTCCCCCCCTGATCCTCCAGCCGCTGCTTGAAAACGCCGTTTATCATGGCATCGAGCCCTCGGCCGACGGCGGTACGGTGAGCGTTGTCATCGACCGCAAGGGTGATGAATTGCACATTGCCATCACCAATCCAACCGTCGGTCAGGCCCAGCATGCCGCTGGCAACCAGATTGCCCTGACCAACATCCGCGATCGGCTGGCCCTGTATTACGATCTGGAAGCCCGTCTCGAAATCGAGACGGGTGACCATCGCTATGAAGTCCGGATCACCCTGCCATGCCAACGCCGCAAGCCCTCGCCGCTCCGCTGAAAGTCCTCATCGTCGATGATGAGCCGCTGGCCCGCGACCGCCTGCGGGCCTTGCTGTCCGACATTGCCGGGCAAATGCCGACCGAGGTCGTCGGTGAAGCGGCCAACGGTCTTCTTGCCCTCGACGTCCTGCGGCAAATGCCAGTTGACGTCGTTCTGGCTGACATCCGCATGCCCGGCATGGACGGCATTGAACTGGCCAGCCACCTCGGCCGCCTGGAAAAGCCGCCCGCCGTCATTTTCACCACCGCCTTCGATAACTATGCCGTGCAGGCCTTCGACCTCAATGCCGTCGATTACCTGCTCAAACCGGTCCGCACCCAACGCTTGCTCGCCGCCCTGCAGAAAGTGCCGGGGCAGCAACCCGATGTCGCCCTGCTTGCCGGCATCGGCCATGAAGTACGTGGCGGCGGGCGCACCCACCTTTCCTGTCATGAACGCGGTCGGCTCCTGCTGGTACCGATCGGCGAGGTGCTCTACTTCAAGGCCGATCTCAAATATGTCACGGCCCGTACCGTCGAGCGCGAATACCTCCTCGACGAAGCCCTGACCCATCTCGAAAGCGAATTCGCCGACCGTTTCCTGCGCCTGCATCGCGCCGTGCTGGTCGCCAAAAATGCCCTGGCCGGCTTCGAGAAAGCCGCCGGTGACGATGCCGAAGCCTATGGCTGGGCGCTGCTGCGCGGTGTCCCCGAAAAACTGCCGGTCAGCCGCCGCCAGTGGGTGCCCGCCAAGGCCCTCGTCAAGAACTCCTGAAACCTCCGCCGAGACAAATCGATGCGCCAGATCTGCCCGCACTGCAACTGTGCCCGCCAGGCCGAAGACACCGCCCCCGACTGGCAGTGTCCGTCCTGCCAACGGGCCTACGTCAAGGCCGGCACGCCGCTGCCCCCGGCCGGCTTCATCCAGTACGGTCCGGCCACGCAGCCCGCCCGCAGCGGTCTCGGCAAATGGCTGCTCATCCTCGTCCTGCTCGGCGGTGCCTTCCTCTACATCCGGCCGCTGCTCCACCCCCGCGCGCTCCAGCCAGCCGTCGCCGGTATCAACGGCGAACAACCCGCCGTCGTCCTCTACGCCACCAGCTGGTGCGGCTACTGCAAAATGACCCGCGAAT
Source organism: Dechloromonas sp. HYN0024 (assembly GCF_003441615.1). Lineage (NCBI taxonomy): Bacteria > Pseudomonadati > Pseudomonadota > Betaproteobacteria > Rhodocyclales > Azonexaceae > Dechloromonas > Dechloromonas sp. HYN0024. The sequence continues at coordinate 2,813,887 of NZ_CP031842.1, read as the reverse complement.
TCTTCGCCGCCAACGGCATCCGCTACACGGAACAGGACATTGAGCAAAGCTCGGCCGCCTACAAGGAACATCGCCGCCTGGGCGGCAACGGCGTACCCCTCGTCGTGGTTGGCGATCAGGTAATCAAGGGGTGGAACGAGGGGGAGTTACGGCAATTGCTGGGACCGTGGGTGAAGGGGTGAGGGATGCGTTGCTGCCGGTGGCGTGAAACTGTGGGCTGTTCCTTCTTACCCGATGAGTCCAAAAAGCAATCCCAAAGCGCCAAAAGTCCATGACGTTAAATTGAACCAAGTGGTTTCCCACCAGCGCCGGTCCATTTCAGGGAGGATCAGAATTGTTCGGCCATCTGGGGCAAATAGCACCATGTCGTTTTCAATGAACCTGCGATCTTCGACTGGAATATCCCAACCTTCACGAAGTCCGAGAACTAGGGAAAAGCTGCCATCCGAAAAAGGGATGTGATAGCAATTGAATTCTGCTTTTGTCCAATCTTCCACAACCATTCGGTATATGGCCCGGAGGGGGACTGAGTCGGCTACGGCGTTTGCACGGTGTTTTATTTTCTTTGGCGTGGAATTGAAGTCATATTCCCAAAGTGTTCGCGCCTTGGCGGTCAAGTTCTCTAAATCGGTATTGCTATAGCTTTGGTTCAGCATGGAGGCCTCTATTTGCCTGTAGGATTGTGCAGCAAGCACCCTTCGATGCGTTCAAGGCGGCTATTTGCTTTCAGGCATGCTTCGACGTTAGAGCACCTTTTATGTGTGACCGCGACGGCCACAGCAGTTGAAATGCGAATGCCAGACAAAGTAACGACGCGCCCAATTACCGGACATTCGACGCGGTCAGAAAACGGTGTTTTTGTAGATCCCATGCGAACTTCCCTTTGCGTAAATAATGACATTAATATTATCCATAGTGAATATTCGTGTTTATTGTTATCTGTGCATGTGCGGGCAGTTGATTGGTATTCTTGGGTGAGCAGTCATTAGCCAAATGAGCGGCGATATTCAACGCCTCCCGGATTAACTTCCCAGATCAGCCTATACTGAATCTGCATCGTCATTTGCTGATGCACCAAAGGAGTATCGCCATGGGCAAGACTACGAAGAGCAACAAGGAAGTGAAAAAGGCGGCGGCGTTGACGCCGAAGGAGAAGAAGACCGCAAAGGCGGCGAAGAAGCATGCGTCGGATGTGGTTCCCCTCATCCATCGCTAAGCGCTGAAAGCTGAAAGCGAAACGGCCTGCCGGGTGATGCCTGGCAGGCCGTTTCGCTTTTGGGCGCTTAGTTTGACGCGTTAGCTGAGGGCGCGGCTGACCACTTCGAAGACGTCGGGTGACAGCCCTGCATGGTCGCGGATGCTTTCGAGGGCTGCCTTGGCGTGGCGCTGGCGTTCGCTGTCGAATTTCTTCCAGCGGTCGAAGGCGCGGGCCAGGCGGGACGCGATTTGCGGGTTGAGGGCATCGACGGCGCGCACCTGTTCAGCCATGTAGGCATAGCCCTCGGCGCTGTGGAAGTGGGCGAGGTTGCCGCCCAGCGTGCGGAAGACGGCATAGACCTTGTTCGGCTTGGCGAGGTCGAAGGCCGGGTGGGCGGTCAGTGCCTTGATGGTAGCCAGGGTGTTGGGGCGGCGGCTGCTTGCCTGCACGGCAAACCATTTGTCGACGACCAGCGACTCGTTTTGCCAGCGGTCGTAGAACTCGGCCAGCGCGCTGTCGCGTTCGGCGCAGTTCTCGGCTTCAACATTGGCCAGGGCGCTCAGGGCGGCGAACTGGTCGGTCATGTTGTCGGCCGTTTTGAATTGCTGGAAGGCGAGCTGGCGGTTGGCGGCGGTGTCGAGTTCGAGCAGGTAGCCGAGGCAGACGTTGCGCAGGGCTCGGCGGCCGGCTTCGGCGCTGCTCGGCGTGTAAGCCTGGGTCGGGGCGAGGGCGGCATATACGCCGGTCAGTTCGCCTTCGAGCTGTTCGGCGATGTGGCGGCGCAGGCCGTTGCGGGCGGCGCGCAGGGCGACCGGATCGACCTCGGCGAGGGCTTCGGCCAGGGTCGATTCGCCGGGTAGGCTGAGGGCTTCGGCGACGAAGGCGGCGCCCCGCTGGCCGTGCGTTTGCAGCAGGCGGCGGGCGGCGTCGATGAAGCTACCCGGCCAGGTCGGCTGCTGGCCGGCGGCGATGGCGGCGGTGGCGTCGAGAATGAGGGTCGACGCGAGGCGCTGACCGGCTTCCCAGGCGTTGAAGCTGTCGCTCTCATGGGCCAGCAGGCGGGTCAGCTGTTCGGGACGGTAGGGAAAATCGAGGATGACCGGGGCCGAGAAATCGCGCAGCAGCGAGGGAATCGGTTCGCTGGCGATGGCTTCGATGTGGAATTCCTGCTCGTTCTCGGTCAGGAGCAGGGTGTTCTCGGTGCCGGCAATCAGTTGGCCTGTGGCATCAAAGAGGGCGACCCGGATCGGGATCAGGTAAGGCGCGGTATCGCTGGCCAGCGGGTTGCTTTGTTTGAGATGCAGGGTGTAAATCTGGCGGTCCGGGTCGAATTTTCCGCTAGCCGAGACATGCGGCGTACCGGGCTGCTGGTACCAGCGCATGAATTGCGTGAAGTCAAAACCCGAGGCGGCAGCCATGGCGGCGACGAAATCCTCGCAGGTGACGGCCTGCCCGTCGTGGCGACGGAAGTATTCGTCCATGCCCCGGCGGAAACCGTCGCGGCCGATCAGCGTCTGGATCATGCGGACAACTTCGGCGCCCTTTTCGTAGACGGTCGAGGTGTAGAAGTTGCTGATTTCCATATACGAGGACGGGCGTACCGGGTGCGCCATCGGGCCACCGTCTTCCGGGAACTGGGCGGCGCGCAGGCCGCGCACGTCGCTGATGCGTGCGACCGAGGGATCGTGCTCGTCGAAACCGAATTCCTGGTCGCGGAAGACGGTCAGGCCTTCCTTGAGCGAAAGCTGGAACCAGTCGCGGCAGGTAACGCGGTTGCCAGTCCAGTTGTGGAAGTATTCGTGGGCGACGACGCGGTCGATGTTCTCGAAATCGACGTCGGTGGCGACATCGCCCCGCGCCAGCACGTATTTCGTGCTGAAGATGTTGAGGCCCTTGTTCTCCATGGCGCCGGCGTTGAAGTCGTCGACGGCGACGATCATGTACTGGTCGAGGTCGCATTCGAGGCCGAAGCGTTCCTCATCCCAGCGCATCGATTTTTTGAGGGCGGCCATGGCGTGCGGGGCCTGGTCGAGCTTGCCCGGTTCAACGTAAAGCGCCAGCTTGACGCTGCGGCCCGAGGCGGTCGTGAAGGTGTCGAACAGGCCGTCGAGTTTGCCGGCGACGACGGCGAACAGATAGCTCGGCTTGCGGAAGGGATCGACCCAGCGCGCCCAGTGCCTGCCATCGGCTTCGTCGCCAGCCGCATCGAGGTTGCCGTTGCCGAGCAGAATCGGCAGGGTGGCCTTGTCGGCATGGAGGGTGACGGTATAGGTGGACATCACGTCCGGGCGGTCGAGGAACCAGGTGATGCGGCGGAAACCCTGCGCTTCGCACTGGGTGAAATAGCTGCCGTGGGAGAGGAAGAGGCCGAGAAGCTTGGTGTTGTGGTCGGGGTCGATGCGGACGACGGTTTCCAGCGTGAAAGCGTCGGGCAGATCGGCGATGGTCAGGCTGCTGGCGGTGGCCGAAAAGGGTGTTTCTTTCCCGTTGACGGCTACCCGCAAGGTGGTCAGTTCATCACCGTCAAGGACCAGCGGCTGGGCGGCTACGGCCGGGTTGCGGCGCATCGCCAGTTTGGTGCTGACCGTGGTGCTGCCGGTTTCGATGCTGAAGTCGAGATCGACCGTGTCGATCAGGTAGGCGGGAGGTGTGTAGTCCTTGAGATAGACGGTCTGGGGCGTATCGGTTTTCATTTTATCGGCGAGGCTGCTGGGGAAGCTGTCGATGATACGTCAAACCGTTCATCATGGCCTGTCAGGCCATGATGAACCTGCTGGCTATGCGGTCAGTCGCGGCCACGACCGTGGCCGTGTTCATGACCTTCGCCGCGGCCTCGACCTCGGTCTTCACCGCGATATTCCTCGCGGTAGTCGCGCCGATAATCGCGGCGGTCATCACGCCGCTCTTCACGGTATTCATGCCGGTCGTGGTGACCGTGGCGCTCCTGGTAGCGCGGGGCGTATTCTTGTTCATACCAGTTGTTCTGCACGAAATAGACGCGCTCGCCGCAGGCATTGTAGTGATGGCAGTGCTTGCGCCAGTCGCGGGCGTGACCGGGCGGGACATGGAGATAAAGCGGCGGCCGGCTCATCGGCACCGGCTGGATCATCATCGGTTGCGGGTAGAGCAGCGGCGGCGGGGCAAAGCCGCCAATGTCGATCCGGCCGTAGAAGCCCGGCTGGCCGATATTGACCGAAATCTGGGCCGAGGCCGGGGCGCTGCTCAGGGTGGCTGCAGCAATCGCCGCTGCGATGAAAAAACGTTTCATGTCTGGTCGTTCCTTGGTGATTAGTGCCTGAATAACGCGCTGCAATGAGGCGTAGATGACATTGTCGCCTGAAACAAAATGTAACTTTGTGTCGGCTTGTAATCCGAGGGCTTAGCGCCGCCGCCAGACCTGCCAGCGTTCGCGTCCGGCGAATACCGGTATGGAGTCGCTGACTTCGGTGTCTTCGATGCGTTCGAAATTGTCCTGCAGCAAGGCCTCGAGTTGGGTGGGCAGGATGCCGAATGGCGGCCCTTTGGGCTGCTCGCAAAGGAAAAAGTAACCGGCCAGTCGGCCGCCCGCCGGCAGCAGGTCGGCGACGCGCTGTCCCCACTCGGCCCAGAGCTTGCGCGGCAGGGCGCAGAGAAAGGCGCGTTCGTAAATAAGCGCGATGGGGCGGGCCGGGCTAAAGGTGAAGAAGTCCGCGCAGAGGAGATCGACACTGGCTTGGCCCAGGACACGACGGGCTGTTTCGATGGCGGCCGGCGAGAAATCGAGGGCCGTGACCGGCCAGCCGAGTTCGGCCAGATGGGCTGCCTCCCAGGCGCTGCCGCAGCCAGGGATCAGCGTGTTGAGTGGGGCAGGCTGGCGAGCAATGTAGTCAGCAAAAGCGGCGGGAACCTTGCCGGCATCCCAGGGGGTGATACCTTCGCCAAAGCGTTTGCACCAGAAATCCGGATGTTCCGGACGCTGCTCAGGAGGTTTGATCGCTTCGCTCATGGTTTTTTCACGGCGCGGGCCGATTGCTCGACGGCGTCTTCAAGGTAGCTCTGGTAGAAATCCGGTAGCCGGGCGCCGACGATGGGTGAGGCCAGTTGCCGCCCGTCCGGGCCGTAAAAGGCAACGACCGGCACCAGTTTGACTTTCTCCGCAGCGGCCAGCCGGGCATGCGTCGTGGCGGCCCCCTTGAAGTCAGCAAGCGCCTGTTCGTCACCATCCTGATTGATCTGGCGAATCACCACGCGGTCACGGAAGCGCAGGTTGGTGGCGAGCGGCTTGAGGTAGTCGCGTTTGACTGCTTCGCAGTATTTGCAGTCCTGGCGGCTGTAGATGATGATCAGAGGGCCGCCCGCTTTCGCTGCCAGAGCCGTTTCGGCGCGCAGGTCTACGGCTGCCGGGAGGTCGGTGGCAGCCAAGGCGGGAGCAGCCAGCCATGCTAGAATCAGCCCTCCCAAAAGCCCTGCCCATTGCCTGCTCATGTCCCGTCCTTCCAAGATTGTCATTGCCTCCCGCGAATCCCGTCTGGCCATGTGGCAGGCGGTGCATGTCAGAGAACGCTTATCGAGTTTAAATCCGGGAACGGAAGTTGTCATTCTCGGCATGACCACCAAGGGTGATCAAATCCTTGACCGCCCGCTTGCCGAAATCGGTGGCAAGGGCCTCTTCATCAAGGAACTCGAAGTCGCCATGCAGGAAGGCAAGGCTCACCTCGCCGTGCATTCGATGAAGGACGTGCCCATGGTGATGCCGGAAGGCTTTGTGCTGGCCGCCATCTCGGCCCGCGAAAATCCCCGCGATGCCTTTGTTTCGAACAACTACAACGCGCTGGATGACCTGCCGGCCGGCGCCATTGTCGGCACCTCCAGCCTGCGCCGCGAATCCATTCTGCGCGCCAAGTATCCGCAACTCGTTATCAAGAGCCTGCGCGGCAATCTCGACACCCGCCTCAAGAAGCTGGATGCCGGCGAATACGACGCGATCATCCTGGCCGCTGCCGGTCTGATTCGCCTCGGCATGGAAAGCCGCATCAAGTCGGTGCTCACTGCCGAACAGTCGCTGCCGGCCCCCGGCCAGGGTGCTTTGGGGATCGAACTGATCGATGGTGCGGCCGATATGGCCGATGTCGTCGCCCCGCTTAACGACCCGGAGACCGCTCACTGCGTCAAGGCCGAACGCGCCTTCTCGCGCGCTCTGGGCGGCAGTTGCCAGGTGCCGCTGGGTGGCTATGCCATCATCGAAAATGGCCAGCTCTGGCTGCGCGGCTTTGTCGCTACCGCTGACGGCAAGGAAGTGGTCAGCGCCGAACTGCGCGGTAATCCGGTTGATGATGAAGCGCTCGGCCTGCAACTGGCATCCGAACTCCGGGCCAAGGGCGCCGATGCCATCCTCGCCAAGCTGGCCTGCCACGCGTAGGGTCGAATGAGCCTTGGCGGCCCTCTGGCTGGCAAAACCATCGTCGTGACCCGGCCACAGGCGCAGGCCGCGCCGCTGGCCGAGGCGATAGCGAAGGTCGGTGGTACGGCGCTGATTTTCCCCTTGCTTGAGATTTCACCGGCGGCTGATTCAGCGCCATTGGTTGAAGCCGCTGCCCGGTTAGAGGATTATGCGCTGGCCGTGTTCATCAGCCCGAATGCGGTCGAACATGCCCTACCGGTTTTGCTGGCGGACAAAGCCTGGCCGGCATCGCTGATTCCCGCGGCGGTCGGACAAGGCACCGTCAAGACGCTGGCGGCGCACGGGGTCATGGATTGCATCGCGCCGACCGAGCGTTTTGATTCCGAAGCCCTGCTTGCCTTGCCCGAACTCAGCGCCGAGCGCGTTGGCGGGCGGCGCATCGCCATCTTTCGTGGTGATGGCGGCCGCGAGCTTCTGGCCGAGACGCTGCGTCAGCGGGGTGCGACGGTCGATTGCATCACCGCTTATCAGCGCTCCGGGCCATCCACAGGTGCTACGCCGCTGATGGCAGCCTGGCGGGCCGGCCGACTCGATGCGCTGGCCGTGTCGAGCAGTGAAGGTCTGCGCTATCTGGTCGACTTGCTCGATGCCGAGGGCCGCGCCTTACTGCACAACACACCCGTGTTCGTTCCGCATGCCCGGATCGCCGAAAATGCCCTGGCTTTGGGTTTAAGCAACATTCTCCTCACCGAAGCAGCCGACGCCGGCATCCTCGCCGGCTTAGTTGCTTATAATTGGCCGGCATGATGCCCGAAAACGAAAACTCCTCCCCGTCAGCCATGACTTACCTCCCGGCGCCCCGCCCCAGGCGCACTGGTCCCTGGCTGTTCGTTGCCATTGCCGCGCTGCTGCTGGCTGCCTGGCAGTGGTTCGAAACCCGCCATCGCCTGCTCGATGTGCAGCAGGAAGTGGCTGGCAAACTGGCCGCCTTCGATACCGGCAACAAGGAAGACCGTGGTGCCCAGAAGCAGTCGCGTGAGCAGATCGAGGCCCTGCAGGCCCGGCTCGGCGCGGTCGATGGCAAACTGGCCGAGTTCCAGACCCAGACGGCGAGCTTGCAGGCGCTTTATCAGGATATTGCCCGTAGCCGCGAAGAAATTACGCTTCTTGAAGTTGAACAGGCCATCGTGCTGGCCGGGCAGCAATTGCAGCTGGCAGGCAACCTGCCGGTCGCCGTGCTCGCCCTGCAAACAGCCGATGCGCAGCTGGCGCGCCTCGACCGTCCGCAGCACCTGCCGTTGCGCAAGGCGCTAGCCAAGGATCTGGCCCGTCTCAACGCCTTGCCGTTCGTCGATATGCCGGGTATCAGCCTGCGCCTCGAGCAGGTACTCATTGGAATCGACAAGTTGCCGCTGGTCTCCTCGGTGCACCCGGAAAAAATGCCTGAAAGCGATCCGGCAATGGCTTCCCTGCCGTGGTGGCAGCGTACCGGCGAAGCGATCTGGCAGGAAATGAAGGGCCTCGTTCGTATCCAGCGCATGGATCGCGATGATGCAGTATTGCTGGCGCCGGGTCAGGGTTACTTCCTCCGCGAAAATCTCAAGCTGCGCCTGCTCAATGCCCGACTCGCCCTCTTTTCTCGCGATCAGGCAACTTTCCGCAACGAAGTGAAAGTGGCGCTCGATTTGCTGGGCCGTCATTTCGACGGTGGTGACAAGGCAGTTCAGACGGCGCAGACCACCCTACGCCAGATGACGGCCACCGAGATCAATGTCGAGCTGCCCAACCTCGGCGATAGCCAGGCGGCCTTGCGGTCGCTGCGTCAGGGCAAGGAAAAGCGGTGAAGGCGCTGCTCTGGATTCTTGCCCTGTGCGGGCTGGCTGTTGCAGTCGCGCTCGGCGCCCGTACCAACGATGGTTATGTTTTGCTGGTACTGGCACCGTGGCGTGTCGAGATTTCCCTGAATCTTTTCATCCTTGTGCTGCTCTCCGTGTTCGCTGGTCTTTACGCTGCGGCTCGGGCCTTGTCGGTGACCTTTGGCCTGCCGCAACGGGTGCGCGAATACCGGGCGCAGCGGCAGCGGGAAAGCGCTGGCCTGGTTTTCCAGGATGCTGTCCGGCTGCTTTTCGAGGGGCGTTTCGGTCAGGCCATGAAAAAAGCGACCGAGGCCCATGGCGCCGGTACGGCCCCTGGCCTGTCGGCACTGATTGCCGCACGGGCGGCGCAACGCATGCGTGAGCCGGAAAAACAGCAATACTGGCTGGAGCATGCCAAGACAGACGATCCACGTACCGAGGCGGCGACACTCATGCTTGACGCCGAAATGGCCAACGAGGAGCGGCGCTTCGATGCCGCGCTGGCCGCGCTCGACAAGCTGCAGGGCAAGCAGGGGCGTCATATTGCCGCCCTGCGCCTGGAACTGCGGGCCCGTCAGGGGCTGGGTGACTGGGACGGCGTCCTCAAGCTGGCACGTCAGTTGGTCAAGCGTGATGCCCTGCCGCTTGAAGTGGTCCGCGAAGTGTTCAGCCAGGCTCACCTCGGCAATATTGCCAGGCGGGTGGCCGATCAGGGCAAGCTGACCAGCTATCTGCGCACCGTGCCTGACGATGAGCGCGGTCGCCGCGTGGTGCTCGCCGCCGCACGTGCGCTGGTTGGTCTGGGGGCCGAGGCAGAGGCGCAGAAGCTGATTGAAAGTGTGCTTGATGCCGCCCAAGACGACGAATGGCAACCCGACCTGGCGGCCATTTATGGTCGTCTGGCCAACAGCGAGCAGACCGCCCGTATCGCCAAGGCTGAGGGCTGGCTGCGCCGCCATCCTGACGATGCTCGCCTGCTCAAGGCCCTGGGTCGCATGTGCCTGCGCCAGCGACTGTGGGGCAAGGCGCAAAGCTATCTGGAAGCTTCCCTGTCGGTGCACCCATCGCAGCAGGGCCATCTTGAACTGGCCCGGCTATTCGATCAGCTGGAACGCCCCGAAGAAGCCAACAAGCATTACCGGGCCAGCGCCCTGCTCGATAGTCGGTAGTTTGGTCGCTGGCTTTTCGCTAGCGATGGCCGGCCAACAACGCTAAACCACCCAGTCCTGCGGCTTGAGGAACACCTCGTAGAGTTCTGCTTCCGGCGTGCCGGTTTCCGGCTGCCAGTCGTAGCGCCATTTGACGATGGGCGGTAGCGACATCAGGATCGATTCGGTACGGCCACCGGATTGCAGGCCGAATAGCGTGCCGCGATCCCAGACCAGATTGAATTCGACGTAACGACCCCGACGATAAGCCTGGAAGTCGCGTTCACGTTCACCGTAAGGCACCTCGCGGCGCTTGGCCAGCACCGGCAGATAGGCCGTGGTGAAGGCATTGCCGACGGCCTGGGTGAGGTCGAAACAGCGTTCGAAACCGCCTTCATTGAGATCGTCGAAGAAGACGCCGCCGACACCGCGCGGTTCGTTGCGATGCTTGAGGAAGAAGTAGTCGTCACACCAGTTCTTGTATTTCGGATAGACCATCTCACCAAAAGGGGTCAGGGCATCCTTGCAGGTCTGGTGAAAATGGACGACATCGTCACGCTGGCCGTAGTAGGGGGTCATGTCCATGCCGCCGCCAAACCACCAGACATCCTCTTCACCTTCCTTGCGGGCGACGAAGCAGCGGACATTCATGTGGGCTGTCGGGCAATAGGGATTGCGCGGATGGAGGACCAGGGAAACGCCCATCGCCTCCCAGGCGCGGCCGGCCAGTTGCGGACGGACAGCGGTGGCCGAGGCCGGAAGTGACTGGCCGGTGACATGTGAGAAATTGACGCCGCCCCGCTCAAAGAAGCTGCCATCCTCGATCAGTCGCGAAATGCCGCCGCCACCTTCCGGGCGTTCCCAGCTATCGGTACGGAAGGACTGTCCGTCGAACGCTTCGAGTTCGGCCACGATACGGGTTTGCAGGCCGGTGAAAAAGGTTTTTAGCTGGGCGGTGTCGATGCTCATGGGGCGTTTTCAGGAGTCTGTGGTGGGGGGGAGGGCGTAGCGGTTTCGGCCTTCGGCCTTGGCCTGGTACATGGCAGTGTCAGCCTGGCTGACCAGTTGTTTGACGGTCATTGTTGCGGCTTGTTCGCTGCTGCAGGTGGCAATGCCGATGGAAACCCCGAGATGTATCTCCAGATTGTTGATGGAGATTGTTTCGGCAAGTGCGGCAATACATTTTTGGGCCACCCGTTCGGCGGCATCCTGCGGCTTTTCGGTGTCGGTGAGCAAGATCAGGAATTCGTCGCCGCCGAGGCGGGCGACGGTATCGACATCGCGGACGGCACGCGTAAGGCGGCCGGCGATTTCGGCCAGAACCAGGTCACCGACGGCGTGCCCGTGAGTGTCATTGACCGGCTTGAAGCGATCAAGATCAAGGAAGAGCAGGGCCAGACCAAGCTGGTTACGCTGTATCCGGTGCAACTCGATGTCCAGGCGCTGGTCGATCATCCGCCGGTTGGGCAAGCCGGTCAGCATGTCGTGGTGAGCCATCTCGGCCAGGCGCTGCTCCTGGGACCGGAGGCGTTCCTGCAAGCGATTGAAGCTGAGGGCGACGTCGGCCACTTCGTCAGCCGTATGGGTTGCCACTGGTTGCATCGGGCGCGTCCCGTCGGCCATGTCGTGAAGCTCGCGGGCCAGTTGGGCGATCGGTTGGAGCAGGCGGTTCAGTACCCAGAGCAGAATGATGATGCTGGGCAGGGAGAGCAGGGCGGTAATCAGCAGGGTGTTGCGCAGGGAGTTTGACACTGGCTCGAAGGCCTCGTCGGTCGGCTGTCGGGCCACGAGAAGCCAGTTGGCGCGCGGTACCTCGGCCGTGGCAATCAGTTCATCCTGGAGTGCTGCGTTGCGGATGATTTTGATGCCGCGCTGGCCCTTGATCGCCGCATCAATTATCGGGTCGTCGCCGGCGGCGGGGATAGGGGTGACTGCCTTGCTGGCATCCGAGGTAATAACGAAGAGGCGATGCTGCGGCGAAACGAGTTGGTAGCTGCCATGTTTACCAGGGCTGGTGCCGTGGATCAGGTCGAGAAAACCGGGCGCCGCGAGCGGGGTCACACCGGCCAGAATGCCGAGCAGCTTCTTGTCGTTATCAAATACGGGGATGGCGATGACCAGTGCCGGCTCGCCCGTGGCCCGGGCGATCAGCGGCTTGCTGATGACCGGGCGGCCGGTACTGGTTGCAGCGATATACCAGTCGCGATCAACAAACGATTTTGGGCGGGTTTTCAGGCGCGGAGCGTCGCCGATCGTCGGGCCGCCATCAGCCGGCACAACCATCAGCCCGATGGTGAACAGGGTGTGGATGGCCTTGCGGTCCTCCAGCCATTGCTGCATCGCCGGGGGGTCGGTGAACAGGGCTGGCGGCATGTTCAGGGCAACCCGTTTGAGGCTCTCCTGACGCAGCGTCAACTTGGCGTCAATGTCGCGCGCAATATAGCTGACGCCGGTCATCTGCCGATTGGAGAGCATGGCCTGCATGTCGTCATGCAGGATGCGCGTCGCAAAGAAGGTGATCAGGCTGATGCCGGCGAGAAACAGCAATACCGAAACGACGGCGATCCGCGCCTTCAGACTGCTGCCCAGGGTCGCCAGCATGGCCTCTGAGCCTTAGCGGGAAATGGCCCGGAAGCCAATGTCCTTGCGGTACTGCATGCCATCCCAGCTGATCTGTACGGCCGCCTCGTAGGCTGCCTTCTGGGCCAGTTTGACGTTTTCACCCAGGGCCGTGACGCAGAGGACGCGGCCGCCATTGGTGACTACCTTGCCATCCTGCTCGGCCGTGCCGGCGTGGAAGACATGGGCGTCGGTGCCAAAACTGTTGCCAGCCGGCAGCCCCTGGATGACATCACCTTTTTTCGGGGTGTCGGGGTAATTGGCCGCGGCGAGAACGACACCGAGGGCGATGCGACGATCCCATTCGGCTTCGACCTGGTCAAGCGTGCCATCGATGCCGTGTTCGAGCAGATCGACGAAATCGGACTTGAGGCGCATGAGGATCGGCTGGGTTTCCGGGTCGCCCATGCGGCAATTGAATTCCAGGGTCTTGACCGAGCCATCCTTGCCAATCATCAGACCGGCATAAAGGAAGCCGGAGAAGGGAATGCCGTCGGCCGCCATGCCACGCACCGTCGGCAGGATGATTTCGCGCATGGCCTTGGCGTGAACTTCCGGGGTGACGCACGGGGCTGGCGAATAAGCGCCCATGCCACCGGTGTTCGGGCCCTGATCGCCATCGAAAATTCGTTTGTGATCCTGGCTCGAGGCGAGGGCCAGGACGTTCTTGCCATCGACCATGACGATGAAGCTGGCTTCCTCGCCGTCGAGGAAGTCCTCAATGACGACGCGGGCACCGGCGTCGCCGAGCTTGTTGCCGGACAGCATGTCGTCGATGGCAGCGTGGGCTTCCGGCAAGGTCATGGCGACCACGACGCCCTTGCCGGCGGCCAGGCCGTCGGCCTTGATGACGATAGGCGCACCCTGCTTGTCGATGTAGGCATGGGCGGCAGCCGGTTCGGAAAAGGTTTCAAAGCCAGCGGTCGGAATGTTGTGGCGGGCCATGAAGCGCTTGGCGAAATCCTTCGAGGATTCGAGCTGCGCAGCTTCCTTGGTTGGCCCGAAGATTTTCAGGCCACGGGCCCGGAAAGTATTGACCACCCCGGCGGCCAGCGGGGCTTCCGGTCCGACCACGGTGAGGTGCACCTTGTTCTGTTCAGCGAAGTCAGCCAGCGCTTCCGGATCGGTTATGTTGACGTTCTCCAACTCGTGCTCGCGCGCCGTACCGGCATTGCCGGGAGCGACAAAGACGCGTTGCAGGCCGGGCGTTTGTGCCAGGCGCCAGGCCATGGCGTGCTCGCGGCCGCCGGAACCGATGACTAGAAGTTTCATGGCTGTTTCCTTGTTAGTTGCACCACTGTCTTTCGCAGGGGATGCCGTCGTTATTGCCGTCCATCTTGGTCCCCGGGCAGTTTCTGAGGAACCAGGTTGCTTCTTCGCAGGATTTCATCTGCGAGCAGTAAATTCGTCCGTCGCAATGGTAGTTCACACTGGCCGGTCGCTCGGGCCGGCTTTGCGGTCGTTCCCCTGGCAGGTCGGCGAGGGCTGTTGGGCTCCCCGCTGCCAGCGTTCGTGCCGTCGCCAGCTGATATTTGCCGTAGCCGTGCCAAGCCAGTGCTGCAAGTATCAACAGGACGATGACGTGTTTCATCAAGTATCTGGTGATTGGTCTGGACGTTTAGCCGCTGTGCGCGCCCTAACCATCCAGACTGCTTTTAGTGGCGGAAGTGACGCGCACCGGTGAACACCATGGCCAGGCCATGCTCGTCGGCTGCCGCGATGACTTCGTCGTCGCGCATCGAGCCACCCGGCTGAATCACCGCCTTGGCACCGGCCGCCGCCAGAACGTCGACGCCGTCGCGGAACGGGAAGAAGGCATCCGAGGCGACGACCGAGCCGTTCAGGTCGAGGCCGGCGTGCTGGGCCTTGATGCTGGCGATCTTGGTCGAATCGACGCGGCTCATCTGGCCGGCACCGACGCCGAGGGTCATGCCGCCGCCACAGAAGACAATGGCGTTGGACTTGACGAACTTGGCAACGCGCTCGGCGAAGAGCAGGTCTTCGATCTGCTGGGCGGTCGGCTGGACCTTGGTGACGATCTTCAGACCCGAGGCCTGGGCCGTGAAATCATCCGGCGTCTGGACCAGCAGGCCACCGCCGACGCGCTTGTATTCAAGGGCGTTGAGCTGGCGCGAGATGGGCACGACGAGGACGCGCAGGTTGGTCTTGCCGGCCAGCGCGGCCTTGGCTTCCGCCGTGTAGGACGGGGCGATCAGCACTTCGACGAAGTGCTTGCGCTCGTTCATGGCATTGACGACGTCGAGGCCAACTTCGCCGTTGAAGGCGATGATGCCGCCGAAAGCCGAGGTCGAGTCGGTCTTGAAGGCCTTTTCGTAAGCAGCGAGCAGGGTGCCGTCGATGGCCACGCCGCACGGGTTGGCGTGCTTGACGATGACGCAGGCCGGGGTGTCAAAGGACTTGACGCATTCCCAGGCGGCATCGGAGTCAGCGATGTTGTTGTAGGACAGTTCCTTGCCTTGCAACTGGCTGTAGGCGGCGATGCTGCCGGCGACCGGGCTGGGTTCACGGTAGAAGGCGGCAGACTGGTGTGAGTTTTCGCCGTAGCGCAGGATTTCCGTGCGGTCGAAGGCCAGTTGCAACTTGGCCGGGAAGATGGCCGGGACCGGGGCAGCCGCTTCCGGCGTAGCTTCGACGCCGTCGTCGAGACCGGTCAGCCAGTTGGCGATCATGCTGTCGTAGCGGGCGGTATGGGTGAAGGCCTTCTTGGCCAGACCGAAACGCGTTGCCAGTTGCAGGGCGCCGCCATTGGCCTTCATCTCTGCCAGCAGGGGGGCGTAGTCTTCCGGGTCGGTGACGATGGCGACGCCGGCGTAGTTCTTGGCCGAGGAGCGGACCATGGCCGGGCCACCGATGTCGATATTCTCGATGGCATCGGCCAGCGTGACGCCGGCCTTGGCGATGGTGGCGGCGAAGGGGTAGAGATTGACGCAGACCAGATCGATGGTCGGGATACCGTGCGCTTCAATGGTCGCCAGATGTTCCGGCAGGTCGCGCCGGGCCAGGATGCCGCCATGCACCTTCGGGTGCAGCGTCTTGACACGGCCATCGAGCATTTCCGGGAAGCCGGTGTAGTCGCCGATTTCGGTGACAGACAGGCCGGCATCGCGCAGCATCTTGGCGGTGCCGCCGGTCGACAGCAGCTTGACGCCCTGGGCGGCGAGGCCTTGGGCGAATTCGAGAACACCCGTCTTGTCGGAGACGGAAATCAGGGCTTGTTTGATGGTCATGGTGATTACAGTAGTTGGTGTTCTGTCAGTTTCTTGCGCAGCGTATTGCGGTTGATGCCCAGCATCTCCGCCGCCAGCGTCTGGTTGGCACCGGCCTTGGCCAGCACCACTTCGAGCATCGGCTTTTCGACGCTCTTCAAAACCATGTCATAGATTGCGCCCGGCTTTTCGCCATCGAGGTCGCGGAAGTACTGCTCCAGTGCACTGATGACGCACCGCCCCAAGTCTTGTTGGCTCATGCTGCCAACGCCTCCTCTTTGTCATATTTTAAGATGTCGTTTTCTTCCGCCTGGCGGATGAAAAACTCGTTCACTGCCTGCATCTGTTGTTCGATGCTGGGCAGGACGTTCATTTCCTTGCGGAAGGCCGCCGAGCCAACCAATCCCTTGGTGTACCAGGAGATGTGCTTGCGGGCGACCTTGAACCCCGTTTCCGGGCCGTAGAAAGCGTAAAGGTCCTCGAGATGGGCCAGCAGAATGGCGTGGATCTCGGTGACTCTGGCCGGCGGCAAATGCTCGCCGGTCTTCAGATAATGTTCGATTTCGCGGAACAGCCAGGGGCGGCCCTGGGCGGCCCGACCAATCATGATGCCGTCGGCGCCGGTGACGTCGAGCACGTGCTTGGCTTTTTCCGGTGTCGTGATGTCGCCGTTGGCGATGACCGGGATGCGGATCAGCGTCTTGACCAAGGCGATGGTGTCGTACTCGGCTTCCCCTGTGTATTGCTGGCAGCGCGTCCGGCCATGGATGGCGACGGCACGGATACCGGCCGATTCAGCAATGCGCGCGATGGTCGGCGCGTTCTTGTTGGCGATGTTCCAGCCGGTGCGGAATTTGAGCGTGACCGGCGTGTTCGGCACGGCAGCGACGACGGCGTCGAGAATCCGACCGACGTGTTCCTCGTCCTGCATGAGGGCCGAACCGGCCATGACGTTGCAGACCTTTTTGGCCGGGCAACCCATATTGATGTCGATGATCTGGGCGCCGTTATCGACGTTGTGTCTGGCCGCTTCGGCCATCATCTTGGGGTCGGCCCCGGCAATCTGCACCGAAATCGGTGCCACTTCGCCTTCGTGATTGGCCCGGCGCAAGGTCTTCTTGCTGCCGTAGAGCAGCGAGTTGGATGTAACCATCTCGGAAACGGCCAGCCCGGCCCCGAGTTTTTTGCACAACTGGCGGAAAGGCCGATCCGTCACGCCGGCCATGGGGGCGACGAACAGATTGTTGCGGAGCTGAAAACCGGCAAATTCCATGGGCGTACGAAGGGTCGGGTAAATCTTGGGGAGCCACGAATTTTACCCGAGTCGGCGCTTAAAAAATAGTCAAATCGTCAGGCTCAGCGTTAAGAGTAGGGCAAACCCTAATTGCAGTCCGGCCGTCGCAGCAAGGATGCTGTTGAACGCCGGACCCGGTGCTTCGCGGTAAAAGCGGTGGATCAGCCGGAGAGCCAGCGGCAGCGTCAGCAGCGGCAGGGCTGTGGGCCAGCCGAGGTTGGCGAGGAGGGGCAGCAGCGCATAAGGGGCGAGCATTTCTGCGGCGTAGATGCGGCGGCAACCCGGTCGGCCGAGGCGAACAGCTAGGGTGTTCTTGCCATTTTTTGCATCGCCATCGAGATCGCGGTAATTATTGACGGTGATCACTGCCGCAGCGTGAATTCCGACCAGAGCGCCGGCCAGCAGGGCAGTGGGAGACAGGCTCAACGTCTGCAGGTAGTAGCTGCCGCCGACAGCGATCAGGCCGAAGAAGATGAACACGAACACTTCGCCCAGCGGTCCATAGGCAATCGGTTTTGGCCCGCCGGTGTAGGCCCAGCCGGCGGCGAGTGAGGCGAGGCCGATGGCAACGATGGGCCAGCCGCCGTGGGCGACCAGATAAATGCCACACAGGAATGCCAGGGCGAAACTGAGCCAGGCCCCCGACCTGACCTTGCCCGGGGTCAGCCAGCCTTCAGCTGTGGCGCGCTTCGGGCCGAGGCGTTCGGGCGTATCAGTGCCGCGCAGAAAATCGCCGACATCGTTGAACAGGTTGGTGCCAATCTGGATGAAGGCCGCGCCGAGCGCGGCCGCGAGCAAGGGCAGCCAGAGCAGGGTGGCGCTGTCGTGCCAGGCGACGGCCGTCCCGACGAGGACCGGCGATAACGAGACCGACAATGTCTTCGGACGACAGGCAAGAAACCAGGCGGTGCTTGTCTTCATGCGAGGGTGCTTTGGCGTTGCAGGCGATGCCCGGAACTGATGCCGTGAAGGGGGTTCAAGGCCAGGCCCGGGCGCCCCAGATCATGCGTTTGGCGACGAAGTGGCGGGCTGGTGGGCAGAGGTCAAGCGCGAGGAGGCCGAGGCCGCGGGCCAGTTTGAGCGGGCCGAAGTTGTTGGAGAAGCCGCGCACGATCTGGTCGGTGAACAAGGCGCTGCCGCGGCGGTCGAGGCGGCGGCTGGCGGCGTAGTCGGCGAGTGCGGCGGGGTCGAGGCCGTTGCCGAGGAGAATTTCGGCCAGTTGCCAGGCGTCGCGGATGCCGAGGTTGAAGCCCTGGCCAGAAACCGGGTGTAGCGTTTGCGCGGTATTGCCGATCCAGACCTCGTTGTCCTTGACCAGGGTGTCGCGCAGGCGCAGGGCGAGCGGAAAGCGGCTGCGTTTGCCCGGATTGGCGAAGCGCAGGCGCTGACCAAGCTGTTTTTGCAGAGCGTCGATGAAGGCGTCGTCGTCCATCGCCATCACCGCATCGGCCTTGGCCGGCGGCAGGGTGAATACGATGGAGTACTCGTCGCCGAGCGGCAGCAGGGCGAGCGGGCCGTCCGGTGTGAAACGTTCCCAGGCGCGCCGGTTGTGGCCCGGTGTCGGGATCACTTCGCAGATCACCGCGTGCTGGTCGTAGTCGCTGACCTTGACGGCCGGATTGTCGCCGGGAGTGCCCTCGGCGTGGACCAGCAGTCGGGTTTGGATGTTGCGCAGTTGACCGGCGTGGCGCAGCGACACGGTGACGTGCTCCGCGCCTGGGGTGATGTCGATCACTTCGGCTTCCGACAGAACGGCGTCGGCGGCAAGATTGGCAGCGAGTGCGCTAGCCAGGTCGCGGTAACGGACGACGTAGCCGAGGGCGGGCAGGGCGTATTCCTGATGGTCGATCAAGGTGCGGCCAAAACCATCTTTCTGTGAAACGTGAATGGTTTCGATCGGTGTCGCGGCACGGGTTGGCCAGCTATTGATCTGTTCGAGCAGCTGGCGGGCGCCATGTGACAGGGCAAGGGCGCGCGGGTCACCTTGCTGGGCTTGCGGCGGGCGACGGTCGAGCAGCAATGATTTTATGCCGCCGGCGGCAAGGGCCAGATGCAGCGTCATGCCGACCGGGCCGGCACCCATGATCAGGATGTCCACGTTTTCAATAACCGGGTTAGTCATGGCGCATGACTTCCTCAATCTCGGCCACCGTTTTCGGCGCCGTCGTGAATACCGCACAGCCATCTTCCGTGACCCGCACATCGTCCTCGATGCGGATGCCGATACCGGCCAGGGCGGGCGGAATGTCGGTCCCGGGGCGGATGTAGAGGCCTGGTTCGACGGTAAGTGTCATGCCGGGGACGAGCGTCGTCCATGCATCGCCGACTTTGTATTCACCGGCGTCGTGTACGTCGAGGCCGAGCCAGTGGCCGGTGCGGTGCATGTAGAAGCGGCGGAAATCGCCCTTGTCGATCAGGTTGTCGACGTTGCCGTGCAGCAACTTGAGGTCGACCAGGCCTTGCGTCAGGACGCGTACGGCGGCGTCGTGACCTTCCATGAAATGGCGTCCGGGGACGGTGGCCGCGATGGCTGCCGCCTGCGCGGCGAGGACGATTTGGTAAACGTCGCGCTGCGCAGCGTTGAAGCGGCCATTGACCGGGAAGCTGCGGGTGATATCGGCGGCGTAGCCGGCAACTTCGCAGCCGGCATCTATGAGGACCAGGGTGTTGTCGTTGAGGATCTTGTCGTTGGCCACGTAATGCAGCACGCAGGCATTCGCCCCGCCGGCGACGATGGGCGTGTAGGCGTGCGCGTCGGCACCGCGCTTCCTGAATTCATAGGTCAGTTCGGCTTCCAGTTCGTACTCTGCCATGCCGGGGCGGCAGGCGCGCATGGCGCGGGCGTGGCCGGCGCTGGCAATGTCGGCGGAGCGTTGCTGGATGTCGGCTTCGGCGTTGTCCTTGATCAGGCGCATGGCGTCGAGTTCGCAGCGCAGGTCGTGGATGGCGCGTGGCGCCCGCTTGCCGGCCCGGGTCTGGGCGCGGACTTCGTTGAGCGCTTTGGCGATGCGGCTGTCCCATGCGGCGTCGTGGCCGACGGCATGCCATAGCGTGTCGCGGTCAACAATGAGTTCAGCCAGTTTCTTGTCGAGTTGCTCGATGGGATAGGCAGCGTCGAAACCGAAGGCGGTCTTGGCGGCTTTCGGGCCATAGCGGTAGCCGTCCCAGATTTCCCGCTCTTCGTGCTTTTCGCGGCAGAAGAGGATGGATTTTGGCTTTTTTCCACCGACCAGTACGACGACGGCTTCCGGCTCGGGAAATCCGGTCAGGTACCAGAAGTAGCTATCGAAACGGTAGAGGTGGTGGGCGTCGCGGTTGCGGATGACTTCCGGTGCAGTGGGCACGATGGCTACGCCGTCGCCGATGATTTTCAGCAGGCGCTGGCGACGGGCGAGAAAGTGGGCGTGGCTCATGCGGTTGTCAGTTCCCGATCCAGTTCGGCAAGGCGTTGCGGTGTTCCTACATCGACCCAGCGGCCGGTAAAGCGTTCCCCAGTCAAGGTGCCGGCGGCGATCGCGGCGTCGAGCAGGGGGCGCAGCTTCATGACTGTGCCGGCTTGAATGTGGGCGAAGAAGGATGGCGAAAAAACAGAAATTCCGGCGTAGGTGAGCGTTTGCTCACCATGGGCGTAGATAACCTGCTCGCCATTCAGGCTGAAGTCGCCACCGGTGTGATGGGCCGGGTTGGCGACCATGACGAGGTGGGCCGATTTGTCGGCTAATAAGTGGGCACGGTTGAAATCCCAGTCGCAATAAACATCACCATTGACCACCAGGAAGGGCTGCTCGCCCAGCAGAGGCAGGGCGCTGGCAATGCCGCCGGCGGTTTCCAGTGCGCCCGGTGGTTCGGGTGAGTACTGGAGGCGCAGGCCCCACCGCGCCCCATTGCCAAGTGCTTGCTCGATCTGTGCCCCGAGATGGGCGTGGTTGATGACGATTTCCTTGAATCCTGCGGCCGCCAGTCGTTCCAGGTGCCAGACAATAAGCGGCTTGCCACCGGCCACCAGGAGCGGCTTGGGGGTGTGGTCAGTCAGCGGTCGCATGCGTTCGCCACGACCAGCGGCGAGGATGAAGGCTTTCATTGGGCTTTAGCGGCGATAACCGATCTGCTCGGTATTGCCTTCGAGCTTGTCGAGCAGGTTGAGCAAGGGCTTGAGCTGGACGTAGCGGTGGGCCGTCTTGCGGGCGTAGTTCATGAAGCGGGGCAGGTCTTCGCTGTATTTTTCCTTGCCGTCGCGGTATTTCAGGCGGCAGAAGATGCCGAGCACCTTGAGATGGCGTTGCAGGCCCATCAGTTCGTAGTCGCGCCAGAAGGCACCGAAATCCTCGCGTACGGGCAGGCCGGCGGCGCGGGCTTTTTCCCAGTAGCGGACGACCCAGTCGATTTCCTGTTCTTCTTCCCAGGAAATGAAAGCGTCGCGGAAGAGCGAGACGACGTCGTAGGTGATCGGGCCGTAAACCGCATCCTGGAAATCGATGATGCCCGGCGTCAGGCGCTCGGCACTTTCGACAACCATCAGGTTGCGCGGCATGAAGTCGCGATGGACGAACACCTTGGGCTGGTTGAGCGCCGAGTTGATGAGGAACTTGAAGGTCCGGTCGAGCATGGATTTTTCAGCGTCATCGAGTTCGACGCCGAGGTGGCGGCCGATGAACCATTCCGGGAAGAGATCGAGCTCGCGGCGCAGCAGGCTGCCATCGTAGGGCGGCAGGACCCCGGCGGTGGACGAGCATTGCCACTGGACCAGTGCGTCGAGTACCGGGCGGATCAACAGGTCGGCCAGGCTGAGGTCGGCGTTGAGCGCATCGAGGTAGCCGATGCGGCCGAGATCGGTGAGGACCAGGAAACCGTTATCGAGATCCTTGTCGAGAATGCGCGGCGCGGCGAGATCAGCCTTGGCGAGCAGGCCGGCGACGTGAATGAAGGGTTTGCAGTCTTCCTTCTCCGGCGGGGCGTCCATCAGGATGCGCGTCTGGCCATCCGGCCAGGTCAGGCGGAAATAGCGGCGAAAGCTCGCATCGGCCGAGGCCGGGGTGATGTGGACGGACTGTTCGGGAAAGCGACTGGCAACCCAGTCGGTAACAAGTTGATCGCGCGGCATGGGTTCCATAAGCGGCTTGGGTTCGCTTCGTTGTAAAATGGCGCGATTTTAACACTCGGGCATCGGCCGTTCCGGTCCCGGATTTTCACAGATTGCCCAGATGCCCGGTTTTTGCCGTCGTCCGCTTGCTGTTTTTGTCTGCTGCCTGTTTGTCGGGGCGCAGTCGAGCCATGCCGCCGACGATATCCTGCATCTGCGGCTGGCCAGCCTGGGGAACGGTGGCGAAGCACAGGCTGTATCTGAAGTCATGCAGCTGGCGGCGCTCGATGTACCGCTCCGGCTCCGTACCGAGCGTCGGTTCAATGTGCTGGGCAAGAAAAGGAATGTGCCGACGCCGGTCGTCGTCGGCATCGAACTGCCGGCTGCGCTACAAAAGGACGATACCTACCCGCTGTTCATCACGGCCGACCAGATCGAAGGCCAGACCGACGATTTGACGGTGGCCGAGGGCAATGTCGAGATGCGCAAGACGGGGTCGCTGGTTCTCGCTGATCGCATGACCTATCGTATGCTTGACGACGAGATCGAGGCTTTTGGTTCGGTTCGCGTGCTGCAGGACGGGGCCGAGATCAATACGCCGCATTTCCGGATGAAGCTTGACGAGCAACTGGGCTCGGCCGAAAAGGTCAGCTACCAGATACTCAAGGAAACCAAGAGCCGTTTCTATAGCCCGACGCAGACCGTCGTGACGGTGGCGAGCAGCAACGCCAACACCTCCGGTGCGCCGATGATGCTCAATGTCGCCAACAGCTACGGCCTGCCGACGCAGTCGCCGCCGCAGCGGCCGACCGAAGCCAACGGTCGGGCGGAACGCGTCGATTTCGAGGGTGAGAACCAATACACCTTCTGGTCGAATTCGTTTTCGACCTGCAAGCCGGGGCGTGAAGACTGGTATCTGAATACCGCCGAAACTCACCTCGATTACGACCGCAACGAAGGTACGGCCAGCCATGCCTCATTGTGGTTTGGCGGCGTACCGATCTTCTATTCGCCCGTTGTTTCTTTTGCCTTGAATGGTGAGCACCGCTCCGGTCTGCTGCATCCGCATTTTTCCATCTCGTCACGTAGCGGCTTCGACTTCACCCAGCCCTATTACTGGAATATCGCCCCCGACTACGATCTGACGCTGTATCCACGCTACATGAGCAAGCGCGGCTTTCAGCTCGGTGCCGAGGCGCGTTATCTGCAGCACAATTTCCAGGGCATGACCCGCGTCGAGTATCTGCCCAACGATGAGGTGCTCAATCGCCAGCGTTATGGCTACCGCATCGAGCATGTGCACAATCTCGGTCGCGGCGTGTCGGCCGCCGTTAACCTGAACGGTGTTTCCGACGATTTCTACTGGCAGGACATGTCGTCCCGCCTGTTGCAGACCTCGCTGACCCAGTTGCCCAGGCAGGTGGCGCTCAACTACTCGCCTTCGCCGTGGCTGCAGAGCAGCATGCAGGTCTTGCGCTACCAGACCCTGCAACTTGATCCGACGGCACCGGTGGCGCGTCCCTATTTCCTTGAGCCGCAGATCAATGTCATCGGCTACCGGCCGAATGTCCTGCATACCGATCTGAGCATGATCGGTCAGTATTCGCGCTTCACCCACGTTGATGTCGCCAAGGACCAGGGCGATCGTATCGTGTTTTATCCGCAGGTCTCGGTGCCTTTCGTCAATCCGGCTTTCCAGATCACGCCGAAATTCGGTCTGCACATGAGCAAGTACGCCCTGGACCGGCGCGACCCGGCGAGCACCGGTTTTCCGGATACCATCAGTCGCGCCCTGCCGACATTTACCCTCGATTCGACGGTGATCTTCGAGCGCGAAGGGGACTGGTTCGGCAAAGGCTATATCCAGACCCTGGAGCCGCGCCTCTACTACGTGAATATTCCATATCGCGACCAGAGCAAGATTCCGCTGTTTGATACCGGCCTCTCCGACTTCAATTTTGCCCAGATATTTTCCGAGAACCGCTACAGCGGCTACGACCGGATCAATGACGCCAACCAGTTGACGGCCGCCGTGACGACCCGTCTGCTCGACGGTGAAACCGGTGTCGAGCGTTTCAAGGCGATGGTGGGTCAGCGCAGTTACTTCAAGCCGCAGCAGGTCTCGATTGCCGGTGAAGTCGTTCGGACGGCCAATACCTCGAACCTGGTGGCGGCGGTAAACGGGCTGATTGCGCCGAAGACCTACTCCGACGTGGCCTGGGAGTACAACTACCACGACAACCTGAGTGAACGTTTCTCAGCTGGCGTCCGTTTCCAGCCGGAACTTGGCAAGGTCCTTTCGGCTAGTTACCGCTATACACGCAATCCCCTGACTACTACGTCAACCGTCGATCAGATCGACATGGCCGGGCAGTGGCCGCTGTCCTCGAAATGGTACG
The DNA here is from genome assembly GCF_003441615.1 of Dechloromonas sp. HYN0024. Classification (NCBI taxonomy): domain Bacteria; kingdom Pseudomonadati; phylum Pseudomonadota; class Betaproteobacteria; order Rhodocyclales; family Azonexaceae; genus Dechloromonas; species Dechloromonas sp. HYN0024. Next base: position 2,789,686 of record NZ_CP031842.1, on the reverse strand, counting down.
TGGTCGGGCGTTACAACTACTCGCTGCGTGACAAGAAGACACTGGAATCGATTGCCGGCGTCGAGTACAACGCCGGTTGCTGGGCCGTTCGCGTCGTTGGTCAGCGGCTGGCGGCGATTTCCGGGGCGCCTAACGACACATTGTTTTTCCAGCTAGAACTCAACGATTTCGGTAGTATCGGCACCAATCCGATCGGCCTGCTCCGGCGCAGCATTCCCGGCTACGGCAAAATCAACGAACTGCCCAATAGCGATCTGCTTGGCAATTAACGCAAAATGAAAGCCCGTTCCCGCTTTTCCGGCGCTCTTTCGCCAATTACCCAACAGGCCGCTCGCGGCACTCTGCTCAACTCCCAATGAACGCCATGACCAAACTTATCCGTCACCTGCTTGTCTTCATCTGCTGCCTTGGTGGCCTGCTGGCGCACCCGGTATTCGCGGCCCCGGCCGAGCCGGTCGAGGCCGACCGTATCGTTGCTGTCGTGGGCGACGAGGTGGTCACCTATGTCGACCTGCGGACCCGCCTGGCTGCTGCCCTCAAGCAATTGCAGAAGCAGGGTACGCCGCTGCCGCCGCAGGACGTGCTGGAACGCCAGATGCTGGAACGTCTGATCATGGAACGCGTACAGCTTCAATATGCCCGCGATTCCGGCATGAAGGTTGATGACAACCAGCTCGACCAAGCCATCGGACGCATTGCCGCAAGCAACAAGATGACGCTGCAGCAGTTCCGCTCGGCACTGGAAAAGGATGGCATGGAGTTCAAGCAGTTCCGCGAGGAAATCCGCAACGAGATGGTGACTGTTCGCCTGCGTGAGCGCGAGGTGGAAAGCAAACTGGTTATCTCTGACGGTGAAATCGACAATTATCTGGCCGACCAGACCAAGACAGGTGCCAGCGGTGGTGAGGAGTATCAGCTCGCGCACATCCTCCTGCGTGCCCCGGAGTCAGCCAGTCCCGAGCAGTTGCAAAAGCTGCGTCTGCGCGGCGAGCAGGCCCTCAAGCGGGCCGAGGCTGGCGAGAATTTCGCCCAGCTGACAGCCGCTTTCTCTGATGCGCCGGACGCCCTTCAGGGCGGTGACCTTGGCTGGCGTCCGCTGGACCGTCTGCCCGCCCTTTACGCCGAAGCCGGCGGCAAGCTGCAACCGGGGCAGGTCAGCCCCCTGCTCCGCTCGTCGGCCGGTTTCCATATCGTCAAGCTGATCAACAAGCGCGGTGGTAGCGCGCCGGCTTCCGTCCAGCAGACCCATGCTCGCCATATTCTGGTTCGCATCAACGAAGTGGTATCCGAAGCCGAGGCCAAACACCGGCTTGATGTGATTCGTGAACGGATCGTCAATGGTGTTGATTTTGCCGAGCAGGCCCGTCTTAACTCGCAGGATGGCTCGGCCGCCAAGGGCGGTGATCTGGGCTGGCTGAACCCGGGCGATACCGTGCCGGAATTCGAGCGGGCGATGGATGCACTGAAGATCAACGAACTCAGCCCGGTTGTCCAGTCGCCCTTCGGCATGCACCTGATCCAGGTCACCGAGCGCCGCGAGCGCGATGTCTCGGAAGAGCGCCAGCGCGGCTCGGCTCGTCAGGCCCTGCGTGAGCGCAAGCTCGATGAGGCCTACCAGGACTGGCTGCGCCAGTTGCGCGACCGTAGCTACGTCGAAAATCGCCTCGAAGAAAAGTGATGTACCCGGTCATCGCCGTGACCAGTGGCGAGCCGGCCGGTATCGGACCGGAAATCTGCTTGCGTCTGGCCGGCTATGCGGGTGATGCCCGGCCGGTCATTCTCGGTGACCGCGTCCTGCTGGCCGCACGGGCAGCGCAGCTTGGCCTTGAGGTCAGCCTGCGCGATTACGCGCCGGAAAATCCATTTTATCCGGACTGTCTCGAGGTCCTGCATCTGCCCGTGGCGGTGCCCTCGCGGGCCGGTCAACTCGATGCCGCCAATGGCCCCTATGTGCTGGCCCTGCTCGATCGGGCGCTGGCCGGCTGTCAGTCCGGTGAGTTTGCCGCGATGGCGACGGCACCGGTGCACAAGGGGGTCATCAACCAGGCTGGCGTACCGTTCACCGGCCATACCGAATACCTCGCCGAGCATACGGCGACGCCGCTTGTCGTCATGATGCTGGCCGGCGATACCGAACGCGGCCCACTGCGCGTCGCACTGGCCACGACGCATTTGCCGCTCAAGGACGTGCCGGCAGCGATTACCGCTGATGTCCTGGAAAAGACCTTGCGCATCCTGCACGCCGATCTGCGCGGCAAGTACGGCATCGCTCAGCCCCGCATCCTGGTCGCCGGCCTCAATCCGCACGCCGGGGAGGGGGGCTATCTCGGCATGGAGGAAATCGAGGTGATCACACCCGTGCTCGACAAGTTGCGGGCCGAAGGTATGTTGCTGTCCGGGCCGCACCCGGCAGACACCATGTTCACCCCGCCGATCCTGGCGCAGGGCGATGCCGTTCTGGCCATGTATCACGACCAGGGCCTGACAGCGCTCAAGTACGCGACTTTTGGCAAAGGCATCAACGTCACGCTCGGCCTGCCCATCATCCGCACCTCGGTCGATCACGGCACGGCGCTCGAACTGGCCGGCACCGGCCGGGCCGATCCCGGCAGCCTGTTCGAGGCGGTAGCCGAAGCGGCCCGTATGGCCATAAGGAAAACACAATGAAGGGTCACGTCGCCCGCAAACGCTTCGGCCAGAATTTTCTCGTCGACCACGGCATCATTGCCGCCATCGTCTCGGCCATCAATCCCGGGCGTGGCGACACGGTTGTCGAAATCGGTCCCGGTCTCGGGGCGATTACCGAGCCGCTGATGCAGCGTGTCGATCATCTGCACGTCGTTGAAATTGACCGCGACCTGATTGCACGCCTGAAAAAGCAGCACACGCCGCAACGCATGACCATCCACGAAGGCGACGCCCTGGCATTCGACTTTGCCAGCATCGGCAAGGATCTGCGTCTGGTCGGCAATCTGCCCTACAACATTTCGACGCCCCTGCTTTTCCATCTGGCCGACTATGTCGATGTCGTGCACGACATGCATTTCATGCTCCAGAAGGAGGTTGTCGAGCGTATGGTGGCCGAACCGGGCAATGCGGATTTCGGTCGCATGTCGGTGATGCTGCAATACCGTTTCTATCTGGAGTGGCTGATCGATGTGCCACCGGAAAGTTTCGATCCGCCGCCCAAGGTTCAGTCGGCTGTGGTCCGCCTGATCCCGAAGCCGGTATCGGAACTCAATGCGAAGAATCAGGAAAAGCTCGCGCAAGTCGTGCTCACGGCTTTTTCTCAGCGTCGCAAGATGCTGCGTAACACGATGAAGACCCTACTCAGTGACGAGGCGTTTGCCGAACTGGGTATTGACCCGACCAATCGACCAGAAAATATCCCGGTCGAGGATTACGTACGTATCGCCAACTATCTGAGCTGAGGGGCAACATGTTTCCCGAAGAAAAAAGAAAGCAGGAACGACATTCCTTCGAAAATCCCCCCGAAGGTGCGCTGTTTCTATTGAGTAATGGCGCCCGTCTGGAAGTCGCGGGAATCAACGATATTTCCAATTCCGGCGTCAGCCTCGGCCTGGATCAGCCACTGGTCGTTGCCCAGCAGGTTACGGTTGGATTCGCCGACGCTGCCGTTTGCGTGCAGGTGCGCGGTACCGTCACCTGGTGTGCGCCGGCTGACGATGCCACAAAGCCGGGCAGTTTTGCCGTCGGTATCGAACTGACCAGCCCGATGCTGCTTCTGTCGATGCTCAAGAAGCACTGAACTGCTTGCGCAGAAAAAAGGCGGATCAGGTCACCCTGTCCGCCTTTGGCATAAAGCCTGAAAAGCCTTGTGCTGATTCAGTCCTTCTTGGCCGGGCAGGTGTTCATGCCGAGCAGCGGATACAGCGGGCACCAGCCCATCAGGCCGGTGGCCAGGGGGACGATGCCGATGTAGCCCCAGACCGGCAGCATGCCGGCTGCGGTGGCGCCGATCAGGCCGGCGCCGGCAACGATGCGAAGGATTTTGTCGATACCGCCAACATTTGCAGCCATGGTGTGTTCTCCGTCAGTTTGTGTGGACAACGCCAATGTAACGGTGCTGCCGGGCAGTGTATGTAACCTCTGTCACACAGCCGCGAGTTTTTGCAGGCCGGCCCGGTCGGTAATGGTGATTTGTTCGCGGCCGAGCGTGACCAGCCCTTGCGCGGCAAAGCCCTTGAGCAGGCGGCTGACAATTTCGCGGACACTGCCCAGTTCGTCGGCTAATTGCTGGTGCGTGACGCCGAGGCTGGTTTCATTGCGGGCGACAATCAGCTTGGCCAGGCGCTGGTCGAGGCGGGCGAAAGCGACTTCCTCGACCAGTTGCATGAGTTCGCCGATGCGGTCGGCAAACAGGTGAAAAACGAAATCGCGGAAGGGCGGGTGTTCGACCATTAACGTGGCAAATGCACCGACGGGCAGGGCGAGCAGGGTCAGCGGCGTTTCGGCGATGCCACGGGCGTTGTAGTCGGTGTGGCCGAGCAGACAACTTGAGGAAATGATGCACGAACCACCCGGGGTGACGCGGTAGAGCATCAGTTCACGCCCGCTGGCCGCCAGTTTGATGACCTTGATGGTGCCTTCCAGCAGGAGCGGGAAGCCCTGGCAGGGCTGGCTTTCGGCAAAGACCTGGGTGCCGGCCGGCAGGTGCATGAGGGCCTGCGCCGTGAGCAATTCGGCCAGACGTCCGGCCGGCAAGCCGGCCAGTGCCGGGTACAGGGCCAGTACTTTTTCCCGGTTGGCGACGGCGTTCATGATCAGGCGTTCACCTCGGCCCACACCGGCGCATGGTCAGAGGGGCGTTCCAGTTTGCGCGGTGCGCGGTCGATGCCTGCTGCCGTGCATTGTTCGGCCAGCGGCTTGGAGAGCAGGACATGGTCGATACGCAGCCCCTGGTTTTTCTGGAAGCCGAGCATGCGGTAATCCCACCATGAGAAGGTCTTTTCCGGCTGCTCGAAGAGTCGGAAACTGTCGCTCAGGCCGAGGTCGATCAAACGCCGGAAGGCTGCCCGCTCAGGGGGTGAAACCAGAATGCAGTCGGCCCAGGCCTTGGGGTCATGTACGTCGCGGTCGTCGGGGGCGATGTTGTAATCGCCGCACAGGGCGAGTTTGGGGTGCTTCGCCATTTCCTCGCCGAGCCAGACTGCCAGCCCATCCAGCCAGCGCAGCTTGTATTCGTACTTGTCGCTGCCGACGGCCTGGCCGTTCGGCATGTAGGCGCCAATGATGCGGGTGTCGCCGACGGTGCCGCTGATCAGGCGCTTCTGTTCATCCGGGAAATGCGGGTTGCCGCAGACGACGTCGTGAATCGGCTGGCGGGCGAGCAGGGCGACGCCGTTGTAGGTTTTCTGGCCGGAAAAAGCGACGTGATAACCGGCTGCCTCGATCTCGGCGCGCGGGAAATTATGGTCTTCGAGCTTCAGTTCCTGCAGGCACAGGGCATCCGGGCTGGCGGCTGCGAGCCAGTCGAGGAGGTGTGGCAGGCGGACCTTCAGCGAATTGACGTTCCAACTGGCGATCTTCACTTGCTTGCGCCCACCGCCGGTTTGCTGCCCGGAGGCGCTGATTTCGGATAACTCGCCAGATCGAGCAGGTTGTTGTAGGCACCGGCCTCGAAGCCACGGAAACGCTGGCTGCCGACCTTGAGCGATGGAACGAAGACATCGCCGATCAATTGTTTCAGTTCCTCGAAATCCTCCGGCTTTTGCATCACCTTCTCCGTGAAGGGAATACCCCGGCTGTTGAGCAGGTCACGCGCCGCCTTGCATTCGCCGGGGCAGTCAGCCGAGGTGTACAGCACCACCGGGAAGGACTCGACCGCCCGCTTCATGGCAAACGAGAGCTTGTCGTCCGGCTCACCCTTGCCGCCTAATCGGCTTAGTCCTTTGGCCTTGCCCTGCGGCGGGGTGTCCGATATGACGGTGTTGCCGCTGGTGTCGGTCCACCGATACGTCTCGGCGGAGGCGCCGGCGGCGAGAACAATCAGCAGGCAGGTAAACAGATAGCGCATGGATATTCTCCGTGAACGACTTAGGCTGCAATCATACCGCTATGACGGAGCAGTGCATCGACACTCGGCTCGCGACCGCGAAACGCCTTGAAGGACTCGATGGCCGGACGCGATCCGCCGACCGACAGGATTTCGTCGAGGAAGCGCCGGCCGACCGTGGCGTCGAACGGATCGCCGGCCTCTTCGAAGGCGGCATAGGCATCGGCCGACAGCACCTCGGCCCACTTGTAGCTGAAATAGCCGGCCCCATAGCCGCCACCGAAAATATGCGAGAAGCTGTTGGGGAAGCGGTGCCAGGCCGGCGGCAGGAGCACAGCGACTTCCTGGCGAACCTGGTTGAGCACATCCATCACGGTCAGGCCCGATTTCGGGTCGAAGTCGGAATGGATGAGCATGTCAAAGAGCGAGAACTCGATCTGGCGCACGGCCATCATGCCGCTCTGGAAGTTGCGGGCAGCCAGCATCTTGTCGAACAGTGCGCGCGGCAAGGGGGCGCCGGTATCAACGTGGGCGGTCATGCCTTCGACGACTTCCCATTCCCAGCAATAGTTTTCCATGAACTGGGAGGGCAGTTCGACAGCATCCCATTCAACGCCGTGGATGCCCGAAACGCCGAGCTCTTCTCCACGTGTCAGCAGGTGATGCAGGCCGTGCCCAGTTTCGTGGAAGAGCGTGGTGACGTCGTCGTGCGTGAAGGTGGCCGGCTTGCCGCCAACCGGACGCGAGAAGTTGCAGTTGAGATAGGCGATCGGCTTCTGGATGCCATTACCCACCCGGCGGCGCGACCGGGCTTCGTCCATCCACGCCCCGCCGCGCTTGGTTTCGCGGGCGTAGAGGTCGAGGTAGAACTGGCCGACCAGATCGCCGGACGGCGTTTCCAGGCGGTAGAAGCGGACATCCTCGTGCCAGACCGGGGCAGTGTCGGGCTTGACCCTGACGTTGAACAGGCTCTCGATCACCTTGAACAGCCCGGCGAGTACCTTGGGCTCGGTGAAGTATTGCTTCACCTCCTGCTCGGAGAAGGCGTAGTTGGCCTGCAGCAGCTTTTCCGACACGTAGGCGGCATCCCACGGCTGGAAATCGGCGAGGCCGAGTTTGTCCTGGGCAAAGGCGCGCAGTTCGGCGATGTCCTTTGCGGCAAAGGGCTTGGCCTTGGCCGCCAGTTCGCGCAGGAAGGCGAGCACCTGGGCGGGGGTGTCGGCCATTTTTGGGGCCAGCGAGACTTCGGCGAAATTGTTGAAGCCGAGCATTTTCGCGTCATCCTCGCGGAGTTCGAGCATGCGGGCGATGATTGGCGTGTTGTCCCATTCCGGCTTGCTGGATCCGTCGTGGAATTCGGCGGCGCGCGTGGCGTAGGCACGATACAGGCGGGCGCGCAGGTCGCGGTTGTCGGCGTATTGCATGACCGGGCCATAGGAGGGGGCCTGCAAGCTGAAACGCCAGCCATCGACACCGGCTTTCTCGGCGGCGGTTTTGGCTGCTGCCTTGGCATCCTCGGGCAGGCCGGCGAGCAGGGTTTCGTCGGTGACTACCTCGGAGAAAGCGTTGGTGGCGTCGAGGAGGTTTTCGGCGAACTTGGCCGAGAGCTGCGACAGCTCTTCCATGATGGCCTGGAAACGCGGCTTCTGGTCTTCCGGCAATTCGGCACCGGAGAGGCGGAAGTCGCGGATTTCGTTGTTCACGACCTTTTTCTGTTCGACCGTCAGCGTGGTGTATTCGGTGCTGTCACGTAGCGCCTTGTATTTCTCGAACAGCTTGAGGTTCTGGCCGAGTTCGGCATAGAAGCGGGAGACTTCCGGCAGCATCTCGTTATAGGCCTCGCGCCAGGCGGGAATGTCATTGACCGAATGGAGGTGGCCGACAATGCCCCAGGCCCGGCCAAACGGCTCCAGGCCATCGGACAAGGCGCCGGCAAAGTCAGGCCAGGTGGCCGGCGTGGTGTCGGCCGTCAGACGTTCGATCAGTTCGCGTCCTTGTGAGAGCAGCGATTCGATGGCTGGTTTGACGTGTTCGGGCTGGACGGTGTCGAAGCGGGGGAGGTCAGTGAAGTCGAGAAGGGGATTGGTCATGTCGGCTCTGGGGAAATGAAAAAAGGGCGGTCATGGCCGCCCTGTGTTGTGTTTGCTTACAGCGTCTTGCCGGTCAGCTTTTCGTAGGCCTCGATGTACTTGGCGCTGGTTTTTGCAATGACGTCGGCCGGCAGCGAGGGGCCGGGGGCCACTTTGCCCCAGTCCAGGGTTTCCAGATAATCGCGGACGAACTGCTTGTCGTAGGAAGGCGGGTTCTTGCCTTCTTCGTACTGATCGGCCGGCCAAAAACGCGACGAGTCCGGGGTCAGGGCTTCGTCGATCAGGTGCAGGGTGCCGGCGGCGTCGATGCCGAACTCGAACTTGGTGTCGGCGATGATGATGCCGCGGGTACGGGCAAAGATGGACGCTTCTTCGTAAAGGCGGAGGGCAGCAATACGGGCTTCATCGGCCAGTTGGGCGCCGTTCTTGCCGGTGCCGGCGAGGGCCTCGGCCAGATCGGCAGCGCAGTTGGCCTGGGCGACGGCGAAGGAGACGTTCTCGTCGTGATCGCCGACGGCGGCCTTGGTGGCCGGGGTAAAGATTGGGGCGGGCAGCTTTTGCGCCATTTTCAGGCCGGGCGGCAGGGCGATGCCACAGATGGCGCCGGTTTCCTGATAGTCCTTCCAGCCGGAACCGATGACGTAGCCACGGACGACGGCTTCAATCGGCAGCGGACGCAGGCGCTTGACGACGACCGAGCGACCACGCACCTGAGCACGTTCGTTTTCGGCAACGACGGATTCCGGATCGACGCCGGTCAATTGGTTCGGCACGATGTGGCCGAGTTTTTCAAACCAGAAATCGGCTACGGCGGTGAGCACTTCGCCCTTGCGCGGAATCGGGTCCGGCAGGATGACGTCGAAGGCGGAGAGGCGGTCGGAGGTGACAATCAGCAGCTTGTCGGCGTCGACGGCGTAGATGTCGCGGACCTTGCCTTTGGAGAGCAGCGGCAGGCTGGTGATGGAGGACTGGAAGAGGGGAGCGGTCACGGCAGATTTCCCGAAAGCAAAAAAGAAGGATTATAAATTAATGTGCGCCATCTGCTTCGGCGGCGAGCTTTTTGCGCATCCGGCGTGTGCCCCAGAAAACCAGCCCAGCGATGATGGGGATCGACACGGCAGTAATCATGTCGGTGTTGAGGTGGTGCAGTTCTTTGGTGCCCTTGGCCAGGTACTGCACCAGTTGCGAGCCGTAATAGGTGAGGACGACGACGGAGAGTCCTTCGACCGTTTCCTGCAAGCGAAGTTGCAGCTTGGCGCGGCTATTCATCTGGCCGAGGAGTTCCTGGTTCTGGCGCTCCAGTTCGATGTCGACGCGGGTGCGCAGCAGCTGGCTGTTGCGGGCAACGCGGGCCGAGAGTTCTTCCTGGCGACGGCTGATCGCCTCGCAGGTATTCATCGCCGGCATCAGGCGGCGCTGCATGAATTCGAAAAAGGTCGGCAGGCCGGAGATGCGCGTTTCGCGCAGTTCTTCGATGCGCTGCATGACCAGCCCGTGATAGGCGCGTGAAGCACCGAAGCGGAAGGTGGTGCGGGCGACCGAGTGTTCGACCTCGGCGGCGAGCGAGGACAGCGTGCCAAGGACTTCACGTTCGTCGGTCGGCGACTTGGCCTGGCCGATGCGGTCCATCATTTCAGCCAGTTGCTTTTCGCCGGTATAAAGCCATTTGCCGACTTCCTTGGCGATGGGCAGGCCGAGTAGGGCCATCATCCGGTAGGTTTCGATCTCGCACAGGCGTTGCACGGTACGACCGGTCTGCCGCTGGGTCATGCCATCATTGAGGACGAGAAAGCGCGAGAAGCCGTTGTCGATCTTGAAGTCGGTAAAAATCCAGGCGGTGTTGTCGGCTACCCGTGCGGCGACCATCGTCCGGCCATTCGGGGTCAGGCTGGCGAGGATCGAATCCGGACTGATTTCTATGGTCGACCGCAACTCGACATGGGTGGCGACAATCAGCTTGCCGGGAATGCCGGACAGCCACTCGGGATGGACGGCATCGAAGGCGGTGACGTCGGGATGCAACTCCTCGCCGCTGGTCAGCGGGCGGAAGAAGGTATAGCTCGAAAATTCGGTATGCAGTTCCCAGCGCATGCGGAAGGCGCCGGTGTCGAGCATCATGTGCGCGTCCGAGCTTTCGATCGAATTGCAGACGTGACCCTGGCAGAGTTTCGCCAGATTGTCGCGCGCGGCTGGTGCTTTCTCTGTGCTGTGCTTGAAGACCAGGTGCGAGACGAGCATGGCGCCGACCAGAGGGATCGGTGGCCGGGCGTGGAATTCGTTATTGAGACGCTGGCGGAGCGGGTGCTCCTGAAGGTCAGGAAGCATCAGGCGAGGGTGCATGGTGGCGATCGATGGTGTCGTTGTTGCGGCGCAACAGATTGTATCTTAAGCAAATCAGGATACGGTGAGTGGCGCACGCTTGCGCCCGAATTCCTTTTTCGGTCGGGCTGTCGACCGGTCCCGAATGACCTGGTAGAAACGCTCGCCGGCTGCGCGGAGGGCGCTTGCTGGTCGGGTGAAAACGTGCCCAACACCTTCCTCCGGTGTCCCGGCCGGAAGATCAGCTAGACCGATTAATACATGGCAGGTACCTGTTCTTGCTGGATTATTCAGTGATGGCGGCTGTGTTTTCCTGCGTGCTTACCCTGCACGTGATCGACAAAGTCCTTAAAATACGCCGCCATGAAGTCTCCTTTCTTTCCTTCGTCGTTGTGCCGCTCCCTGTTTCTGACCCTGTCGGCCGGCCTGCTGCTGGGCGCCTGCCACGCCACGAAAGCGCCTCGCTCCTATCAGTCGGAGACCTTCACCAGCGAAACGCCCTTTCAGTACTACAGCAGCCGCGAAGCTGAAGGGGCTTGTGAAGTTGGCAAGCGCGCCTTGCTCAGCCAGGGCTACCAGATCGGCGAAGAGAAGCCACACAGCATTCGCGGCGAAAAGTTTTTCCGGCCGCGGGCCGATGAGGCAACACGCCTGAGCATTACCCTGGTTTGCCTGCCGAGCAGTCTGGGGGCGGTCATTTACGCCAGTGCCCTGGAAACCCAGTTCGAGATGAAATCAAAAGGCAGCAGTGCCGGTGTCAGCGTTTCGGCGCTCGGTTCGGTGTCGCTGCCTTGGGCCATCGACAAGGACACCCTGGTCAAGGTTGGTGAGGAGACGGTTATCGCACCGGATTTCTACCAGCGCCTTTTCGACCTGATCAAGTCGCTTGATACGTAAATTACGGCCAGCAACTGTGAGGTCGCGGCGTAATTTCCCCGGCGCGAAATTTTCAGACGGGCAATAAGCGACCCGACAGCGTGCCCCGGAGTGCTATCGTTGAGCACATCGTCAGTGATTGGCGGTGCCGGGTGTGGGTTCGTCATGCCTGCCGGCTTACCGTCGTGCCTTGAGGTCTATGCATCTCCTATCGAAAACCGATCAACAACTGATCTTTCATCCCCTCGACTTCACCCTGACGGTGCTGCGTAATTTCAGCCGCAACCAGGGCTTGTTGCTGGCCGGGGCGGTGGCGTATTACGGCTTGCTGTCGTTGTTGCCGATGATTTCGCTGTCGGTGCTGGTGCTGTCGCACTGGGTCGATCAGGCCGAGTTGCTGGCAACCTTGCAGCGCTATCTGGAATGGCTGGTGCCGAGTCAGGCTGCTGCGGTGTTGTCCGATGTCTCTGGCTTTATCGATAACGGCGTGTCGATTGGTGTGGTCCTGCTGGGCACCATGCTGTTCTTCAGTTCGCTGACTTTTTCCATTTTGCAGAAGGCGATGGCGCAGATATTTGCCCATCGTCATGTTTCGAAGAAGCGCCACGCCGTGATTGTTGCGCTGTTGCCCTATAGCCTGGTCCTGCTGGTTGGCGTGGCTTTGTTCGGCATCACGGTGCTGTCGGTGACCATCCTCGGCGTGGCGCAGGAAAGCCTCCATCTGTTCGGGAGTGACTGGTCGCTGCGCGGCTGGTCCGGACCGGCTTTTTACGCCTTGGGGCTGGCTTCGGAAGTCCTCATTCTGACCTTCTTCTACATTGTTCTGCCGGTCGGCCGAACCCGCGTTCGTCACGCCCTGCTAGGGGCGGTGGTGATTACACTGATCTGGGATGTCATCCGCCATGTGCTGGTCTGGTATTTCACCACACTGTCAAAAGCCAGCGTGGTGTACGATTCCCTGACCACAGCCGTGGTGGTGCTGTTCAGTATCGAGCTGGCGGCGACCCTGCTGCTGCTCGGCGCGCAGGTTATTTCGGAGTATGAGCAACTGGAGTGGACGCTAGGCAGTTGAGTGCTGGCGGCGGCGATGCGCACTCAAGGCCGGCAGGTGGCTGCGTCACTGAAGTAAGCGCCGATGCCCAGCTTGCGCAGGCGTTGCAGGTAGCAGTCGTGGCGGGCGACCCACTGATAGCCACGGTCGTCGGCGAGCAGGCCGGGTAGGTTGGTCAGGTCGATTTCGGCAATGCGCAGGTCGTGGCCGCCGGTGGTTTCGACCAGCCCTTCAACCAGCAGCAGGTCGGAGATGAGGTAGGCGGCATGCTTGCGTTCGCTGCCCAGGCGCTCGGCCATGTCGTCAAGGCTCAGGCTGGCAACGGTGTCGACGGTGGCACGGAGTCGGGTCGGGGAGATTTCGCTGAGGCCGGCCGGAAGATTGAACAGGTTGGCGACGGCAGGGGCGACACCGCGGGTGACCGGGCGGCTGATGGCCGTCATTGTCGCGCCTTGTGGCAGGTCGCGGGCGATCCCTGGCAGGCGGCTGCGTAGCAGGCGGCGGGCACTGTCCACTTCTGCTCGGCTCATCGGTTGTAGCTGGCAGGGCAGTTCGGTGGCGTTACGCAGGGCCTTGCACAGTTCGCGGTGCCATAATTTCTGGCCGAACAGGGCGCCGAACGAGTGGCTATTGCCGGCGATCTGCAGGCTGCCGCCGCCGATATCCAGAATGTGCGACGTGGTCAGCCGGTCACCCAGTAACTGTTGCGCCCCCTGATAGCCGTAGGCGCCTTCCTGACGCTGCGGGATGACGATCACAGCAACGCCGCTGGCCTGGCGAATGGCGGCGAGGTCGCTGGCGAGTTGCCGGCGGTCTTCGCTGGCGGCGATGCGCCAGGCCGAAAAGCCGCCGCCAAGACGTGGGCAGTCGGTGGCAAAACCGCCGCTGGCCGGCAGGTCCCGCAGGGCTGCGATGGTCGGCGGAAAGGTTTCGGCCAGGCCGCGCCCGGCCGACAGGGGGGTGAGGTAGTCGATGTCGGCGCGCCGGATTTCCGGGTGACCGGATTGACCGGCGCGAATGCCGGAAGAGCCCATGTCGAAGGCGATGCGACAGGGCTCCCCAGCCATCGCCAGGGTGGCGAGCAGGCAGCTGGCCAGTCCGGCCAGCTGTCGGCAGAGGCGGTTCATGCCGCTCAGAGGTGGAGGTAGCCCATGATGCCGGCAACCACACCCAGTGCCGATGATCCATAGACCCCGACCAGCATCCAGCGCTTGCGGGTGAGCAGGGTGATGGCAGAGAGGGCGATGGCGATCTGGATCAGCGTCGTGGCCAGGGCCCAGCGCTCGTGCACGTGCATTTCCTGATTGCTGTGGTGGTCGGAAGCCTTGGCTTCGGCTTCAAGTTTCTCGGCCTCGACCTTGATCTCTTCCTTTTCCTTCTTGTATCGCTCGATGGCCTGCTTGAACTTTTCCTGGTCCTCACCGTGGGTCAGCACGACCGACAGTTCGGCCAGGTTCTGCTTGTTGCTCTTGGCCTGGTAGTAGTTCCACTGGTTGGAGGCAGCGGTTTTCTGGATGGCTGCATCGTTCTTGAAGAGCAGCGCGGCGTTTTGCGAGTGACCGCCCATGTAGCCGAAGATGGCACCGACGGTCGACAGGACGGCGGTGAGAACCGCGATGCGCGAGGTGAAATTGTCGCCGCCGTGCTGGGCAACGTGTTCGACTTCGTGATCGTGCGGGCCATGAACGTGAAAACCGTGTCCGGACATTGACTTTCCTTTTTGCAAATGGGTTCGGCGAAGCGGCGTATTTTATATCCGCTGGCGCTGAATGGAATATCGGCACTCGGCGTGCTGCGTTGTCGCAAAAGTGACTAAAAAGCGATTCGTGACAAATAGTGTGAAATATTTCCGAGCCTATGGCTTTCGTTATATTACCATTCGCCTATATTGTGATTTGCGAGGAAAGCTCAATGAGTGCAAGCCAGGATCGCCGGATTAAGAAAGATAGACGTGGGCGTGACATCGGGCCACCGCCCGACTGGAATGATCGCCGCCATAGTGTCGAGCGTCGTCTGCCCACGGCCGAAGTCACCGAGATGTCGGCCGAGGACTTCGCGCTGTATTTCGGCAACATGCCGGCTGCCCGGCAGATAGACAACTACCTCCTCGACAAGGCGGCCGAAGTGTTCGATTCGACGCGTACCCTGTATTGACCGATTTCCAGCGATCGTAAAAAAGCCGCCCGCAGGCGGCTTTTTTCTTGGCCCTGGCTGATGCCTATTTGACGATCTGGTTCAGTTCGCCCTTGGTGTAACGCTCGGCCATCTTTTCCAGCGACATCGGCTTGATCTGGCTGGCGCGGCCGGCACAGCCGAAGGCTTCGAAGCGGGCCAGACAGATTTTCTTGGCTGCTTCGCGGGCCGGCTTGAGGTAGTCGCGCGGGTCGAACTTGCCGGGGTTCTCGAACAGATAGCGGCGAACGGCACCGGTCATGGCGAGGCGGATGTCAGTGTCGATATTGACCTTGCGCACGCCGTGCTTGATGCCCTTGACGATTTCCTCGACGGGCACGCCGTAGGTTTCCTTCATGTCGCCGCCGAATTCGCGGATTTCGGCCAGCAGTTCCTGCGGCACACTCGACGAGCCGTGCATGACGAGGTGGGTGTTCGGGATGCGGGCGTGGATTTCGGCGATGCGGTCGATGGCGAGGATGTCCCCCGTCGGCTTCTTGGTGAACTTGTAGGCGCCGTGGCTGGTGCCAATCGCGATGGCGAGAGCGTCGCAGTTGGTCTGCTTGACGAAATCGGCCGCCTGCTCGACGTCGGTCAGCAGTTGTTCGCGCGTCATCGTGCCTTCGGCGCCGTGGCCGTCTTCCTTGTCACCCATCATGGTTTCGAGCGAGCCGAGGACACCCAGTTCGGCCTCAACCGAGACGCCGATGGCGTGGGCAAACTTGACCACTTCGCGGGAGACACCGACGTTGTACTCATACGAGGCGGTGGTCTTGCCGTCGGCTTCGAGCGAACCGTCCATCATCACCGAGGTGAAGCCTGAGCGGATGGCCGCCATGCAGACAGCCGGACTCTGGCCGTGGTCCTGGTGCATGACGATGGGCAGGTTGGGATAGGCTTCGAGGGCGGCGAGAATCTGGTGGCGCAGGAAGGGCTCGCCGGCATATTTGCGGGCGCCGGCCGAGGCCTGCATGATGACCGGGGCGTCGATCTGGCTGGCCGCTTCGCAAATGGCCCAGACCTGTTCCATGTTATTGACGTTGAAGGCGGGCAGACCGTAGCCGTTTTCAGCGGCGTGGTCGAGCAGTTGGCGCATGGATACGAGCGGCATGGGGACTCCTGTTCGGGTTCTTGATTAGGTAATCGGACTATTTTAAGTGATTTGATGTTCGCCGACGCGGACGATCTTGAGCGTGTTGGTGCCGCCGGTCGAGCCGATTGGTTCGCCGATGGTGAGGGCCATCAGATCGCCCAGTTCAACCACACCACGGTCGATCAGCAGTTGCTCGGCTTCGGCCAGCAGCAGGTCGCGGTCAGTGTGCTGCTGATTCATGAGCAACGGGCAGACGCCACGGTAAAGGGCCATGCGGCCGACCGACTCGGCATCCGGCGTCAACGCATAAATCGGCACGCCGCAGTTCATTCGGCTCATCCACAGCGCCGTGGAGCCGGACTGGGTGAGGGCGGCGATGGCCTTGACCTTGAGGTGATGGGCCGTCCAGATGGCGGCCATGGCAATCGACTGGTCGATGCGCGTGAACACCCGGTCGAGAAATTCGCGGTCGAGGGTGATTTCGGCTGAACGCTCAGCTTCGACGCAGATGCGCGCCATCGACTCAACGACTTCGACCGGGTATTTGCCGGCCGCCGTTTCGGCCGAGAGCATCACCGCATCGGTGCCGTCGAGGACAGCATTGGCTACATCGGAAACTTCAGCGCGGGTTGGTACCGGCGACGAGATCATCGACTCCATCATCTGCGTGGCGGTGATGGTCAGCTTGTTCTTGTCGCGTGCCATGCGGATCATCTTCTTCTGCAGGGCAGGCACGGAGGCGTCGCCGACTTCGACGGCAAGATCGCCGCGGGCGACCATGACGCCATCCGAGGCGTCGAGAATATCGGCGAGATTTTCAACGGCTTCAACCCGCTCGATCTTGGCGATCAGAACGGCCATGCTGCCGGCGGCGCGCAGCAACTGGCGGGCCATGTACATGTCAGCGGCGCTTTTCGGGAAAGAAACGGCAACGAAATCGACGCCGATCTGGGCCGCCGTCTTGATGTCTTCCATGTCCTTGGCGGTCAGGGCCGGGGCGGTCAGGCCGCCACCCTGGCGATTGATTCCCTTGTTGTTCGAGAGCTCGCCGCCAACCAGCACGCGGGTATGGATTTCATGCCCGCGCACGCCAGTGACTTGCAGTTTCAGGCGGCCATCGTCGAGCAGGAGGATGTCGCCATGCACGACATCCTTCGGCAGATCCTTGTAGTCAAGGCCGACGCGCTCCTGATTGCCGAGCGTGCACTGGGCATCGAGGATGAATGGTTCGCCAATGACCAGCGTGATCTTGCCGGACTCAAACTTGCCGACGCGAATCTTCGGTCCCTGCAGGTCGCCGAGAATGCCGACCGTCCGGCCATACTTGGCGGCAGCGGCGCGAATGGCGTCGGCGCGGGCCTTGTGGTCATCGGCCGTGCCGTGCGAGAAATTCATCCGGACGACATCAATGCCGGCCTGGACCATGCGCTCCAGCACCTCCGGCGTCGATGAGGCGGGGCCGAGGGTGGCAACAATCTTGGTGTGGCGTGACATGTCTTCTCTATCCCTTTGTTCTTATAGTGGTTTTTGCAGCGACCGCAGCCAGGCTATGGTCGCTGCATGGCCGCATTATTTCGCGGCGCGTTCTTCCAGTACCTGAATGGCTGGCAGTGTCTTGCCTTCGAGGAATTCGAGGAAGGCTCCGCCGCCGGTCGAGATATAGCCGACGTCGTCGTGGATGTGGAATTTGGCGATGGCGGCCAGGGTGTCGCCGCCGCCGGCGATCGAGAAGGCTTCAGAGTGGGCGATGGCCGAGGCGAGCATCTTGGTGCCGCCAGCGAACTGCGGCAGTTCGAATACGCCGACCGGGCCGTTCCAGACGATGGTGCCGGCGTTGGCGATGATTTGCGAGAGCATGGCGGCGGTTTTCGGGCCGACGTCGAGGATGCGGTCGTGGACATGCACGTCATCAACGGAAATCTTGTTGGCACGTGCCAGAGCCGACACTTCGTCAGCGACGACAACGTCGACTGGCAGCGGAACTTCAGCGCCGCGTTCCTTCATGATGTCCATGATGGTGTGGGCTTCCTTGACCAGATCGGCTTCCGCCAGGGAGTCGCCGATGCGCTTGCCGGAAGCGAGCAGGAAGGTGTTGGCGATGCCGCCACCGACAATCAGCTGGTCGACCTTGCTGGCCAGCGACTTGAGGATGGTCAGCTTGGACGATACCTTGGAGCCGCCGACGATGGCGACGAGCGGCCGCTTCGGATTGGTCAGGGCCTTGGTCAGGGCGTCGATTTCAGCGCCCATGAGGATGCCGGCGCAGGCCGTCGGGGCGTACTTGGCGATGCCGTGGGTGGTGGCTTCGGCGCGGTGGGCGGTGCCGAACGCGTCATTGACGTATACGTCGCACAGTTTGGCCATTTTCTGGGCCAGTTCGTCGTTGTTTTTTTTCTCGCCCTTGTTGACGCGACAGTTTTCAAGCAGGACCACCTCGCCGGGTTTGACCTCGAAGCCGCCGTCGACCCAGTCGGTAATCAGGCGCACGGAGGTGTGCAGCATCTGGCCGAGACGGACGGCGACCGGCATCAGGCTGTCTTCGTGGGTCAGTTCGCCTTCGGTCGGGCGGCCGAGGTGAGAGGTGACCATGACCGCCGCGCCCTTTTCGAGGCAGTACTTGATGGACGGCAGCGAGGCACGGATGCGGGTATCTTCGGTGATGTTGCCGGCTTCGTCCTGCGGCACATTCAAGTCGGCGCGGATGAAGACGCGCTTGCCGGATACGTCGAGGTTGGTGAGTTTGATGACGTTCATGGATATCTCCAGGGATGATTCAAGTTTTGGATGCTTGCGCCCAGTGTTGTGACCAGTAGCCGGCCACGTCGAGCATGCGGTTGGCGAAGCCCCATTCGTTGTCGAACCAGACAAAGAGGTTTACCAGATGCGTCCCGCCGGTGCGGGTCTGGCTGCCGTCGATGATGGCTGAATGGGGGTCGTGATTGAAATCGATGGAGGCGTGGGCTGCCTCCGAGTAGGCCATCAGCTTTTTCAACGGGCCGCGCGCCGCATCGGCGAGCAGGGCGTTGATGCTATGGGCCGAGACCGGACGCTGGGTGCTGATCGTCAGGTCGATCGCCGAAACATTGAGGGTCGGCACACGGATGGCCTTGGCTTGCACCTTGCCGGTCAGTTGCGGCAGCAGGCGCTCGACGCCGCGCGCCAGACCGGTCGACACCGGGATGATCGACTGCATGGCCGAGCGCGTACGGCGCAGGTCGTCGTGGTGGTAACCATCGATCAGCGGCTGGTCGTTCATGACCGAATGCAGTGTGGTGAGGAGGGCCTGATCGATGCCGACTTCGCGGTCGAGCAGATCGAGGATCGGCACGATGGCATTGGTCGTGCAGGAGGCAGCCGACACCAGGCGTTCGTGGCCGGTCAGGCTGTTCTGATTGATGCCGGCGACAATGGTCGCATCGACATCGTCGCCGCTGGCCCCCGGGTGCGAGAGAAGCAGTCGCGGGCAGCCGGCAGTGATGAAGCGGGCCAGTTCATCGCGGCGACCATAGGCGCCGGAGCATTCGACGACAAGGTCGATGTCCCGCCAGTCCACCTCTTCCGGGGTGCGCACATGGCTGATGTGGAGGGGGCTGTTGTTGATCAGAAATTGGCCGTCGGCGACCTCGACGCTGCCGGGAAAACGCCCATGCGTCGAATCGAAGCGCGTCAGGTAGGCCATGCTCTCGAGGTTGGCCGGTTCGTTGATGGCGACGACCGCAAAATCATGGGTAACCGGCGACTCGAGAAGGGCGCGCAGGAAGCAGCGACCGATGCGGCCATAGCCGTTGATGGCAAGACGCAGGGGCATGGCGTGGTGGTCGTTGTCCAATGGCTTACTTGGCCAGTTCGCCCGTGCTTTCGGGATTGTAATTAACGTGAATCAGGGTGGTAGGCTTGTCGGCCTTGCAGATACGGAAGGGGTACAGGCTGACATCCGAGTTGAATTTCAGCTGGCCCATGCCTTTGAAATTGGCTTCGGCGCGGCCGCGGTCAGAGCCAAAATAAAAGGGAATGTGCTGCTTGCCGGTGCACCAGCTGTTTTCGCTGGTTGGCTTGCCGACAATGGCGAGTACTTCCTCGTAGCTCATGCCGATCTTGAGTTTGCCAAAGGCGGAGTCGGCTGGCGGGTTGCCGACAATGACCGGTTCTTCCGCCTCCTGCTTCTTGGCGGCATCTTCGGCGAAAACATGGCCGCCGGCCAGGGTCAGCGAAAGGCACAGGGTGGCGAGGGTCATGCGGCGAGTCTGGTTCAGCATCGTGATTCCTCCACGGGTCAGTTGAGACATGAGGCTAGGTAGGGCGAAACAAAAGGGGCCTTGCGGCCCCTTTTGATGCAACAAACAGCTTACTTGGCTGCCATCCAGGCGCGGGCGGCATCGAGCATGCGGCAGGAGTAGCCCCACTCGTTGTCGTACCAGGCGAGGACCTTGACCAGTACGGAACCGTCTTCACCCTTGATGACGCGGGTCTGGGTGGCGTCGAAGGTCGAGGACACGGTGGTGTGGTTGAAGTCGGACGACACCAGGGGCTCGTTGTTGACGTCGAGGATGCCCTTGAGCGGGCCATTGGCGGCGGCGGTCATCAAGGCGTTGATTTCTTCCTTGGTGGTGCTGCGGTTGGCCGTGAAGGTCAGGTCGACCAGCGAGACGTTGATGGTCGGCACGCGCAGGGCGAAACCATCAACCTTGCCAACCAGTTCCGGGAGGACGAGGCCGACGGCCTTGGCAGCGCCGGTCTTGGTCGGGATGATGTTGGCGGCAGCGGCGCGGGCGCGGCGCAGGTCCTTGTGGCGGACGTCCACCGTCACCTGGTCGTTGGTGTAGGCGTGGATGGTGGTCATCAGGCCCTGCTTGATGCCGATGGCGTCGGACAGGATCTTGGCGACCGGGGCCAGGCAGTTGGTGGTGCACGAGGCGTTCGAGACCACGGTCATGCCGGCCTTGATGGCGCCTTCGTTCACGCCGACGACGATGGTGGTGTCGACGTCATCGCCGCCCGGGGCGGAGATCAGGACGCGCTTCGCACCCTGGTCGAGCAGGGCCTGGGCCTTGGCCTTGGTGGTGTAGGCGCCGGTGCATTCGAGGACGATATCAACGCCGTGGTCGGCCCAGTTGATGTCTTTCGGGTTCTTGGTCGAATAGAAGGCGACCTTCTTGCCGTCGATGATGATGCAGTTCTCGCCTTCGGTCTCGACGCTGGTGCGGAAGCGGCCGTGCGTCGTGTCGTACTTGAGCAGGTGGGCGTTGGTGGCCAAGTCGCCGGCGGCGTTGATGGCGACGACGTCGAATTCGTTCTGCAGACCCTGCTCGTAAATGGCGCGCAGCGTGCAGCGACCGATACGACCGAAACCGTTGATTGCAACCTTGATAGCCATGAATCTAACTCCCTCTCTAAAAAATCAGGACAACAGCGCCTTGGCCGTCTTGACGACGTTGGCGACCGTGAAACCGAACATTTCGAACAACTGGCCAGCCGGGGCCGACTCGCCGAAGCGGTCAATGCCGATGACGGCGCCGTGCAGGCCGACGTATTTGCGCCAGAAGTCGGGGTGAGCGGCTTCGATGGCGATGCGTTTCTTGCAGCCGCCGAGAACGGCGGTCTTGTAGTCGGCGCTCTGGCGGTCAAATACATTCGAGCAGGGCATCGAGACGACGCGGGTCTTGATGCCTTCGCCAGCCAGCGCGGCCTGGGTGTCGAGCGCCAGCTTGATTTCAGAACCGGTGGCGATGAAGGTGATCTGTGCTTCGCCATCTGCCTCGGACAGAACATAGCCGCCCCGGGCGATGTCGGCATCGCTGACATTCTGGGTTACGGTCGGCAGGTTCTGACGGGACAGGGCGAGGATGCTGGGGCCATCCTGACGTTCGACGGCAAAGGTCCAGGCGATGGCGGTTTCGGTTGCGTCGGCCGGACGCCAGACGTCGAGGTTCGGAATGATACGCATCGACGGGATGTGCTCGACCGGCTGGTGCGTCGGGCCGTCTTCGCCGAGGCCGATAGAGTCATGGGTGTAGACCATGATCTGGCGCTGCTTCATGAGCGCCGCCATGCGGATGGCGTTGCGGGCGTAGTCGGAGAAGACCAGGAAGGTCGCGGTGTAGGGAATCAGGCCACCGTGCAGGGCGAGGCCGTTGGCGATGGCGGTCATGCCGAATTCGCGCACGCCGTAGTAGCAGTAGTTGCCGCCTTCGGTCTTGGTGACGCCCTTGCTGCCCTTGACGAAGGTCAGGTTGGAGCCGGCCAGGTCGGCCGAGCCGCCAAAGATTTCCGGCACGGCCGGGACAAGTGCGGCGATAGCGTTCTGCGAAGCCTTGCGGGTGGCGATGTTCTCGGCCTTGTCGCGGCATGCGGCGATATAGGTGGCCTTGGTCGCGGCCCAGTTGGCCGGCAGTTCGCGCTGCATGACGCGGCGCTCGAACTCAGCGGCTTCGGCCGGGAAGGCGGCGCGGTAGGCGGCGAAACGGGCATTCCACTCGCCTTCGGCAGCAGCGCCGGCAGCCTTGCGGTCCCAGGCGGCGTAGATATCGGCCGGGATTTCGAAAGCCGGGTGGTTCCAGCCGATATAGGCGCGGGCAGCGGCGATTTCGTCCTTGCCGAGCGGCGCGCCGTGGCAGTCGTGCGAGCCCTGCTTGTTCGGCGAGCCGGCGCCGATGGTCGTCTTGCAGCAGATCAGGCTGGGCTTGTCGGTGACCGACTGGGCGGTGAGCAGGGCGGCTTCGACCGCAGCGCTGTCATGCCCGTCGACGTCGTCGATGACATGCCAGCCATAGGATTCGAAGCGCTTCGGGGTGTCGTCGGTGAACCAGCCTTCGACATGGCCGTCGATGGAAATCCCGTTATCGTCCCAGAAAGCAATCAGCTTGCCGAGGCCGAGCGTGCCGGCCAGCGAGCAGGCTTCGTGCGAGATGCCTTCCATCAGGCAACCGTCGCCGAGGAAGGTGTAGGTGTGGTGATTGACGATATCGTGGCCGGGCCGGTTGAACTCCGCGGCCAGCACCTTTTCGGCCAGCGCGAAACCGACGGCGTTGGTGATGCCCTGGCCGAGCGGGCCAGTCGTGGTTTCGACGCCGGGGGTGTAGCCGAATTCCGGGTGGCCCGGAGTACGGGCATGCAACTGGCGGAAATTCTTGAGGTCGGCAATCGACAGGTCGTAGCCGGTCAGGTGGAGCAGGGCATAGATCAGCATCGAGCCGTGGCCGTTCGACAGCACGAAGCGGTCGCGGTCAGGCCAGTGCGGGTTCGTCGGGTTGTGGCGCAGGTGGCGGCGCCACAGTACTTCGGCGATTTCCGCCATGCCCATCGGGGCGCCGGGATGACCGGAATTGGCCTGCTGGACGGCATCCATGGCCAGTGCGCGGATGGCGCCGGTCAGGGGAGAGAACTTGGGGAGATTGCTGACGCTCATGATCCGGAAATCCAGCCTGCTGAAAAGCCTAAATTATCGGGGAAAACCCTATTTTTGGGTAGGCGTTTCGTTGTTTTCCGGCATTGGTCAGCGGCCAGGGTGGCGTGTTGCATTGATCCCGATATACTGCAATACCACCGGGCGGAGTTGCCCGAGCCCCGATTTTTCCGAGAGCCTACCCATGAAAATTATGAACGGAAACTCCCTGTCATCCCGATTGTTCGCTGCCGCGATGATTCTCGGTCTGGCCGCCTGTAACACTAACCAGAGCAAGCCGGAGGCTGAAACGGCGCCGCTCAAGGCGGCCAGCAAGGCCCCCGAACCGGTTGTCGAGAGCAAACCGGTGCCTGAGAGCAAGCCGGTGTGCAAGGAAGAGGGCAAATCGAAAACAAAGGGTGGCAAAACGAAAAGCAAGGCCGTAGCGCCGCTCGATTGCGTGCCGGCCTCGGCAACCGCCGCGACGCCGGTCGTGCCGTCAGCTAGTGCCGCTGGTCACTACGATTTGTCGAAGAACAAGCCGGTTACCGATTCGACCAAGGTCGAAGCTGGTCAGGGGACGCAGGTCAAGGGGCTCAATGACTGGCAGGGCGAAATTAGCGGCCTGCCGGCTGCCAACAGCCGTTTCACCCGTCTCAAGATCGGCATGTCGCAGCAGCAGGTAACCGATATCGTCGGCCAGCCGACCGATCAGGGGGCCTATGTTACCGGCAAGGCTTTCATTCCCTTCTACTTCGGTAGCGACAAGACACGCTGGGAAATGACCTACAAGGGTCAGGGGCGCCTGATATTCTCGAATCAGGCTGGCTTCGGCAGCGGCCACTACCTGACCTGGATCATTCACAATGCCAACGAAAGCGGTTACCGCTGACAAACCAGGATGCCGAATAGGGAACGGGGCCTGTTAGGCCCCGTTTTGTTTTGACGCAGATGCTTCGGATCCCGTTGGATAAAACCTTACAAAACAGACTGTTTTCTGCTCGTCTGGCTTAATTCACTTCCTCCGCGTCAAAAGCCATTTCAGAACTGCCCCGCGTGATAGCCCATAACGCGCTCGACTTCATTTTTCGAGCCGAGGATGACCGGGACGCGCTGGTGAAGTTTTTCCGGCTGAATGTCCAAAATGCGCTGCCGGCCGGTCGTGGCCGCCCCGCCCGCCTGTTCGACCAGGAAAGCCATCGGGTTGGCTTCGTACATCAGGCGCAGCTTGCCGCCCTGGCCCTGAAGCTTGCTGTCCATCGGATACATGAAGATGCCGCCGCGCGTCATGATGCGATGGACGTCGGCGACCATCGAGGCGACCCAGCGCATGTTGTAGTCCTTGCCGAGCGGGCCGGTCCTGCCCGCCTGCATTTCGCCGACGTAACGCTGGACCGGCGGTTCCCAGAAGCGCTGGTTGGCCATGTTGATGGCGAACTCCTTGGTGTCGGCGGGAATCTGGACGTCTTCCTGGGTCAGGATGAACTGGCCCTGCTCGCGGTCGAGGGTGAAGACGACGACGCCGTCGCCGACGGTGAGGACGAGCAGGGTGGTCGGGCCATAGACGGCATAACCGGCTGCGACCTGGGCGGTGCCCGGTTGAAGGAAGGCCGCTTCCGCCGCCTCCGGGGTCGACAGGTCGGCGCCCTCTGGACATTTGAGGACAGAGAAGATGGTGCCGATCGAAACATTGACGTCGATATTCGACGAGCCGTCGAGCGGGTCGAAGGTGAGCAGATATTCACCCTGCGGATAACGATTCGGGACGAGGTGCGGCAGGTCCATTTCCTCGGAGGCCATGGCGGCAAGGTGGCCGCCCCATTCGTTGGCGTCGAGCAGAATGTCATTGGACAGGACGTCGAGTTTTTTCTGTGCTTCGCCCTGGACGTTGTCGCTGCCGGCTTCGCCGAGCACACCGCCGAGCCCGCCCTTGCCGATGGCGATGGAAATCGCCTGGCAGGCCCGCGAGACGATTTCGATGAGGAATTTCAGGTCGCCGGTGATGACGCCCTTGTTGCGCTGCTCTTCAGTGAGATAGCGTGCCAGCGTGCGCTGTGCCATGTGAACCCCTGCGACAAAAAAGCGGGATTTTACTCTGCCTGCGCCCTGGCGTGGAGGAAGGCAAAGACTGCAGCACTACTGAGCGGCTTGCTGAACAGGTAGCCCTGAACCTCGTCGCAGCCATTGCCGCGCAAGAGATCAAGCTGGTCCTCGGTTTCGACACCTTCGGCAATGACCCTGAGACCAAGGGAATGGGCCAGCGCGATGGTGCCGAAAGCAATGGCGCGGTCGTTGAGGTCGGTTTCGATGTCGGCGACGAAGGAGCGGTCGATTTTCAGGTGATCGATCGGGAAAAGTTTCAGATAGGCCAGCGATGAATAGCCCGTGCCGAAATCGTCGATGGCCAGGGTAACGCCCATGCGACCGAGGCGTTCGAGAATGAGCACGGCTTCCTGCGGGTTTTCCATCACCGAGCTTTCGGTGATTTCCAGTTCGAGCAGGTCGGCTGGCAGTCCGGATACGATCAGGGCATTGGCCACCGTTTCGCAGAAGTCGCGGCGGCGCAACTGCCGGGCCGAGACGTTAACGGCCATGCGGATTGGCTCGAGTCCTGCGTCGAGCCAGCGTTTCAGTTCGCGGCAGGCGGAGGCCAGAACCCAGTCGCCGATCTCGACGATGATGCCGGTTTCCTCGGCGACCGGGATGAAGCGGTCTGGCGAAATCATGCCTTCGGTCGGGTGATGCCAGCGGATAAGGGCTTCGACGCCGGTCGGTCGGTTGTCGTTGGCCCGGAACTGCGGCTGGAAGCAGAGCGCCAGTTCGTTGCGGGCAATGGCATGGCGCAGCTTGTGTTCGATACTCAGCCGTTCCGAGGTGATGCGATTCATCTCGGCCGAGAAAAACTGGAAGTTGTTTCGGCCAGCCGACTTGGCGTGATACATGGCTGTGTCGGCATTTTTCAGGACGGTGTCGGCATCGGCGCCGTCGTCGGGAAAAAGGCTGATGCCGATCGACGGACTGGTATGCAGTTCGTGTCCAATCGCCTCGATGGTCGACGATAGCGCCACGATGGCCTTGTTGGCTGCGATGGCGGCGTCGGCTGCCGAGTTGATGCCGGGCAGGATGATGACAAACTCGTCGCCGCCCAGCCGGGCGACAAAGTCGGTTTCGCGGACCACGCTGGACAGGCGGCAGGCTACTTCGCGCAACAGTTCGTCGCCCACCTGGTGACCCAGGGTGTCGTTGATGATCTTGAAGCGGTCAAGATCAAGAAACATCATGGCGATCTTCCAGCCATGACGGCGCGCCTCGGGCAATAACTGGCCGAGGCGGATGAGCAGGGCCATGCGGTTGGGCAGGCCGGTCAGGGCGTCGTGCTGGGCAATATGCCGCATGCGCTCTTCCGAACGCTTGCGTTCGGTAATGTCGGCAAGAATCCAGACATAGTGGGCCGGTAGGCCGCTTTGCGGGTCGTCCACGCGGTTGACCCGGGTGCCAGCGGGGAAGCTGTCGCCGCCTTTGCGGGTCAGTTCGAGTTCTCCCTGCCAGGAGGCGTGCTCGGCAATATCCTTCTCGAAGGCCTCTTGCGACTGTTCCTCGCTCAGGTCGATCAGTCCGAAGACGGTTTGCCCGACCAGTTCGAACGCGTCGTAGCCCGTCATCTGGGTGGTTGCCGGGTTGATCGAGAGGATGCGGTGGGCTTCGTCGGTGAAGATGATGCCGGCCGGTGTGTGGGTATAGACCTTCTGGGCCAGCTGTTCGCGTTCGGCACTGGCGCGCTGCTCCGAAATGTCGGTGTAGGTGGTGATGATGCCAGCCAGTTTTTGATCGATCGTCAGCGGTTCGCTGTCGACTACATAAGAGCGTCCGTTGGCGAGGCAACGTTCGACCTGTCCAGCCTCGAATTTTGCGGCCTGTGCGGTAAGGCTGGCCACTTGCCCCTCAACTTCGTCGGGGCCGTAATCGCCGCGTTCAACCTGGATGCGGATCAGGTCGGAATAGTGCGCGCCATCGTGGGCCACCCCGGCGGGCAGCTCGAGCGCGTCAATAAAGCCCTGATTCCAGACCCGCAGGCACAGCCTGTCATCGAATACGCTGATGCCCTGCGGCATGCTCGATACCACGGCCTGAAGATAGGCCAGTTGGCGTCGCGTTTCGGTGGAGGCGGGCGGAAGAGGGTCCGGTGAACTCAATGACGTTGGCAAGGTTGATGACGATGGTTAATCATAGCCCAGCCTTCATGCGGCCGCCATAGCTTTGGGGGCTTTATTGCTTCTTGCGAATGTTTGTTATATCTGCCATTTGATCGAGCAGCCGATGGAGGCTGTCTGCTCCGCCGGTCCCCTCCCGGAGCGGGCGATTTCCAGCATGGCGTCGTGTAGTTCGCGGCGCGCCTCGGGGGCGGCGGGCTGGCGCCCCGAGGCGTCGAGACGGCCCCGATATTGAAGTTCTAGCTGACTGTTGTAGCCGAAAAAATCGGGTGTGCACACGGCGCCATAGGCGCGGGCGACGGCCTGGGTTGCATCGTAGAGGTAGGGGAAGGGAAAGGACAGTTCGGCCGCCCAGCGTGCCATCGCAGCGGGGGAGTCTTCAGGGTAGGCGGCGACATCGTTGCTCATGATGGCGACGCAGCCGATACCCTGTTTCTGCAGGTCGCGACAGTCATGAATGAGGCGGTCGATGATGGCCTTGACGTAGGGGCAGTGGTTGCAGATGAACATCACCAGCAATCCGTTGGTGCCCCGGCAACTGGCCAGGGTATGGCGTTTGCCATCAGTGCCGGGCAGATCGAAAGCGATGGCGGGTAGGCCAAAATCACAGACGGGCGGGTTGAGGGCAACCATGTTTTTCCACTCCCAAAGGCATTTCGCCCATAATAGCACTGATGAATTTACCTCGTTTTTACTGCCGGGAAGCCCTCTCGCCGGGGGCTCATGTCGATCTTCCAGAACCTGTGGCCCGCCACGCGGTTCGTGTCTTGCGCCTGCCGCCGGGCGCGCTGATGGTGCTGTTTGATGGGCGGGGCGGCGAATATCCGGCCCGCATCCAGCGCATCGAGCGCGACCGTGTAGTGGCCGAACTGGCCGAATGGCATGATGTGGAACGGGAGTCGTCCCTTGCTGTGACACTGGTTCAGGCCCTGCAGTCGGGGGACAAGATGGATTTCACGATCCAAAAGGCGGTTGAGCTGGGCGTTCGTCATATTGTTCCGGTCGACAGTCGGCGCAGTGTCTTGCGCCTGGCCGGCGAAAGGGCTGGCAAGCGGGTGGCGCACTGGCAGGGGGTAGTGGCGTCGGCTTGCGAACAGTGTGGCCGTAATCAGGTGCCCCTTGTGGCGCCGCTGGAAAAGCTGGAAAACTGGCTGGCCCGGCCGGCCGAAGGCGGCTTGCGCCTGATGTTGGCACCGGATGCCGAACAGACGCTGGCGACCATAGCGCCGGCAAAAAATGTGCAATTGCTGATTGGGGCCGAAGGGGGCCTTGATCCGCAGGAAGTGATCGCCGCACAGCAAGCGGGTTTTCAGGCGGTGCGCCTGGGGCCGCGGGTATTGCGGACGGAAACGGCGGGCCTGGCTGCGCTGGCAGCATTGCAGGCTCTTTGGGGGGATTTCAGGGAGGGGTAGGCGATGTTTGAATCTGCAGAACTGGGTCATAAAGTAGACAAGAAGACCTTCAAGACCGAAGTGCCGAAACTGCGTGCCGAATTGCTCGACGTCCAGTACGACATGCTGCAAAAGAAGGAGTTTCCGGTCGTCATCCTGATCAGCGGGGTCGACGGCAGCGGCAAGGGCGAAACCATCAACCTGCTGTATTCCTGGATGGACCCCCGGCACATTTCGACGCTGGCCTTCTCCGAGCCTTCCGACGAGGAACGGAGCCGTCCCTACATGTGGCGCTACTGGCGCGCCCTGCCGCCCAAGGGCAAGGTCGGCATCTTTGCCGGCTCGTGGTATTCGCAGCCAATTACCGACCGGATCACCGGCCAGATGCGGCGTCCTGAGATGGATGAGCGGCTTGACGACATCAACCGTTTCGAGGCCATGCTGGTTAACGAAGGGGCGCTCGTCCTCAAGTTCTGGTTCCATTTGTCGAAGGACGGCCAGAAGACCCGCCTCAAGGCGCTGGAGAAAAACCCGAACACCGCCTGGCGCGTCACCAAGGAAAGCTACGATCGCCTGAAGACCTACAACAAGCTGCAGGAAGTGGCAGGCCATGTGCTGCGTGTGACCAATACCGCCCATGCACCGTGGATCATCGTCGAGGGCACGGATGACGAATATCGTTCGCTGACCGTCGGCCGGATCGTGCTTGATGCCATGAAGCGTCGCCTGCAGCAGGAAGGTCGTCAGCAGGTGCCGGTGGCGCCGCCGATCATCCATGCCATCGACCAGAAAAACGTCCTGAGTGAACTGAACCTGACCCAGAAGCTGGTCAAGAAGGATTACGAGACCCAGTTGTCCAAATATCAGGCACGCCTGTCCGAACTGGTCCGCGACCCGCGGTTTGTCGGCAAGCGTTCGCTGGTGCTAGTCTTTGAAGGTTCCGATGCGGCCGGCAAGGGCGGCACCATCCGTCGCATCGGCGCGGCGATGGATGCCCGCCAGTATCAGATCGTGCCGATTGCCGCACCGACCGAAGAAGAACGGGCGCAGCCTTATCTCTGGCGTTTCTGGCGGCACTTGCCACGCACCGGGCGGGCGGCGATTTTTGACCGCTCGTGGTACGGTCGCGTCCTTGTCGAGCGGGTCGAGGGCTTTTGTACCGAGGCCGACTGGCTGCGCGCCTACGCCGAAATCAATGATTTCGAGCATCAGCTGGTCGATGCCGGTGCGGTGGTCGTCAAGTTCTGGTTGCAGATCAGCGCCGACGAGCAGTTGCGTCGCTTCAAGGAACGTCAGGACACCGAGTTCAAGCGTTTCAAGATCACCGACGAGGACTGGCGCAACCGTGAGAAGTGGGACGATTACGTGTCGGCCGTCTGCGACATGGTCGACCGTACCTCGACCGGGCTTGCCCCGTGGACCCTGGTCGAAGCCAACGACAAAAACTTCGCCCGGGTTAAAGTATTGAAAACGCTGTGCGAGCGGCTGGAATCGGCGCTCAAGGACGACAACGGAAAATATTCGGAAAAATGAGCGATACCCCTTACGACGAGCATTTCGTCTCCTGGTTCCGGGCGGTCACGCCCTACATCAACGCCTTTCGCGGCAAGACCTTCGTCATTGCCTTCGGCGGCAAGGCGGTGGCCAGTGAGTTCGCCAAGACGCTGGCTTACGACGTCAACCTGCTGGTCAGCCTGGGCATCCGCCTGGTGCTGGTGCATGGGGCGCGGCCACAGATCGAGGAGGAGTTGCGCGAAAAGAATCTCGAATCGGTCTATCACCGGGGCTACCGGGTGACCGACGCCGAGGCGCTCGATTGCGTGCTTGATGCCGTCGGCAGCGTCTATCTCGAAATCGAGGCCATGCTGTCGCAGGGCTTGCCCAATACGCCGATGGCCAACAGCCGGATTCGCGTCATCGGCGGCAATTTCATCACCGGCCAGCCGATCGGCGTGCTCGACGGCATCGACATGCAGTACGCCGGCAAGGTGCGCAAGGTCGATAGCGAAGGCATCAACGCCCAGCTCGGCCTGGGTAACATCGTGCTGCTTAACTGCGAAGGACCGTCGCCGACCGGCGAGATTTTCAACCTGCAGATGGAAGAAGCCGCCGAGGCCGTGGCCACAGCGATCAAGGCCGACAAGCTGGTCTATCTGACCGACAGCACCGGTGTCACTGACAAGGCCGGCGAGTTGCTCGACGCCATGACCGCCGACGAAGCCTCGCAACTGCTGCGCGATGCCGACTGGCTGTCGGCCGACATCAAGCGCTACCTGCCGTGCGCCGTGCGGGCCAGCCGGACCGGCGTCGGCCGGGTGCACCTGATTGGTTTCGAGCAGGATGGTGCGTTGTTGCTCGAACTGTTCACGCACGATGGCGTCGGTACCGTGGTCACCCGCGAATCGCTGGAAAACATCCGCGAAGCCAAGCCGGACGACATTGCCGCCCTGATCGCGCTGATCGAGCCGATGGAGCAGGAAGGTATCCTCGTCCATCGGCCACGCGAACTGCTCGAGCGCGAACTCGACCATTTCTCGATCATGCTGCACGACGGCATCATCGTCGGCTGTGCCGCGCTCTATCAGCATTCCGAACAGGAGGCCGAGCTGGCCTGTCTGGCGGTCAGCCAGGAGCATCGCGAGTGGGGCTACGGCGAGCAGCTGATGATGCGTATCGAACAACGGGCCCGCAAGGCTGGCTTCAAGCGGCTGTGTGTCCTGACGACACGCACCGAGCACTGGTTCGTCGAGCGCGGCTTCAAGGTCGGGACGGTGGATGACCTGCCGGCCAACAAGCGCGACATGTACAACTATCAGCGGCGCTCCAAGGTGCTGTTCAAGACTTTATAATTCGCCCATCAATCCCCACGGAGTTTCACATGGCACGTACCGTCAATTGCATCAAGCTCGGCCGCGAGGCTGAGGGTCTCGATCAGCCGCCCTATCCGGGCCCGCTCGGACAGCGCATCTTCGAAAATGTGTCGAAGGAAGCCTGGCAACAGTGGATCAAGATGCAGACCATGATCATCAATGAAAATCGTCTCAACCTGGTCGATGCCAAGCATCGCAAGTATCTGTCCGAGCAGGTCGAAAAGCACTTCTTCGGCGCCGGTGCCGACCAGATTCAGGGCTACGTGCCGCCAGCTGCCTGAACCTCGGGCGCGCTGACAAAAGTCCCGCTGCGGCGGGATTTTTCTTGTTCAGGCGATGCGGTGAAGGACGTAAAAAAGAAGCATGCCGCCGCCCATCGCCGTGGCGGCGAGAATGGCACTGGTCCGCTTGAGGTGGCCGGCCTGTTCTTCGATGAATTGTTCCAGCCCGTCGAACAGTTCGGGAAAGGCGGCGATATCATTGTTGCTCTGCTTGTTCATGGGTTCTCCTTGATCGGCCGATATCCGGCCTCACTAACCCCTCAACTATCGCCACCGAATATTGCAGGGGCGTGACGGAATTTTGTATCTCTGCTTACCAATGGCCCTTCAGCTTTCGTCGGGGCACGCCAGATCTTAGAAACGCCGGACCAGCAAGTGCCGCCCATCAATGTTGCTGTTCCGGACGTCGACAAAACCGAGGTCGCGGAAACGTTTGGTCTTGGTCGCCGAGACGAGGATTCGCCCGGTCTTGAAGTTTGCTTCCAGCCAGTCGAGGCGGGCCTTGATCATGGCGCGGCCGATGCCCTTACCGCGGCGCTCGGGGGTGACTGCCGACAGGTAGAGAAGGTGTGTCTTGGAAGCCCAGTCGGCCGCCTTGACACCACCGACGGCGACGATTTCGCCGGCCTCCAGGGCAACAAAGAAACGCCGGTAGAAGGCCGGGTCATCGCCGCGCAGTTCCCGGCGCACCCGCTCGGCGCTATAGCGCTCGGGGTCGGCGAAGGCGTTGACGATGAGCGTTACGCTCGCCGCCAGCAAAGGCGGACTGCTCGTGTCGAGCGTGTCGATGCGGAAGGTATCCACGGTTGGTGTTATGCCGCCAAGGCCACGCCCTGGCGCAGCCGCTGGCCAAGTTCGGCCGCCCGGCGAGCGGTTTCGCGATTGATCGCGGATTGTTGCTGACCGAAGGCGTCGCGTTCCCGGCGACTGCTCGCCGCCGCCTCGATACTGCGCAGGCAGCGCCAGCGATAGCCCTGGCGGGTCGGAAACAGTCGCATCACGGTCTTGTCATGATGGACGCGGCAGCAGTAGCAAAACAGTGTTTCAGTCATCGAGCCCTCGGGATAGCTAGGATGGCTTCAGGTTGTCTCAGTCATGTTGCGGGAAGATGACTGAATTGGCGATCTGGTTGTCACCGGGCTGCAACATGGCCTGTCTAGACTGGATGTCCTGTTACTCTCGATGGAATCCGATGATTGTCCTGATCGATGATGAGGTCACGGAGTTACGGCGAATCATGGCCGAAGGACTTCTTTTTCCGGTCTTTCAGCCGATTCTCGATTTTCGCGTGCGGGCCATTCTCGGTTATGAGTCGCTGATTCGCGGGCCAGCTAACAGCCACTTGCAGTTTCCCGATCAGTTGTTTGCCGCTGCGGCGCGCAACGGGCTGACCCTTGATCTGGAACATGCCTGCCGGGAGGCGAGTCTGCGCGCCTTTGCTGCGCAGCGTCTGTCGGGCCGCCTGTTCCTGAATGTGACGCCCGGCTGCCTGCGCGATCATCGCCTGATGAATGGGCATACCCGGGATCTGCTCAATGAACTGGGTATTGCGCCTAACCGCATTGTCATCGAGCTGACGGAAAATCAGCAGATTACCGATATGCCCGGTATTCAGGAGGCCTTGCTGGATTATCGCGGCCGGGGCTTCCAGTTTGCCATCGACGACCTCGGCGAGGGATTCGCCAATCTCCGCATGTGGTCGGAGTTGCGCCCCGAGTTCGTCAAGATCGACAAACACTTCGTCAGCGGTATCGCCAGCGACCGGATCAAGTTTCACTTTGTGCGGGCCATGCAGGATCTGGCGGAAATCTGCAATGCCCTGTTGGTCGCCGAGGGCATTGAATGCAGCGAGGATCTGCTGTGCCTGCGGGACATGGGTATTGCCTGCGGTCAGGGCTATTTTATTGCCCGGCCGGAAAGGCGGCCGATCCGCCAGTTAGCTGGGCAGACACTGGTCGCCCTCGGCCATCAATCACTGGCGCTGTCGCCGCTGACCGGAGGCCCCGGCAAGGTGCCGACCGCGCGCACGCTGGCCCGACTGATCGAGCCCGTGCCGATGAATGCGAGCAACGGGAGTGTCATCGCCCGCTTTGAAGCTGACCCGGATCTTGATGTCCTGCCGGTTGTCCATGGCCATCAGCCGGTCGGCATGATCAACCGGCACAGCATGATCGACCGCTTTGCCCGTCCCTTTCGCAAGGAGTTGTTCGGGCGAAGGAGTTGCGAGCTGTTCATGGATCATGCCCCCCTGGTGGTTGATCAGCACGCCACGATCCAGGAGTTGGCCATGATGCTGGCGTTGGCCCCCAAGCACTATCTTTTCGACGGTTTCATCGTCACCGCCGACGGCCAGTACATCGGCGTCGGCAGTAGCCATGATCTGATGGGGACGATTACCGAAATGCAGATCAGCGCCGCCCGCTATGCTAATCCCCTGACCCAGTTGCCAGGCAATGTGCCGATCAACGAGCATGTCG
The DNA here is from genome assembly GCF_003441615.1 of Dechloromonas sp. HYN0024. NCBI lineage: Bacteria > Pseudomonadati > Pseudomonadota > Betaproteobacteria > Rhodocyclales > Azonexaceae > Dechloromonas > Dechloromonas sp. HYN0024. The sequence continues at coordinate 2,755,458 of NZ_CP031842.1, read as the reverse complement.
ACCGCATGCTGCAGATGGATAATCCGTTTGTCGCGGCCTATATCGACATTGATAATTTCAAACCCTACAACGATGCCTTCGGCTATCGGCGCGGCGACGACGTGATTCAAACCTTGGCCCGCCTAATTTGCGAGGCCTGCGATCAGAAGGTTGATTTTGTCGGCCATATCGGGGGCGACGACTTTTTTGTGATTTTCCGTAGTGAAGACTGGGAAGTCCGTTGCTGGCAGATCATCAGTGCATTTTCGCAGGCGATGGCCAACATGCTCGGGGTCGAGGAACGTCTGCGCGGTGGCTACATGGCAGAAAACCGTCGCGGTGAACTTAGTTTCCAGGCTTTGCCGACCCTTTCAATCGGTGCGGTAAAAGTGGCGTCGGGTGATTGCGAGTCGCATCGGGAGGTTGCAGCCGCCGCGTCGGCTGCCAAGAAGCAGGCCAAGAAAAAAGGCCGGGACCCGGCCAATGAGCCGCTAGGCGGCAGTCTGTTTGTCGAGCGGCGCCGGGTCGCCGTGGCCGATGTGGCGCCAGCGCCGGTACGCTACATGAACTGAGTGTCCCCTTCGCTGATCCGGCCAAGGGCTGACCCTGGCGCGCGGGATCAGGGGCGGCGTGAGGGATCGAGCAGTTGTGCGATGGCAGCGTACATTTCGTCAGCCCTGATCGGCTTGGCGAGATAATCGTCCATCCCGGCGGCGACGCAAATTTCCCGGTCTCCTTGCATGGCGTTGGCGGTCATCGCGACGATCGGCACCGGCTTCCTTCCGTCGGTCTTTTCGTTGGCCCTGATCTGTCGCGTTGCCTCCAGTCCATCCATGACCGGCATCTGCATATCCATCAGGATGATGCTGAAAGCGTTTGGACTGGCTCTGACGAGTTCCACGGCCTGCGCTCCGTTTTCGGCCAGGGTGACGCGATAGCCCTGACGTTCAAGGAGGGCGGTAGCCAGTTTCTGGTTGACCTGGTTGTCTTCGACCAGCAGGACGTCGGCACTGGTGCCGGAAGTCTCCGCCCGGAGGGGGGGTGTGGCCATGCCGAGGTCGCTGACCGGATCGTCGACAACCTTCAGAGGCAGGGTGAAATGGAAGGTGCTGCCGACGCCGGGTGTGCTTTCCAGCCAGATGTGACCGTCCATCAGCATGACGAGCTGGCGACAGATGCTCAGGCCGAGGCCGGTGCCGCCAAAGCGCCGGCTGGTCGAGCTGTCCTCTTGCGTAAAGGCTTCAAAAATAGCCGCCTGTTTTTCCGGCGGGATGCCGATCCCGGTATCGCGAATGGCAAAGTGAAGCTGGTTCCTGCCATCCGCTTGGGGCTGGCCGGTGATGCTCACTTCGACGATGCCCCGCTCGGTAAATTTGACGGCATTGCCGAGCAAATTGAGGAGGACTTGCCGGAGTCGCAAAGGGTCGCCCAGAACCCATGAGGGTACGCCGTTGCCGATGATGCAGTTGAATTGCAAAGACCCGTTCGTCGGCCTCAGCGCGAGCGGCCGGACGGCTTCCCGAATCATCTCGGGGAGGTCGAAGGCGATGCTCTCGACGGGCAGTTTGCCGGCTTCGATCTTGGAAAAGTCGAGAATGTCGTTGATGATGCCCATCAAGCTGTTGGCCGACGACTTGACGGTCTCCAGATAATCGCGCTGGTCAGCCGAAAGCTCGGTATCCAGGGCGAGTTCGGTCATGCCAATGATGCCGTTCATCGGTGTTCTGATTTCGTGGCTCATATTGGCGAGAAACTCGCTTTTTGCCTTGTTGGCGGCTTCGGCGGCATCGCGCGCCTCGGTCATGGCCACGCGGATCGCTTCGCGTTCGTTGACCATCCGGGAAATGGTGGTCGACAGTTCCGAGATGTCGCCATCGCTGACCGGGGCGATGCCATCCTGCGAATGCCCCAGTCCGGAGAGCAGTGCGCGCAATGATACCAGGGCTTTTTCACGCGAAGCCAGTTCGTCGCGCAGACTGCCGGCGGTGCGGCTGAGCAGTTCGAAAGCCGGGCGAAACTCGAGTGGCACATCGGTTGGCGTCAGGGATGCGAGGACCTCTTTGTCGGCTGAGTTCTGCTCGAACAGGCGGATGCGGTCGAGGGCACTGAGCCAGCGTTTGAGGGGGAACCAGATAAGGAGGAGCCCACCCATGAAGGCGGAGATGGCCAGTCCGGTCGCCGTGACGATCAATTCCCAGATCGAGCCGGCAATACTGTCGACGGCAAAGGTCAGGCGCAAGACCCCGTAGTCGATACCACCCGCCGATATGTTCCGGTTGACGTCATAAAGAAGGTTGGCAATCTGTTCTCGCAGCCAGTCCGGCGGCGATGTCTGGGTCTTGGTCGGGTTAACGCTGCGGATGATGCCGCCCTTGATATCGATGAAAGTCGCCGAGCTGAATTGCGAGCGGGCGATGGCCCGGTCAAGGGTACGGTTGATCGTATCGTAGTCGCCGATCACGGCACTATCGGAAAGAACCTGGGTAACCACCTCGACCAGCATGCTCGACGACTCCTGGGCATCCTGAACGCTGAGCTGGATCTGCGCCTGATAGAACAAGGCCAGCCCGAGGCTGATGAATAACAGCAGCGTTGCCGAATACAGGAGATAGACCCGGGCAACCAGGGTTTGCGGAAGGAGGCGGGACAGCACTGAGTTCATGAACAGTCGCTGGCCGTATCAGCGCAGTGATGCCGGGGCGCTTTGGTAAAACTTGCGGTAACTGGCGTAGTCGGCGGCGCCGGCTGGAATGAAATAGGCATCCTCGCCGAGGCCGACTCCGCGTGATGCCTGGTGCAGGATGGTTTTGCCTTTGGGGTCGAGGTGCATGCCATAGAACGCACTGGCGATGGCCTTGAGGTCTTTGTCCGGGACGCGGCCCGATACCATCAGGGCCAGGTCGTTGTATTCATCGGACGACCACAGCACCCGGAAAGCCTTGTTTTCGCGGGTTGCATAGCCCTCGATCAGTTGCGAGTTGCTGCCCACTGCCTTGACCCGGCCAGCAAACATCTGGGCGAAGGCGGCGTTCTGGTTGCCGCCAAAGACTACCTTGGCGTCGATGCCCTTGCTCAGCAGATGGGCGTAGGGTACCTTGTAACCGACGAATGCCTCCGGGCCGGCAAACGCGATTTCCTCACCCTTCAATTGTTCGAGGCGGGTGATCGGCGAGTCGGCCGGTACGGCAATCTGGCCGCGCAGGGCGGGCATTTGCCGGCGGCCAAAGACTTTCCAGCCGAGTTTGTCGCGTTCCGGGCTGAACATGTGGTTGGTGAAGACGAACTCGACCTCCTGAGCCAGAACATAACTTGTCGTGTCGGCCGAGGTGCGACCAATTTTTAACTGAAGTTTGACGCCGCTTTTTTCAGCAACGTAGTTGATGATCGGGTTCCAGTAAGCGGCTGTCTTGTTGATGTCCCACTGGTTTACCGGCGAGAAACGATAGCCGGAGGCTTCTTCGGCCTGGGCGGCGGTGACCAGGGAGAAGGCTGCGACGCAGCCGAGAACGAGACGACGCATGGGGCGACCTCAGAAGGATAGATATAAATTATCGTATTTGGGGATTTTAGGGGTTTGCCCGATAAATACAATCCGCCCAAGCGTGAAAATGCCAGCCTGCCGGGAGGTCAATAAAACAGTTGCCCCAGGTCGAGGGTAGAGGCTTTGCCCAAACTGCCGTGATGTTGATCCAGCCAGTGTTGCGCATGCTCGCGTCCGCTGTCGCGAAGGCGCTCGAAAAAGGGCAGGTTGACGGCCAGTTTGCTGTCCGCCGGCAGTTCGCCGAGCAGGGCGTCGGCGGTTATGGCGTGAAAGCGTAGTTGCCCGATGCGCCGCTCCAGGCGACCGCCGGGTAACCAGCGGGGGCGCCAGGATGAGCCGGCTTCCTCGCGGAGGTGGGCAAACATCCGCATTTCGCGCAGGAAAGTCGAATTGAACGACAGTTCAAGCAGGCGTTGCCGGATATCTGCCGCCGAAACCGGTGTTTCAACATAGCGTAGTGGGGTCAGCAGGACGAGCAGGATATCCGGCGAGGCGCACTGGTAAGCCAGCGGAAAGACCGCCGGGTTGGCGCTGTAGCCGCCATCCCAGTAAGGCTCGCCGTCGATCATGATGGTCCGGTGGATGGTCGGCAGGCAGGCCGAAGCGAGCAGGGTGTCGACCGACAGTTCATGGTTGCGAAAGAGGCGCAGCTTGCCCGAATTGGCGTGGGTGGCGGCAATGAACAGTTTGATCGGGGACTCGTGGCGCAGGCGGGCAAAGTCGAACTGCTCGCCGAGAATGTCGCGCAAGGGGTTGAGGTCGAAGGGGTTGAGTTGCTCGGGGCTGAGGTGGTTGGTCCACTGCAGCATCAGTTTGAGCGACTGGCTGACCTCGCCACCCCCATCGCCGGCAGCAAAGGGGGAACTGGCCGCGATGCTGGTCCAGAAGCGGGCGAGGGTTTCCCGGGCCCCGTCGCGGCCGCCGGTCATCAGGCCATGCGCCAGACAGAGCGCATTCATGGCCCCGGCACTGGTGCCGCTGACCCCCTCGATGTCGAATGTCGATTCTTCAAGCAGCGCATCGAGCACACCCCAGGTAAAAGCGCCGTGGGCGCCACCGCCCTGCAGGGCGAGATTGAGTGTTTTGGGCTTGGCGGTGCGCAAGATCATGGGGTGGCTAAGCTTCAGGTAAGTGTGGCATTCAATGGCCGTCGCGTGGGGGTGCCGGTTCGGTCACCGCGTCGACAATGGGGGCTGGCGTTACCGAGGTCGGCTGCTGGAAAGGGTTGCCCTGAATCAGCACGATGGCGGCGGTCGGCGCGGCGGCGAGGGCGAACAGGATGACCGCAACCATCGCGGCGCGCGGCTTGTCGACATGGACCACGGATATCGACAGCAGGGTGAGGAAGCCGAGAAAGGCCATGCCCAGCCATTTGAGCGGATTGACGTGGGTCTGGCTGAGGCCGATGCGCAGGTCGCGCTCGTCGCGAATCTCGATGGCTTTGCGCAGCATCAGGGCCTGAACGTTGTCGCCGGCACCGGCTTTGACGGAAGGGCTGGCGAGCAGGGTGAGCAGGGCGTCGGCCATTGCCCTGACTTCCACACTTGACTGGCGAGCTGCCAGCATAGGCCATTCACCCGCACTGGCATGGCCGTACTTCGAGACGGCACCGCGTACATCGCTGCGTAGCGGTTCGTTCAGTTGCTCCGCGAGTACAGCAATGCTGCGCAGCGAGTCGGCTTCCTTGAATACCGCATTCATCGCCCGATCATGGGCGCTCCAGGTGTCGTTGGCAAGAAAGGCCAGCGTCAGGCCGAAAAGCACGCCGATGATGTTGATGAAGGGCGGTGCCACCCCCTGCAGCGAGGCAATCCAGCACGCCCAGTGTGGCCGCTGCAATGCCCACTGGACGGCTGCCACAGCGGCAAAGGTGCCGGCGACGGCGAGAAAGGCGTAACCGTAATGATCGTAGATGTGCCAGTTATTGATGGGCATGCGCAGCCTGTCTGTTGTCTTGAATTAACCTGATGAGTCTGGGTGATGGCATGGTTGCGCGTCAATGCTCAGCGGGGCCGACGGCGAAAAAAATCCCGGCGCATAGCCGGGATTGAAGGGAGAGATTGCTTTCTGCTTATTCGTTTGGACCGGGGTCCGCAGAGGCAGAAACAGCTTAGTTAAGTCATGTGACAGACGGATGACTCAGCGGAGCGTCCTGACGCCGTCAGCCGTGCCGAGCAGCAGCAGGTTGGCCGGTCGGACGGCGAACAGGCCGTTGGTGACAACGCCGGTGATCTGGTTGATCTGAGCCTCAAGCCCCTTGGGGTCGGTAATTGACAAGCCCTTGACGTCGAGGATCAGGTTGCCGTTGTCGGTCACGAAGCCGTCACGCAGGACGGGGGTGCCGCCCAGTTTGGTCAGCTCCCTGGCCACATAGGCGCGGGACATGGGGATCACTTCGACCGGCAGCGGGAACTTGCCCATGGTGTCGACCAGCTTGGAACCGTCGCAGATGCAGACGAATTCGCGGGCGACCGCCGCGACAATCTTTTCACGGGTCAGCGCACCGCCGCCGCCCTTGATCATGTTGAGCCCGGCATCGATCTCGTCGGCACCATCGACGTAGACCGGGATGTCGGTCACGTCATTGAGATCGAAAACCGTGATGCCATGGCCTTCGAGACGTTTGCGGGTGGCTTCCGAACTGGCCACGGCACCCTTGTATTGGTCTTTCAGCGGGGCCAGCGCATCGATGAAGAAGTTGGCGGTCGAGCCGGTGCCGACGCCAATGATGCTGCCGGCCGGCGCCGTTTTCGCCACGTAGTCGGCGGCGGCCTGGGCCACGGCCTGTTTGAGTTCGTCCTGGGTCATGCTGTTGCTCCTGATGGATTTTTCGCCATTTTAACCTGTGCCGGGGCACGTGCCTGAGTCCGAAAATGTCATAAAAGTGTCATCTTTGAGTGATGTAATAAGGACTAAACTAGCCATACTGTTTTTTGGAGAACATGATGAGCGATAAAACCAAGAAATCCGCTGCACCGAAGCCGGCTGTAGCAGCCAAGCCGCCAAAGAAGCTGGTGCCGCGTACGGCACCCGTCGCGGCGAAGCCGACCCCGGCTGCCGTCGCCGATGTGGCCGTGGCCGCCCCCAATCTGGCGCCGGCACCTGCCGCAGCGCAGCCGGCCCCGGCTGCGGCCAAGGCCGTCCTGGCAAAACCGGTTGCCGCCAAGCCGGCTGCCGAAAGCAAGGCCAAGCCGGCGCGCAAGCCGACCCAGGTCGAAGCCACCGTGGCCAAGCATCAGAAGGTGCTGGCCGATGCGCTGGTCAAGGCGCAGGCGATCAAGTACGACCAGCCCAAGGTGGTCAAGGCTGAAACGGCCAAACCCGCCAAACCGGCAAAAGCGAAAAAGGTGAAACTGGTCCGTGACAGCTATGCCATGCCGGAAACGGAATATGCCCGCATCGGCGAACTCAAGAAGCGTCTGGTCGGGCTCGGCAGCGAGGCCAAGAAGAGCGAACTGCTGCGCGCCGGTATTGCCCTGCTGGCGGCGCTTAACGACGCCGAACTGAAAGCCGTGATGGGGCGTGTCGAACGCATCAAGACCGGACGCCCGGCCAAGTAGTTCAAAAGTAATAACTTTTTCGATTGTTACAGCCTGTCATCCGGCTGTAACAATCGACCGGTAACCTGCGTGGCGTTATCAGTCCAACCCTGTGCAGGAGTTACCTCATGTTCAAGTATTCCAAGCTTGTTTCCGCGCTGGCGGTTGCCGGTGTCGCCCTGTTTGGCGCCCAGGCCGCCCAGGCACAAGTCATCAAGATCGACGGTTCGTCGACTGTCTATCCGATCACCGAAGCGGTGGCCGAAGAGTTTCAGAAAGCCAAGAAGAACGTCATCAAGGTGACGGTCGGCATTTCCGGTACGGGCGGTGGCTTCAAGAAGTTCTGCCGCGACGAAACCGATATTTCCAACGCTTCCCGCCCGATCACCAAGAGCGAAATGGACCTTTGCAAGGCCGCTGGCGTCGATTACATCGAAATGCCGGTCGCCTTCGACGCGCTGACCGTCGTCATCAACCCCAAGAACACCTTCCTCAAGCAGGCTACCGTGGCCGAGCTGAAGACGATGTGGGAACCGGCAGCCCAGGGCAAGATCACCAAGTGGAACCAGATCAACCCGGCCTGGCCTGATGCCCCGATCAAACTGTTCGGCGCGGGTGCCGACTCCGGTACTTTCGAGTACTTCACCGAAGCCACTGTCGGCAAGGCCAAGTCCTCGCGCGGCGACTACACCGCTTCGGAAGACGACAATGTGCTGGTCCAGGGCGTCTCACGTGACGTCAATGCCATCGGCTATTTCGGCTACGCCTACTACGCTGAAAACAAATCCCGCCTGAAGGCGCTGGCCATCGTCAATCCGAAGACCGGCGTCGCTGTCGAGCCGTCCGAAGAGTCGGTGATCAAGGCCTCCTACCAGCCGCTGTCGCGTCCGATCTTCATCTACGTCAAGGCAAAGTCACTCGACAAGCCGGAAGTCCGCGAGTTCGTCGAGTTCTACATGAAGAATGGCGCCAAGCTGACCAAGGAAGTCAAATACGTCCAGTTGCCGGCCGCAGCCTACACCGGCAATATCGAGCACATGAACAAGAAGAAGCTCGGCACGGTGTTTGGTGGTCACAACGAAATCGGCATCACCATCGAAGAACTGATGAAGCGCGAAGCCAAGAACTGATTTTCCTGACCGCATCAAAAAGCCCGATCCCTCGCGGGTCGGGCTTTTATTCTAGGGAATTCCACCAGTGAATTCGCAAGCCATGACTGCAAATAATCCTTCCGACCTGTCTGTCGTCAGCGATCGCCTTTCCAAGAAAGCGATGCGCCACGCCAGCGAACGGTTCATCGAGGCGCTGCTTTTCGCGGCTGCCGCCGTTTCGGTGTTGACGACCATCGGCATCGTCTATGTGCTCGTTTCCGAGTCCGTACATTTTTTCCAGAATGTCAGCATTATCGATTTTCTGACCGACAGCCAATGGACGCCGCTTTTCGATGACGCCCATTTCGGTATTGGCGTGCTCGTCTCGGGTACGCTCGTTTCATCAGTGGTGGCGCTCGGTGTTGCCATCCCGATGGGCACCATCATCGCCATCTACCTGTCCGAATTTGCCCACAGCAATGTGCGCGAGATTGCCAAGCCGATCCTCGAGTTGCTCGGTGGCATTCCGACCATTGTCTTTGGCTATTTTGCGCTGCTCATGGTGACCCCGCTGTTGCAGATGATCTTTCCGGAGCTGCCGGGCTTCTCGCTGCTGTCGGCCGGTCTGGTCATGGGCATCATGATCGTCCCCTACATCGCCTCGCTGTCCGAGGATGCCATGCGCGCCGTGCCGATGAGCCTGCGTGAAGGCTCGTATGCACTGGGTTCGACCCGTCTGCACACCGCCTTGCACGTCGTCGTCCCGGCTGCCTTCTCCGGTCTCGCTGCCTCCTACATCCTGGCCATCTCGCGGGCTGTCGGCGAAACGATGATTCTCGCGGTGGCTGCCGGCATGCAGCCGAATCTGACCTGGAACCCGATGGAACCGGCCGCAACGATCACCTCCTTTATCGTCCAGGTTGCCCTTGGCGACCTGCCGCACGGCTCGATCGGTTACCAGACCATTTTCGCAGCCGGCCTGACGCTGATACTGATCACGCTCATGTTCAATATTCTCGGCCAGTGGCTGCGCCGCAAATTCCGGGAGAATTACTAATGCAAGCAACGACCCTGACCACCGAACAAATCCGTGCCCTGATTGCCCGCGGAAAGCTCAAGGACGCAATCTTCAAGGGCCTGGGTATTTTCTGCCTGGCCGTCGCCCTGCTCGTCATCGTGCTCCTCGTCTCCGACATGGTGATCAAGGGCTCGGAACGCCTGACGCTGGATTTCTTCACCAACTTCGCCTCGCGTCATGCCAGCAAGGCCGGCATCCTGTCGGCCTGGGTCGGCTCGCTGCTGGTCATGTTCGTCACTGCCCTGGCGGCCGTACCGATCGGCGTGGCCGCCGGTGTCTATCTGGAAGAATATGCAGCGCGTAACTGGGTCACCGAGATCATTGAGATCAACATCACCAATCTCGCTGCGGTGCCGTCGATTGTCTATGGCCTTCTCGCCCTCGGCATCTTCGTGTACCAGTTCGGTTTCGGCCAGAGCATCCTGTCGGCCGGCCTGACCCTGGCCCTGCTCATCCTGCCCATCATCATCGTGTCCACTCGTGAAGCGATCCGCGCCATTCCGGCGATGATCCGCGAAGGCTCGATGGCGGTCGGTGCGACGCGCTGGCAGACCTGCCGTTACCACATCATCCCCTACGCCATGCCCGGCATTCTGACCGGTGTCATCATCGGTCTTGCCCGCGCTATCGGCGAAACGGCACCGATCATCACCATTGGCGCGCTGACCTTCATTGCTTTCCTGCCGCCGGTGCCCTACACCGAAATCAGCGAAGGGGTGAATGCCGGCCTCTTCGACTGGGTGATGTCGCCCTTCACCGTCATGCCGATCCAGATTTTCAACTGGACCTCGCGCCCCGACCCAGCCTTCGAAGTCAACGCTGCTGCTGCCGGCTTTGTGCTGATGGCCATGGTGCTCAGCATGAACGCCATCGCCATCTACCTGCGCTACAAGATGCGCAAAAACATCAAATGGTAATTTCATGCGCCGGAACGCCCCGGCGCATGAGATGAAATGCCGCATACGAATATCGATATGGAGTCTCCAATGCAGATCCAAGACACACCGAACCTCAAGGCCGAAGCACGCGGTCTAAACTTTTATTACGGTGAAAAGCAGGCCCTCAAGGGCATCAACATGCCCATCTACGACAAGAAGGTGACGGCGCTGATCGGGCCTTCCGGCTGCGGCAAGTCGACCTACCTGCGCAGCTTCAACCGCATGCACGACCTCTACCCGGGTAACCGCTACGAAGGCGAGATCCGTTTCTTTCCGGACAACACCAACCTGCTGTCGCCGGAAGTCGATCCGATCGAGGTGCGCATGCGCGTCGGCATGGTTTTCCAGAAGCCGAATCCTTTCCCCAAGTCGATTTACGAAAACGTTGCCTATGGCCTACGCGTGCGCGGCGAGAACAATCGTCGCGTCCTCGATGACAAGGTCGAGCATGCCCTGCGTGGCGCGGCGATCTGGGACGAAGTGAAGGACCGTCTGCAGGACATGGCACCGAATCTTTCCGGTGGTCAGCAGCAACGTCTGTGCATCGCCCGCGCCCTGGCGACCGATCCCGAACTGCTGCTCTTTGATGAGCCGACTTCGGCCCTCGACCCGATTGCTACCGGTGCCATCGAAGAACTGGTGCATGAACTGAAAAAGCGCGTCACCATTCTCATCGTCACCCACAACATGCAGCAGGCAGCACGGGTGTCCGACTACACGGCGTACATGTATCTGGGCGAAATGATCGAATTCGGCAAGACCGACGAAATCTTCATCAAGCCGCAGGACAAGCGTACTGAAGATTACATCACCGGCCGTATGGGTTAAGCGCACAGCGCCATCGAGGAAATGAAAATGAACGAAAGCCAACACCTGTCCAGCCAGTTCGACGAAGAACTCAGCCGCCTGCGCACCCACGTGCTACAGATGGGCGGACTGGTTGAAACTCAGGTTTCCGCCGCCATCGAGGCTTACTCGACGGGTGAGATCGCCAGCGTCAAGACCATCGTCGAGACCGACCGCAAGGTCAATGAACTCGAAAAAGCCATCGACGACGACTGCGCCCACATCATCGCCAAGCGTCAGCCGACCGCCTCCGACCTGCGCCTCATCCTCGGCATCAGCAAGATCGTCACCGATCTTGAACGGGCCGGCGACGAAGCCAAGAAAATCGCCAAGGGCGTTCGCCGCATTTACGAAAACGGTCATCTGCCCGGCCAGTACGGCGTCGGTATCCGCCATCTGGCGGAAGCTGCGCTGACCATGGTGCGCCAGGCCCTCGACGCCTTCGCCCGTCTCGATACGCCGCAGGCGGCCGATGTCATCCGGGCCGATACCGATGTCGATGCCGAATTCAAGTCGATCATCCGTCAGTTGATCACCCACATGATGGAAGACCCACGCACCATCACCACCTCCATCGACATCATCTGGATCGCCCGCGCCATCGAACGAATCGGCGACCATGCCAAGAATGTGTCGGAGCAGGTAGTCTATATCGTCGAAGGGCGTGACATCCGTCATACCAAGGAGCTGGCCAAGTGACACCGACGATACTGGTCGTTGAAGACGAGCCAGCCATCCAGGAACTCGTCACCATCAATCTCAAGCACGCCGGCTTTCTGGTCGTCCGTGCCGGCAGCGCCGAGGAAGCCGAGTCGGCGATCCGCGCTGCGCTGCCCGATCTGGTCATTCTCGACTGGATGTTGCCCGGTCAGTCGGGCGTGGCGCTGGCCAAGAAAATCCGTGCCGATGAGCGGACGCGCGAGCTGCCGATCATCATGTTGACCGCCCGTGTCCATGAAGAAGACAAGGTTCAGGGACTCGAAGCCGGTGCCGACGATTACATCACCAAGCCCTTCTCGCCCAAGGAAATGGTCGCCCGGGTCCGCGCCGTGCTGCGCCGCCGGGCTCCGCACCTGGCCGGCGAGGCAGTCGAGATCGGTACGCTGGCCCTTAATCCGGCGACCCATCGGGTGATGGCAGGTGGTCAGCCGATCGAGCTGGGGCCAACCGAGTTTCGCCTGCTTTTCTTTTTCATGACCCACGCCGAGCGGGTCTATACCCGCGCCCAGTTGCTGGATGAGGTGTGGGGTGACCATGTCTTCATCGAGGAACGCACGGTTGATGTGCATATCCGTCGTCTGCGCGCCGCGCTCGAAGGCTCGGGCAACCACGAGCGGGTCGAAACCGTGCGCGGTACCGGCTACCGCTTTCGGGGAGCCTGAACGGCGTGTCATCGCAACTGATTCGGGCCCTGTTGCTGGCCTTGCTGTCGATGGTCATTGCCCTGCCGGTCGGGCATTTCATCGCCCACTGGGCCGGCTGGCTGGTCTTCTGTGGCGGTCTCGGCCTGCAGATGGCCTTTCATTTTCGCAACTTCGCCCGGCTTGATCGCTGGTCATACCAGCCGATAGTCGATGCCGGCCTGGAAGGTGAAGGGGCCTGGGACGGGATTTTTGGCCGCCTTTACCGGCACGAGAAAGAACTGCGTAGCCAGATCGCTGAGCGTGACGATCAGATCGTCCGTCTTTTTGCGGCCTTGCAGGCGCTGACCGACGGTGTCGTTGCCCTCGATTTCAATCAGCAGATCGTCTATTGCAACACCACGGCCGAAGAACAGTTGGGCCTTGCCTTGAGCACCGATGTCGGGCAGCCGATTGTCAATCTGGTACGCCAGCCCGAGTTTGTCGCCTACCTGACCGGTGGCGACTTTGAACGGCCCCTCACCCTGCGTTCGGATCGTGGCTCGGATCGTGTCCTCTCCATCCACATTGTTCCCTATGCCGGCAACCGCCGGCTCATGCAGATCAAGGATGTGACGCAGACTGATCGTCTCGACCAGATGCGCCGCGATTTCGTGGCCAACGTTTCGCATGAACTGCGTACCCCGCTGACCGTGCTGGCCGGCTTTCTTGAAACCTTGCAGGAAATCGACCTCGACAAGGCCGATCAGCAACGCTATCTCGACCTGATGGCCGAGCAGTCCAAGCGTATGGAGTCGATTGTCCAGGATCTGCTCACCCTGTCGTCCATCGAGTCGGCACCGCCGCCGTGTACCGACGTGGTGGACATGAGCAATCTGATCGACAAGCTGCGGCGAGATGGCGAGGCCCTGTCGGGTGGCCGTCACCGCATCCTGGCCGAGAACGACGGGATGTGCGACCTGCGTGGCTCCGAGCCCGAACTGGTCAGTGCTTTCGGGAATCTGGTTGCTAATGCCGTGCGCTACACGCCGGCCGGCGGTACGGTGCGCATCGAGTGGAAGCGGACGCCGCAGGGGGCCGAGTTTGCTGTCGAGGATACCGGGATCGGCATCGATGCCAAACACATTCCGCGTTTGACCGAGCGCTTTTACCGGGTGGATCGTGGGCGCTCACGCGACGCCGGCGGTACCGGCCTTGGCCTGGCTATCGTCAAGCATTCGCTGAATCGTCACCAGGCCCAACTTGAGATCAAGAGCGCACCGGGTGTCGGCAGCCGCTTTGCCGCAAGGTTTCCGGGTAGCCGCGTGGCCAGCCTTTAAACGTGGGAAATTGAGCCGCGATTCCCGCCTTGGCGGGAGATCACATCGTCATGGCGCGCGCCCCGCGCTGTCACGGGGCGTCTGACTGATCAGCGGAAGAAGCGACCGAAGATGCTACCGAAGAAGCCCGGACGGGCCGTTTGCGTGATGGCGGCCTTGGCTGTCTCATCGCCATCGGCAACCATCTTCTTGACGGCATCGGCGTAGTCGCGGTCTTCGCTGGCGATGTGATTGATCAGCCACTTGGACAGCATCAAATGCAGTTCATCGGCAATATCCTCACCCTTGGCGGCGCGCATGGTGAACTCGGTGACGCGCTTGATGAACAGTTCGTGCACCTTCTTGTGCGGCTTGAGGAACTTGTAGCCGGCATCTTCGAGCATCGATTCCTCAAAGCCGAAATGCGACTGGGTGTAGTCAATCAGTTGCTCGATGATGTCGGTGACCATGTGCTTGTCACCCTTCATCTTGGCGATTTCCAGGTCGTTGATGTAATCGACGATGCGCTGGTGCTGCGAGTCGATGACGTCGATTCCGGTATTAAGTCGATCTTCCCAAATGATAGGCATGCTGTTTCCCCCGGTATTTTTGCGATCTAGAGAGTAGATATTACTTTTAGGATAGTGCTGTTGACGTGAGTCAACATTGTCGCGCAAGTCATCCCTGGTCGGGTGAGTTCCGTTGAATTTTCAGGCTTTGACCGGCCTCACCTTGCTGGCGGCGAGCTTGGCAGCAGCCCTCGCCTGGTCGGTCGTGCCGGCATTGGCGACGGCAACGCCCATGCGCCGCTTGGCGAATGCTTCTGGTTTGCCGAACAGGCGCAAGTCGGTGCGTGGCACGGCAAGCGCCTCTTCGATGCCGGTGAAGGCAATCCCCTTTTCGTCCATGCCGCCATAGATGACGGCCGAGGCGCCGGGCTCGCGCAGGGCGGTGTCGACGGGCAGGCCAAGGATGGCCCGGGCGTGCAGCTCAAATTCTGAGAAACGCTGCGAACACAGCGTGACCAGTCCGGTGTCGTGCGGGCGCGGGCTGACTTCGGAAAACCAGACCATGTCACCCTTGACGAACAGTTCTACGCCAAAAAGCCCACGCCCGCCGAGATTGCCGGTTACGGCGGCAGCGATTTCCTGGGCGCGGGCCAGTGCCGTCGGTGTCATCGCCTGTGGCTGCCATGATTCGACGTAGTCGCCGGCCACTTGAATGTGGCCGATCGGCTCGCAGAAGTGAGTCACCACTTCGCCGGCTGCATTGCGGGCGCGGACGGTGAGCAGGGTTATTTCGTAGTCGAAGTCGATGAAGCCTTCGACGATGACCCGGCCCTGATTGACCCGGCCTCCGCTTGCTGCGTAGTCCCAGGCCTTCTGCACATCATCCGGGCCGCGCAGCAGGGACTGCCCCTTGCCTGACGACGACATGGTCGGTTTGACAATGCACGGATAGCCGATGCCGTGGTCGATGGCGGCCCGCAGTTCACCCAGCGAATCGGCGAATTGATAGGGCGAGGTGGGCAGGCCGAGTTCCTCGGCGGCCAGCCGGCGGATGCCTTCCCGGTTCATGGTCAGTTTGGCGGCGCGGGCCGTCGGGATGACTTCAGCCAGCCCGGCGGCTTCGATATCGACCAGCATGTCGGTGGCGATGGCCTCGATTTCCGGGACGATGAGATGCGGCCTTTCCTGTTCAACCAGACGGCGCAATGCCGCACCATCGGTCATTGAAATGACATGGGCGCGATGGCCTACCTGATGGCCGGGGGCATTCTCATAGCGGTCGACGGCGATCACTTCGACGCCCAGACGTTGCAGGGCAATGATCACTTCCTTGCCGAGTTCGCCGGCGCCAAGCAGCATGACGCGGGTCGCGGAGGGGGATAGCGGGGTGCCGATTTGCATGCGGTTGCCTTGGAGGAAAGAGTTCTGAATTCACCCGAATTTAGGCGTTTGCGCGTCGTATCGTCAAGCCACGCGTGTCGGCGCACCGGAATGGGGTGCCGGGCTGCTTTATAATGCCGCGATGCAATTGCGATCCCTGCCACTCTCAATCGAGCGTTTTCTGCTGTCGCCGTTCAGCCTGTTGCTGGCGATCTTTCTCGCCTTCTTCCTGAATGCCTACAGCCTGCCGCTGACCGATGTCGACGAAGGGGCCTTCTCCGAAGCCACGCGGGAAATGATGGCGCGCGGCAATCTCGTTTCGCCGACCCTCAACGACGCACCGCGTCACGACAAGCCGATTCTCATCTATTGGGCTCAGGCCGCTTCGGTCAGTGTGCTGGGCGTCAGTGAAATCGGCTTCCGGCTGCCGTCGATCATTTTTGCCATGCTCTGGATGTTCGCGCTCTATCGTTTTTGTCTGCGCCACGGCAACCGGATGACGGCGCAGGCGGCGGCGCTGGTCATGGCCCTGTCGCTGGTGGTGGGTTTCATCGCCAAGGCGGCAATTGCCGATGCCTTGCTCAATCTGCTCATTGCCATGGCGATGTTCGGCATCTACGACTATTTCTGCGCCTGCCGCGAAGGGCGGGGGACGGCCGAACGTCGGCGCCTGCTGATTGGCGTTTATGCCGCCCTCGGTCTCGGCTTCCTGGCCAAGGGGCCGGTCGCTGTCTTCTTTCCCTTGCTGATCAGCGGCCTTTTCTTTGTTTCCGCCGGTGCGCTGCGCCCGTGGCTCAAGGCCGTCTTTTTCTGGCCGGGCTGGCTGCTCTTTCTGGTCATTGTCGTGCCCTGGCATGTGGCGGTCTATCTCGATCAGGGCGACGCCTTCTTCCGCGGTTTCTACCTCAAGCACAACATCAACCGCTATGCCGACACCTTTGAGGGGCACGGTGGCCGCTGGTGGTATTACTTCGCGGTCATGCCCTTCATCCTGCTGCCCTTCACCGGCTGGCTGCTGGCCATTGTCGGCAAGGTGGCCAGTCAGTTGCGGCACGCCGATAGCGAAGCACTATTCGAACGTTTCCTGATTGTCTGGTTCGTCGTCGTCTTCGCCTTTTTCTCGTTTTCCGGTACGCAGTTGCCGCACTACCTGCTTTACGGCTGTACCCCGCTGTTCATCCTTCTGGCCCGCCACCGGCTCAATGCCGAGCGGCGGCTGGTGGCCTTTGTCCCGATGGTTCTCTTTGCCCTGCTGCTGGCTGCGCTGCCCGAAATTCTCGCGTTCGCCGCCAGCAAGGTAAGCCGGCCATTCGAAACGATGCTGCTGTCGGGGCTGCTGGCCGCCTTTTCCGACGAGGCCCGCTGGTTGTTGCCGCTGCTGGCACTGGCCGTTATCGCTATCGCCCTGTGGCGTCGTTTGCCCGTCTGGCAGGGACTGGTGCTCGCCGGACTGTTGCAGGCGACGACCGTTGCCCTCGTCGTCGCGCCGCGCGTTATCGGCGTCACTCAGGGGCCGGTGCGAGAGGCCGCGCAAGTTGCCAGAGAGAGTGGCGCGACGGTGGTCGCCTGGCGCATCATCATGCCCAGCTTCAGTGTCTATCGGCAGGCGGCGACGCCCACCCGAGTGCCTGAACTCGGCCAGTTGGTATTTACCCGCACCGACCGCAAGCATGAAGTGCAGGCGCTGCTCCCGCCCAACCTCATCCTTCACGACGTCTATCAGCGCAGCTTTGTGACGCTGGCCCGTGTCGAGACCCAGAAAAAGTGACCAACGATCAGCCACTGCATGCGCCGAACCGCTGGTTCGATGCAGCCATGCTCGCGCTGTTCCTGTTACCGGCTCTTGGGCTCATCCTGCTCGGCCAGACGGGTGACTGGCATGGTGGATTCGTGCCGGCGCAGGCGGCCAGCCAGGTCTTGCCGCCCTGGTTCTGGGAAACCTTGACGACGCTCGGCGACGGTCGCCTTCAACTGGCCCTGATGCTCCCGTTCTGCCTGCGCTACCCGCGTGTCTTCTGGGCACTGGTGCTTGGTGCGCTGATCGCCGGGATGATCAGCCGTGGTTTCAAGATCTGGCTGCCGCTGCCGCGTCCCGCGGCGGTAATCGATGCCAGCCAGATCACCATTATTGGCGCCCGCCTGACAGCGCACAGTTTTCCCTCGGGGCATACCGTCTCGGCCTTCTCCTTTGTCGTTGCCTGGCTGGCTCTGCTCGGCTGGCGCGCCCTGCCGATCGTTCTCATCGCCCTTCTGGCCGCCTTTTCGCGCATCGCTGTCGGTGCCCACTGGCCGGTGGATGTGCTGGCCGGGGCCATCATCGGTCTGGCCGGTGGCTGGGTCGGCCTGCGCCTGAGCCGGTATTTTCGCTGGGGTCTGGCGGTGCGCCCGCACTGGATTCTCATCGGCATTGCCGTTGTCGCGGTGGCCAGCCTGCCATTTGACGGGCAGGGCTATCCCGATACCCTGGTCTGGCGCAGCATTGCCTGTCTGTGGGGGCTGGGTGGCTTTGCCATGGTCTATCTGCGGCCCCTCGTCCGCGACGGCTGGCAGGCCGTCAATGCGCCCCTCGCCGGGCTTGATGCGAAAATCGGCGCAGCTTGAGCCGATTGCTGATGCGCTGACGGCTGCAACAAAAGCTTAACCCGGCCGTAATTTCCGGGTCACGGCATGGTCGTATCGTGCGGCCATGCCCAAGGTCCGATCCGTCTTCCTCTCCGACATCCACCTTGGCACGCGGGCGTGCCAGGCGGACAAACTCCTCGACTTTCTGCGTGACCATCCGGCCGATCAGACTTTCCTGATTGGTGACATTGTTGATTTCTGGGCGATGAGTCGCAGCATCAACTGGTCGCAGGCCCAGAACACCGTGGTTCAGAAACTGCTGCGCCGGGCCCGGCATGGCGACCGTGTTGTCTTTATTCCGGGTAACCATGATGAGGTGTTGCGCGAATACTGCGGCATTGTCTTCGGCGAGGTCGAGGTGGTCGATGAGCTGGTGCATGAAATGGCCGATGGCCGGCGCTTTCTGCTCATTCATGGCGACCAGTTTGATCAGGTGACGCGTCATCATCGCTGGGTGGCCGTGCTCGGCGATCATGCCTACGAGTTGCTGGTCCGCATCAATACGCTGCTCTCATGGGGGCGGCGCAAGCTCGGTATTGCTGGCTACTGGTCGCTGGCCGGCTACGCCAAGCGGAAGGTCAAGACGGCCCTGACTTTCATTTTTGATTTTGAAGAATCGGCTATCCATCATGCCAAGGAGCGCGGCCTGGACGGCGTCATCTGCGGCCACATCCACTGGGCGACGATCCGCGAGATCGACGGCCTGACCTATGTAAATTGCGGCGACTGGGTCGACTCCTGCACGGCCATCGTCGAGCACTTCGACGGTCGGCTGGAACTGGTCACCTGGGGCGAAGCACCGCCGGTGGCCTTGCTGGCTGCGCCGGTGGTCGAACCGATTGGCGAAACTGTAGAGGCCTGAGATGCGTGTATTGATGGTGTCCGACGTGTATTTTCCCCGCGTCAATGGCGTTTCGACCTCGATCGAGACCTTCCGTCGAACCTTGTCGGCGCACGGGGTCGAGGTCAGGCTGGTGGTGCCGCGTTACGGTGACGAAGCCGATGAGCCGGGCATCGTTCGGGTTGCCGGCCGGCCCGTGCCGGGTGACCGCGAAGATCGTCTGGTGGGCTGGCAGGCGATGCACCGGGCCGTACTCGAGGCAGCGCGCGATTGCGACCTGATTCATGTGCAGACCCCCTTTGTTGCCCATTACGCCGGTCTGAAGGCCGGGCGGGTGCTGGGCTTGCCGGTGGTGGCGACGTATCACACGTTGTTCGAGGAATACCTGCAGCACTATGCGAAGCTAATCCCATCCGGCTGGCTGCGCGGTCAGGCCCGGGCTTTTTCTCGCCGCCAGTGCAATCAGCTCGATGCCGTGATCGTGCCGTCGACAGCGATGCACCAGCGACTGGAGGCCTATGGGGTGACTTCGCCGATGCACGTACTGCCGACCGGCATTCCGATGGCGCAGTTTGCCGCCGGTAACGGGCCGAGGTTTCGCCAGCAGTTCGGCATTGCCGAAACGCGGCCGGTGGCGCTCTTTGTCGGCCGGGTGGCTCATGAAAAGAATATCGGATTCCTCCTGGAGGCCCTTGTCCAGGCGCGCCAGATCAGGCCGGACAGCTTGCTGGTGATCGCCGGGGAGGGGCCGGCGATGGCTGACCTCAAGGCGCAGACGGCGGCGCTCGGGCTGCACGAGGCCGTGCATTTCATCGGTTATCTCGATCGCCAGCAGGCCTTGCCGGATTGCTATGCGGCCGCCGATGTCTTCGTTTTCGCCTCGCGCACCGAGACGCAGGGGCTGGTCCTGCTGGAGGCGATGGCGGCCGGGTTGCCGGTTATCGCCCTGTCGGAAATGGGGACGACCGATATCCTTTCGCCAGGTCGTGGCGCTTTTTCGCCGCCTGACAATGCGCGGGCTTTCGGCGAGGTGCTCGGTCAGTTCCTGAATGATCCGGAGGCCTGGCGACATCTGGCCGAGGAGGCACCGGGCTATGCCCGCGAATGGAGTGATGTGGCGATGGCCGAGCGACTGGCCCGGCTCTATCGCCAGCAGGCTGGCCGGCAGGCCGGTCAGGTTACGCCATTGACCTCGGCGGCGTGAGTGCGCAGACGATGAATCAAGCAATGACGCCGGCCTGCATTCGTTGCCGCTATTTCGGGCGGCGGATGCCCTGAACGGTAGTTGTCACCGCTACCCGCCGGCTTATTCCGGCGACAGTTCACCGCGCGAGTCGCACCACTGGCGTCATCCGGTGATTGGGCCGCATGGCTGGTGCGGCGAGTTCCGGCCGCTCGCCAACGATCAGATATCTTCGAGCGGCGTCACCATCTGATTCAGATTGCGCAGGCGTTCGGCCATGACGCGCATGACCTGGGTAGCGAAAAACGGGGTTTGCTGGACGAGAAACTGGAAGCGTTTTTCGTCGACCGCGACGAACTCGCAATCGCTCAGCGCAACCACGCTGGCCGAACGCGGGCCGGGTGAAACCAGGCCCATCTCGCCAACGATGCTGCCGTGTTCGAGCTGTTCGACGACGCGGTTATTGACAATGACTTCAGCGCTGCCGACGGCGAGGACATACATCATGTGCCCCGGCTCGTTCTCGGAAAACAAGGCTTGTCCGGCGGCAACCTTGATGATGGTCGGGTTGTGGGAGAACAGTTCGAAAAAAACCATGATTAATGTTTCCGGAAGGCGACAACCCGCCTTGTAGCACAGGGCTACCAACAATCATGTTTCAGTTGTGTGAACAATTGGGCGCATATGACCTAGAACAAGGTCGGCGAGATCAGGCGCAGGCCGATCGAGAACCAGTGCTGCTCGCTGATCGCGTCGACGCGGCTGCCATAGGTGGTGTCGATCTGGATACGGTTGGGCACGATCCAGTGGCGGATACCGAGTTGAAAATACGGATTGCCCTTGTCCTGGCCATAACTTTCGGCGATCAGGTAAGTCCGCTCGCTCATCTGGATTTCGCTGCCGAGGCCCCAGGTCATGCGGTTCTCGCGGTTTTCACGCTCGCGGGTGACGCCGAGATTGGTGTGGATGACGACGCGGTCGTCGGCCAGCGAGAAACTGACCGGGACATAGAAGTAAGGATTGGCGTCATGGGAACTGCCCGGTTGCGCCGCGTAGCCGACGGACAGACCGATGCCGTAGCCATTGGTTTCAAGGGGTTTGAAGAGCGATTTCAGCTGGATCACCGCGGCACCGGTTTCCTGATGGCTGTCGTTGTAAGCCAGCGCCCCACCCATCGTCAGTTCCAGGTTGCCGCCAGGGTTGCAGGCCGGCAAGGCCCACAGTTCGTGCTGACTGCCGTGCAGGTGCAGCCATGACTCCAGCTGGCAGGCGCCGCCATCGGTCAGTCGGGCATCGTCGGTGACCATCGGGCGGGCGGCTCGCGCGGTCGGAGCGATGGCAAGCAGTATGAGGAGGGTGGCAAGCAGGCGCATGGGGGAAATTCCGAGGAGCTTATAGCGCGATTGTGACATTCCGATGACCGTTTCTGTCATCAAAACTTAGCGCGGGCTGATTAACGTGAGTGCTTTCACGGAGATCTCATGGCGGAACCCTCATCGAACGAACTCGGCCTCGATCCGGCCAACGAATCCCCCTTCAAGGGGAAAACCGGCCTGCGCCGGGTGTGGAATGCGCTGAGTTACTCGCTGGCCGGGCTCAAGGCCGCGTATCTCTGTGAAGATGCCTTTCGCCAGGAGGTCATGCTGGCAGCCCTGCTCGTGCCAACCGCCATTTTGCTGCCAGTTCCCTGGTTGGGGCGTGGCCTGATGATCGCCAGCGTCTTGTTGGTACTGGTGGTGGAATTGCTCAATTCGGCCATCGAGGCAGTCGTTGACCGCGTCAGTCTGGAAAATCATCGCCTCGCCAAACGCGCCAAGGATATCGGCAGCGCCGCCGTCCTCGTTTCGCTGCTGATGGTCATGGTGATCTGGGGCTGCGTACTCATGGAGATGGTCTGATGTCCCTGGCGATCGCCTTCGTCACAGAAACCTTTCCGCCGGAAGTCAATGGTGTCGCCATGACCATCGGTCGTCTGGTCGGCGGCCTGCGTGATCGCGGCCACCTGATCAGCGTCATTCGTCCCCGTCAGGACAAAGCCGATAACGGCGGTGAGCATGAACTGGCATTGCCGGGGCTGCCGCTGCCCGGCTATCCCGGTCTGCGCTTCGGCATGCCGGCCGGGCGCCGGTTGACCAGCCAATGGCGGCAGAATCGGCCAGACCTCGTACACGTGGTGACCGAAGGGCCGCTTGGCTGGTCGGCCGTCAGTGTCGCCCGCAAGCTGGGCATTCCGGTGACTTCCGGCTTTCACACCAATTTTGACCGCTACAGCGTGCATTACGGCATGGGCTGGATGCGCCCGGCGCTCTCAGCCTATCTGCGTACGCTGCATCGACGAACGTTGGCGACGATGGTGCCGACCGCTGCACTGGCCGCCGAAATGGCCGGTGAAGGGCTGACTGGTGTGCGCGTCGTCGGGCGTGGCGTCGATACCGAGCTATACGATCCGGCCCGGCGTAGCGCCGCACTGCGCCAACGCTGGGGTGTCGAAGGCGAAGGCCCGGTCTGTCTTTACGTCGGGCGGGTGGCGGCAGAGAAAAATCTGGCCTTGGTCGAGAAAGCCTTTGCGGCGATTCAGGTCTGGCATCCGCAGGCAAAGATGGTGTGGGTGGGCGATGGGCCATCCGCCCGGCAACTGGCGGTCGATCACCCCGATCATCACTTCGCCGGCATGCGAACCGGCGAGGATCTGGCAGCCCATTATGCCAGTGCCGATCTCTTTCTCTTTCCCAGTCTGACCGAAACCTACGGCAATGTTGTGGCTGAGGCGATGGCCAGTGGCCTGCCCGTCATCGCCTACCGTAGCGCCGCGGCAGCCGAGCTCATCGTGGCGGAGAAAAACGGCATGGTCGCCTCACCTGGCGATGAGCGTGCCTATGTCGATGGTGCCTTGTGGATGCTCGACGATCCCGAGCATCTAGCCGCAATGGCCAAGGCAGCCCGGCAGACGATGTTGCCGCGCAACTGGGCCGGCGTTGTCGAGGTGTTCGAGCGTGTCGCCCGCGAGGCGATGGCCGGTCGGGCCTGAAACGCTCAGGCGCGCTGGATCAGTTCGATCTTGTAGCCGTCCGGGTCTTCGACGAAGGCGATAATCGTCTGCCCGTGCTTCATCGGCCCGGCTTCGCGCACGACCTTGCCACCCCGTGCCTTGATCGCGCTACAGGCAGCGGCGGCGTCCGGCACGGCCAGGGCGATATGGCCGTAACCGTTGCCCAGCTCATAGGCCGGGGTGTCCCAGTTGTGGGTCAGCTCGAGGACGGCTTCGCTGGCCTCGTCGCCGTAGCCAACAAAGGCCAGCGTGAAGCGGCCGTCCGTGTAGTCCTGTCGGCGCAGCAACTGCATGCCGAGGATTTCGGTATAAAAAGCGATGGACTTGTCGAGGTCGCCGACCCGGATCATGGTGTGCAGAATGCGCATGACGTTTTCCTTAAAGCTGGGGAATTTTTCGGGCCAGCTGGCGCAGTTCAAGTCGCCGCGCCTTCCAGTCCGGACAGAGTTGTTCCACCACAGACCAGAAGCGCGGGCTGTGGTTCATTTCCTTGAGATGCGCCAGTTCATGGCAGACAACGTAATCGACGATGGCCAGTGGCATGAGTACAAGTCGCCAGTTCAGGGCGATGCCGCCCCGGTGACTGCAACTGCCCCAGCGGGTGCGGGCCGAGGACAGGCGCAGCGGTGGCAGGGCGACGCCAAGCAGCGGCGCGAAATGGTCCAGGCGCTCGGCAAAGACGGTGCGGGCTTTGTCGCGCAGGGCAGCTTCGAGCAAGGCGTTGGCGCTGTGCGTGATGTCGGGGCGCAGGTAAATCGTGCCCGGGCCAAACTGCCAGCGACTGCGCCCGATGCTGGTCAGCGTTACAGTCAATGGCTCGCCGAGTGCCTCGATCACGGTGCCGTCGGAGACTACAAGCGGCCCCAGTGTGACACGGTCGCGCCAGGCCGCCAGCTTGTCGATCACCCACTGGCCGTGTTCGTGAATCAGGCTTTCGATGTCGCCGAGGCGGGCGCGTGTGGGTGCGGCAACCCGCAAGCCGCGATGATCGACCGATAAGCCGATGGTCCGGCGCTGGCTGCGTCTGAGCTGATAGGCGACCGCCTGGCCGGCAATGACGATGCTGCGGGGTGGCTCAGGTGGCGTTATGCGAGGCATTCGAGTAACGATGCGGCGAAATGCGGTGCATCTCGTCCTCGATCCACGCCTCGGCGCGCTGATTGACTTCGGCCTCGGACATGCCGGTGGCGTCGAAAGCCGGGCCGATACTCATGGTGACGGTGCCGGGCGTTTTCAGGAAGGCCTGGCGCGGCCACAGTTCGCCTGCATCGTGGGCGACCGGCACGACCTTGCAGCCGACGTGGGTGGCAAGGTAGGCGCCACCCGGCTTGTAGCGTTTCTTGTGGCCCGGGGCGACGCGTGTGCCCTCGGGGAAGAGGATGACGTAGAAGCCCTGCTGCAGGCGTTCCCGGCCCTGGGTGACGACCTGGTCGAGGGCATCCTTGCCGGCGGCACGGTCGATTGAAATCATTTTCATGGCAGCCAGGCCCCAGCCGATCAGCGGTACGCGCAGCAGTTCCTTTTTGAGGACGAAAACGCAGTAGGCGCCATTCGGCACGAGGTCCTGGATCGTCATCGTTTCCCAGGCTGACTGGTGCTTGGCCAGGATGACGCACGGCTCAGCCGGCATGTTTTCGAGACCGATAACCTTGGGGCGGATGCCGAGGATGTTTTCGACGCCGAACTGCATGCCGAGGCGCCACAGCTTGCCGAAGCGATAGCCCCAGAGACCGCGCAGGAGCAGGGCGGCGATCACCACCAGCGGAGCCGAGAGCACCGACCAGACGATGGCGTAGGCCATGAACAGCGTCGAGCGCAGGGTCTTCATGGCGTGGTTTCCTTGAGGATGGCGTCGATGGCTGCCGACAGGTCCTTGAACTCCAGGGTGCCCGCGGGCAGGCTGCCTTCGGCCTTGGTTTTTTCGCCCTTGCCGGTCATCACCAGCATCGGCTGACAGCCGTAGGCGGCGCAGGCCTGAAGGTCGCGCAGCGAATCGCCAATAGCCGGGACGCCCTTGAGGTCGATGTTGAGTGTGTCGGAAATGCGCTTGAACATGCCGGGGTTCGGTTTGCGGCATTCACATTTCGAATCGGCCGCATGCGGGCAATAGAAAATGGCGTCGATCCGCCCGCCCAGGGCCACGACTGCCTTGTGCATCTTGCTGTGGATCTGGTTGAGCGTTTCCATGTCGAACAGGCCGCGGCCGACGCCCGACTGGTTGGTTGCCACGACCACCTTGTAGCCACACTGGGTGAGGCGGGCTATCGCCTCCAGGCTGCCCGGGATCGGCTTCCATTCGGCCGGGCTCTTGATGAACTGGGCCGAATCGAAGTTGATGACCCCGTCGCGGTCGAGGATGACGAGCTTGGTGGGCATGGCAGGCTCCCTGGCTTAAGCCGACAATTTCGAAATGTCGGCCACCTTGTTCATCGCCGCATGCAGCTTGGCGAGCAGGCCGAGACGGTTGGCGCGCAGGGCTGGATCGTCGGCATTGACCATAACGCCATCGAAGAAGGCATCGACCGGGGCGCGCAAAGCGGCCAGGGCCTGCAGCGATTCGGTGTAGTCACCGGTGACGAAGGCGGCATCGGCCTGCGGCACGACCTCGACGAGGGCGTCATGCAGGGCGACTTCGGCAGCTTCCCTGAGCAGGGCGTTATCGACCGTCGCTTCAACCGCGTTTTCAACCTTTTTGAGGATGTTGCCGACCCGCTTGTTGGCCGCAGCCAGGGCGGCGCCTTCGGGCAGTGCCGAGAAGGCGCGGACGGCGGCCAGGCGCTTGGGAATGTCGCCGAGGCGTTGCGGCCGCTGGCTGACCACGGCATCGACTTCCTGCGCCGTATAACCCTGCTCGCGCAGGCTGCCGGCGAGGCGGTCGTAAATGAAGTCGGCCAGTTCTGCTTCGGCGCTCTTGAAACCTTCCACGCTGGCAAAGGCGCGGCCGGCAACGGCCAGCAGGGAATTGAGCGGCAAGTCCAGATTGCCTTCGCTGAGCATGCGGATGGTGCCCAGCGCATGCCGGCGCAGCGCGAAGGGGTCGCGGTCACCGGTCGGGATCTGGCCGATGCCGAACATGCCGACCAGGGTTTCCAGCTTGTCGGCCAGTGCGACGACCGTGCCAACTTGGCCGCGCGGCAGGCTGTCACCGGCAAAGCGGGGTTTGTAATGATCTTCGACGGCATCGGCAACCGCCTCGGCGAGGCCGTCATGCAGCGCGTAATAGCGGCCCATGATGCCCTGCAGTTCAGGGAATTCGCCGACCATGTCGGTGAGCAGGTCGGCCTTGGCCAGCACGGCGGCCTGTTCGGCATGGTGGGCCAGTTCGCCGCCGCCAAGATGGTCGGCGATGGCGCGGGCAATCGCGGCGACACGCTGGACGCGCTCGCCCTGGGTACCCAGCTTGTTGTGATAGACCACCTTGCCGAGGCCGGCAACGCGGCTTTCCAGCGACTTCTTGCGATCCTGGTCGAAGAAGAACTTGGCGTCTGCCAGGCGCGGGCGGACGACGCGTTCGTTGCCGCCGATCACGGCAGAAGCATCTTCCGGGCTGATGTTGCTGACGACCAGGAACTTGTTGGTCAGCTTGCCAGCGGCGTCGAGCAGGGGGAAATACTTCTGGTTGGCCTTCATGGTGAGAATTAGACATTCCTGCGGCACGGCGAGGAATTCTTCTTCAAACTGGCCGATCAGGACGTTCGGGCGTTCGACCAGTGCGGTCACTTCATCGAGCAGAGCGTCGTCGTCAATCGGCTTGCCGCCAGCCTTGGCGGCAGCGGCGTCGAGCTGGCGGACGATTTCCGCCCGGCGTTCGGCGAAGGAGGCAATCACGGCACCATAGGTGGCCAGCTTGCCGGCATATTCGTCGGCATTGGCGAGAACGACCGGATCGATGGCCGCTTCGAAGCGGTGGCCGTGTGTTTCACGACCGGCGTTCAGCCCGAGAATGGCGAGCGGCACGACATCGTCACCGTGCAGGGCGACCAGGCCATGGGCCGGGCGCACGAAATTGACGCTGCTCCAGCCGTCCTGCAACTGGTAGCTCATGACCTTGGGGATGGGCAGTGCGGCGAGTGCGGCTTCGAGCGCCTTCTGCAGGCCTTCGGCCAGTGTCGCGCCCTTGGCCAGACTGTCGTAGAACAGGATGTCGGCCTTGCCGTCGTTCTCACGGCGCAGTGCCGGGACGCAGGAGGCATCGGCACCGAGGGCAGCGAGTTTCTTGAGCAGGGCGGGGGTGGCGTTACCGGCAGCGTCGAGGCCGACGGCAACCGGCATGAGCTTCTGGACGACCGGCTTGTCGGCGGCGACGGCGGCGACATCGGTGACGTGGGCGGCGAGGCGGCGCGGCGAGGCGTAGGCGGTGACGCTTGCAGCGGCGGTGGCGAGGCCGCTGTTTTTCAGCGACGCAGCAAGGGTGGCGGCAAATACTTCACCGAGCTTCTTGAGTGCCTTGGGCGGCAGTTCTTCGACAAACAGTTCAACGAGCAGATTCTTGGCGGTCATCTTCAAGCAGCTTTCTTTTCAATCTGGGCGAGGACTTCTGCGGCCCATTCCTTGGGGGCCATCGGGAAGCCGAGGCGGGCGCGGCTGTCGAGGTAGGCCTGGGCGACGGCGCGGGCGAGATTGCGGATGCGGCCGATATAGGCGGCACGCTCGGTCACCGAGATGGCGCCCCGGGCGTCGAGCAGGTTGAAAGTGTGGGCGGCTTTGAGCACCTGTTCGTAGGCGGGCAGGGCCAGTTGCTGGGCCATCAGATGGACGGCGGTTTCTTCGTGCTTGCCGAAAGCGTGGAAGAGGAACTCGACGTTGCTGTGTTCGAAGTTGTAGGCCGATTGCTCGACTTCGTTCTGGTGATAGACGTCGCCGTAGGTCAGGCCTTCCGTCCACGTCAGGTCGAAAACGTTTTCAACGCCCTGCAGGTACATGGCGAGGCGTTCGATACCGTAGGTGATTTCCCCGGTGATCGGCTTGCAGTCGATGCCGCCGACCTGCTGGAAATAGGTGAACTGGGTCACTTCCATGCCGTTCATCCAGACTTCCCAACCAAGGCCCCAGGCCCCCAGGGTCGGATTTTCCCAGTCGTCCTCGACGAAGCGCACGTCGTTTTTCTTCAAATCGAAGCCGAGGGCTTCGAGCGAGCCGAGGTACAGTTCGAGGATATTGTCCGGAGCCGGCTTCAACACCACCTGATACTGGTAATAATGCTGCATGCGGTTCGGATTCTCGCCGTAGCGGCCATCCTTGGGCCGGCGCGACGGTTGCACGTAGGCGGCTTTCCACGGCTCGGGGCCGATGGCGCGCAGGAAGGTGGCGGTGTGGCTGGTGCCGGCGCCGACTTCCATATCGTAGGGCTGGAGCAGGGCGCAGCCCTTGTCGCTCCAGTATTGCTGCAGGCGCAGGATGATTTCCTGAAAGGTCGGTTTTTTGGCAGTGCTCATCGGACGCAATCGGTGATGTTCTGAGACACACGATTTTACTTGCTTTTGCCACGGATGGCGCGGAACGAAGGCGGCGGCATGCTGTCTGCGGGATATCAGGATAAAGAGAGAGATTGCAGATGCAGAAATCGACGAATGTGCAAACGGCGACCCTTGCGGGTGGTTGCTTCTGGTGCCTGGAGGCGGCTTTCGAACAGTTGAAGGGGGTTGTTGGGGTGCGGCCCGGCTATATGGGCGGGGACGATCCACAACCGACCTACGAGGCGGTCTGTCGCGGCAATACGGGGCATGCCGAGGTCGTCGAACTTGAGTTCGACCCGGCCATTATCGATTTCGAGACCCTGTTGTCCGCCTTCTTCGCCATCCACGATCCGACAACCCTGAATCGTCAGGGGCATGATGTCGGAACGCAATACCGCTCGGCGATTTTCTTTCATGATGCCGGCCAGCAGGCGGTGGCCGAGGCGATGATCGGCCGCCTCAACGCTGAGGGGGTCTGGTCCTCTCCCATCGTGACCGAGGTCAGCCCGGCGTCGACCTTCTTTGTCGCGGAGGAATACCACCATCAGTATTTTCGTCGTAATCCCTATCAGGGGTATTGCATGGCGGTGGTGGCACCCAAGGCGCAGAAATTGCGGCTGGCTTTTGCCGATCGGCTCAAGGTTGGGTGAGCCGTGTTTTGATGGGTGGGCCTTGTAAATTGGCTTGGAGTTCCGCCTTGCTGGCAGGCGTACTTTCTTCTGGCGAAACAAGAAAAAGTGGGATGCCCCCTCAAGGGCAGAACCCTGAGTCAATCAGGCGATCAGCCTAACCAGGGCAGCCAAAACCCTGGCCCCCAACCCCGCATAACGCGTGAAATTGTTGCGGCAATGCAACACCAGATCCCGCTGCTGTTGGGTGCGATATTGACAATATCTATATAAATCAATACACTGCAATTAATGCTGCGGTGCAGCATCGGTTTCCGCGGCAAATTCCCTGTCTGGCTGCGGTCTCCAGCGCCCCTTTTTCCGGAGCCTGGCCGATGTCGTACCCCCTGTAACCGTTCGCTGTCAGACGATGTTTGTCGACAGTGGCAACAGTGAAGGAGGTCGCATGATTACCTCAACAGTTCTCCCCATGTCGATGCTGCGGCTTTCCAACGCCGCCTCGGCTCTGTTCCAGAAAGCCCTGATGTTTGCGGGCATCCTGTTTGTCCTTTCCTTGGCTGGCCTGCAAAGCGGCAACCAGACCCTGCTCGGGGGCTTGAAGGCGATTCTGCCGCTGTCCGAGGAAGTTTCTGTCGACGACGAAGATTTTGCCGTCTCCGACGAACCGGCAAGCGAGGCCCTCAATGCCCGCATGCTCGGCGCCATGGATTATGTTTCCCGGCGCTATCACGTCTCATCCGATGCGCTTCAGCCGATCTTCGCGACGGCGCAGGCGACCGGCCGCCAGTTGAAGCTTGATCCCCTCCTGATCATCGCGGTGATCGGTATCGAGTCGCGCTTCAACCCGTTTTCCGAAAGCGTTGTCGGCGCCAAGGGGCTGATGCAGGTGATGCCGCAGTTCCATCAGGACAAATTGCCGGAAGATGCCGATCAGGCAGCCTTCCTCAATCCGGTGATCAATGTTCAGGTTGGTGCCAAAGTCCTGAAAGAGTCGATCCGTCGCAATGGCGGGCTGGAAAGCGGCCTGCAGCAGTTTGGCGGGGCGAGCAGCGATCCGGGCCGGCGCTATGCGGTCAAGGTGCTGGCCGAGCGTCAGCGTATCGAGCAGGCCGTCCAGCATCTGCGCGCCACTGGTGGTACGCAGGCCTCGGCGGCGAGCCAGGCCAAGACCGGCTAAGCGGTCAGGGCGTTGAGTTCAGCGCCCTTCGTCAATAAATTCCAGCAGTTCGCGGACGAAGCGTTCGCGCTGCCACTGGTGTGGCGAATGGTCGGTGCCTTCATAAATGCGCAGCACGGCGTTCGGAATGTTGTCGGCCACGTAATGCGCCGTCGAAGCATGGTAGAAGTTGCTCTCACCGCCATAGACCAAGAGGGTCGGTAGCGGGATATTGGCTAGCACGTCGCGATAGTCGGCGGCGGTCAGGCTCAGCCAGCAATTGATCAACGGTTCCGGGTCCTGGGCGCGCAAGGCGGCGCGCGAGCGCTCCCACCCTGATGCATTTTGCAGGTATTTTTCTTCGGCGCGCTTGTTCAGGCCGTGTGCCGTCAGTTTCAGCACACCTTCGGCAAAGTCATCGTTCAGCCACGAAACCAGCTGGTGGTTACGATCGCTGCCAAAATCCCCGTAAATTCCGTGTTCCCAGTCGTCGGCTGTCAGCAGTTTGGGTGACTGGTCGATCAGGCAGAGCTTGCCAAGGCCATGTGTGCCGTGGTCGCGCAGGTATTGCCAGAGGGTCAGGGCGCCCATCGAGTGGCCGACGGCGGTGGCATCGTGCAGGCCGTAATGGTCAATCAGGTTCTTGAGGTCGCGCGCCATGCGCTCGACTGTCGCCGAGCCGGGGTGGTTCAGCGTATGGCCGCCGTGACCACGGGCATCCCAGCGATAGACGCGGTGCCGTGCATTGAGATCGGCCATGAAGGGGAACCATTCCTGACTGCTCGACGTCCAGCCATGGAGGAGGATCAGCGGCGAACCTTCGCCGGATAGTTTGACGTGAATCCTCTCGCCATCGTCGGCCACGAAATGGGTCATCGCTCGGCTCTGTGAAATTGCAAAGCCGCCAGTATAATCGCCGCCATCAATACGGAGGAGTATGGAAATGTTCGACTGGAGAGACTACGGCAACGGCATCATTGCCTTCGACGCCGGCTATGTGCGCCCGATCCTGGCCGCTATCCACATGATTGTCGATAATGGCCGCGTTGCTTTCGTTGATACCGGCAGCAACGACTCGCTGCCCAATGTCATCGCTGCCCTCGACAAGATCGGGCTGGGCCGCGATGCGGTCGATTACGTCATCCTCACCCACATCCACCTCGACCACGCCGGTGGTGCCGGGGCGCTCATGCGCGAATTTCCCAATGCCAAGCTGGTGGTTCATCCGCGCGGTTCACGCCATATGGCCGAGCCGTCCAAACTGGTGGCTGGCGTTACTGCCGTTTATGGCAAGGAATACGTCGACACCGTCTATGGCGAGATTCTGCCTATTGCTGCCGAGCGTATCATCGACGCCCACGAGGGTCTGACCCTGCAACTGGGTGGTCGCGAATTGCTGATGATCGACACGCCGGGCCATGCCAAGCACCACATCTGCATCATCGACCGTCAGGCCAGCGCCATCTTTACAGGCGACATGTTTGGCCTGTCCTACCGCGAATTCGATGTCGATGGCCGCCAGTTCATCCTGCCGACGACCAGTCCATCCCAGTTCGATCCGGCCGAAATGCGTGCCTCCATCGACCGTCTGATGAGCTACCAGCCATCCGCCATGTACCTCACCCACTACGCGCAAGTCACTGACCTGCCAGCCAAGGCGGTCGATCTGCATCGTCGGCTCGACCGGCACATCGCCATCGCCCAAGCTCACGCCAATGACGGCGAAAAACGCCATGCGGCGACCAAACAGGACCTGACCGCCTATATCCTGGCCGAACTGCGCAGCCACGGCTGTGCGCTGCCCGAAGCAACGATCCTGGAGATTCTCGCCACCGATCTTGAGCTCAATGTTCAGGGGCTGACCTGGTGGCTCGATCACCCCGCATGATTGGCTGATCGCCGGGCCTTGAGCCCGGCGCAGTTGTGGCTGCCATAGTGCAGGAGACGACAATCTAAGGCATGTGGGGTGTCGATGCCGGGAGTCGGCCTCCTGCAATCGTCGATGAAACCCGTCCGAATTGCGCATGTCTCACTGCTGCTTAAGTGTTAGCGTGGTGACGTCAATGCTTGAACCTGCGGGATAACCTTCCAATCGAGATGCCACTTCATGAAAAATAGTTTGCTTGCAACCGTGCTCTGCCTTGGCGTGCTCAGCACCATGGCCAATGGCAGTGCGGCAGACAATGAACCGCCAGGCTCAAGTAATGCGGTGAGAACGATTCCCTCCCTGGATGTCGCCCGCTATATGGGTACCTGGTACGAAATCGCCAAATACCCCAACTGGTTTCAGAAAAAATGCACTGGGGGCACCAGGGCAGATTACAGTCCCATGAGTGATGGCCGGGTAAAGGTCATTAACCGTTGCCGCATTGCGGGGGGCGACATGACCGAGGCGATTGGGGTGGCCAGGCAGGTTGGCCCTACCACGTCCGCGAAGCTGGAAGTCCGATTCGCACCCGCATGGCTGTCATTCCTGCCATTCGTGTGGGGCGACTATTGGGTCATTGAACTCGATGACGACTACCAGTTAGTCGCGGTCAGCGAACCGAAAAGAGAATACCTGTGGATCCTCTCCCGGACACCCAAGGTTGACCCCGTCAGCTACAGCGCGCTCTTGACCAAGTTGCGGCAGAAAGCATTTGACCTTCATAAGCTGGAAGTGACGCAGCAGGATTGATGGATCGTGCCTTGTCTCGCTGGTGACTGCTTTCCGGCGTTGAGTCTGAGCGGAGGGAAGTCGCTTCGGCGCCCGGAGCGGCCAGTCCATCGCTCGACTATGTCTGTCCGCTCACTTGTCGCCAACAGACCTTCACTGCGGTACGGGATTTTTACAACATTTTTACGGCGTAATCGCCAGAATAGTCAGCGTTTTTACACGGGGAAGCCTAGTCTTTAGCTATCCCATCTGAGGAAACGCGACATGGAATCCTCCACCACAACGAATGAACGGTCGGCGTTAAAAATTACGGCCTGACCGTTGTCATTTGCATCGGCACTACGCTCGTCGCTACCCCCTTGCTTGGTCATCTCGACCTGGCAAACATCGTGATGCTCTTCCTGCTGGCCGTTCTGGTCATTGCGGTCAAACTTGGCCGGAACGCTGCCGTATTGGCCTCAATTCTCAGCGTTCTGCTGTTTGACGTATTTTTCGTTGCACCGCGCTTTTCACTTGCGGTCAGCGATATTCAGTATCTGGTCACATTTGCGGTGATGCTGGTCACCGGCCTGACCACCGCTCACTTCACGTCGGTTCTGCGACAGAAGGCACTGGAAGCGGAACAACGCGAGCAGCGTACCGAAGGCCTTTATCAGTTGGCTCGCCAACTGGCCGGAACGCTGACCACGGAACAGGTGGTCGAAATTGCCAAAGGGTTTGTCAAAGAGCAGTTAGCGGCCGAATGTGCCATCTTGGTCCCGGACGATCTCCGGAAGAATTTGGCCCGCACGAGTCCTGCCTGTTCGCTGCCTATTGAAAGCCATTTGGCGAAAGTTGCCCTGGAGAGCGGCAAACTGGTTCGCAGCGATGAAATGAGCGGCATGGGCTATGCCCCGCTCTATCTGCCGCTCCACGCTTCCATGCGAATTCGCGGTGTATTGGCTGTGCGCTTTGCCGACAATTCCACTGAGCCATCGTCGGATACGATTTCCCTGCTTGAAGCACTGGCTTCATTGCTGGCGGTCGCTTTGGAACGCCTGCACTACGTCGAGATTGCCCAGGCTACCGAGGTCAAGATGCTGACCGAGCGGCTGCGCAGTTCGATTTTGTCTGCGCTTTCTCACGACCTGCGAACCCCCCTGACGGCAATGGTTGGACTGGCTGACTCGCTATTTCTGATTAAACCGGCTTTGCCTTCGGCGGCACTGGAAACAGCGCAGGCGCTGCACGAGCAGTCGGCTCGGCTGGCTGGAATGGTTGGCAACCTGCTTGACATGGCCCGTCTCAATGCCGGTGAAGTGACGCTCCGTCGAGAGTGGCAGCCCCTGGAAGAAGTCGTGGGTGCTGGTATCAAGCTGCTTGGTAACGCCTTGGCTGACCACCCGGTCAAGGTTGAATTGCCGGCCGATTTGCCGCTCCTTGAATTCGATGCGGTGCTGGTCGAGCGTGTGCTCTGCAATCTGCTGGAGAACGCCGCGAAATATGCGCCGCCTCACACCTCGATTGAACTGTCGGCGCAACGTACCGGCAACACTGTCGCAGTGATGGTCAAGGATCGTGGCATTGGATTTCCGGAGCATCGCGGCGATGAACTGTTCAACATGTTCGTTCGGGGCCAAGCCGAGTCGGGCAAACCGGGCGTTGGCTTGGGTCTGGCTATCTGTAAGGCGATCGTGGAAGCGCATGGCGGGCATATTCATGCCGAGAATCGGCCCGACGGTGGTGCTTGTGTCACTTTTACCCTACCCGTTGGCAATCCCCCTGTCGTCGAGGAGGAACCGGCATGAATACGCCCGCCAAAGTTCTGGTGATCGAGGATGAAAAGCAGATTCGCCGTTTTGTGCGAGCTGCGCTGGAAGAAGAGGGGTGTCAGGTCGCTGAAGCTGAAACCATGGCACATGGCCTGATTGAGGCAGGTTCCCGGAAGCCGGATTTGCTCATTCTGGACCTTGGACTTCCGGATGGAAACGGTATTGACCTGATCCGTGACCTGCGTGGCTGGTCGGATGTGCCTGTCCTCATTCTCTCGGCCCGCTCCCAGGAAAATGACAAGATTGATGCCCTCGATGCCGGTGCTGACGACTATCTGACCAAGCCCTTCAGCGTCGGAGAATTGCGCGCACGTGTTCGCGCATTATTGCGGCGGCGTAGCCGCAGCGGTGAGACGGCATCCCCTGTCATCGAATTCGGCACCGTGATGGTGGACCTGTCGCGGCGGGCAGTCAGCCGTGCGGGTGAACCAGTGCATCTGACACCCCTCGAATATCGCTTGTTATCGGCCTTGCTGGCACAGCCCGGCAAAGTGCTTACACAGCGTAATTTGCTCAGGGAAATCTGGGGGCCTTCGTATATCGAGAGCAGCCACTATCTGCGGGTCTATGTCGGACATCTCCGCCAAAAACTGGAAGGCGACCCAGCACAACCCAAACATATTCTGACTGAAACCGGTGTGGGCTATCGCTTCCAGCCCTAAGGGAAAATCATGCAACAAGTACAAGACAAGAAGCGTCTGGCGACGCTGACCATGGCGGCGCTCGGCGTTGTTTATGGTGATATTGGCACCAGTCCCCTCTACGCCATCAAGGAAGTCTTCGGGGGAGCTCACCATCCGGTGCCAATTACACCGGAGAATGTGCTGGGTATCCTTTCGCTCTTTTTCTGGACGCTCATCATCGTGGTGACGGTGAAGTATGTTTCCTTCATCATGCGCGCCAACAATAAAGGTGAGGGCGGCATCATCGCCCTGATGACCTTGGCCCTGCACAAAGGAACGCCCGGCACCTTGCAGCAGAAGCTGCTGGTCATCCTGGGGTTGTTTGGCGCAGCATTGTTTTACGGTGATGGCGTAATCACGCCGGCAATTTCCGTTCTTTCTGCCGTTGAGGGACTGGAACTCATCACGCCCGCATTCAAGCCCTATATCCTGCCCATTTCGCTGGTCGTCCTGGTCGGACTGTTCCTGTTTCAGCGACGCGGAACCGCCAGTGTCGGCGCCCTGTTCGGCCAGGTCATGGTTATCTGGTTTGCAGTGTTGGCGCTGCTCGGGATCCTGGCTATCGTCGACAACCCGGCGGTACTGGCGGCCGTCAATCCGCTCCATGCACTTTGGTTCATCACCGGTAACTCGTTGCTCGGATTCTTTGCCTTGGGGGCGGTGGTTCTGTGCATCACTGGTGCGGAAGCGCTTTATGCTGACATGGGCCACTTTGGTGCCAAGCCGATTCAGTACGCCTGGCTGGGTTACGTCATGCCGGCCTTGCTCATCAATTACTTCGGCCAAGGCGCGCTGTTGCTGGCCGATCCGAGCGCCGTGGAGAATCCGTTTTATCGACTGGCGCCGGAATGGGCCATATTTCCCTTGGTGATGTTGTCCACGATCGCCTCCGTTATCGCCTCGCAAGCCGTCATTTCCGGTGCCTTCTCGATTACCCAGCAGGCAATTCAACTGGGCTACACACCGCGCCTGGAAATCCAGCATACCTCGGACAGGGAAATCGGCCAGATATATCTGCCGGGCATCAACTGGCTATTGCTGGTCGCTATCATCGCGCTCGTTATCGAGTTCGGTTCGTCGTCGAATCTGGCTGCGGCCTACGGGATTGCGGTGACGGGCACGATGTTGATTACCAATATTCTGGCGATTGCCGTAGCTATCCGACTTTGGGGCTGGAGCCCCGTGAGGGCGGTTCTCGGCGCCTTGCCATTCATCTGTATAGACCTCGGCTTTTTCCTTGCCAATTCCGTGAAAATTCCGGACGGCGGTTGGTTCCCGTTGGTATTTGGTCTGGCCATCTTCATTCTGCTCACAACCTGGAAGCGTGGCCGTGAACTTCTCAGCGAACGACTGGCAGCAGATGCCATGGAGTTGAACTCGTTCATCGCCAGCATTGCTGAGGGTGGCGTCGAGCGCGTCGCGGGGACCGCCGTGTTTCTGACACCAAACCCCAAATTGGTGCCACATGCGATGCTACACAGCCTCAAACATTACAAAGCATTGCACGAGCAGGTCATCGTTCTCAGTGTCGAAGTGTTCGATGTGCCCTATGTGCCCGATGTGGACCGGGTCGAAGTGCATCGTTTAGATGGAAACTTCAGTCAAATCATCGTTCAATATGGTTTCAAGGATGAGCCGGATATCCCCGCTGCGCTGAAATTATGTGCAGAGGCCGGCTTGGATATTGACATGATGGATACATCGTTCTTCCTTGGCAGGGAGACGTTAATCCCGAAACTCGGTTCCGAAATGGCCTATTGGCGGGAGTTGATTTTTGTGGCGATGTTCCGGAATGCAGGGAGTGCGACGGCGTTTTTCAAGATTCCGTCAAACCGCGTTGTGGAACTTGGTTCGCAGGTTGTTCTGTAGCGTGAGCGAACGGCCGCTTTACGGATGCGGATTCAACCGGTGGATGCAACGGTTTGGTAAAAACGTTGTGCCGGTGTTTCGTAGTTTAGTGTTTTCCGAGGGCGCTCATTCAGTTTCCGGGCAATGGCACTCAGCTTCGCTTGCGAATAGGGGGACAGGTCAATTCCCTTTGGGAAAAACTGGCGCAACAGTCCATTTGTATTCTCATTCGTTCCACGTTGCCAAGGGTGATGGGGGTCGCAGAAATAGACTTGGATATCCGTCGCCAGCGTGAATCGCTTGTGGCCAGCCATTTCCTTGCCCCGGTCCCAGGTCAGCGATTTGTAGAGCTCTTGCGGCAACTTACGAGCGTTTTTGATCAGGGCGTTGGTGACGGTCCCGGTATCTTTGCCGGAGAGCTTGACCAGCATCAGGTAGCGCGATTGACGTTCGACGAGCGTCGCAATCTGACTGTTCTTGCTGCCGCACAGCAGATCACCTTCCCAGTGCCCCGGCACCGCCCGATCATCAGCCGTGGCCGGCCGTTCGCTGATTGACACAGCATCGACGATTCGGCCGTGATCGCCAGTCTTTTGTGTGTGATGGCGAGAGCGGCGCATGGCTCGCGTCCGCCGCAAATACGCCAGCAACTCCTTCTTCAGAGCGCCTCGGGTTTGAATATAGAGGGTGCGATAGATAGTCTCGTGTGACACCTGATGACTCGCATTGTCTGGGTTGGTCCGCTTGAGCCAGCCAGCAATCTGTTCTGGTGACCACAGCGAATGCAGCTTGTTCGCCACTATATGCGCCAGCTCAGGGTTCTCAGCCAGTTTGCAAGGCTTGGGGCGAAGTGCCCGAGCCCAGGTTGCCTGGTCGGCTTGAGTCGCTCGGTAACACTCCCGGCCACCATTGCGGTTGACTTCACGACTGACGGTGGACGGCGCTCTCCTCAATTGAGTAGCGAGCGCACGGATGGAACAGCCCGCAACTAAACCTCGCGAAATATCTTCCCGGTCGGAAAGTGTCAATGCCCGTTTGGAGCGACATCGCAGTGCCGGAGTTATCCCGCCAGTCTCGGCCAGGATTCCCTGAACCGATGAGTGATTTCGATCAAAGAGCTGGGCGATTTGTTGTAGTGAGTCGCCCTTGCGCCAGCGTTCCCACATCAGCGCCTTCTGGCTATCCGTGTAATAGATCCGGGTTCTCTGTTTCATTGGCAACACTCCTTCTGCTTACGCAGATTCTAGTGTGTTGCATCCACCGGTTGAATCCGCAGGATATAAGCAGACTGATTCGGGGACAATATTCAACGGCAGCAGTTGGCTTATTGGGTGATTTCGCCAATGGCAGCTTTGGAGCACTCCAGTCCGCGATTCAGGGCTGCGGCCAGGTCTTCGCGATTGAATGGCTTGCTCAGGAAGTCGTTCATGCCGGCCTCACGACAAGCATCCTGGTCTGACTGCATGGCATTCGCCGTCAACGCGATGATCCAGGTATTGGCATTCGGACCTTCGCCGGCGCGGATTCGGCGGGTTGCTTCAAGGCCATCCATTTCCGGCATCTGCATGTCCATCAGGATGAGCGCATACGCCTTGGCTTCTGCCGCCTCAGCGCCTTGGCGACCGTTTTCGGCCAGGTCAAAGGTATGACCAAGGCGTCCGAGCAGGGCACCGGCCACTTTCTGGTTGATCCGGTTGTCTTCCACCAGCAATACATGCGCTGAGCGTTGTTGCGGTGCGGTCGAGTCGGTGACCAACGGCTCGTCTTTCTCGGTTGCGGCAGATACGCTTAGTGGCAATTCCACCCAAAACCGGCTGCCTTCGCCGAGTACACTTTCAATGCCTATACTTCCCCCCATGCCCTCGGCCAGCTTCTTGCTGATTGCCAGGCCCAAGCCGGTCCCGCCGAAGCGGCGCGTTGTCGATGCATCGACCTGACTGAAACTGGCAAATAGGCGCTGGACCGCATCCGGGGGGATGCCGATACCCGTGTCGGACACCTCGAACAGCAACCCTCTCGGCGTTGGAGTTACGGTAATGCGCACCTCTCCCTTCTCGGTGAACTTGACGGCGTTGCCTGCCAGATTAAGCAGAATCTGGCGTACGCGCGTTCCGTCGCCAAGAAAAAGACCCTCGGCGGCAGGGGCGATATCCAGTACAAGGCGAATGCCCTTTTCCTGTACGCGCACCTTGAGTAGCGAATCGAT
This sequence comes from Dechloromonas sp. HYN0024, assembly GCF_003441615.1. NCBI lineage: Bacteria > Pseudomonadati > Pseudomonadota > Betaproteobacteria > Rhodocyclales > Azonexaceae > Dechloromonas > Dechloromonas sp. HYN0024. Next base: position 2,715,758 of record NZ_CP031842.1, on the reverse strand, counting down.
GGCATCGAGCATGTCACGCACTGAAAATGGATACGTTTCAAACTCCATGCGTCCGGCCTCGATCTTTGACAGGTCTAGGATGTCGTTGATGATGGCAAGCAGCGATTCGCCAGAGACCGCAATGCTGCGGGCAAACTCCCGCTGCTCGGCGTGAAGATCGGTGTCGAGCAGCAAATTGGCCATGCCAATGACGCCATTCATTGGCGTGCGGATTTCATGGCTCATGGTTGCCAGAAACTGCGATTTGGTCAGGTTGGCCTGTACGGCCGCCTCGCGGGCAAGGCGACTTTCTTCCGCTAGCCGGATCAGCGACTGGTCATGATCACGGCGCGCCCGTTCGGTCTGGCGGAAGATAGCCAGCAAAATGAGAAACAGCAGGAAGAAGACCACAACCAGCTTGTGCAACAGGCCAGTCAGTTGCAGGTCCGTCATTTCGATCTCACGCGTGCGGTCGGTGTAGATTTCGACCACGCTGCGCAACTCTCCGTTGTGAACAACGGGTACATATGACGATACTAGGTTCCGCCGCTGCAATGCGCCATCAAAGCTCATGAAACTTTCGCGAAATGAGAGTTCGCTGATGGGCTTTCCTTCGCGCGCACTGCGAAAGCCATTGGTCATCGATTTGTCGTCGCCAATCTGGTGCGCTTCCGATGAATATAGCGTCAGCCCCTTGAGGTCGAAAATCTTGAGTTTGACAATGTCGGTATTCGGACTGAAACGCCGAACGATGGCATCAATGGCTGGCAGGTTGGGGTTGCTGCGGGCGCCTTCGGCATTGACTTCGGCTGTCGGCAGCAGCGGTGCCAGGTTGGGCCATACCTCGGTCGCGATCAACTGGGTAATGGCAAGGTTTGATGCGGCGGTGGTCTCGAGCACGCTTTGTTGCGTGCTGTATTCGGTTAGGCGCCAGATCGAATACAGCGCACTACCTAACAACAACAGCGTAATGACGATGAACGTCAGCGTTGCATGTCGAAAATAGAGCTGTTGCCAGAGATTCCTGTTCATGTAGGCAGAAGGGATTCTGTATCCGGAAAATGTAGGGAGCGTCGCTCGTTGGCTCCATATTCTGATCCGGCTTTGGGCAAAATGACAGCCACCGCGAAAGAAATCGCTCCGCTGGCCGATGCCGTTACTTGCGGCGTGCTCCCACCATGAGTCAGCTTGCGCGTGGCAGGGGGCGTGCTCGCCCGAGTAGAAGGAAGCCAGCCATCAGCGCCAGCGCCAGCCAGTTTCCGAAGCGAACAAAGGGGGTCGTTCCGGCATAGGCACTGACTTCGCCTTTCAGGACGCCTGTAGCGAAGGGAGGGAGTGCGGCGATGAGCCGGCCGTCGGCACCGACGATGGCGGTCATGCCGGTATTGGTGGCGCGCAGCATCGGGCGGCCGGTTTCGGCGGCGCGCATCTGGGCGATCTGCAGGTGTTGTGGCTGGGCAAGGGAGTGCCCGAACCAGGCGGTATTTGACAGATTGGCGAGAATGCCGGCTTGGGGCAGGGCGCGGATGAGTTCTTCGCCGAAGACGTCTTCGTAGCAGATATTGGCGGCCACGTGCTGACCGGCGACGGCCAGCGGGGGCTGGGTTTCCGGTCCGCGGGTGAAGGACGACATGGGGATGCTGGCGTAGGCCATGAACCAGGCAAAGCCGGCCGGGATGAATTCGCCGAAGGGGACCAGATGGTTCTTGCTGTAGACCTGTAATGGCGAGGTGCCAACGCTGACGGCGCTGTTGAAATAGTGGTCGCCGACCCCCGTCAATGTGCCGAAGATGAGGTCGCCATTCTGGCGTCGGGCCAGGGCTTTCAGGGTGTCGAGATACTCGGCTGGAATCTGGTCGATAAATACCGGGATGGCGGTTTCCGGCAGAATCGTCAGTTGCGCCGGGTTCTCGGTGATCAGGTCGCGGTAGAGGTCGAGCGTGTGGAAGAAGGCTTCCGGCCGGAATTTCATTTCCTGCGGGACGTTGCCTTGAATCAGCGCGACGCTGACGGGGGCGCCGATGGGGGTCGTCCACTGTACCTGTTGCAGGCCGAAGCCGGCAAGTGCCAGCAAGGCAGCGACGGGCAGGCCGACGCGCCAGCGGACGAGCAGGGCTGCGATCAGGGCAACGAGCAATGACAGGCCATGTACCCCAAGCAGCGGAGCGAATCCGGCCAGCGGACTGGGGGCGGTTTGCGAATAGCCGACGGTGAGCCAGGGAAAGCCGGTGAACAGCCAGCTCTTGACCCAGTCGGCGGCGGCGATCAAGGCTGCGAAGAAGAGCGCTTCGCGCCAGAACTCATCTGGCTGCCAGCGTTTGAACAGGTAGCCGGCGGCCATGGGGAAAAGCGCCATCACGGTACAGAACAGGAAGGCCGCGGGGCCGGCCAGCCACCACGGCATGCCGCCGAACACGGAGAGGCTGACATAGACCCATGAAACGCCGGTCAGAAAGAAACCGAGCCCGAAGGCGAGGCCGGTAAGCAGGCCCTGGCGGGGGCTTTCGGCTTGTCGCAGGAGAATGAAAAAGGCGAGCCAGACCAGGGGCGCCAGCCAGAACAGGCCGACCGGGGCGAAGCAGCCGACGCCGACGACGCCGGTGGTCGCGGCGATCAGGTAGCGTCCGGCCGGTGTTTCAAGCAGCAGTGTCTTCGGCACCGGTGTCAGGTTTGTTGGCCGGGGTGACCAGCAAGGTATAGAGCCGGCGGCTGTCGGCGCGCAGGACCTGGAAGCGGACGCCGTCGATGTCCATCACCTCGTTGCGTTTTGGGACGCGGCCGAGATGACGCAGAACAAGGCCGCCAACAGTGTCAAACTCCTCGTCGGAGAACTTGGTCGAGAAGGCAGCGTTGAAATCCTCGATTTCGGTCCGCGCCTTGACGCGGTAGCGCCCGGTCGAGTCGAGGCGGATGTTGTCGTGCGCCTCGTCAAAGTCGTATTCGTCCTCAATGTCGCCGACGATCTGCTCCAGCACGTCCTCGATGGTGACCAGACCGGCGACGCCGCCATATTCATTGACGACGATGGCCATGTGGTTGCGCGAGACGCGGAATTCACGGAGCAGGACGTTGAGACGCTTGGATTCCGGGATGAAGACGGCCGGGCGCAGCCAGTCACGTAAATCAAAGTTGGGTTCGATCTGGACGCGTAGCAGATCCTTGGCGAGCAGGACGCCGAGGACCTTGTCGCGGTCGCCATCAACCACCGGGAAACGCGAGTGGGCAGCTTCGATGACGACGGGGACGATTTCGCTCAAGGGGTCGTCGACGTCGATGACGTCCATCTGGGCACGGGGAATCATGACGTCGGTGACCCGCGTGTCGGAGGCCGAAAGGGCACCCTCGATGATGGTCAGGGCGTCGGCGTCCATCAGGTTGCGCTCGTAGGCGCCGTGCAGGATTTCTAGCAACTGCTCGCGGTCGTCAGGCTCGCGCAACAGCAGGGAAGTCAGTCGTTCGATGAAACTCGGTTTACTGTCACTGTCCATAATGTTTAAACCGCATACGGGTCTGGATAACCCATGGCGGCGAGAATCTCCGTTTCTTCGTCTTCCATTGCCTGGGCATCATCGTCATTTTCGTGATCCCAGCCCTGTAAATGCAGCATACCATGCACGGTCAGGTGCGCGTAGTGAGCGGCCAGCGGCTTGTTTTGCTCGGCCGCCTCGCGGGCGACGACGCTCGGGCAGATGACCAGGTCGCCTGTTACCACCGGCTCAGTGTCGTAGGGAAAGGACAGTACGTTGGTGGCGTAGTCCTTGCCCCGGTATTCGTCGTTCAGTTCCCGACCTTCATCGGCATCAACGAGGCGGATGGTGATTTCGCCTCCGCCGACCAGCGCGGCACGCGCCCAGCGCACGAAGTCCGCCCGCAAGGGTAGGCCTTCCCTGTTACAGGCGAATTGCACGGAGAGATTAAGTCGCTTGTTGGGTGTGGGATTCATAGGCGGCAACGATGCGGGCAACCAGCGGGTGGCGCACGACATCTTCTTTTTGAAATTCGGTAAAGGCCAGTCCGCGCACATTCTGCAGGATATCGCGGGCTTCGCGCAGGCCGCTCTTGTGCCCCTTGGGCAGGTCAATCTGGGTGATGTCGCCGGTGACCACGGCCTTGGCGCCGATGCCGATGCGGGTCAGGAACATCTTCATCTGCTCCGGCGTCGTGTTCTGCGCCTCGTCGAGAATGATGAAGGCGTGGTTGAGCGTGCGCCCGCGCATGAAGGCGAGGGGGGCGATCTCGATGGCGTTCTTTTCGTAGAGCTTGCTGACCCGGTCGTGACCCATCAGGTCATAGAGCGCATCGTAGAGCGGGCGCAGGTAGGGGTCGATTTTCTGCGTCAGGTCGCCGGGCAGGAAGCCCAGGCGCTCGCCGGCTTCAACCGCCGGGCGGGTGAGGATGATGCGCTCAACCAGGTCGCGCTCGAAGGCGTCAACGGCGCTGGCGACAGCGAGATAGGTCTTGCCGGTGCCGGCCGGGCCGATCCCGAAGGTGATGTCGTGCTCCTGGATGGCTTTCAGATACGCCACCTGGCGCGGCGTGCGGCCATGCAGTTCGGTCTTGCGGGTGATCAGTTGCGGCCCGTCGACCGGGCCTTCGGCCTTGCGTGCCAGGCGGCGGACCGGGGCGTTGAGCAGTTCGATGAGGCCGAGCTGGATTTCATCGACGGTCAGCATTTCGCCGGCCATGGCATAGAAATATTGCAGTGCATCGGCCGTCAAGCGGGCTTTTTCGCCGGCAATCGAGAAGCGTTCATTGCGCCGTTTGATGACCACGTCGAAGCCGGTTTCGATCTGCCGGATATTTTCGTCGAGCGGGCCGCACAGATTGGCTAGCCGATGGTTGTCCACCGGCGTCAGGGCGATGCTTATCGGCTTGGCTTTGGCAACCACCGGGGTGGCGGCCTCGCTGCGCTCAGTCTTCGCGGATGACAATTTCGCCTCTCAGGCTGTGCGACAGGGACGAGGTGATGCGGACATCGACAAAGGTGTTGATCAGACGCGGGTTGCCGGCGAAGTTGACGATGCGGTTGTTGTCGGTGCGTCCGGCCAACTCGTGCACATCCTTTTTCGAGGTGCCTTCGACCAGTACGCGCTGGATGCTGCCGATCATCGCCTGGCTGATCACCTGGGCCTGTTCGTCGATGCGCTTTTGCAGGCGGAGCAGGCGGGCCGACTTGACTTCCGCCGGGGTCGAATCGTCGAGTTCCAGCGCCGGCGTGCCGGGGCGCGGGCTATACACAAAGGAGAAGGAGCTATCGAAGCCGACCTCGTCGATCAGCTTCATGGTCTTCTCGAAATCCTCGTCCGTTTCGCCGGGAAAGCCGACGATGAAGTCCGAAGACAGCGAAATGTCGGGCCGTGCGGCGCGCAGCTTGCGGATGATCGACTTGTATTCGAGCGTCGTGTAGCCGCGCTTCATGGCCGCCAGGACACGGTCGGAGCCGGCCTGCACGGGCAGGTGCAGGTGCGATACCAGCTTCGGCACATTGGCATAGGTGTCGAACAGGCGCTGCGTCATCTCGCGCGGGTGCGAGGTGGTATAGCGGATGCGCTCGATACCCGGCACTTCGGCAATGTATTCGATCAACATGGCGAGATCGGCCTTCTCGTCGGTCTCCGCCATGTCGCCGCGATAGGCGTTTACATTCTGGCCGAGCAGGGTGACTTCGCCGACACCATTGGCAGCCAGCCCGGCCACTTCGGTCAATACGTCGTCAAAAGGCCGCGACACTTCACCTCCACGGGTGTAGGGCACGATACAGAAGGTGCAGAACTTCGAGCAGCCTTCCATGATCGAGACAAAGGCCGAGGCGCCCTTCACTTCGGCTGGCGGCATCGAGTCAAATTTCTCGATTTCCGGGAAGGAAATATCAACTGCCGCCTTGCCCTTGGCTTTGCGCTCGGCCATCAGTTGGGGCAAACGGTGCAGGGTTTGCGGGCCGAAGACGATATCGACGTAAGGGGCGCGGGCGACAATCGCATCACCCTCCTGGCTGGCGACGCAGCCACCCACACCGATCACCAGATCGGGATTGAGTTTTTTCAGGTGACGAACCCGGCCCAGATCGTGGAAAACCTTCTCTTGCGCCTTCTCGCGCACCGAGCAGGTGTTGAACAGTATGATGTCCGCTTCTTCAACGTTGTCAGTTCTGACAATCGCTTCCGAGGCATTGAGCACGTCGGCCATCTTGTCCGAGTCGTACTCATTCATCTGGCACCCGAAAGTGCGGATGAACAATTTTTTAGGCATGGGAAACACTTCGCAAATCGGTGGGTGCCGCTTAGGTATTCGCGCAGCACAAAAGTTCGCCATTATAACCGACCCGAAATTCGGTTGACCCGCCAAGCTCCGGCAAACTATAATCCGCGCCCTCAAGCGTGGTGATGTAGCTCAGTCGGTTAGAGCGATGGATTCATAACCCATAGGTCGGCAGTTCGATTCTGCCCATCACCACCAGTAATATCAAAGACTTAGCCCGGTTCTCGTGACCGGGCTTTGTCGTTTACGCTGTCGTGTAGGCTGTGTGTAGGTTTTGGCGGCGGCTGTCAGTCTGACTCCTTGGCGTGATAGGTACTCAATTTCCGCACGAATTGGCGCTGATGTTCTGATGACAGTCGGGGGCAGCGGCTTTGCGTGTTGGGTAGGCTGAGGGGTTGTGGCGGCCATCGCTATTTCCATGAGCCAGAAAAGACAAAGGGCGCACTAGGCGCCCTTATTCACAGGAGTTGCGGGCTTGTCATCGCCGATGCAGTCCTGGCTCTTCGCTGCCCTTGCGGACGCTTGGAGTCTCAAAAGTCCCTTTCGGGTACGCCCTTATTATGGATTACCAAGGGGTAAAAATCAAAGTTTTTGTGCCAAAGCTCCATTGTTTACAGTGGCTGACTGGGGTTGATGCAACGACAATGCGGCGCGTACTGCATCTCGAATTGACTCAAAATCGGCCTCGCCAATACACGCATTTGCTATTTGCCGACCCTGCCTGGTGCGAATGCTGAACAGTTCAAGTCGGTCAGTCGATAACGTATAAATCATGTCGCACTTAGCCCAGACTTGTTTGCTCTTGTCTTCGCCAGGCTTTGGATTCGAGCTTAACAAGTGGTGATGAACACACACTTTTTCAGGAGCGGTGGTTGAAAGAGGAACCACCGTTACTAATTTGCTGTTGTGTTTATGCTTGGCAAGAATAACCACAGGTCTCGTTTTGACCATTTCAGGCTCGTTAAAGCCATCAAAACGGCACATTAGAACGGCTCTTGTTCTTGGTTGATATTTAAGGGTCATGCGTTATTTTAGCGCAAGGGCGTGTCCGGAATTTTGTGTAAACGGGGTTTGAGTTAAACGTTATTCATCCGGTCTTCGAACTGGATAGTAAATCGGGTCAGTGCTGCTTTCCAATCGCGAATGGGCATGGTCCATTTCTGGCTGATGTTGCGGAGTGCCAGATAGAAGAGTTTCATCAGCGCCTCATCGCTCGGAAAGGAGCCCCGGTTCTTGGTGATTTTCCGCAGGCTCATGTTCACTGATTCAATCGCATTGGTCGTGTAGATGACTTTCCGGATCTCCGGCGGGTAGTCAAAGAACGGCGTTATGCGCGGCCAGTTCCGGCGCCAGGACTGGCTGATGGGCAGGTAGGCATCGTCCCATTTGCCCTCAAACTCTCCGAGCATCTGTTCTGCTTCGTCGGCGGTGGCACAGCTGTATATCCGTTTGAGGTCAGCAGCAACATCTTTACGCATCTTCCAGGAAACGTAGTTCAGGCTGTGCCGGACCATATGGACGATGCACAGTTGAACGGCTGCATGGGGATAGACGGCCTCGATGGCTTCCGGAAAGCCCTTCAACCCATCGACGCAGGCAATGAAGATATCCTGGACGCCACGATTCTTGAGTTCGGTGACCACCTGCAGCCAGAACTTGGCGCCTTCCGTCTGGGCGATCCACAGACCGAGAACTTCCTTCTCGCCCGCCATGTTGAGTCCGATGGCCAGATACACGGCTTTGACGCGCACACTGCCATCCCTGACTTTGACGTGAATGCAGTCCAGATAGACGATCGGGTACAGCGCATCCAGTGGTCGTGATTGCCAGGCCTTAGCCTCTTCAATGACCGCATCGGTGACTGACGAAATCAGGGTGGGCGACACCTCCGTGCCGTACATCTCTTCCAGATGCGACTGGATTTCACGGACCGTCATGCCACGGGCGTATAGCGACAGAATCTTGTCGTCAAAGCCTGTCCAGCGGGTCTGGTGCTTTGGGATTAGCTGCGGCTCGAAAGTGCCTTGGCGGTCGCGGGGAACCTCTATCGGCAATGCCCCGAACTCCCCTTTCAGCGTCTTCTTACTCTTGCCATTACGGGTATTGCCGGCGGTGTTCTCCACCGGCTCATTCTTGCCGTGGCCGAGATGATCAGCCATCTCAACTTCCAGCGCCTTCTCAACCAGCAGCTTGGTGAGTTGCTTGAGCAACCCATTCTCACCAATCAGGTCTTCCGGCTTCCGGTAATCAGCCAACAGGCTATCCAGCAACTCTTTGGGTACTGCTTTCTTTCCTACGGTCATCATCGCTCCTGGCAATGTGGCAGTTTCCTGCCGGGTGACCGTTTACACAAAAATTCTTACACGCTCTAGCGCAATGCTATTGCAATCTACCGGCTTCCATTGGCCGTCAGAAAGCCAATCTATTCGCTACTCAAAAACTCCCGAATCCATTCCAATTCATCCAGCGCAGCCCTTGAGCGGTTTCCATGCTTCCAGCTATTCGCTGCGCTGCTGGCTTTCCCCTCATCGGTTCGCGGCCCGGTGGATTTCTCCCACGGCTTCCACTTCCTGATTAATTCGGCACGCAGCCTGCGATGCTCTGGTGTCCGGCAATAGCTCATGCGATTCCCCTGATAGTTCGTTTGATTGATTAATAATTTCCCCTGCGTGTGAGGGAGCAGGTGTGCCGTTATTTACTTGCTGGGGCCCGTTGGAAATGTTGGCTTGCTTTACGAAGGCAATTGGACGCGGGTTCTTGATTTCGGCCAGTGCTTCTACCGTAGTTCGGCACTGTGACTGCGCCTTGAGTGCCAGACGCATATACCTATCTGCGGCATCCAGATAACCGGCCGCCGTGTTGGCTTGAGAGCGCAGCGCCAGTGATGAGAAGAGAGCATCCAGTGTATGAGCCTGGGCAACTAGCATTGCTTCCGGCCTCTGCATATTTCCAGCATTCACGGCTGCAACCTGTAGCCTCAACTCATCGGCACAGGCATTGATGTCTAGGTTGTCGCCTTCAAATCGCTGAATAGTTCTCGCCGCCCTTACCTCTGGTTTGCCCAATGCCCTTGCCGATAACTCATCATTGAAAGCTGCAATTTCAGCATCGCTCATTCCCTTGATGCGCTCGACGTCATTTTTTTCCAGGTACCTCTTATCAATGGTCAGGCAGCCTCTGTCCTTCTTCACGGGTTCTACTGCTTTCGCTTTTCTCGCCATTACGTTGTTCTCCTTATTCGTTCCACGGAAGGTCATCAGCCAAGCCGCAACCATTCGGAACGGTGCGGGTTGATTGCGCTTCGGTTGCTGCCTTGAAGCTGGCTTGCGATGGCTTGGCGTGGCTCCGGTGCTGCGCAGGCTTGCGCGACTTCTTGAGGGCTGGGGAAATGGCACGGTGCGCCATCATCGAGAGCGAAGGCGATGCTTTGCCGTTGGACTCCCATACGCCAACCGTTAGCGTGCCAATGGCCGATACAGCGTCCCCCTTGGCTAGTGACAACACCTCGGCAGCGTCATCGCCCCAGACGGCAGCACGAACAAACTGCGCCGGCTCTCCTGCGGTGCGAATGACCAGAGCTGTGTATTCCTTGCCGCTCCCGCTTACCTTCGCCTCGGCATCCTTTGTCAGGGTGCCAGTAATCATTGCCTGAATGGCGCTCATGCTTGTTCCTTTCGTTCCAGAGATACGATGTCTTTCCCGTTTTCCCGCGATTCCCGAAAACTCCCGAAACGGGACTGCCGGACTTTCCCGCGATTCCCGCGCCCCCTATAAGAGGGCGGGAACGAAACGGGAAGAAATGCAGGAATGGGAAGGCGGTAGAGAAATGGGGTTATGCGCACCACAGCCAGCCCTCCCGAAGCTCAAGCAGGCCACGGTTAATCAATCCCGTGATTGCTGCGCTAGTCCGTTCTGTCTGGCGCTTGCTGTCGCACACAAGACGCGTGCGGGTGCCTGCAATGGCGTCATCCAATCGAAGGCATGGCCGGCCAACAGGCAATTCCTTTGGCGCACCTTCTGGCGTGAATGAGCCAGCATCGCGGAACATCGCCCCCAGTGCATCCCAGATGATTCGCTGGTTACCAGACTTCGGCGGCAGGGCACGGCGCATCACCTCGCTGGTGTGCTCCTCGGCTGTGACCACGCAGCTAGTAATCGGCTCGCCGTCATCGTCGGTGTCGATTTCTACAACCTCCAGGCGGAACGGATGCCCTTGCGCATCGTCACCATCCTTTGCTTTGGCTGTAGCCCATTCGCGGCGGTCACCTTCGCGCATTACGACGATGGCTGCATCAAGCGCAGCGTGCAGGCTGGAATGCCCTCGCAGGCCCTTGGTGGCATCCTTGCCGGTGTGATGTACTAGAAGGACCAGCCCGCCAAGTTCGGCTTGGAGCAACTTTGCCCCGGCGATGATTTCGCCCATTGCTGCGCTATCGTTTTCATCTGCTCCGGGGGCGGCACGGTTGAGGGTGTCGATAGTCAGCACGCCATCCGAATATGAGGCAGCGCGGGCAGCGCTAACCAAGTCGGCGCGGTCGGTTGCTTTGCGAATATCAAACCCTTGCAGCAGGAAGCGGAAGCCAGCAGGCAGGGGCCCGTGCTTCATCTGGTGCGCTCGGATGCGTTGAGATATGCCTGCTTCACCTTCTAAGGCGGCGTAGAGCACTGGACAGGGCATTGCCTTGCATCCAAACCATGCGGCACCTCTTGCCATCGCTGCAAGCATGTCGAGGGCTAGGAATGACTTACCGGAACCAGAAGGGCCAAACAGTGCGGCAATCCCTGTTTTTGGCAGCACACCACGAATGCGCCACGCGATAGGCGGCAGGGCAGCAAGCTCCGCAGGCGTCAGCAGTCGGAAGCGCTGCGATGGCTCCTTAGCCTGTTTCAATATCTCCGCAACTGCGCTCAATCCATGTGCTTGGTGATGGTCGTTCAGGTCATAGTTTCGCGGGCTGCCGTCTGGCATTTCAACCCATGCACCACGCACATTCCTGGCTATCACCTCGGCTTGCTGCTCCTTGCCGGTGTCAGGAACGACAACCAGTCGTGCGCTTGGATATTTAGCTCGCAGCGCTTCTGCAACCTTTGCAACCCGCCCCCATCCAAAGCACACCACAGCCGGGCAGCTTGTCGCTTGATGCGCGCTCCAGGCTTGGCCGATGCCTTCCACCAGATATACCGGCTTATCAGCAATCGGGCCGCCAACAATCAGGCAACCATCGGCAGGCAGTTTTACGCCGGGCAAGAAGGGCTTGCCGTCCCCGGTCACGAATTGCAGACTTGCCAGTTCTCCCGAGAGAGTGAAGCACGGTAGCACTAGCGCACCGTCGCAGGCTTGGCCGGCGATGCTCAGAGAGCCGCTATATTCGCGAAGGCCATCCGGCAGGCCCTTTTTGCGGGTGATGTATTCATGGCTGGCGTTAGCTGGATTGGAAGCGCTCCACAGCGTTTCAGGGTTGTGCGGCAGGGGCTTGCTCGGCTGTTGCGGTTTGCGCTCGTTCTGGCCCGATTGTGTGCGTTCTGGCCTTGCTTCTGCGCCATCCGTCCAGCCTTCAGCGAAAGCAAGTCGAAACAGCGAGGCGGCAGTAACTCCGCCATCCTTGATGCTGTTCCATACAGAGCGGCATTCGCTCTCGTTCTTGTAGTTCCCGGCTCCGGCGCTCCAGTTGTGGAAGTCGTCAAAATCCAGGCCGGCAGCTTTCGCACCCATGCCAATGCGAACCCATGTATCACGGTCGCAGCCAGCATCGAGGCTCCAGAGGGCGGAGCGTGCCCGTTCCAGTTCATTGAATTGGTCGCGCATCATGCGGCACCCCGCGCAATCAATGCGGCACTGGTTCCGGGGTCGGCGCGGTCGATGCGGTATTCCGTAATCGAGCGACGGCAACCGGGGCGGTTAATGTCGCGCTTGATGAACGCCCAGCCATCGTATTCAAGCTCTTTGACGTAGGCGGCCAGTCTCCAGCCATGCCAGTAATCGGCTTGGTTCTGAGGTGCGCTAATCAGGGCTTGCAGGGCTTCATCTGCACGGGTGCCACGGGTCGGCCAAAGGGCTGGCGTAACAGGCGGCAGAGTGTCCGGAAACAGGTCGTTTGCGGTATGATTGTGGCGCGGTTCCAAGGCGCTCACGGTCACTTCGGTGGTGTGGGCGCTTCGCATTTATGCCACCTTCCCGGAGAGCAGTTCAGCGACTTCGGCAACCGGCCACAACAGGCGATTTCCGAACTTTACCGGGCGAATTCCAAAGCAAGCGCCGGTAAGGCAGTAGTTCTTTCGGATTGTCTGGCTGGCGCGATTAACAGCCCGAGCAAACTCAGAGGTTTGAATGTGGTCGCGCCCTGCGGCTATTTCACCAAGTTTGGTGGGGATGTGGCTTACCATTTGTTGCACTCCTAAGAAACCCGATTGCTCGGTACGGAATGCACTTCAATGGTGGGGATTTTCCCCGCAAAGAAAATAGAAAAACGGCTAAACCGCTTGTTGGGTCAGCGTTTCAGGCAGTTTAGAGCGAAGTGGGTGTTCCGTCATTTCGTGTTTCCCGTTTCTCCCGTATTTCCCGCGATTCATTTCTTCTTGCCTTGCCACCATTGCGGTCCTTGCAAGGCTTCTCTTTGAACGGTCTTGTGGTTATCAATACGCCCCCTTGGGCCGTGAATTTGACGCTTCTGCATCTCTTCCATCGTCCGCATTGAGTAGCCATCAAGGCTGTCTCGGCATTGGTTCGCTGTATCTCTTTCAAATAATTCATCCGCTATATTTCGTGCAGCTACCCTCCAATCTGGGGTGCTAATCGTTGTTGTATTTGGATGGATGGTTTCTTCTGTTAATGACGCTTGTTTTGTTATTGGCCTAGGGAATCTCCAGTCTATGCGCGGCTCATTTTCGGAAAGCCAAGCGTTCAGGTCATCCCAATAGGCTTCCTCGTAGAAATCACGAACGTGCTGTCGCCAATCAGTCCCCGCGAAGTAAGAGATACCTCCCGGCAAAGTGCTCGCGTTGCTGCGGACAATGCCGTCTTGCGGGTAAGCATGCCGCGCCTTCTCGCCGGGAAGATGAACAGGCAGATTTCCTTCAAATGCGGCTTTCGATAATTTGTCTATCATCGTGTCCGCGCGCTCTCCTGCGTGAAGCTGTAGCTGCTCGGCTGCTTCGCGAATTTGATAGCGGCCTGCATTTCGCCTTGCTTTTTCTTGCTCCGCTGCTTTTCCCGGCCAACTGTAACTTTGCTCGATTTTCGTTTTGTCATTGGTTCGAAAAGCTGCTGGTACTTCAAACCCACGGTCTTCTAGCAGCATTAAGAACTCATTGCGGTCGATTTGCAGCCCATCCTCTAAAGCGGTCAGGCTCAGGTCAAAGCTGCCATTAATCTCGCAGATGGTTAGCGCGGCAACGTCTTCTATAACTTGCCCTCTTGAATAGCACTTGAGGTCGCGATTGACGAGCCAGTTACGAAATAGACCGACGCCCCCCCGTTTTCAGTAGCAGTAGGCTTTAGAGTCCGGGGTTAATTTAACCGATTTCTGGGCAAGTGATCTGGCATAAGCAGCAGGGGTCATTCCGCCAAGGGATTTCTTGGGCCGCTCCTCGTTATATTCCCGCCGCCAAGCTTCGATGATGACTTGGGCGTGGCGCATGCTGGTGAACCAGTGTTCATTCAGACATTCATCGCGGAAACGTCCGTTGAACGATTCGATATAGGCGTTCTGGTTAGGTTTGCCTGGCTCGATGAGGAACAACTGAACACCACGGGCATGCGCCCAGGTCAGCATGGCCCGGCTGCAGAACTCCTTGCCGTTATCGGTTCGGATCGCCTTGGGGAGTCCCCTCGTCTTTGCCAACTGGTCGAGAACACGGGTTAGTTGCAGACCGCCCAGTGCTCGTTCAGGAACAATGGCCACAGCTTCATGAGTCGCGTCATCGACCACGGTGAGATTCTTGATGACACGTCCTTCTGCTGTCCGATCGAACACGAAATCCATCGACCAGACCTGGTTGGCCGCCAAGGGGCGTTCTAAGGGATGCCGGTCGGCCGCCGGGATTTTCTTCCGCTTGCGCCTTCTCACTTGCAGACCTGCCTCGGCATAGAGCCGATCCACCCGCTTGTGATTCACGACCTCTCCTGCCTGACGCAGCTTCAGATAGATCATCCCAGCCCCGTAGCGCCGGTGGCGCTGAGCGAGCGTGATGATCCTTTCTTTCAAGGCGGTATTGCGATCCATCACCGGCCGGTACCGGAAAGCGCTCGGGCTCATGCCAACGAAACGGAGTGATTTCCGCTCGCTGAGTCCCTTGTCGATCAGGAAGCGCACCAGATCACGTCGTGACGGTGCGCTCACCACTTTTTTCGCAGGGCCTCTTTCGCAATCTCGTTCTCCAGCAGAGATTCCGCAAGTAAGCGCTTGAGCCGGGAATTCTCCAGCTCCAGTTCCTTCAGGCGCTTGGCATCTGAGACGCTCATCCCGCCAAACTTGCTGCGCCAGAGGTAGTAGCTGGCTTCCGAGAAGGCGTGTTTGCGGCAAAGCTTCGCAATAGGCATTCCTGCCTCTGCTTCACGCAGAAAACCAATGATCTGTTCTTCAGTGAATCGCTTCTTCATGTCCAATCTCCTTGATGGTGGGATTGGACTCCAAAGTCACGTGCTACTCAATTCCGGGGGGACGTCGAGACCACTGACGGCTGATGCAGGGGAGTGCGTCGAGACTCGGTCAATAAAGACCAGCTCATTTAGGGCTTGCAAAACAAACTCCGGGTCATTTTCTAGGGCTTCGATAAGCCTAGGCAATGGAACGCGTTGGCGATTAAGCATTGCATACCTTCCGTGCTGCCTTCATCAGGTGCCGCCCCCAAGCGGTGAAGGTGTCCGCTGTTCGTCTGGCCGGACTAGGGGGCAGCAAACTCAGTTAATTAGAAAACCGTGCCGACTTCACCGAATCCAGTGCCGCCGCGCAACAGCGAATAAGGCAATTTGCACCGTGGGCAGTCGCTTTGCTAAAGCCAGTGTCGCGTTCTACGGCAACGAGCGAATCAGCAATGAAATCCAATGCGGCTTGGACGTTGTTGATTGTGTCCTCGGGGGTATGGCTATCTTCTACCAAGGGGTTGCAATCACTCGCGCTGCTCATGCTGCCACCTCATCTTTCTCAATGATTCGCCACAGGGAATCAATCTCGCCTTGAACGGCAGGCAAGAGTGCCTCCAAAACATCAAAATCAGTGTTGTTGTGCGCTTTTATGTCTTGCGCCATAAGGTTTAGCAGCGTGTTGATACGGCAGAAACTTGGTGTGATATTTTCGGCGGTAGCCATGATGCAATCTCCTGTATTGCGTTTGGTTAGGGTCGGTTGGTGCTCGTAACACCTTCCGGCCCGCTTTGCCTGAGTCCGTCAGGCGGCGGTTACTTCTTTCAGTTCCGGCTTGGTTTTTGGCTTCGGCTGCTCGATACCTGCCTGTTCCAGAATCCATGCTTCAATCTTGGTGTGCCAGAGGCGGAGCAGGTCTAGGGGGCGGACACGGTAATGCTTCTCAGCGGTGGCGCTTGGTTTGTGGCCCATGATTTGAGCGCTGATGCCAGCAGGGCATTCAACCCATTCTGCTAGCGTTCCAAAAGAGCGGCGCAGGCCGTGAATGCTGAGATGTGGCAGGCCGGCCGCCTTGATTGCGCGGTCATGGGCTGTGCGCGGTTCCTCAATGTGGCCTGACTCCGATGTGTTGCTGAAAAACACCCAAGGTGATGGCTTCCAGTTCGCCAAGTCGTTTTCGATTCTCTTGCCGTTCAGGAGTCGGTCTTTTGGGGGCGGGGTTTCGTTTTTCGCCTTGAGTCCTTGTAGGAGGCTTGCAACATACGGAGTTAGCGGGATGGTGCGCTCGCCTTCTACCTTGTCGCGAATGGTCATGCTTCCCCACTTGAAATCGACGTCATCCCATTTCAGCCCGGTCAGTTCATTGCGACGGGGGCCGGTAATCAATACGGCTTGCAGGTAGGCCGATTGCACAGGGTTGAGTTTCTTTACCTCGGAAAACCAAACCTCAAGCTGCTCCCTTTGTAGGCAGTCTGACTTGGCTGCTTTCTTTGGGAGCGAGTCCTTTGCTACGCGAGCAGAACAGGCGTCAGGATGTACATGGCGCTTATGTTCCGGCTGGTCGCTGCACCAGTTCATAAAGGCGCGAAGCATTCCATAGCAAAGGCGGGCATGTGTGGGGCGTGTCTGCACTTCAGTCTTGAGCCATGACTTTACCTCTTGGCTATCAATGGCGCTGAGTGGCTGGTTTAGTAGGCTACGAAGTGCGCCGGGTTGAGTTAGCTCCGGGTCGCCAGGGCGCCGGCCCCGTTTTCGTTTCTCGCCCCCGGCCTTCACTACTTCATTGTGCGTTTCGGCATGCTTCTCCCCCAGTGCGCTTTTCGAGCCTTGATGTAGTCGCTCCAGATGTCGAGAGCCAGAACAGCTTTCTGTTTTGCTGCGGCTGCGGCTGTTTCTGCCTTGGTGCGCTTCTCTGCTTTCTCGTCGCGAGGGTCAATGCCTTGGTCGGTTAGCGTTCTGAGGCGGGCTGCTTCTTGCCTTGCTCCACGCTGAAACTCGATGCGCTCTCCGGTGGCACTGTCGGTGCGCCATTGGGTTTCTAGCGGCCATACATCCGGGTTGCCAATGGTTAGGCGAATTGTTTTGCCGTGTAGGCGCGATTCAAAGATGTATGCCTTGGCCCCGCTAACGGTGACGCGCAATCCGAGGCTTGGCGTTTTGCCGTCCCAGTAAATGGACTGCTGCTTGCCTTCTTCGCACTTGAAAGTCGCGACTCGTTCGGCAGTGAAGTTTTCCCGTTTGTTCATGGCGCTCGCCTTCATGTAGGCACTGTGTAGGCAAATTATATCAACACGCGGGAATTCTGGGGAATCTGTTTGGTATGGCTGTTCCCTGTAGATTGCCGTAAATAGGAGATTTGTTCGGGTTTGTGGAATCGCAATCAACGCCGATAAATGCCTACACCGTCAGATTCATAACCCATAGGTCGGCAGTTCGATTCTGCCCATCACCACCAAAGAATGACGACAAGCCCCGGTTTCTGACCGGGGCTTTGTCGTTTACGCCCCATCAGTGACCCTTTTCGGCGGATTCGACCGGAGTCAATCCGCAAGGCGACATGTGCCGCGATAGCCATTGACGCACTTGCTGGTCGGCATGGCGAGATTGTCATTGGGGGTTACACTGCATCTCTGGCGTCTTTCTGCCCGGCATGGGCGTGCTCATAGAAAGTGATGGAGAAACTGATGCTGAAAAAATTGGTTGCAAGCCTTCTGCTCTGCGCAACCGTTGCATGGGCTGGGCCGGATGCGCCGTCGAAGTTTGATGACTCGCCGCTGGGGGCGCAGAAGGCCGTTTATCAGTTCAATCTGGAAAAGCCGGAAGATTTGTATCAGGCGCTGGGCTATATCAATAATCATCTGAATGGCCTGAAGCAATTTGGTGGCATCAAGCAGTCGCATATCGTGGTGGTGGCGCATGGCAATGAGTTGCACATGCTGTCGCGCCTGAATCGCGCTGCCTATCCCGATGTTTATGATCGACTCAAGGCGCTGACCGACCAGGGCGTGACTATTCGCGTTTGCCGCAATGCCGCCAATTTTCGCGGTTACAAGCCGGGTGATTTCTATGATCTGGTGACTGTTGTTCCGGCTGCGATGACCGATCTCGCCCTGTGGCAGCAAAAAGGGTACGCCTATATTTCCGGGTCTGTAATCAATCGCAGCAAGCGCAGCGATTTCTTGCAGAGCCACCCGGAAATACTTGAATAGTCAGTCCCGAGTGGATTTCAGGCCGGCGCCGACCGCCGGATGAGGTGATCAAAGGCGCTCAGCGAGGCAGTGGCTCCGGCGCCCATGGCGATGATGATCTGCTTGTAGGGTACGGTGGTGCAGTCGCCTGCCGCGAAGACGCCGGGGACTGAGGTCTGGCCCCTGGCGTCGATCTCGATTTCGCCGCGGCTGGACAGGTCGACCACGGACTTCAGCCAGTCGGTGCTGGGCAGCAGACCGATCTGGACGAAGATGCCGTTGAGGTCGATGCGTTTCACCTCGTCGGTTTCGCGGTCCTGGTAAACCAGCCCGTTGACCTTTTCGCCATTGCCGGTGACTTCGGTTGACAGGGCTTTGACGATGACCGTGACGTTGGGCAGGCTGAACAGCTTTTTCTGCAAAACTGCATCGGCGCGCAACTGGCCGTCGAATTCGAGCAGGGTGACGTGGCCGACGATGCCGGCCAGATCAATGGCGGCCTCGACGCCAGAGTTGCCGCCGCCGATCACCGCAACGCGCTTGCCCTTGAATAGAGGGCCGTCGCAGTGGGGGCAGTAGGCGACCCCCTTGCCCCGGTAATCCTGTTCGCCTGGGACGTTCATTTCACGCCAGCGGGCACCCGTGGCGAGGATGACAGATTTGCTCCTTACCGAAGCACCGTTTGCTAGCCTGATTTCGATGAGGTCACCGGGGATCAATTGTGTCGCGCGTTGCAGGTTCATGACGTCGACGGCGTAGTCCTTGACGTGCTCTTCAAGGCCCATGACCAGCTTCGGGCCATCAGTGGCCTTGACGGAAATGAAATTCTCAATGGCCAGCGTATCCATCACTTGGCCGCCGAAACGCTCGGCCAGGAGGCCTGTGCGGATGCCCTTGCGGGCGGCATAGATGGCGGCCGAGGCACCGGCCGGGCCGCCGCCGACGATGAGTACGTCGTAGGGTGCCTTGGCGCTGATCTTTTCGGCATCCCGTGCTGCGGCTCCGGTGTCGAGCTTGGCGATGATTTCCTCGATGCTCATGCGGCCGGCACCAAACTCTTCACCATTCAGGAAGATGGTCGGCACCGCCATGATCTTGCGGCGCTCGACTTCGCCCTGGAACATGCCGCCGTCGATCAGCGTGCTGGTCACGCCGGGGCTGAGCACGGCCATCAGGTTGAGCGCCTGCACGACGTCCGGACAGTTGTGGCAGGACAGCGAGATGAAGGTTTCGAATTGGAATGTGCCGGGCAATGCCTTGATCTGCTCGATCACGGCGGCATCGACTTTGGGCGGATGGCCGCCTGTTTGCAGCAGGGCAAGCACCAAGGACGTGAATTCATGGCCCATCGGGATGCCGGCAAAGCTGATGCGCGGCGTTTCGTCGGGCAGGCCAATAGCGAAGGATGGGCGCAAGGACGCCGTGCCGTTTTCGCGCAGGCTGACCTTGGGGGACAACGCGACAATATCTGTCAGCAAGTCGCGCATTTCCTGTGCCTTGGCGCTGTCGTCGAGCGAGGCGACGAGCTCGATCGGATATTGCAGCTTGTCGAGATAGGCCGAGAGCTGGACCTTGATATTGTTGTCGAGCATGGTGTTTTCCCTGTTGCGAGTTGCTAGGCATTGATCGCTAGTCATCAGCAGGCAGCGCTGGCAACTAACGACCAATAACTAAAAACTAATCAGATTTTGCCGACCAGATCGAGCGACGGAGCCAGGGTGGCTTCGCCTTCCTTCCATTTGGCCGGGCAGACTTCGTTCGGGTGGCTGGCAACGTATTGCGCCGCCTTCAGCTTGCGGAGGGTTTCCGAGACATCACGGGCGATGGCGTTGTCGTGCACTTCCAGGGTCTTGATGACGCCGTCCGGATTGATCACGAAAGTGCCGCGCAGGGCCAGGCCTGCTTCGTCGATATGCACATCGAAGGCGCGGGTCAGCTGATGGGTCGGATCGCCGACGAGCGGGAAGCGGGCCTTGCTCACGGCCGGCGAGGTCTCGTGCCAGACCTTGTGCGAGAAGTGGGTGTCGGTGGTGACGATGTATACCTCGGCGCCAGCATTCTGAAATTCGCCGTAGTTGTTGGCGGCATCTTCGATTTCCGTCGGGCAGTTGAAGGTGAAGGCAGCCGGCATGAAGATCACGACGGACCACTTGCCCTTCAGGTTGGCTTCGGTGACTTCGACGAACTTGCCATTGTGGAAGGCCTGTGCCTTGAAAGGCTGAACTTGGGTGTTGATGAGCGACATGAGTTTCTCCTGAGTGGGTTGAGTGATAGGTACGGAGTGAATGGTAGGCAGGGTGCAAAAATTGATCCAATTGATTGCTTAAATAAAATCGATAGCGTTCTTGCATGGGTTCCTTGCGGCTCAGTCGGGCCTGTCTAGCTAAATGGAACTAGTCAAATACGCCATTGGTACTAGGCAAGAATGATCCTTGGCTGTGAATTTGATGCGCATCAAATTCATGGCACGGTGCTATCGGGAACACTGCTGTCCACGGTTGCATTGGGCTACCGAAGCTTGAGGAGGTCGGCCGGATGAACATTTCCAGCGCCATTATTTATATCGCCCCGGAGCGCCTCGATGAGGCCTGTGCGGCGCTTCTCCGGATGGCCGGGGTGGAAATTCACGCCCGGAGTGCGGAGGGGAAGGTGGTCGTCACGCTCGAGGACGACGATACCAATTCGGCCGCTGACAAATATGTGGCCTTACATGGCGTTCCCGGCGTCGCATCGGTGGCCATGGTTTATCAATTCAGCGACGACGAATCAGTAGATACCGAGGAGGTAGAGGCGTGAAGCTCAATCGACGCGATTTCATCAAGGCCAATGCAGCAGCAGCGGCCATGTCGGCAGCAGGTTTGTCGGCGTCCGGTACGGCCGTGGCGCAGGGGAAGGACGAGATTCGCTGGGACAAGGCAGCCTGCCGCTTTTGCGGAACGGGTTGTGGCGTTCTGGTCGGAACCCAGGAAGGGCGTGTCGTGGCGACGCAGGGCGACCCTGATGCGCCGGTCAATCGAGGCCTCAACTGTATCAAGGGCTATTTCCTGTCGAAGATCATGTACGGCGCGGATCGTCTGAAGACGCCGATGCTGCGCATGAAGGGCGGCAAGTTCGACAAGAACGGTGATTTTGCGCCGATTTCCTGGAAACAGGCTTTCGACATCATGGAAGAAAAGGCCAAAGCGACGCTCAAGGCCAAGGGGCCGAACGGCCTGGCGATGTTCGGTTCGGGGCAGTGGACGATCTGGGAGGGCTACGCCGCCGCCAAGTTGATGAAGGCCGGTTTCCGCACCAATAACCTCGATCCCAACGCCCGTCACTGCATGGCTTCGGCGGTTGCCGGTTTCATGCGCACTTTTGGTATCGACGAGCCGATGGGTTGCTACGACGACATCGAGCATGCCGATGCCTTCGTGTTGTGGGGCTCCAACATGGCCGAGATGCACCCGATCCTGTGGACCCGCATCACCGACCGCAAGCTCTCGAACAAGGGGGTCAAGGTCGCCGTGCTGTCGACCTTCGAGCACCGCTCGTATGAGCTGGCCGATATTCCGATGATCTTCACGCCGCAGACGGATCTGGCGATCCTCAATTACATCGCCAATTACATTATCCAGACCGGCAAGGTGAATCAGGCTTTCGTCGACAAGAACATCAATTTCAAGAAGAGCGCCACCGACATCGGCTACGGTCTGCGGCCGACGCATGCCCTGGAAAAGAACGCGACGAGCAACGGTTATCCGGATGCCGACGGCAAGCCGAAGGGCGATACCGGAAAGTCCGAGCCGATTACCTTTGACGAGTTCAAGAAATTCGTCTCCGAATACACCGTCGAGAAGGTCTCCAAGCTGTCCGGCGTGGCCGAGAAGGATCTCAAGGCGTTGGCCGAGTTGTACGCCGATCCCAAGGTCAAGGTCATTTCATTCTGGACCATGGGGTTCAATCAGCACACGCGCGGCACCTGGGCGAACAACCTCGTTTACAACATCCACCTGCTGACCGGCAAGATTTCCGAGCCGGGCAACAGCCCCTTCTCGCTGACCGGGCAGCCGTCGGCCTGCGGTACGGCACGGGAGGTCGGTACCTTCTCGCATCGTTTGCCGGCCGACATGGTCGTCACCAACCCGGATCATCGCAAGCACACGGAAGAGTTGTGGGGGCTGCCCGAAGGCACCATCCCCGACAAGATCGGCTTCCACGCCGTGGCCATGGCCCGGGCGCTCAAGGACGGCAAGGTCAATTTCTACTGGCAGCAGTGCAACAACAACATGCAGGCCGGACCGAACATTAACGAAGAACTCTATCCGGGCTGGCGCAAGCCGGAGAACTTCATCGTCGTCTCCGACCCCTATCCGACCGTCTCGGCAATGGCGGCCGACCTCATCCTGCCGACCGCCATGTGGGTCGAGAAGGAAGGTGCCTACGGCAATGCCGAGCGGCGTACCCAGTTCTGGCGGCAGCAGGTCAAGGCCCCGGGCGAGGCACGCTCCGATCTTTGGCAGGTTATGGAGTTTTCCAAGCGTTTCAAGTTGGAGGAGGTCTGGCCCGCCGAATTGCTCGCCAAGGCGCCCAAGCTCAAGGGCAAGACGATGTATGACGCCCTTTTTGCCAATGGTGTGGTGAACAAGTACAAAGTCGGCGAAACGGCCTCCGGCTTCGATAACGACGAGTCCAAGCACTTCGGTTTCTACGTTCAGAAGGGGCTCTTCGAGGAATACGCTGCCTTCGGGCGAGGCCACGGCCACGACCTGGCGCCGTTCGATACCTACCACCAGGCGCGTGGCCTGCGCTGGCCGGTGGTCGATGGCAAGGAAACGCTGTGGCGCTTCCGCGAAGGTTATGACTCTTACGTCAAGAAGGGTGAGGGCGTGAAGTTCTACGGCCACAAGGACGGCAAGGCAGTGATCTTCGCGCTGCCCTACCAGCCGCCAGCCGAGTCGCCGGACAAAGAATTCGACATGTGGTTGTCGACCGGTCGCGTCCTTGAGCATTGGCACACCGGTTCGATGACCCGCCGTGTTCCCGAGCTGTACAAGGCTTTCCCGGATGCCGTCGTTTTCATGCACCCGGATGATGCCAAGGCGCGTGGACTGCAGCGCGGCATGGAGGTCAAGGTGGCTTCGCGGCGTGGAGAAATCCAGCTCCGGGTTGAAACGCGCGGCCGCAACAAGCCGCCACGTGGCTTGGTCTTCATCCCCTTCTTCGATGCCGGTCGTCTGGTCAACAAGCTGACCCTGGATGCCACCTGTCCGATTTCCAAGGAAACGGACTACAAGAAGTGTGCGGTCAAGGTCACTCGGGTCTGATGACGGTTAACGACAAAAATGAGCGAAAAAGCGGCCGGTGGCAGCGCCTCGGCCGTTCATCGGAGGTAATGAATATGAGATTGATCACTGCTCTGGCTTTGGCCGCCGGCATGCTCCTCGGGGGAGCTGGAGGCGTCAGCGCGCAGGAACTGCGGGTGAATGAGATCGGTATCGAGTCGATCGAGGGGAATTCGAAGGTTGACATGTTCCGTCCCGAAAAGGAACAGAGCGTCATTCCGCGCAACTTCCAGAAACAGCCGCCGCTGATTCCGCACAGCATCAAGGGTTACAACATCACGCAGAACTTCAACAAGTGCATGGACTGCCACTCCAAGGAGCGCGCCGAGGAAACCGGGGCGACCAAGGTAGCCAAGTCGCACTACCTGGACCGCGAAGATAAGAAGCAAAGCAATATTTCGCCGCGCCGCTATTTCTGCATGCAGTGCCACGTGCCGCAGTTCGACGCCAAGCCGCTCGTCGCCAATATATATAAGCCGGCTGCCAAGAAGGGGGAATGATGAGTCTCGATAAATTCACGCCCGCATGGGTCAAACGCATCGGGCTGGTCACTGTTCTTGGCCTGTTCGTCGCCGGTATTGTCTTCTGGGGGGGCTTCAACTGGGCCCTGGAGGCCACCAACAAGGAAGCGTTCTGTATCTCGTGTCACGAAATGGAGGAAAACGTCTTCCGCGAATATCAAAACACGGTGCACTACACCAACCGGACCGGGGTTCGTGCCACCTGTCCGGATTGTCACGTCCCCAAGGAGTGGGGCCCCAAGATGATCCGCAAGATCCAGGCGTCCAATGAAGTCCTGCACAAGATCCTCGGGACCATCGATACGCCGGAGAAGTTCAACGCCAAACGTGGTCAGCTGGCGCAGAACGAATGGCGTCGGATGAAGGCGAACGATTCGCAAGAGTGTCGTAACTGTCACCGCTTCGACTACATGGACTATACCGAGCAGGGCAATCGTGCCGCCCGGCAGCATCCGCAAGCCTTTATCGAAGGCAAGACGTGTATCGACTGTCACAAGGGAATTGCCCACCAACTGCCGGCCATTGACCAGCATATCGGCAAGCAGAATGATGGTGCCGTTGCTATCTCGCATGGCGAAAAGCCAGCCGAGCCGGCCAGGGAAGAGGCCAAGCCCGAGAGCAAATAGGCTCGTTTTTGCGCACCTCAAGACAAACCCGGCAAGTCGCCGGGTTTGTCTTTTTGGGCTAAAGCGTGTGGCTGACGTATGAATATTACAAATTTTCTTGCAATCGCCCGCAAATAGGCACTCTTGGGCCAACACTTATTTAAAAAGGTGTGCTACTTTTATTGTGCTGCCGTTCCGACGGCCAGTTTTCTTAAACATTGATAGGTAACTAGGAGGCACTTAGATGAATAAATCCGAGCTGGTCGAAGTTGCTGCAAAAGAAGCTGGTATAACCAAGGCTGCTGCTGACAAGGCGCTGTCTGCAATTATCGGAGCGGTGGTTAAGACCGTTACCAAAGGGGAGTCAGTTACACTTGTTGGCTTCGGTACTTTCAAGTCCGCCAAGCGCGCAGCGCGCACCGGCAAGAATCCCAAAACCGGCGCTACGCTGAAAATTCCCGCTACCACGGTTCCGAAATTTACTGCTGGTACGGCTTTCAAGGCTTCGGTCGCTGCTAAAAAGACCGCCGCCAAGAAGAAGTAATCCGGTGTTATCGAATGCGGGGTTCGTCTTTGACGGGCTCCGCTTTTTTTAAGTTGCAATGAACAATCCCAATCCAGAAAACCCGCCCGAAGTTCCCGTCGCTGCAGCGCCACCGCCGCCCGATACGCGTCGCCGCCTGCGTGATCTTCTCTCGATTCCCGAGCGAGATCGCACCGACGAACAGTGGGACGAAATCATCGAGCTGGAAATTCAGCTCGCACCGGGTAACCGTATCTCCAGCAACGAGCCGCTGGGGGGCAATCCCGGACGTAGCAACATGCAGCACGGCAAGCCGGGTGGCAATCCCGGTGGTGGCCCGGGCCAGCAGCAGAAGAAGCATCGCCCGCGCACCAACAACAATCGTCGGCCCCGCCCGAACAAGCCGCAAACCGGCGGTGGTGGCGGCACTGGCGGCACGCCCGCCTGATCTGCTTGTTTCATTCCCCTGAAGCGGCATAATCGCCGTCATGCAGCAGTTTGATCTGATCATCGTTGGTGGTGGGCTGGCCGGCGCCAGTCTCGCTCTCGCTCTGCGCGACACTCGCCTGCGTATCGCGCTCGTCGAAAGCCAGCCTCCGCGTCTGCCGGAGGGCTGGGATGCGCGCATTTACGCGATCAGTCCGGCCAATGTCTCGTTTCTTGAGGCGATCGGTGCCTGGCGCCATCTCGATGCGGCCAGAATGGCCCCCATCCGCACCATGCAAATTCATGGCGATGACGGCGGCCGACTCGATTTTTCCGCTTTTGAGACTGGCGTTCCCGAACTGGGCTGGATCCTTGAGTCATCGCAGATGGCCTGCGAGTTCTGGGAAAGCGCCAAGCGCCAGGGCAATCTCACGTTATTCTGCCCGGCCCGGCCTGACTCGCTCGAGTTTCGCCAGGATGCAGCCGTCCTCCACCTTTCCGATGGCACGGTGTTGTCGGCCCGTCTGCTGGTCGGTGCTGATGGTCGCGATTCGTGGGTGCGTCAGGCTGCCGGACTGGCTGCGGTCAATACGCCATATGGCGAAAAAGGCCTGGTTGCCAATTTCGCTACGGAAAGGCCGCATAACAATACCGCCTTCCAGTGGTTTCGCGACGATGGTGTGCTGGCCTATCTTCCTTTGCCCGGGAACCGCATCTCTATCGTGTGGTCAAGTCCAGATGACCATGCTGACCAACTTTGTGCCCTGTCGCCCGAGATGCTCTGTGAGCGGGTGGCAGATGCTGGCGGACGGGTGCTCGGTCAGCTCGAACAACTTACTTCCCCGGCAGCCTTCCCCTTGCGTCTGATGCGCGTCCCGAAGACCGTTGCGCCCCGTCTCGCTCTGGTCGGTGATGCGGCGCATGGTATTCATCCCTTGTCCGGTCATGGCATCAACCTCGGATTTCAGGATGCTATGGTGCTTGCCGCTCAGCTGGCGGCCACCCAGCCGTGGCAGGATATCGGGCAGGAACGATTCCTGCAGCGTTATCAGCGGGCGCGTCGCGAGGAAACCGTATTGATGCAGACGACCACTGACAGCCTGCGTCGTATGTTCAAGGCTTCGCCTGCCGGTTTGCGCCCCTTGCGCAACTTTGGCCTGGATATGGCCAACGGGCTGCCTCTAATCAAAAATGCCCTGGTGCGCTATGCGCTCGGCGCCCTCTAGGAGATTCACATGTTGAACAAATTGTTGCCGACGGTTTTGGTTATGACGTTTTGCCTGAACGTAGCGGCCGATGAGGCAGAAGTCCGCAAAATGATGGAGAGCAAACTTGGCGCCAAGGTGGAAAGCGTCACCAAGTCTGGCTTCATGGGCTTATACGAAGTCTTTGCTGATGGCAATATCGTATATACAGATGAAAAGGGTACGGCGATCATTGTCGGTCCTCTGATCGATGGCAAGACCATGAAAAATGTTACCGAAGAGCGCATGAAGAAGCTGTCCGCCATCAAATTCAGCGACTTGCCGCTCGATCGCGCCATCAAGCAGGTGCGCGGCGATGGCAAGCGCACCCTGGCCACCTTCGAGGATCCCAACTGCGGTTATTGCAAACGTCTGGCCAAGGAGTTGCTGAAGCTCGATAACGTTACGGTCTACACCTTCCTGCTGCCCATCCTCTCAGAGGACTCTGTCCGCAAATCCAAGCAGATCTGGTGCTCGGCTGATCGCGCCAAGGCATGGAACGACTGGATGGTCGACGGCAAGGCGCCGGCTGGGCGTGAGGACTGCGACACGACAGCGGTGACCAAGAATCAGGAGTTTGGCCGCAAACTCAATATCACCGGTACGCCGACCATGTTCTTTGCCGATGGCGAGCGTGTTCCCGGGGCCATTCCGCTGGCCCGGATCGAGCAGAAGCTCAGTCAGGCAAAATAAGCAACGGCTTTGGTGCCGAGGTGTCGCTGGCTGGGGCTGTTGTGATTTGATGATCCGAATGGCATGATTGGCTGATGGATATAAGCCCCTCCGGATACAAGAACCGACGAACCTTTGGGGCGCGTCTTCGGTTGGTGCTGTTTTTTCTGTTCACCTGGCTGGGCGTTGCACTGATTCTGTTTTTGTTCGGTGCGCGAGGTTTGCAGGGTGATGATTTTACCGTGGGGTCAAATCCCGGCCTTGGTGTCGCAGCGGTTTCGGCGCTGTTGCTTTTCCTTGCCTTGTCGCTGCTCCTGATTCGCCTGTTGCGGGTGGAAAAAGAAGAGGGTGTGATAGCCGCCAGGTTGATGGAAAGTGAGGCGCGCTATCGCATGCTGGCGGAAAACAGCCATGACGTCATCTGGACGCTCGATATTGCATCACGCTGCTACACCTACGTCAGCCCTTCGATTACCGAACTGTGCGGTTATTTGCCGGAGGATCTGGTGGGTCGGCCATTCGATGCCTGTCTTACGCCGGATTCTGCGGCGCGGCTGGCGCGCGACATTGATCTAAGCCTGCGCCGTATCGCCGCTGGCG
This sequence comes from Dechloromonas sp. HYN0024, assembly GCF_003441615.1. NCBI lineage: Bacteria > Pseudomonadati > Pseudomonadota > Betaproteobacteria > Rhodocyclales > Azonexaceae > Dechloromonas > Dechloromonas sp. HYN0024. The sequence goes on along the minus strand of NZ_CP031842.1, from coordinate 2,687,837 downwards.
ATAAGACCGCCAAGGTGGTGGTCAGCGAGCTGGAGAAGGTGTGCCGGGGCGGCGAGGTGATTCAGACCGAAGTGGTGTCGAGTTACCTGCACAATGCCGAAGGGGTGGCCCATACGATTCTCGGGATTACGCGCAACGTCAGCGAACGCAAGGCGGCAGAACTGGCCTTGCGCGAAACCAATCGTCAATTGCACGCCCGCATCGAGGAGATTGGCCGTCTGCAGACGGCGCTTCAGGATCTGGCTGTGCGCGACAGCCTGACCGGTCTCTATAACCGGCGCTATCTCGATGAAACACTGGAACGCGAGGTTTCCCGCGCCCGTCGCGAGGGAGCGCCGTTGTCGTTGGTGATGCTCGATATCGATTACTTCAAGCAGGTCAACGATACCCATGGTCACCAGGTGGGTGACGAGGCCTTGCGCATGCTGGCAGCAACCCTGCTGGCCAACGTCAGGGCCGAGGATGTTGCCTGTCGCTATGGTGGCGAGGAGTTCCTTATCCTGCTCCCCAACATGCCGCTCGATGCTGCCATCCAGCGCGCACAGGCGTGGCGGGAGGCGGTTGAACGGCTAGCCGTTCCGGCTGGTGGAGCACCTGTCTGTTTCACTGTTTCGCTTGGGGTGGCTGCCTTCCCCGAGCATGGCAAGACACCGGACGAACTGACCCGGTGCGCCGATCGGGCCCTTTATCGTTCCAAGAACGACGGCAGGAACAGGGTTTCCGTTTTTTCGGCTTGATTCGATCGCGGCGGGCCGATGGCCTGCTGGTTAGTTGAGCTTCCTTGCCTGCTGATTTTTATGCGGCGTCGGCTTGCGAGCAAATATCCCAAGCTTTCCCACTCCTGATAAGTCACTTTAAGTGTCGATGTTCTCGCATTGATTTTTAAGGGTAATTTTCCTCAAAAATCGTCGCAGAAAACATCTGTAAGTCCTTGTTGCATAAGAAAAAAATCCGATTTCCCGCTTGACTGAGTGCATTCGTTGTTCTAAAGTGGGTAAACGTGTAGAAAAGTGGGAAAACGAGGAGCGAGACGGGAAATGTTTGAAGGCGCAGCAGCACTTAATCTGGATGCGAAGGGACGGCTTGCCATACCGGCAAGGCACCGTGACGCCCTGCTCGCTGCCAGTGAAGGCTCGCTGGTGCTGACCGCGCATCCGCATCGCTGCCTCCTGCTCTATCCGTCGCCCGCCTGGCAGCCGATCCGCGAACAGATTCTCAAGGCATCCAGCCTTGATCCTCGTTCGGCTTCAATCAAACGCGTGCTGGTTGGTAATGCGCGCACCGAGGAGCCGGATTCGGCGGGTCGTATCCTGATTGCCCCGGAGTTGCGCGATTACGCCAAGTTCGAAAAGACCGTCTATCTGGTCGGTATGGGCTCGCACTTCGAAATTTGGAGTGAGGCTGGCTGGAGGCAGCAGAACGATCTGGCTGCCGAGGCGCTGTCCGGCGATTTGCCGCCGGGCTTCGGGGATATTGTCCTGTGACCCGCGGTGCCGCCCATGTGACGGTGCTGCTCGAGGAGGCGGTAAGTGCGCTGGCGATCAAGGCCGGCGGTACTTATATCGATGCCACCTTCGGGCGCGGTGGCCATAGCCGCCGGATTCTTTCTGCGCTGAATGAAAGTGGCCGCCTGGTGGCGGTTGATCGCGACCCGCAAGCGATTGCGGCGGGTGCGGCTATTTCTGATTCCCGGTTTTTGCTGGTCCATCGTGCTTTCGGCGAGCTGTGTGAGGCGGCTGCCGACGCGCGGGTTAGCGATGTGGATGGGATCTTGTTTGATGTAGGGGTGTCGTCGCCGCAAATCGACGATGGGGAGCGCGGCTTCAGCTTTCGCTACGACGCGCCGCTCGACATGCGTATGGATACGACGCAGGGCGAGACGGCAGCCGAGTGGCTGGCACGGGCCGAAATACGGGACATAACGGAGGTCATTAGAAATTATGGCGAAGAACGGTTTGCTTTCCAGATTGCAAAGAAGGTTGTGGCTGCTCGGGTCGAACAACCAATTGTCACAACAGGTCAGTTCGCGGCCCTCGTACGCGAGACCGTGCGCACCCGTGAGCCAGGGCAGGACCCGGCGACGCGCAGCTTTCAAGCTCTACGGATTCATATCAATCAAGAGCTCCGCCAGCTGGAGGTAGCCCTGCCGCAGGCACTTGGCTTGCTCAAGCCAGGTGGTCGGCTGGTGGTGATCTGCTTTCACTCGCTGGAGGATCGCATCGTCAAGAATTTCATGCGCGCCCAGTCGACGGCCGATGATCTGCCCAAGGGCTTGCCCTTGCGCGCTGATCAGTTGCCGAAGCCGAAGCTGCGCCTGCTTGGCAAGCCGATGAAACCCTCCGTGGCGGAAATTGGCGCCAATCCGCGGGCGCGTAGTGCTGTGATGCGGGTCGCAGAGAAACTGTAATGTTGCGCTTCAATGTCATCCTTCTCCTTGTTGTCGTCTTTTGCGCGCTCGGCGTTGTTACCTCCCAGCACCGTGCCCGCAAGCTCTTCCAGGGACTTGAGGCGGAGCAGGAGCGGGCTCGCCAGCTCGATGTCGAATACGGGCAACTGCAGCTCGAAATGTCGACATGGGCGAACCATCCTCGTATCGAAAAAATTGCCCGTGAGCGCCTGCGCATGGTGACGCCGAATTCCGCCGTCGCGTCGAAGGGAGTGCGCTGATGGGCGTTCGTCGCCGTCCGCAGCGGGGCCATCGCTTTACGGAAAGCCCGGTGTTGCAACTGGCCTTGCAAGGCTGGCGTTCGCGCACGGTGGGGCTGCTCCTGATGGCAGCCTTTCTCGCATTGGTGGCGCGCGGCTTCTATCTGCAAGTTATCAACAATGATTTCCTGCAGCAAAAAGGCGATTCACGTTATCTGCGCGACATCGAGATCTCGGCTTCGCGCGGCAAAATTGTCGATCGCAACGGCGACATGCTGGCCGTGTCAACGCCGATGAAGACCATCTGGGCCATTCCTGGCGATGCACGGACGATGACGGGCGAACAGAAGCGCCAGTTGGCCGGGTTGCTCGACATGAATGTCCGTGAGCTGGATGGCAAGCTCGCTTCCGAAAAGACCTTTACCTTCGTCAAGCGTCAGGTTTCCCCGGAGACGGCTGATCGCATCGGGGCCCAGAAATTTCCCGGCGTGCATCAGGAAAAAGAGTATCGCCGCTTTTACCCGACTGGCGACATGACGGCCCATATCGTGGGCTTTACCGGAGTCGACGACAAGGGGCTGGAAGGTGTCGAACTGGCCTTCCAGAACAGCCTCCTTGGGCGTTCCGGAAGCCGCACCGTGATTCGTGACCGGCGCGGCAACATCGTCGAGGACATCGGCGCCACCAAGCCGCCCCAGGATGGCAAGGATGTTCGCCTGGCCCTCGACTCGAAAATTCAGTACCTCGCTTTCAGCCAGCTCAAGGCGGCGGTCGAGGCCAACAATGCCAAGGCTGGCGGTGCCATCGTGATCGATGCACGCACCGGTGAAATCCTGGCGCTGGCCAATTGGCCGACCTACAACCCGAATAACCGTGAGCACCTCTCCGGAGCGCAACTGCGTAATCGTGCCATCACCGATACTTTCGAGCCGGGGTCGGTGATGAAGCCGTTTACCGCCGCGCTGGCCCTTGAAAAAGGCAAGGTGCGCTTCGATACCATCATCAACTGCGCGCCCGGCCGGCTTACCATTGGCAGCGCCACCATTTCAGATGCACACCCGCATGGCGCGCTGACCGTTGCTCAGGTCATCCAGAAGTCGTCCAATGTTGGCACGACCAAAATTGCCCTCGGCTTCCCGCCCAAGGAAATGTGGGAAATGTTCGACAGCGTCGGTTTTGGGCAGGCTCCCAACCTGGGCTTCCCCGGCGAGGTCAATGGCCGCTTGCGCCCGTGGAAGAACTGGAAGCCGATCGAACAGGCGACGATGTCCTATGGCCACGGGATTGCCGTTAGCCTTGTCCAGCTGGCCCGGGCCTATACCGTGTTCGCCCATGATGGCGAGTTGATGCCGCTGTCGCTGACCAAGATCGACGACGCCCCACCGCATGGTGTCCGTGTTTTCTCGCCGCAGACCATGAAGGAGCTGCGCATCATGCTGGAAATGGCGGTCCAGCCCGAAGGAACCGCGCCCAAAGCGCGCGTCGCCGGTTATCGGGTCGGCGGCAAGACGGGGACAGCCTACAAGATCGAGGGTGGTGTGTATGCCCGCAAATACGTCGCTTCCTTTGTGGGTATCGCACCGATCAGCGATCCCCGCCTGGTTGTCGCGGTGATGATCGACGAGCCGACCGGTGGCGCCCACTATGGTGGCGATGTGGCCGGCCCGGCGTTTTCGCAGATCGTTGGCGGTGCCCTGCGTACCCTCGGCGTGCCCCCGGATGCGCCGATTCAGGTGGCCGAAGCAGAAGCTGGAAAGGGCAAGCTGTAATGTCGCCGCGTCAACTTCTCGACCAGCTTGAAGCGATGGGCGTCGTGCCAACCGGCGTTGCCGACGATAGTCGTCAGGTGCTGCCGGGCGATATCTTCCTGGCTTATCCCGGCGATCTGGCCGATGGCCGTCGTTACATCGCCGATGCCCTGACGCGCGGGGCGGTAGCAGTCCTTTGGCAACCGGGTGGCGACTTCAACTTCTCGTTCCAGGTCGCCAATCTGTCGGTGGAGTCGCTTCGCCCGCTGGCCGGCCCCTTGGCGCATGCTGTTTATGGCCACCCTAGCGAAGGCTTGTCACTGATTGCTGTCACCGGCACCAATGGCAAGACGACGATCAGCCAGTGTCTGGCCAAGGCCTATCCGAAACCGTGTGCCATCATTGGTACGCTCGGTGCAGGTTTTCCGGATGGGCTCACCGAAACCGGCTTTACAACCCCCGAAGCCACCACGCTGATGCGCTATCTGGCGCAATTCCGCACGGCGGGGGCTGCCGCCTGTGCCCTCGAAGCCAGTTCGATCGGTATCGAGGAGGGGCGGATGAACGGTGCCCGAGTCGATGTCGCGGTGTTTACCAACATGACGCGCGATCACCTCGACTATCACGGCACCATGGAAGCCTACGCCGAGGCCAAGAAAAAGCTCTTCCTGTGGCCGCGTCTGCGCACGGCCGTCATTAATCTGGATGACGAACTCGGTCGCATCCTGTCACGCGAAACGACGGCGCAGCGTATTCTCGGCTACGCCATTGGGGAGCAGCGGCGCGATTATCCCGCGCTGGTACGGGCCGAAAATCTGGTCGATACGCCGTTTGGTCAGCGCTTCACCCTGGTTGTGCCGAATGGCCGGGCGGTGGTCGATAGCGGACTGGTCGGTTGCTACAACATCTCCAATCTGCTGGCCGTGGCTGCTGTGTTGCACGATGCCGGCGTGCAGGCGGTCGAAGTGGCGCGTCGCCTCTCCGAGCTTATGCCGCCGCCGGGACGCATGGAGCGCGTCGGTGGCCAGGGCGAGCCCCTGATCGTCGTGGATTATGCCCATACCCCTGATGCCCTCGAGAATGCGCTGGGCGCGTTGCGTGGGGTGGCCAACTCGCGGGGCGGCCGCCTGTGTGTCGTCTTCGGTTGCGGCGGTGACCGCGATCCGGGCAAGCGTCCGCAAATGGGCGAAGTGGCCGAGCGGCTGGCTGACCGTGTGCTGGTGACCAGTGACAATCCGCGCAGCGAAGCCCCGCAGGCCATCATTGCCGCCATTGTTGCCGGTATGTCCCAGGCCGAAGTCGAGGTTGACCGGGCCGCCGCCATTCTCCGTGTCATCGGCGAAGCTGATGCGGCGGATGTCGTCCTGCTCGCCGGTAAGGGCCATGAGTCCTATCAGGAAGTCGCTGGTGTTCGTCATCACTTCTCCGATGTCGAGCAAGCCGGCGCAGCGTTGGCTATGCGCAATCCGGAAAACAAGGAGGTCGCGGCATGAAGTGGCTGCTGTCACAAGTCGCCCAGGCGACACAAGGCCGCCTGATCGGCCACGATGTCATGGTGACCGGTGTTTCTACCGATACCCGTACGGTCGCTGAGGGGCAGTTGTTCATTGCTTTGAGCGGCGAGCGTTTCGATGCCCATGACTTTCTTGCCCAGGCCGTAGCGGCCGGGGCTGTTGCCCTGCTGGTCGCCGACGAGAGCAAGTTGCCGGTCGGCGTGTCGGCCGTGCTGGTCGATGACACACGTCTCGCCCTTGGGCGCTTCGCGGCAGCCTGGCGTGCCCAGTTCTCCTTGCCGGTCATTGCCGTCACCGGTTCGAATGGCAAGACGACGACCAAGGAAATGATCGCCTCGATTCTCAAGGCCGCCTTTGGCGCTGCCGTGTTGTCGACGCGGGGCAATCTCAACAACGACATCGGTCTGCCGCTCACCCTGCTCGGACTGCGCGCCTCGCATCGGGCCGCCGTAATCGAGATGGGCATGAACCATCCGGGTGAAATTGCCTACCTGGCGGGGATCGGTGCCCCGACCGTGGCGCTGGTGACCAATGCTCAGCGCGCCCACCTTGAAGGCATGGGCGACCTCGATGAAGTGGCTCGGGAAAAAGGCAGCATCTATGGCGGCCTGCAAGCGAACGGCGTCGCCGTGATCAATGCTGATGACGGCTACGCGGCATTCTGGTGCAGTATGGCCGGGTCGCATCGGGTCAGCACTTTCGGCATCGACCAGGCGGCCGATGTGGCCGGTGTCGTCCATCAGCATGGACTGGAAATCGGCATCGCTTTGGTTGCCCCGCAAGGTGAGGCGGCAATCATCCTGCGCATTCCCGGTCGGCACAACGCTCGCAATGCCGTTGCCGCAGCTGCCGCCTGTCTGGCGGCCGGTGTGCCGATGGCCGCCGTGGCCGCCGGCCTGGATGCCTTTGCAGGCGTCAAGGGCCGCCTGCAACGGCGGGATGGCCACAAGGGGGCCGATATCCTCGATGACACCTACAACGCCAATCCGGATTCGGTCCGCGCTGGTATCGACGTGTTGGCCGCGACCATTGGCCGCAAGTTGCTGGTTCTCGGCGACATGGGCGAAATCGGTGAGGCCAGCGGCCAATATCACGACGAAATCGGCGGCTACGCCAAGAGTCAGGGTGTTGACCGCCTGTTCGCCCTCGGTGATGCCGCCCAGCAGGCCGTGCGCAATTTCGGCGAAGGCGCCAAACATTACTGCAACGTGGAAAAGCTAATTGCTGCGGTCGACAAGGAGCTGGGGCCGGAAACCACCGTCCTGGTCAAGGGCTCGCGCTTCATGAAAATGGAGCGCGTGGTCGATGCCTTGGCCGTACCCGCTACCCCCGAGGAGAAACACTGATGCTGCTGGCACTTGCCCAATGGCTCGCCCAGGACGTTCGCTTCTTTAACGTCTTCAACTACATCACGCTGCGTACCGTGCTGGCGACGATGACCGCGCTGCTCATTTCCTTCGCTGCCGGCCCGGCTGTCATCCGCTGGCTGGCCGCCAAGAAAATCGGCCAGGCAGTGCGCACCGATGGTCCGCAGACCCACCTTGTCAAATCCGGTACGCCGACCATGGGCGGCGTGCTGATCCTGATCGCCATCGGTATCACGACCCTGCTCTGGGGCGACCTGACCAACAAGTACGTGTGGACCGTGCTCGTTGTCACCCTCGGCTTCGGCATCGTCGGCTGGTACGACGACTGGAAGAAGGTGGTCTATCGTGACCCGAAGGGCCTGTCGGCCGGCTGGAAGTATTTCTGGCAGTCGGTGCTCGGCCTAGGTGCTGCGCTGTTCCTTGCCTATTCGGCCAAGTCCGGGGCGCAGACCGAGCTGATCGTGCCTTTCTTCAAGACGGTGGCCTACCCGCTCGGAATCATCGGTTTCATCACGCTGACCTACTTCGTCATCGTCGGTACCAGCAATGCGGTGAACCTGACTGACGGTCTGGATGGTCTGGCGATCATGCCGACCGTCATGATCGCCGGGGCCTTTGCCATCTTCGCCTACGTCACCGGTCATGCCGTACTCGCCAAGTATCTGTTCATTCCTTACGTGCCGGGTGCCGGCGAGTTGTGCATCCTGCTCGGTGCGATAGCCGGGGCCGGCCTTGGCTTCCTGTGGTTCAACGCTTATCCGGCAGAAGTCTTCATGGGCGACGTCGGTGCCCTGTCGCTGGGCGCGGCACTTGGCACCGTGGCAGTGATCCTGCGGCAGGAAATCGTACTGCTCATCATGGGTGGCGTCTTCGTTGTCGAAACCCTGTCGGTAATGCTGCAGGTCAGCTACTTCAAATACACCAAGAAAAAATTTGGCGAGGGCCGTCGCATCCTGCGCATGGCACCGCTGCACCATCACTTTGAACAAACCGGCTGGAAGGAGACGCAGGTCGTCGTCCGCTTCTGGATCATCACCATCATGCTCGTGCTTATCGGGCTTTCTTCGCTGAAGCTGCGTTAGAACATGGAACTTCGGGGCAAACGCGTTCTGGTAGTCGGACTCGGTGAGTCCGGACTGGCGATGGCCAAGTGGCTGCATCGCCAGGGCGCGCTGGTCCGCGTTGCCGATTCGCGCGAAACCCCGCCCAATGTTGCCGCCCTGGCGCAGGTTGCGCCCGGTGCTGAACTGGTTGCCGGACCCTTCGTCGATGAACCCTTTGCCAGCGCCGAACTGGTCGCCCTGTCGCCCGGCGTGGCCAAGGCAACGCCGGCGATCGCCGCCTATGCCGACAAGCTGGTTTCGGAAATTGAACTGTTCGCAGCCGGCGTGCGGGAACAGGTGCCGGCCTCGAAGATCATCGCCATTACCGGCAGCAACGGCAAGACCACGACGACGGCCCTGACTGCCCATCTGCTCAACGGTGCCGGTGTGTCGGCGGTTGCTTGCGGCAACATCTCGCCGTCCGCCCTCGATGCCCTGATGGATGCGCAGGATGCCGATCAATTGCCGCAGGTCTGGGTGGTCGAGCTGTCCAGCTTCCAGCTCGAGACGACACATCACCTGAATGCCGCCGCAGCCACCGTCCTCAATATCTCGGAAGACCATCTCGATCGCTACGAGGGCAGTTTGGCCAACTACGCTGCCGCCAAGTCGCGGGTTTTCAAGGGCAAGGGGGCAATGATCCTTAATCGCGACGACGACTGGTCGATGGCTAATGGCCGTTGTGGTCGTCAGATGATCACCTTCGGCCTCAATGCCGCACCGCGTGGCGTCGATTACGGTCTGGCCAACGGTTGTGTCTGCCGCGGCAAGGAGCCCATTGTCGGGCTGGACCAGATCAAGCTGTCGGGCCTGCACAATGCCGCCAACGTGATGGCCGCCCTTGCCCTGTGCGAAGCTATTGGCGTCGAGGCATCCCGTTTGGTGGTGCCGCTCAAGTCTTTTTCCGGCCTGCCGCATCGCGTCGAAACCGTGGCCGACATTGATGGCGTGCTCTACGTCGATGACTCCAAGGGTACCAATGTCGGTGCGACGCTGGCGGCGATCGAAGGCATGGGTCGTCCGGTCGCCATCGTGCTTGGTGGCGACGGCAAGGGGCAGGATTTTTCACCACTCAAGCCGGCACTCGAAAAGCACGGCCGGGCCGTGGCGCTGATCGGCCGTGATGCCGCCGCCATCGGCATGGCCCTCGAAGGCAGTAGTGTGCCGACGCGCATCCTTGGCGACATGGAAGCAGCTGTCCGCTGGCTTGCCGCTCAAGCACAAGCGGGTGATTGTGTCCTGCTCTCTCCGGCCTGCGCCAGTCTCGACATGTACCGCAACTACGCGCACCGGGCCGAGGCTTTCATCGACGCGGTGCAGGGGCTGTCATCATGATGCTCGGCGTCCTCGATTCGCCGCGCCGGCAAGTGGCCGAGATCGACTACGCCCTCCTGTGGAGCGTGCTGATCCTGCTGTTTTCAGGGCTGGTCATGGTCTATTCGGCGTCCATCGCCATCGCTGAAGGTGGCCGCTTCACCGGGCATCAGCCGGCCTACTACCTGGTCCGCCACGGCATCTTCCTGTGCATCGGGCTGGTTGCTGCAGCGGTGACTTTCCAGGTGCCGCTGTCGCTATGGCAGAAAAATGCACCTTACCTGTTCATGATCGGTGTCGCCCTGCTCGCCCTGGTGCTGATTCCCGGTATCGGGCGTGATGTGAATGGGGCGCGTCGCTGGCTGTCGCTCGGCTTTGCCAACCTCCAGCCGTCAGAACTGATGAAGCTGTTCGCCGTGCTCTACGCTGCCGACTACACGGTGCGCAAGATCAACGTCATGCATGACCTCAAACAGGCCTTCCTGCCGATGTTCGGCGCCATGGCGGTGGTCGGCATGCTGCTCCTCAAGGAGCCGGACTTCGGGGCCTTCGTCGTCATCATTTCGATCGCCATGGGCATTCTTTTCCTCGGTGGTCTAAAGGCGCGGCTGTTTGCCCTGCTTATCGTCGGCCTGCTCATTGCCTTCGCCGTCATGATCATTGTCTCGCCCTACCGGCGCGACCGCGTTTTCGGCTTCATGGACCCGTGGGCTGATGCTTACGGGCGGGGCTACCAGTTGTCGCATTCGCTGATTGCCTTCGGTCGTGGCGAATTGTTTGGCGTCGGCCTTGGCGCTAGCGTCGAAAAGCTGTTTTACCTGCCGGAAGCCCACACCGACTTCCTGCTCGCCGTGATCGCCGAGGAACTCGGCTTCTTCGGCGTCGTCGCCATCATTGCCCTGTTCGCCCTGCTCGTGCAGCGCGCCTTTGCCATCGGCCGCCAGTGTGTCCAGCTTGATCGTCTTTACCCGGCGCTGGTCGCCATGGGCATGGGCATCTGGTTCGGTGTCCAGTCCTTCATCAACATGGGCGTCAACATGGGCCTCCTGCCGACCAAGGGTCTGACCCTGCCGCTGATGAGTTTTGGCGGTTCAGGAGTCCTCGCCAACTGCGTGGCTTTGGCCATTCTCCTCAGGGTCGACTGGGAGAACAGGCAGTTGATGAGAGGTGGAAAATTATGAGCAAGACCATCCTTGTCATGGCTGGCGGCACTGGCGGCCACATCTTCCCGGCCCTCGCCGTCGCGCATGCCCTGCACGACGCCGGCTGGCGCGTCGTCTGGCTGGGAAATCCGGAGGGTATGGAAGCCCGCCTCGTACCGCAGCACGGTTTTGAGATGGTCAATCTGAAGTTTGCTGCCCTGCGCGGCAAGGGCCTTCTGCGCAAGTTGCTGTTGCCGTTCAATCTTCTGCGCGGTTTCTGGCAGGCCCTCAAGGCCATTCGTCAGGTCAAGCCTAACGTGGTTCTCGGCATGGGTGGCTACATTACCTTCCCGGGCGGCATGATGGCTGCGCTGAAGGGTGTGCCGTTAATCCTGCACGAGCAGAATTCGGTGGCGGGGCTGGCCAACAAGGTGCTGGCCGGTGTCGCCGATCACATCGTCACCGGTTTTCCGGATGTCCTGCGCAAGGGTGTTTGGGCCGGCAATCCGGTGCGTCCCGAGATTGCCCGCATGGCTCCTCCGGCCGAACGTTTTGCCGCGCGGACCGGGCCTCTGCATGTGCTCATCATCGGCGGCAGCCTTGGCGCCCAGGCGCTCAACGAGATGGTGCCCAAGGGCTTTTCCCTGCTCGGCGCCAGCGACCAGCCGGAAATCGTCCATCAGGCCGGCGAGAAGCACATCGAGGCGCTCAAGGCCAATTACGCAGCGGTTGGCGTTCAGGCCCACTGCGTTTCCTTCATTGACGACATGGCCGGTGCCTACGAATGGGCTGATCTGGTCATCTGCCGGGCGGGTGCCCTGACTGTGGCCGAACTGGCGGCAGCTGGCGTGGCGAGCATTCTGGTTCCCTTCCCGCACGCGGTTGATGATCACCAGACCGGCAATGCACGCTTCCTGGTCAATGTCGGCGGTGCCTTCCTGCTGCCGCAAAGCGAACTGACGCCTGAATCGATTGCCCTGATCCGCAATTACTCCCGTGGTCAGTTGCAGGAAATGGCCGAAAAGGCCCGCAGTCTGGCCAAGCCCGATGCCACCGAAGAAGTGGCGAACATCTGTGCAGAGAGCGCGACATGAAACACAAGGTCAAACACATCCATTTCGTCGGTGTCGGCGGTTCGGGCATGAGCGGCATTGCTGAAGTGCTGGCCCACCTTGACTATGCGGTCACCGGCTCGGACCTGGCGGCGAGCGCCACTACCCGTCGTCTCGAAGGCGAGGGCGTCAAGGTGATGATCGGCCACGCCGCCGAAAACATTGCCGGCGCTGATGCCGTCGTGACATCAACGGCAGTCAAGGCCGATAACCCGGAAGTCATTGCCGCCCGCGAACGAAAGATTCCCGTCGTGCCGCGCGCCCAGATGTTGGCCGAACTGATGCGCCTCAAGCACGGTATCGCCATCGCCGGCACGCACGGCAAGACGACGACAACCAGTCTGGTGGCCAGCATTCTGGCCGAAGGTGGCGTCGACCCGACCTTCGTCATCGGCGGTCGCCTCAATGCGGCCGGTGCCAATGCCCGGCTCGGCAGTGGCGACTTTCTCGTCGCCGAGGCCGACGAGTCGGATGCCTCCTTCCTCTTCCTGTCGCCGGTCATCTCGGTGGTCACCAATATCGACGCTGACCACATGGAAACCTACGGCCACGATTTCGAGCGCCTGAAAAGCGCCTTCGTCGAGTTTCTCAATCGCCTGCCCTTCTATGGCGTGGCCGTGCTCTGCGGTGACGATGCCAATGTCCGCGCCATCATGCCGCGGGTGCCGAAGCAGATCATTACCTACGGCCTGTCCTCAGACTGCAATTTCTACGCCGAAAACATCGTCGCCGCCGACGGCCAGATGCGCTTCGATTGCGTGCGGGTCAATGGGACGACCTCGCGTCTGGCCATCACCCTCAATACCCCGGGTCTTCACAATGTGCTCAACGCGCTGGCCGCTATCGCCGTGGCGACCGAAGTGCAGGTCGCCGACGCTGCCATCGTCAAGGCGCTGGCCGAGTTCAAGGGCGTCGGCCGCCGCTTCCAGCGTTATGGCGAAGTAGCCCTGCGCAATGAGGATGGCACGTCGGGTGGCAGCTTCACGCTGGTCGACGACTACGGCCACCATCCGGTCGAAATGGCCGCAACGCTGGCTGCGGCCCGTGGCGCCTTCCCCGGTCGCCGCCTGGTGCTGGCTTTCCAGCCGCACCGCTATACCCGGACACGCGACTGTTTTGAGGATTTCGTCAAAGTCCTGTCGACCGTCGATGCCCTGTTGCTGGCCGAAATCTACGCTGCCGGTGAAGCCCCCATCGTCGCTGCCGATGGCCGCTCGCTGGCCCGCGCCCTGCGCGTCGGCGGCAAGGTCGAGCCGGTCTTTGTTGAAGATATCGCGGCCATGCCGCAAACGATCATGGATGTCGCCCGCGATGGCGACGTGGTGTTGTGCATGGGCGCCGGCTCGATCGGTGCCGTGCCGGGCAAGGTGGTGGAGTTCAAATGAGCGGGTTCGGTAAAGTTGCAGTCCTTTTCGGTGGCACCTCCGCCGAGCGCGAGGTGTCCCTCAACAGCGGTTCGCGAGTGCTGGCCGCGCTGCAGGGGCAGGGTATTGATGCCCACGCCTTCGACCCGGCAACGCAGGCGCTCGATGCGCTCAAAGGCTATGACCGCGCCTTCATCGCGCTGCATGGCCGGCATGGCGAAGACGGCACCATTCAAGGCGCACTCGAAGTCATGCGCATTCCCTATACCGGTTCCGGCGTACTTGCGTCGGCACTGGCCATGGACAAGTTCCGCACCAAGCTGATGTGGCAGGCGGCCGGTCTGGCTATTCCCGAGTATGCCCTGCTCACCGCTGATTCGAACTTTGCCGACATCGAGGAAGAACTTGGCCTGCCGCTCTTCGTCAAGCCGGCTCGCGAAGGCTCGTCGATTGGCGTCAGCAAGGTCAAGGAACGTGGCAGCCTCAAGGCGGCCTATGTCGAGGCGGCGCGTCACGACCCGCTGGTGATCGCTGAAAAAGGGGTCATGGGTGGCGAATACACGGTCGGCATCATCGGTGATCAGGCGCTGCCGATCATCAAGATCGAACCGGCCACCGAATGGTACGACTACGAAGCCAAATACAACCGGGACGACACCCAGTATCGCTGTCCCTGCGGGCTGCCGGAGGCCAAGGAAATGGAAATCCGCAAGGGTGCCCTGGAGGCCTTCCGTATTCTGGGCGGGCGCGGCTGGGGCCGGGTTGACTTCCTGATGGACGAAGACGGCAAGCATTACTTCCTCGAAGTGAATACGGCACCGGGCATGACCGACCACTCGCTGGTGCCAATGGCCGCCCGCGTCAGTGGTATGGATTACCCGACGCTGGTCCGCCGGGTCCTTGAACTCGCCACTAACGACTGAGCCGATGAATGTGGAACAAACCGCACCTGCTGAACGCCATCGCCGACCTGCTCATGCTGGTCGCTGCGGCTGCGTTGCTGGCCGCAGCGGCGGTCTGGCTGGTGCGCGTGCCTTCGCTGCCGGTCAAGCAAGTGGTTTTTGCCGAGGCGCTGCCGCACACCAAGCGCGGCGAGGTCGAGCAGGTTTTGCCGGGGTCGCTGAAAGGCAATTTCTTCAGCCTGAATCTGGAAATGGTTCGTGGCGCACTGGAAAAGTTGCCCTGGGTACGCAAGGTGGAAGTGCGGCGCATCTGGCCGGCCAAACTGGAGATCAGGATCGAGGAGCACAAGCCCGTGGCGCGGTGGGGCGAGGGGCGCGGCGAACTGGTGAACAGCTACGGCGAGGTCTTTGCCGCCGGCCTGCCGGAACCCGAGGCGGCCGATTTGCCGCAGTTGTTCGGCCCCTTGGGGACGGCCCAGGATGTGCTGCGGCATTACAGCGAATTTGTCGGGTCCTTTGCCAAGGTAGGAGAGCGGCCGGTACAGCTGACCCTGTCACCGCGACTGGCCTGGCAGCTCAAGTTGCAGAACGGCATGGTGGTGGACATCGGGCGGGAACAGACCAAGGCACCGGTCGGTGTGCGCCTGCAGCGGTTTTTGGAAATTTATCCGGAAACGGTCGCGAAGCGGGCGGTCCGGCCGGTGGTCGTGGATTTGCGGTATCCGAATGGTTTCGCCATGCGAATGGCGGGCGAAGGGAAGGGAAAGTAAGCATATGAGCAGGGATAACAAGGATCTGGTCGTCGGTCTCGATATCGGTACGTCGAAGATCGTCGCGCTGGTCGCCGAGATCAACCAGGAAGGCAAGCTCAACGTTATCGGCATGGGGTCGCAGGACTCTCGCGGCCTCAAGAAGGGCGTCGTGGTCAATATCGAAGATACCGTGCATACCATCAGCCGGGTGGTGCAGGAAGTCGAGTTGATGGCCGACTGCAAGGTCAGGGATGTCTATACCGGGATTGCCGGCAGCCACATCAAGAGCTTCAACTCGAACGGCATGGTGGCGATCAAGGACAAGGAAGTGACCCCAACCGACGTCGAGCGCGTCATCGAAACGGCCAAGGCGATGCCCATCCCGGCCGATCAGGAAATTCTCCACATTCTCACCCAGGAATTTGTCATCGACGGCCAGGACGGCATCCGCGAGCCGATCGGCATGAGCGGCATGCGCCTCGAAGTGAAGACCCATATCGTGACCGGCGCTGTCTCGGCCGCCCAGAACATCGTCAAGTGCGTCCGTCGCTGCGGCCTTGAGGTCAATGACCTCGTCCTGCAGCCGCTGGCCTCCAGCTATGCCGTGCTCTCCGAAGATGAAAAGGATCTCGGTGTCTGCCTCATCGACATCGGTGGTGGTACTACCGACATCGCCGTGTGGACGCAAGGGGCCATCCGACACACCTCGGTGATCCCCATCGCCGGCGACCAGATCACCAACGATATCGCCATGGCGCTGCGTACGCCGACGCGCGAGGCCGAAGATATCAAGTGCAAGTACGGTTGTGCCCTGTCGCAACTGGCCGATGCGGCCGAAAACATGGAAGTGGCCGGTGTTGATGATCGCCCGAGCCGCAAGCTGAGCCGCCGCGCTCTGGCTGATGTCATCCAGCCGCGCGTCGAGGAGCTCTACGAACTGATCCAGAATGAACTGCGCCGCGCCGGCTTCGAGGAAGTGCTGTCGTCCGGCATCGTGCTGACCGGCGGCGCCAGCGTCATGCCGGGCATGGTTGAACTGGGTGAGGAAATCTTTCATATGCCGGTTCGCCTCGGCAACCCGAAATACAGCGGCAGCCTTGCTGATGTCGTGCAAAGCCCGCGCTTTTCGACGGCTTTCGGCCTGCTGCTCGAAGCGCAGGCCCAGCGCAAGCGCGGCCAGAAGATCCAGGAAAAGCAGGGCTTCAAGGACGTCTTTGACGGCATGAAGTCGTGGTTTGCCAAGAATTTTTGATTTGTTGTTGAACAGTTTTTTCAGAGGAGGTAATCATGTTTGAGATCATCGAGAAAGACGAAGACGTCGGTACGATCATCAAGGTGTTCGGAGTGGGCGGTGCCGGTGGCAATGCCATTGAACACATGATTCGCGAAGGCGTCAGCGGCGTCGAATTCATCGCCGCCAATACCGACGCCCAGGCGCTCAGCCGCAATGCCGCGTCGGCCAAGTTGTCGCTGGGCAAGACCGGCCTTGGTGCCGGGGCCAAGCCGGAAGCCGGTCAGGCCGCTGCC
This sequence comes from Dechloromonas sp. HYN0024, assembly GCF_003441615.1. NCBI lineage: Bacteria > Pseudomonadati > Pseudomonadota > Betaproteobacteria > Rhodocyclales > Azonexaceae > Dechloromonas > Dechloromonas sp. HYN0024. The sequence continues at coordinate 2,671,346 of NZ_CP031842.1, read as the reverse complement.
GAAGCCCATCGGGAAGAAATTCGCGCCTCGCTGGAAGGTGCGCACATGGCTTTCATCACCGCTGGCATGGGTGGTGGCACGGGCACCGGTGCCGCTCCGGTGGTCGCCGAGATCGCTCGCGAAATGGGCATCCTAACCGTCGGCGTGGTGACCAAGCCGTTCAGCTTTGAAGGCAACAAGCGGATGAAGTCGGCCGAAGCCGGTATCGCCGAATTCTCCAAGCATGTCGATTCGCTGATTGTCATCCTCAATGACAAGCTGATGGAAGTCATGGGCGACGACGCCGATGTCGACGATTGCTTCCGCGCTGCGGACGACGTGCTCAAGAACGCCGTCGGTGGGATTGCCGAAATCATTACCTACCCGGGCCTCGTTAACGTCGACTTCGAAGACGTGCGCACGGTAATGGGCGAAATGGGCCGCGCCATGATGGGCTCCTCGGCTGCCGCCGGCGTCGATCGCGCCCGCATCGCTGCCGAGCAGGCCGTTGCTTCGCCGCTCCTCGAAGGCATCAACCTGTCCGGCGCGCGCGGTGTGCTGGTCAATATCACGGCAGCCAAGGGCGGCCTGAAGATGAAGGAAGTCAATGAAGTGATGAATACCGTCAAGGCCTTCGCAGCCGAAGACGCACACATCATCTTTGGTGCCGTCTATGACGAGCTGATGGGCGACGCCCTGCGCGTCACCGTTGTCGCCACCGGCCTCGGTCAGGCCGCGGCTATTGCCCGCAGCAAGCCGGAAGTATTCACCCAGCCGGTTCTCGTCCAGGCTCAAGCTACGGGCACCAATGACGCGGTTGCCTTCGGTTCCTCGCCGGATTACTCGCACCTTGATGTCCCTGCCGTTCTGCGCGGGCGCGGTCAGCGTTCGGGTAGCAACGTGACCGTCGAGGCGCTGGCCAACAGCGGTGTCGATCGTTACGACATTCCGGCTTTCCTGCGCAAACAGGCGGATTGATGTAACAAAAGCTCTCTCTGAAAAAGGGTGGTGACGGCTTGTGTTACAATCCGTCACCTTCCCCAATCATTCAAGCACTTAGCATGCTCAAGCAACGCACGTTGAAGACTGTCATTCGCGCCTCCGGCGTCGGCCTGCACGGCGGTGTCAAGGTTAACATGACCCTGCGCCCGGCAGCTCCGGATACCGGTATCGTCTTCCGTCGCGTCGATCTGCCCGAGCCGCTCGATATTCCCGCCCAGGCCTTCATGGTCGGCGATACGCGGATGTGCTCCTGTCTTGAAAAGGACGGGGTCAAGGTCGGAACCATCGAACACCTGATGTCGGCCCTCGCCGGTCTCGGCATCGACAATGCATGGATTGACCTGGATGCGCCGGAAGTGCCCATCCTCGACGGTTCGGCTGCACCGTTCGTTTTCCTCATTCAGTCGGCGGGGATCGAGGAACAGAACGCTGCCAAGAAATTCATTCGCGTCACCAAGACCATCGAAGTGCACGATGGCGACAAGTGGGCGCGTTTTGAGCCTTACGACGGCTATCGTCTGGCTTTCTCCATCGTTTTCAACCATCCGGCCATCGACAAGTCGGCCCAGAAGGCCGAAATCGACTTCGCCGAGCAGTCGTATATCCGCGAAGTTTCGCGGGCGCGCACCTTTGGCTTCATGCAGGAAGTCGAATATCTGCGTGAAAACGGGCTGGCCCTTGGGGGTGGCCTGGAAAACGCCATCGTTCTCGACGAGTTCCGTGTCCTCAATCAGGATGGGCTGCGCTACGGCGACGAGTTCGTCAAACACAAGATTCTCGACGCCATCGGCGATCTCTATCTGCTCGGTCACCCTTTGCTGGCGGCTTATTCGTCCCATAAAGGCGGCCATGCCATGAACAATCAGCTGGCTCGCGCCCTGCTGGCCCAGCAGGACTGCTGGGAAATTGCCACCTTCGAGCAGGCCGAGCATGCGCCGAGCGGTGTAACCCGCTGGCTGGTGCAAGCCGCCTGATTCCTTGACTCAGCCCCCCGTGCCTTTGTCGATGTCGCCCCGCAGTGCTGAAGCGCTGTCCCTGGCAGGTCTTCGTGGCTTGGGTTCCCGGTCCACGGAATAGCCATGTGGCTGTTGCGCCTGCTGGCAGCCATTCTGGGTGTAGGTATCGGGGCTGGGCTTCTCGTCTACACCCTGACTGGCAATCGCTATTACCTTGCGCTGAGCGGGCGGCTTTTCAAGTTTGGTATCGTCATCGCCCTGATCGTTTTTGCCCTGATGTTCATTGAGCGTCTGGCGATTATTCCGTTGTAGCGGCGCGCTTCACGAGATTCTCCAGCGCCTTCCTGAGCGGCCCTTCCGGCAGGTTTTCGGTGGTCGAGCGCAGCATGCCAATCGCCTTGCCAGAGATGGGTTTCTGAGTTGAAGTCGTTGATTGGCAAGGGATTTGGCGGGGTTGTACTTTTACCTCGATGCCGCTACACTCCACCCCTCCTTTAGATAATTCGTTGCCCAGACGCTGGCTTAACTGGCGAATCTTGGCGGCGACCGCGCCGTTATCGGCGTGGATAATGATGATTCCCAACTTGTAATTGGCAACGTGTGCCGAGTGTCGCAGTCCTGCCGGGGCGACGGCCTCGAAACGCCGCGAGAGCTTGAGCAGCAGTCGTGCGTGGGCCATTACCCGGCCAGCGGCGGCGTCCTTGTCGAGGTAGTGTTCAGGCCCGTTGTACATTGGAGTGTCCGTGCAGATTATTCTGGTTTCGCGCCATCTCAAGGCGGCTCGTACGATCACCATTATGCCTCGGCATCTGGTGGCGGCGGTGTTCGTCCTTCTGGCGCTGGTCTTTTCGACCTCGGCACTGTTCTCCTGGCTTTCCGTTCACCTGCGTCTGCCGCTCGTCGAAGAGTTGATGCTTTCCTTGCAGCAGCAGGAGGACAAGAAGGCGCGTGATCACCTCGACAACAATCTCCAGTTGATGGCGACGCGACTCGGTGAGTTGCAGGGCAAGGTCTTGCAACTTGATACGCTGGGTGAGCGCATTTCCGGCCTGGTCGGCGTCAAGCATCCGCCGGTCGAGGCCGGTCCAAGGCCGGGGCAGGGTGGGCCGTACATTGCTGCGCCCATGTCGGCGGCCGAATTGCAGCGCGAGATCGACCGGTTGGCCGGGATGGTTGAGCAGCGCAGCGACGACCTCGCTTTTCTCGAGTTCAAGTTGCTCGAAAAGCGGGTCAAGGATCGCTTGTTGCCGACCATTCTGCCGGTCAAGGATGCGGCTCTGGGGTCGCTCTTCGGTTATCGCAGTGATCCCATCGCCGGTTTGCGCGCCATGCACGAAGGGCTGGATTTTTCTGCCGAGCCGGGGACGCCGGTCGTAGTTGCCGCGGATGGTGTCGTCCTCTCGGCCACCTATCATCCGGAGTACGGCAACCTGATTGAGGTTGATCATGGCGAAGGGCTGACTTCGCGCTATGCCCATCTGTCACGCATAGATGTGCAGCCGGGCGCGCTGGTCAAGCGGGGTACCCCGATCGGGGCGGTCGGCAATACCGGGCGGTCCACCGGGTCGCATCTCCATTTTGAGGTGCGCATGCTCGGGGTGGCCCAGAATCCTGCTCACTTCCTCAGGCAGGGCGACGAGTTTGCCCTGGTCAAGCGTCGTTAGGCAGCGAATCCCTTGATTTAGGTCGTCATCATCGGGTCATGGGGGCGTGTTAGAATCGCCCCTTTGCTGCAAGCGCAACCACCATTCGAACGCGATGATTTCCGGCCTACTCAAAAAGATTTTCGGCAGCCGCAACGATCGGCTGATCAAACAATATTCCCAGGCAGTCAAGCGCATCAATGCGCTCGAGCCGGCCATGCAGGCCCTGAGCGACGACGCGTTGCGCGGCAAGACGGACGAGTTCCGTCAGCGTCACGCCAATGGTGAATCGCTCGACGATCTCCTGCCCGAAGCTTTCGCGGTAGTTCGCGAAGCCGGTGTCCGGGCCTTGGGCATGCGTCACTTCGACGTCCAGATGATCGGCGGCATGGTTCTGCACAACGGCAAGATCGCCGAAATGCGTACCGGCGAAGGCAAGACCCTGGTGGGCACGTTGCCCGCCTACCTTAATGCCATTTCCGGTCAGGGTGTTCATGTCATCACCGTCAACGACTACTTGGCCACCCGCGACTCGGACTGGATGGGACGGTTGCATCGTTTCCTCGGTCTGACCGTCGGCGTCAATCTGTCGCAGATGGATCACGAGGCCAAGCAGGCGGCTTACGCGGCCGACATCACCTACGGTACGAACAACGAATTCGGCTTCGACTACCTGCGCGACAACATGGTCTATACGGCCGGCGAGCGCGTCCAGCGCAGCCTCAATTTCGCCATCGTCGATGAGGTGGACTCCATCCTTATCGACGAAGCGCGGACGCCGCTGATCATTTCCGGCCAGGCTGAAGACCATACCGACCTCTATTTGCGCATGAAGGACATCGTTCCTAATCTGTCGCGCGCCATGGAGGAGGCCGATGAGGGCGATTACTGGGTGGACGAGAAGGGCCATCAGGTCCATCTCTCTGAAGCCGGTTACGAACACGCCGAGCAACTGCTCGCCGAGTCCGGCCTGCTCAAGGAAGGCACCAGCCTTTACGACGCTGCCAACATCACCCTGATGCATCACCTCAATGCCGCCCTGCGCGGCATGACGCTGTTCCATAAGGATCAGCATTACGTTGTGCAGAACGGCGAAGTCGTTATCGTCGACGAGTTCACCGGGCGCCTGATGTCTGGCCGCCGCTGGTCGGATGGCTTGCACCAGGCGGTGGAAGCCAAGGAAGGCGTGCAGATTCAGGCCGAAAACCAGACCCTGGCCTCGATCACCTTCCAGAACTATTTCCGCATGTACAACAAGCTGTCCGGGATGACCGGCACGGCGGATACCGAAGCCTACGAATTTCACCAGATCTACGGTCTGGAAACAGTCGTCATCCCGACCCATCGCCCGATGGTCCGCAAGGACATGAACGACCTGGTCTTCAAGACGGCCGACGAGAAGCATGCGGCGATCATCGCCGACATCAAGGATTGTGCCCAGCGTGGCCAGCCGGTGCTGGTCGGCACCACGTCGATTGAAGCGTCGGAACTTCTGTCCGGGCTGCTCGACAAGGAAAAGCTTTCGCATCAGGTGCTTAACGCCAAACAGCACGCCCGTGAAGCCGAAATCGTCGTCCAGGCCGGACGGCCGGGGATGGTGACCATCGCCACCAACATGGCCGGTCGCGGTACCGACATCGTGCTTGGGGGCAATATCGAGAAACATCTGGCCGCCATTCGTGACGACGAGTCGCTGTCGGCCGCCGAGCGTGACAAGAAGGCCGCCGCCATGAAGGCCGAATGGCAGGAAGTGCATAATGCCGTGCTGGCTTCCGGTGGCCTGCATATCATCGGCTCCGAGCGTCACGAGTCGCGTCGTATCGACAATCAGCTGCGTGGCCGTGCCGGTCGTCAGGGTGACGCTGGTTCCTCGCGCTTCTATCTGTCGCTCGATGACCCGCTCCTGCGCATTTTTGCCGGCGAGCGTCTGCGCGCCATCATGGACAAGTTGAAAATGCCCGAAGGCGAGGCGATCGAGCATCCGCTCGTCACTCGTTCGCTGGAGTCGGCGCAGCGCAAGGTCGAGGCCCGCAACTTCGATATCCGCAAGCAATTGCTGGAATACGATGACGTGTCGAACGATCAGCGCAAGGTGATCTACCAGCAGCGCAATGAACTGCTAGAAACCGAGGATATTTCGGAAACCATCACCGCCATGCGCCAGAGCGTCATTGCCGATGTCTTCCGTATCTACGTTCCGGCCGAATCGGTCGAGGAACAGTGGGACATGGACGGCCTGGAGCGAGCCTTGTCTTCCGAGTTGCTGATCAATGCACCGGTGGCCCAGTGGTTCAAGGACGAGCCGACCCTCTCCGACGATGAAATTCTCGAACGGATTACGAAAGAGGCCGACGAACTCTATCTGGCCAAGGTTGAACTGGTCGGTGCGACCAATTTCCAGCAGTTCGAACGCAATGTCATGTTGCAGAGCCTGGACAGCCATTGGCGCGAGCATCTGGCAGCCCTCGATCATCTGCGTCAGGGCATCCATTTGCGTGGCTACGCCCAGAAGAACCCGAAGCAGGAGTACAAGCGCGAAGCCTTCGAGCTGTTCGAGGGGCTGCTTGACCTCGTGCGCAAGGAAGTGACCCGTATTGTCTTCACCGTGCAGATCCGTTCGCCGGAAGATATCGAAGAAACTGCCCCGCATGCCGATGTCCAGAACGTCCAGTATGAGCATGCCGGATTCGACGAAACCCTCGGTGATGCCGAGGCTGCATCGGTGGCCCTGCAGCAGCCAATTGATGCCGGGCCGAAGGTTGGGCGTAACGATCCCTGCCCCTGTGGCTCGGGCAAAAAATACAAGCACTGCCACGGAAAACTCAGCTGATAGGCGCTAGCCATTTTTGCTAGTGCCTGCCGCGCGATCCTGATAACTCGATCCTCGATCCTAAAATGCCCGTCAATTACGCTACCCCCGCCGCCGATCAACTTTTCCCGGTTGCCGGGGTTCGTCTCGGCGTTGCCGCCGCCGAAATTCGCAAGAAAAACCGGCGCGACCTGACCCTGGTGGCACTCGATGCCGGTTGTACCGTGGCCGGGGTATTCACCCAGAACCGCTTCTGCGCCGCCCCGGTACAGATTTGCCGCAAGCATCTGGCCGGCGGTCAGGAAATCCGTGCGCTGATTGTCAATACCGGTATTGCCAATGCCGGAACCGGTGAGCCAGGACGTCAGGCGGCACAGGAAACCTGTGAAGCGGTTGGTCAATTGCTCGGGATTGCGGCCGGACAGGTCCTGCCCTTCTCGACGGGCGTCATTCTTGAGTTGTTGCCGGTTGAGCGGATCAGGGCCGGCTTGCCGGCGGTGTTCGCCGACCTCAAGGCCGATAACTGGCACGGGGCAGCGCACGGCATCATGACCACCGATACCGTGGCCAAGGCGGCATCGCGACGGCTGACGGTCAACGGCAAGACGGTAACCATTTCCGGTGTCTCCAAGGGGGCTGGCATGATCAAGCCGAATATGGCGACCATGCTCGGTTTTCTCGCCACCGATGCCGGTATTGCCCAGCCCTTGCTCGACAAACTGGTGAAGGAGGCGGCTGATACTTCGTTCAACTGCATCACCGTCGATGGCGACACCTCGACCAATGACTCCTATGTGATGATTGCCAGCGGCCAGTCGGGCGCCAGCTTTGCGGCAGAAACCGATGCCGGCTGGGCCGAAATCAAGGCCGCCATCATTGCTGTTTCAGTCGAGTTGGCCCAGGCCATTGTTCGTGACGGCGAAGGTGCCACAAAATTTATTACTGTTGCCGTGCAGGGCGGCAGGGATATCGAGGAGTGTCGCAAGGTTGGTTATGCCATTGGTCACTCACCGCTGGTCAAAACCGCCTTTTTCGCGTCGGATCCCAATCTTGGCAGAATTCTCGCGGCTGTCGGTTATGCCGGTATTGGCGATCTTGATGTGGACGGCGTCAAGGTCTGGCTGGATGATGTGCTCGTCGCGGAAAAGGGCGGTCGGGCGGCGGCCTATCGGGAAGAGGATGGGGCCCGTGTCATGGCCCAGGCGGAAATCACCGTGCGGGTTGACCTCGGGCGCGGTATGGCCCTGGCCAATGTTTATACCTGCGATTTTTCCTACGACTACGTCAAGATCAACGCCGACTATCGTTCCTGAGAACTACCGGCCCGGCCGGCATCGCCCCGGATCGGCGCCATTGTGCGGCCTTTCTGTCGGGCGTAACGCGGTACGCATTTGTATTAAGCGCCGGGAAGTTGTACCTTTCCACCTTCGGCGTATTTAGCACACGGTCATCGGGCACTACAGGGTCGGGACGACCGGCTTTGCTGCGACCGATGGCGAAAATTGAAAGACATGACCGAATCCAAGGCTCCGCTCTCCTTCCTGCTCAATAGCGAATTCCGCGAAAAATATCCGCACCAGTTAGTGGCGCGCTACCCGCATATCGCCCAGCATATCGAGTCGCTGTGGCACAACGCCGATGCGGTGGCCGATTACTTCAGTGACCTGATGATTCCCAGTCGCCCCAACCGGCAAGGTTTTCCAGCCGACGTCGCGGCTGAAATCATGTCCTTGAGCATGGCTTTTGACCGCATAGGCTCGTTGGTTTTTGCCGATGCTGAATCGGCCAAGACGACCAAGTCGGGGACCTATCACTGGGAGAGCGAAAGTCAGATCGGGGCTGATGACATCGGCTTTGACCTCACCCGGGCCGGCTTTGCGAAGGCGGCCGAGGCAGGTGACCGCCAGGCCTGCCTGCGCTTTGTCAGAGCCGGCTTTGATGTCGACACGCGTGATGCCCGCGACTGGACGCCGCTCATGATCGCCGCGTTCTATGGCCGCGAACAGCTGGCCCTCATGTTGCTCGAGAGCGGCGCCGATATTTACGCCACGGATGGCGGTGGCTATAGCTCCCTGCACTGGGCGGCCTTCAGCGGCTATCTCGAACTGGTCCGCTTGCTGCTGCAACGCGGCCTGCCAGCCAATACCCCGAGCAACGCCGGGATCACCCCCTTGCTGCAGGCTGCAGCCCGCGGGCATGTCGCGGTGGTCCGGTTGCTCCTCGAATTTCAGGCCAATCCCAATCTCCTGGCCAAGGATGGCTCAAGCCCCCTGCTCAAAGCTGTCGCCAACAACCATCTGGCGGTTAGCCAGTTGTTGCTGAATGCCGGCGCTCATCGCAATGTCACCCTCAAGGATGGCACGACGCTCGATGATATGGTCGCGAAAGCCAAAGATCCGCGAATCCGGGCTATATTTGCCTGATTTTCCTTGCTGCCTACGGCCTCATGACTGAAATCCGCCGCGATCTTGCCCGCAATACGCTGGCCATACTCTGCATTCTCGGGCTGATCGGCCTGTCGGTCTGGGTTTTGCTCCCCTTTCTGGCGGCCACCGTATGGGCAGTGATGATCGTTGTCGCTACCTGGCCGCTATTCAGGTCGCTCGAAACACGGCTCGGCAATCGGCGTACACCGGCGGTGGCCATCATGTCGCTAGGTCTCCTGCTTCTGCTGGTAATGCCGTTGTGGGTAGCATTCGACACCATTTTTTCGCATACCGAACAATTGACCGCTGTCGGCAAGTCGTTTGCCGCCGATGGCCTGCCGCCGCCACCGGACTGGGTAAATAATCTCCCGTTGATTGGCGATAAGGTAGCTGTTGCCTGGGCTCAGCTCGATGCCGCGGGAACCGGTGGATTGCTCAAAAAGGTCACGCCTTATGCCGCCGATGCGGGTAAGTGGGTGTTCTCTCAGGTGGGGGGTATCGGTGGCATGCTCATCCAGTTTCTGCTGGTCGTCACAATTGCCGCCATCCTCTATGCCGGGGGTGAAACGGGGGCGCGCATGGCTCGCCGTTTTGGTCGTCGGCTGGCCGGTGAGCGAGGCGAGAATTCAGTGGTTCTGGCCGCTCAGGCGATTCGTGGTGTGGCCCTCGGGGTTGGCGTCACCGCCATCGTTCAGACGGTCCTGGGCGGTCTCGGGCTGGCGGCTGCCGGCGTCCCCTTCGCTTCGCTGTTGTCGGCCGTCATGCTGATTCTGTGCATTGCCCAGATCGGGCCGATGCCGATACTGTTGCCAGCGGTTGGCTGGATGTTCTGGACCGGGGATACCGGCTGGGCGACCGTTCTGCTGGTGTGGAGCGTGATCGTCGGCAGCCTCGACAGTTTTTTGCGGCCGATGCTCATCAAGCGAGGGGCGGATCTGCCCTTGCTGCTGATCTTTGCCGGGGTTATTGGCGGCATGTTGAGCTTCGGTCTGGTTGGCATCTTCGTCGGCCCGGTCGTTCTCGCCGTTACCTATACGCTGACGCTGGCCTGGATCGAGGATGGCCTCGGGCGCGACGAACGCTGAGTTTCAGGATTTGCGCAGGCAGATCAGTCGAAACCAGCCACCCGCCAGCGCCGGCTGATCGATTTCCACCCTCAGGCCGGGCGCTGCCGCCAGTAGGTCTTCAAAAACGACATCGAGTCGGGTCGCCACCCGGCGCACCAGCGGATTGATCAATCGACGCAGGCGGGCGGGTTGCCCACGACGCAGGAACTTGTCAAAAACCAGTACCTGGCCACCCGGTTTAAGTACTCGGGCGATTTCCGCCAGGCATTTGGTTGGTTCCGGGACAACGGCAAGAATCAGGTGCAGCACGGCACAATCAAATGAAGCATCGGCAAAGGGCAGGCCTTGCGCGTTGCCCTGTACCGGCACGAAATCAACATGGCCAGACCGGGGCCGAGTGCGGCGCAGCATGGCGTGGGTCAGATCGAGGCCGACGTAATGGTGATGGGCCGGCAGGTGCGGCAGGTCGAGGCCGGTGCCGACGCCGGCGAGGAGTACGCGGCCCGGCCGGATGGGCAGGGCGGCCAGGCTGTTTGCCCGCGCCTGGTGGGTGGCGCGGGCAATGAACGCATCGTAGAACGGGGCGATCAAAGTGTAGCTATGTTTCAGGCTCATGGACCACGCCTGTCGGCAGCGATGAAAGGCATCGGGCTGGCTTCGCTAACGGCGGAAGCGTTGCCCCTTGTAGTTAAAGTAAGCGTTTTCGCCATCAATCCTCTCCAGGCGCAGGCCGGGGAGAACCTCGTCACCTTCGCGCACCAGCTTGTCGTTGATGATCGCCAGATTGACGCCGCTTTCATCCTTGATAAAGCCGGAAACACTCACCGCCGGCAATGACTTCGGCGGTTCGCCCGTGGCCTCGCTCTTTGGCGCATGCGCCGTAACCTGGGCCGGAGGGGGTGGAGTCGGCATCGTCCTGGCCGGCTTTTCGGGGGCTGAAACGGGTTGCGGAGCAGCTTCCACCGCCGACTTGGGGGCGGGCGAGGGGCTGGGTGCGATAGCTGGTTGTACGGCCGGTTGGGTTGGCGCCGGTGGCGTTGGAAGGGTGGCTGGGGCAACAACTGGCGGAACGGCCCGGGTTGCCGCCAGCGCTGGCGGGGGGCTGGCCGGGGGCGTCTTGGGCGGGGTCGTGACGCGTGACCACGACCACCAGTTCAGGCCTATCGTCACGATCAGCAGAATAATGCCGAACAGGATCACCTTGCGACCAAGGCCCGGGCTGGTCTCGGCGGTGGCCGGATACAGCATGCCTGTCCCGCGGCCGGCGGCGAGTTGCCGCTCCTGTTCGGACTTGCGCAAGGCGTCGAGAATGTAGGACATTGCTCAGCCCTCCCGCTGGTTGATCAGGCGCGGCCCGGCCGGCGTGCTGCGGGCGCTGATACGGATGGCGGTGACCGGACCGACATAGCCATCGGGGCGGATGCCTTCGGCCAGTTGAAAGGCACGAACGCGCCGGGCCAGCTCCGGGTCGAAAACATCGGAGCCATTGTCGGCAATGCCGTCGACCTTGCTCATGACCTGGCGCAGCCAAGGGATTGCCGGCCCATGCTGGCCCGGAGCCAGTTGTTCGCCGAAGCCGGCCGGCGCTTTCCAGAGCACGATGAAATTGCCGGACCAGGCGTCGGCAAGGTCGGCCAGTGCGACCCGGCGCTCTTCGCCACCGATCAGCAGGGTGGCGGTGTGCGGCTCGAGCGCCACCAGCGTTGCCGCATAGTCCCGGCGACTGGCGTCGGTCAGGCGGATCAGTGCCGGGTGGTCGAGCAGGCGAAGATCGGTGATGCCGCCCCGCGCTGCGTAACACCGCAGGCCTTGGGTTTCGGCCAGCCGGCAGTTGCCGCCGCGAGGCGAGCCGAGGGCATTGATGCCATTGCGGTCAAAGAGGGCCTGAAAGGCGAGCCGCTCACTTTCCGTCCGGGCCATCCGCTCCGGCCAGTCGATGCTTTTCAGTGGCCCGGCATCGCTCTTGCTCTGGTTTGCCGCAAGACTGCTCGCCGTAGCCTGAGGTGGGACTTCCGTCTTTGGTGGCTCGGCCGGAGGTGGCGGCGGTGCAACCGGCTCGGGGATGGGGGGCGGGGCCAGCCAGGCGCTGATCGCCTCGTTGACCGGTGGTGTAGTGGCAGCGATACCGGCCAGCCCGATAACCAGCACGGTGGCAACTATCGTCCGCCAGGGATGGCGGGATGGCTGATGCGCTGCGATTACCTCGCGAATCGCCTGGCGCAGGGTGGCGGCATTGACCTGCTGTCTGGCCTGAACGTAAGTGCCGAGGAGCGCCCGGTCACAAACCAGGTTGATCAGGCGTGGTACCCCGCCGGTGGCTTGATGCAGTTTCTTGCACAGGGCATCGGGGAAAATGACCTGAGCCGCGCCGGAAACGCGCAGGCGATGTCCGACATAGGCGCGGACCTCTTCCGGCGCGAGCTGGGTCAGGTGGTAACGGGCAATCACCCGCTGGGCGACCTGGCGCATTTCCGGTCGGGACAGCATCTCCTGCAGTTCCGGCTGACCGATCAGGATGATCTGCATCAACTTGCGGCTATTGGTTTCGAGATTGGTCAGCAGGCGCAGTTGTTCAAGCACCAGCGGGTTGAGATTCTGCGCTTCGTCGATGATCAGGATGGCTCGCCGGTCCCGCGCATTGGCTTCAAGCAGCCAGTGATGGATGGCGTCTACATAGGCCTTGATGCCGGGCCGCTCGGCCGTGACGGCGATGTGATACTCCTCGCAGATGGTCTGCAGCAGCTCTTCGGCGCTCATCAGGGGATTGAGGATGAACGCGATGTCGATATTGTCCGGCAACTGTTCGAGCATGCTCCGGCAGATGGTGGTCTTGCCGGTACCGACCTCGCCGGTGAGCAACACGATGCCGCCTTCTCCCTGGATGCCGTAGAGCAGATGGGCCAGCGCTTCGCGGTGGCGGTTGCTCATGAACAGGAAGCGCGGGTCCGGCACAATCGAGAATGGCATCTCGCCAAGCCGGAAGTAATCCTTGTACATGGGGGAAATATCCAGATGAGTGCGCTATAGAGGCAAATATTCTATCGGGTTCCGCTCAATTCACGGCAGTCCTTAGTGCAGGGCGCGTGGGCTGGCCAGGACGAATTCGGGGATCTCCGCGTCAAAATGGGTGCCATCCTCGGCCACCATCTGGTAAGTGCCTTTCATCGTGCCGATCGGCGTGGTCAGTGACGAGCCGCTGGTATAGCGAAAACTCTCGCCAGGCTGGAGCAACGGCTGCTTGCCAACGACGCCGAGGCCGCGAACTTCCTGCACATCATTGTTGCCGTCGGTGATGATCCAGTGGCGCGAAACCAGTTGCGCCGGCACGCTGCCGATATTTTTGATGGTGATGGTGTAGGCAAAGATGTAGCGGCTGTTATCCGGGTCAGACTGCTCCGGGATGAACTGCGGCATGGGTTGAATGTCGATTTGGTACTTGTCGGTGTCGGGCATGGGATAATTTCGTCTATCTGTTCTTGTTCAGGGAAACATCATGTCAGCCAAAGATTACGTCATCGCGCCGAGCATTCTGTCCGCCAATTTCGCCAAGCTGGGCGAAGAGGTGGCCAACGTCATCGCTTCCGGCGCCGACTGGATTCACTTTGACGTGATGGACAACCATTACGTTCCCAACCTGACCATCGGTCCGCTCGTCTGCGAGGCCATTCGTCCGTGTACCACGGCGCCGATCGATGTCCATCTGATGGTCAAGCCGGTAGATCGCATCATCCCCGATTTTGCCAAAGCCGGGGCCAATATCATCACCTTCCACCCGGAAGCCTCCGACCACGTTGACCGCAGCCTGTCTCTGATCCGCGATGCCGGTTGTCTGGGTGGCCTGGTTTTCAACCCGGCAACACCTCTCGATTACATGGACTACGTCCTCGACAAGATCGACGTCATCTTGCTGATGAGCGTCAATCCCGGCTTCGGCGGTCAGAAGTTCATCCCCGGCACGCTGGCCAAGGCCCGCCAGGCACGCGCCAAACTCGATGCCTACGAAAAGGAAAGCGGCCGGCGCATCCGTCTTGAAATCGATGGCGGGGTCAATGTTGGCAATATCGCCGACATCGCCCGTGCCGGCGTCGACGCCTTCGTCGCCGGTTCGGCCGTCTATGGTGCCGGCAAGGACAGCGACCCGCATCGCTACGACACTATCATTGGCGCACTGCGCACTGAATTGGCGAAGGTCTGAGGGCAAACCCAGTGCAGTTTCAGTCCGTCACCTTCGACCTCGATGGCACCCTCCTCGACACCATTGCCGATCTGGCCGAGGCCTGCCGCCTGATGCTCGACGAAGTCGGCGCCCGGCCACGGTCGCTCGCCGAGGTGCACAGTTTTGTCGGCAAGGGCATGGCCGTGCTGGTTGAGCGCTGCCTGACCCATGAGCAGCCGCCGAGCGATGACCAACGGCACGCGGCGATCGAATCCTTCAAGCGTCACTATGCGGCGGTTAACGGGAAATTCACCCGGATTTATCCGGGCGTGATCGACGGCTTGCAAGCCTGGCAAGCCAGCGGCCTCAAGATGGGCGTGGTCACCAACAAGCCGGGCATGTTCACGGGAGTGCTGCTCGAACGCATGGGGCTGGCTGATTATTTCGATGTGGTGGTGTCCGGCGACACCACGGCCCACAAGAAGCCGCATCCCGAGCCGGTTCTCCATGCCTGTCGGCTGTTTGGTGTCCGACCGGATCGCAATCTGCATATCGGTGATTCCCGACACGACATTCATGCCGCCCATGCTGCCGGTTGTCTGGCCTATGCCGTACCCTACGGTTACAACGAAGGTGAGCCGGTGGACAGCGCCGATTGCGATGCGCTAGTATCCGATCTGCTCGCCGCTTACCGGCAAGCACTTACTTTTAAAGACCTCCCACAAAAATGACGACTCTGCGCATCTGGAACGAATGGCAAGGTTGGCGTCGCTGGCGCCCCTGATCTCCTTTCGCGCGCCTATGCGGCGCTCCGCTCCAGACCGCAACACCCTGTCATTTTCGAGGCTTCCCCATGACTGAAACCGAATTCAACGCCCTTGCCGCGCAAGGCTACAACCGTATTCCTGTTACGCTGGAAACGTTTGCCGATCTCGACACGCCGCTGTCGATCTACCTCAAGCTGGCCAACGCGCCCTACACCTACCTGCTTGAATCCGTGCAGGGCGGTGAGCGTTTCGGCCGCTACTCGATTATCGGCCTCGCCGCCCAGACGCGTATTGTCGTCAATGGCCATCAGGTTCTGGTTCTCACCGGCAACCGTGTCGCCGAGCGCGAGGACGATACCAATCCGCTCGATTTCATCGGCAAGTTCATGCAGCGTTTCCGTGCCGCACCCCAGGCTGGCCTGCCGCGCTTCTGCGGTGGACTGGTCGGCTGCTTCGGCTACGACACCATCCGTTACGTCGAAACCAAGCTGACGCGCACCCACAAGCCGGACGACATCGGTACGCCGGATATCGGCCTGCTCCTCTCCGAAGAAATCGCCGTCGTCGACAACCTCTCCGGCAAGCTCACCCTGGTCGTCTTCGCCGAGCCGAGCTTCCCCGGCGCATATCAGAAAGCGCGGGCGCGGCTCATGGAGCTTCTCGCCAAACTACGCACGCCGGTGGTCATCCCGAGCGAAAAGCCGGTCCACTCCGAGCCGGCCGTTTCGGTGTTTGGTGAGGCTGCTTTCAAGAAGGCTGTACTCAAGGCCAAGGACTACATCACCGAAGGCGACGTCATGCAGGTCGTCCTCTCGCAGCGCATGACCAAGCCCTTTGGGGCCACCCCGCTGGCGCTCTATCGCACCCTGCGGAGCCTCAATCCGTCGCCCTACATGTTCTACTTCGATTTCGAGGATTTTCATGTCGTCGGCGCCTCGCCGGAAATTCTCGTCCGTCTCGAAGGCGACCGCGTCACCGTCCGCCCAATCGCCGGCACCCGCAAACGCGGTGCTTCTCCGGAAGAGGATGCCGCCCTGGCCAGCGAACTGCTTGCCGATGAAAAGGAGCGCGCCGAGCACACCCAGTTGCTCGACCTCGGCCGCAACGACTGTGGCCGCGTCGCCAAGGTCGGCAGTGTCAAACTCACCGAAAACATGATCGTCGAGCGTTACTCGCACGTCATGCACATCGTCTCCAATGTTGAAGGCCGCCTGCAACCGGGGCTCGATGCGCTCGACGTGCTGAAAGCAACTTTTCCCGCCGGTACTGTTTCCGGTGCCCCCAAGGTTCGGGCCATGGAAATCATCGATGAACTGGAGCCGGTCAAGCGTGGCATCTACGCCGGCGCCGTCGGCTACCTCGGTTTCCATGGCGACATGGATATCGCCATCGCCATCCGCACGGCCGTCGTCAAAAACAAGCAGCTGTACGTCCAGGCCGGTGCCGGCATCGTCGCCGACTCCGATCCGCACTCGGAATGGGAAGAAACCCGCAACAAGGCCCGCGCCGTGCTGCGCGCCGCCGAACTGGCCGAGCAGGGGCTGGATACGCGAGTCGATTGATATCCTTGCCTGCCTGGACACAAAAAACCGCCAATTTCGGCGGTTTTTTGTGTCAGCAATGACGATACTTAGTCAGTAACGGGCGGCAGCCATTTCAGGCGCCGGAAAATCCACTCCGTCAGCCACAGGCTGAAATAGGTCGCGAACCACGCAAAGAGGGTGTCGGACAGGAAATGTCCTCCAGCCGTCAGGCGTACCAAGGCGAGCAGGCTGGCAGTGGCCAGGCTGGTCAACAGCCAGCGTCGGCGCACAGCCGGGGTGGCCAGCCAGCCGAAGGCCATGACGAAGGCGGCGGTGGCGACGTGGCCACTGACGAAGGAACAATTCTTGACGCACTGGTCGCTCAGCATGAAAGCCGGGGTGAATTTGAGCGGCCCACCGAATTCCGTCACGGTCGTCGGGCGGGCGCGGTGCCAGCCATCCTTGAGCGTGGCATCGACGAGCAGTACTGGCCCGAGCAGCGCTGCGGCCAGCAGGAAGCCCAAGGTCGTCCGCCGCGCCTGCAGCCAGGGCAGACGTTTGAATGTGCCGAGCAGCAGTCCGCCCGTGAGAATGATCAGCAAGACCTGTCCGGCGCGCGGTGTGCCACGGTAGAGAAGTTCGAACAGGGGCCAGTTGCCATCGGAAAAGGCCCAGCGGCCGTCTTTATAAAAATGGCCGCTGGTCGCCAGGTCGATCTCCGGGAATGCAACAAAGAGCACCGCGAGCAGCGCAAACACGACGCCGGCAATGCGGAGCTCAATAACCCTTGAAGGCATGCAGCAGGTAAACATCCATGTTTCGGCTGGTTTGCGCGTCGAGTGGCACCTTGAGTCTGGCCAGTTGCTCCATGCCGGCGAAGCGCGGGGCGAAATCGGTGCCCGGTGTGGTGTCGGTGATCAGGATCACATCCTTGCCGACATGGGGGCGGAGGTCGGTGGTCAGCTTGTAATGGTCGCTGACGACGCCGGATGGGTTCCAACTGGCGGCCAGCGGTCGCACATCGCGCAGCTCGTAGAGCATGTGGGCGAGCAAGGTACGGTTGTCGGCGATGAGGATGGCGTCGGGGTGGGCCTGCACAATGGGCTTAAGCTGGCGGCCAAGTTCATCCCAGCCCATGGCGCGCTTGTAGGGGCTGAGTTTGGCCTGGTTGTCGGGGCTGCTGGCAGCGAGTATTTGCGGCCAGTGATAGAGCAGGCCGACGAGCAGCAGGTTGAGGGCGAGGCCGGCGATCAGGAGCTTTTTCTTTTCGCGCTGGAGCAGCCAGGCGACGGCTGCAATCACGGCCGGGGCAAAGGCGGGGGCCGCCCAGTTGGCATTGGCGCTGCTCTTCAGGGCCTGCATTGAGACGACGGCCCACAGCGGCAGGGCGAACCAGAGCAGGAGGCGTGTCCGTTCGTCGTTCCAGCTTTCGCGGACGCGCAGCAAGAGGAGCAGGAAAATGCTGCCGAGGACAGGGCCGAAGGCGATCCACTGTGCTGCCCAGAATTCGCCCAGAGAGGCCAGGCCACCGCCGGATTGCCGGTTCAGCGTGATGTCGGCAGTGTGTTTTAGGGTCGGGAAATCGTGATTGATGTTCCAGACGATATTGGGCGACAGCATGAGCAGGGCCAGAGCCGCTGTCAGCCAGGGCTTGGCCGAGGCCAGGCGCGGCCGGTGGAAGGCCAGCAAATAAAGGAAAGCGGCGCCGAGGCAGGCCGCCATGGTGTATTTGGAGAGCAGGCCCAGGCCGCAGATCAGCCCGAGCAGCAGCCAGTCGGCCCACTTGTCGGAATCCAGCGCACGCAGGAAAGCCCATAGGGCGAGCGCCCAGAGCAGCGTGAGCAGCGCATCGGTGGAGACGAACAGGCCGAGCCAGGAAAAAATCGGCAGGGTGAGAACGGCCACGGCCGACCAGAAGGCCACGCGTTTGTCGTAGAGGCGGCAGGCGATAGCCCAGCAAGCGGCAGCCGCCAGCGGGTAGCAGAGCATGGACAGCGCCTTGACGCCGATCATGCCGTCGCCAAACAGCGCCGTGGACAGCCAGATCAGCGCCGCAACGCCGGGCGGTTTGGAGAAATAGCCCCAGTCGAGATGCTGCGCCCAGGTCCAGTATTGCGCTTCATCGACGTAGAGCGTGATGCCCAGATTGGGCAGAAGCCAGAAGCGCCAGGCCAGCAGCGCGGCGGTCAGGGCAAACAGCCATTTGACATGGCTGTTGCGGTTAGCCTCCGCGAGGTTCACGCCGATTTATGCCAGCCTTCATCAGCCGCCAGTGCGCGCTCGGGGCGGGCCGAGTAGGAGCGGATGGTGCCCGACTCGAAGTAGATGCGGGCTAGCAGTTCGGACAGTACGCCGGTCGTGATGAAGTGAATGCCGGCAATCAGGGTACCGATACCGACGATGAGCAGCGGGCGACCGCCGATGTTCTCGCCGAGGCCGAATTTGACCCAGGCCAGCCAGGTCATGATCAGGCCGGAAAGTGCTGTCAGGCCAAGGCCGATGCCGCCGAAGAAATGGCCGGGGCGGGCGCGGAAGCGCATGAAGAAATAGACGGCGATCAAATCGAGAATGACCCGGAAAGTACGCGAAATGCCGTATTTCGACACCCCGGCCGTGCGTGCATGGTGCGTCGTCGGCTCCTGGGCGATGCGGCGCGGCGTCGTTACCGTGGCAAGCCAGGCGGGGATAAAGCGGTGCATTTCGCCGTACAGGCGCACACTCTTGATGACGCTGCCGCGGAAAGCCTTGAGGCTGCAGCCGTAGTCGCGCAGGTGAACGCCGGTCATCCGGGCAATCAGCTTGTTGGCGATTTTCGATGGAATCTTGCGCAGGATCAGCCCATCCTGGCGGTTCTGCCGCCAGCCGGCAACCAGATCAAGATCTTCGTTGATCAGGCGGGCCACCATGCGCGGAATGTCCACCGGGTCGTTCTGCAAGTCGCCGTCCATGGTGACGATCACGTCGCCGCGCGCGGCGTCGATGCCGGCCTGCATGGCTGCCGTCTGCTTGAAGTTGCGGGTCAATTCGACGACGCGGACGTGCGGCCCATATTCACGCGAACACTGGACGGCGCGATCAACGGTGGCGTCGCTACTGCCGTCATCAACCAGTACCAGTTCCCATGGATGGTCGTAACCAACCAGCGCCTCATGCACGCGCTTGACCAGGGGGGCGATGTTGTCTTCCTCGTTATAAAACGGGACGACGATGGACAGGCTGTGCGGGGCAATCGTAAGTTCGGCGCTCATGGGTGAATCCGGCGGGAAAGCGCGCATTTTAATCCAAAAGCACCCCGAGGGCGGCGTGGCGGGTCTTTAATATAGACGTCAGTGCTGGTGAAATAAGCAATGAATCAACAGCCTGCAACAAAAAGCCACCCGAAGGTGGCTTGTCTCAAGCAGCCTTGGATAGGCTCGGGAACTCGATTTCCCGGGATGGCGCATCCTTTTGCATGGCATCGAGAGCGATTTTTTTCAGTTCGCTGTCGATAAAGCGGTGTAGGGCCTGTCGCATGAGCGGTTGGTATCCCATGCCGTAATGCTTGGCCACTGCCTTGTACGAGGCGATCAATTCGGTTTCCAGACGGATGGAAATCGCCTTCAAACCAAAGGCTTCATCGATCACGCTTTGTTCAGCCTCGGTCTCCAGGTGTTTTTCGGCGTAGGCCGCATCTTTCCCCAGCGGGCCATTTTCCCAAGCTTCGGGCGTGCCGGGAATTTTATTGGTCATTGTCGTATTTTCCATAAAGTGCGATTTCTCCAGCGCTGGGTTCGTACGCAGTTTTCAGTTCAACCCGATCAGGGAAGGGGATGAAACATATCTTTAGTTTTCGACCGAAATTCGTTTCGGCAATAAACCAGCGCGTCAGCGGGTTGGTCAAATGATCTTCCCGGTCATCGATTGCATACTCACCGTTTCGGTTGGCAAAACATTGGCGTAACTCGTCAAGGGTTACGCCGCCGTGTTTGGTGTTCAGTTTTTCCAGAACACGATCAGAAATATCGATTTTCATTGTATATACAAACCCTGTTTTGCGCAAATCGTTTTGGCGCCTTGGTCCCTCTGGCCGAATGCGCTACTACAAAATATACCATTGGAATATTATGGGCCGAAGCGCTTTTCGCGACAAAGCTTTTCTGCCTTCTCAATGAGCTAAGGGTTTATCGAGCGAAGAATCTGCGAGACAATGGCCGTTTCGTGCACGAACCGAGCGAACCGTGGCTTGACCGCGGTGGGGAAGAAGAATTTATGCTGCTAATGATCGACAATTACGATAGCTTTACCTACAACATCGTCCAGTACTTCGGCGAGTTGGGGCAGGACGTACAGGTTTTTCGCAATGACGCCATCACGCTTGATGAAATAGCCCGCCTTAAGCCCGAGTATCTGGTCATCTCGCCCGGCCCCTGCGCGCCGGCTCAGGCTGGTATTTCGCTGGCGGCGATCCGTGAGTTTGCCGGCAAGATACCCCTGCTCGGCGTCTGTCTCGGCCATCAGGCCATCGGCGAAGCATTCGGCGGCAAGATTGTCCACGCCAAGCAGCTCATGCACGGCAAGGTTTCGCCAGTGCACCACAAGGATGTTGGCGTCTTCAAGGGGCTGCCCAATCCGCTGACCTGCACCCGCTATCACTCGCTGGCCATCGAGCGTGCCTCGCTGCCCGATTGCCTTGATGTCACCGCCTGGACTGACGATGGCGAAATCATGGGTGTGCGCCACAAGACGCTGGCCGTCGAAGGCGTGCAGTTCCATCCCGAATCCATCCTGACCGAACGCGGTCACGATCTTCTCAAGAACTTCCTGGACGAATTCAAGCAATGACCCCGCAAGCTGCTCTCCAGCGTGTCATCGAACACCGCGAAATTTTTCATGACGAAATGGTCTCCCTGATGCGCCAGATCATGGGCGGCGAAGTCTCGCCGGTCATGATCGCCGCTATCATCGCCGGGCTGCGCGTCAAGAAGGAAACTGTGGGCGAAATAGCGGCCGCCGCCAGCGTCATGCGCGAGCTGGCGACGCCAGTCAAGGTCCCCTACGACAACCGCTTTGTCGACATCGTCGGCACTGGTGGCGACTCGGCCCATAGCTTCAATATTTCGACCACCTCGATCTTTGCCGCTGCGGCGGCAGGGGCCAAGGTGGCCAAGCACGGCGGGCGCAGCGTGTCGTCCAGTTCGGGCAGTGCCGACGTGCTGGAGGCGCTGGGCGCCAATATCATGCTGTCGCCCGAGCGGGTTGCCACCTGTATCGAGGCCTGCGGCATCGGTTTCATGTTTGCGCCGAACCACCATAGCGCGATGAAGCACGTTGCTCCGGTGCGCCGTGAAATGGGTATCCGCACCCTGTTCAACATCCTCGGCCCGCTGACCAACCCGGCGGCGGCACCTAATACCCTGATGGGCGTCTTTCACCCCGATCTGGTCGGTATTCAGGTGCGCGTCATGCAGCGTCTGGGGGCCGAGCGTGTCCTGGTTGTGCATGGTCGCGACAATCTCGACGAAATTTCTCTCGGTGCCGCCACTCTGGTCGGTGAGTTGAAAAATGGCGAAGTCTCCGAATATGAAGTACACCCCGAAGATTTCGGTCTGCAGATGATGTCCCTGCGCAACCTGAGCGTTGCCAGTGCCGAGGAGTCGAAGGCGATGATGCTCGGTGCGCTCGACAACAAGCCGGGGGCGGCGCGTGAAATTGTCTGTCTGAACGCTGGTGCAGCCCTTTATGTCGCCAATGTCGCCGACAGCATTGGCGCCGGCATCGCCAAGGCGCGGGAGGCCATTGCCTCCGGTGCGGCCCGTGCCAAGCTGGCTCAGTTTGTCGAATGCACACAAAAATTGGCGAATGCCTGACATGGTGCTAAAGTTCAATTGTACTTATTTTTGTACAAGGAGTACCCCGTGGATACAATGACTTACAGCTACACCCGCCAGAATTTCGCCAATGTGATGGACCGCGTCAATGATGACCGCGCGCCGCTGCTGATTACCCGTCAGCAAGGCAAGCCGGTGGTCATGATGTCGCTTGACGATTTCAACGCCCTCGAGGAAACGGCCTATCTGCTGCGCAGCCCGGCCAATGCCCAGCGTTTGATCGATGCCATTGCAGAGGTGCGCTCAGGTGGTGGAAGCACCAAAACCCTCCCGCTCGATGCCGATTAAATTCGCTGATCTTGCCTGGGCGGATTACCTGTTCTGGCAACAGGCCGACAAGGCAACGACCAAGCGAATCCATACGCTGATCAAGGATATCCAGCGGTCTCCCTTTGAAGGCATCGGCAAGCCCGAGCCTTTGCGACATAACTTTTCCGGTTTCTGGTCGCGACGCATTGATGAGGAACATCGCCTTGTCTACACCATCGATGATGGTTGCCTCGTAATAGTCCAGTGCCGCTACCACTACCAATCATGAGCGACATCCTCAACAAAATCATCGCCACCAAGCACCAAGAAATCGCTGCTGCGCTGGCCGTCAAACCGCTTGCCGTGGTCGAGGCGGAGGCTGCCGCGCAGCCGGCTCCGCGTGACTTCGTTGGCGCCATCCGTGCCAAGATCGCCCAAGGCAAAGCCGGCATCATTGCCGAAATCAAAAAGGCCAGCCCCTCCAAGGGCGTCATCCGGCCCGACTTTCAACCGGCCGACATCGCGCGCAGCTATGAGCAATACGGCGCTGCCTGTCTGTCGGTGCTGACCGACCGCGAGTACTTCCAGGGCTGCCCCGAATATCTCAAGGCTGCCCGTGCCGCCTGCACCCTGCCTGTGCTGCGCAAGGACTTCATGGTCGACGCCTACCAGGTGGCTGAAGCCCGTGCGATGGGGGCCGATGCCATCCTGCTCATCGCCGCCGCGCTGACCCTGCAACAAATGCAGGCGCTTGAAGCGCAAGCCTTTGCCTACGGCATGGCCGTGCTGGTTGAGGTGCACAACGGTGAGGAACTCGATGCCGCCCTGCACCTCAAAACCCCGCTGCTCGGCATCAACAACCGCAACCTTCGCACATTTGACGTTACGCTCGACACCACGCTCGGTCTGCTGGCGCGCATTCCCGCCGACAAGATCGTCGTCACCGAAAGCGGCATCGTCACCCCGCAAGACGTTGCCCTGATGCGCCAAAATAGGGTTGGCGCCTTCCTCGTCGGGGAAGCGTTCATGCGCGCGCCGGAGCCGGGTGTGGAGCTAGCGAGGTTGTTTGCCGTATCTTCGTCCGAGCAGGATGTGCGCTGGTTGCAACGTCTCAGCAATTATTCGCAAGCATTGCAGCGCTTGTCGGACGCCGTGGAACTCGCTGCTCAGCGCGCCCTGAGTCCTCTAGAGCAGCAAGGCGTGATCCAGGCCTTCGAGTTCACTCATGAACTCGCCTGGAACGTCATGAAAGACTTTTTCCATTGGCAAGGCAATGCCGCCATTGCCGGCTCCCGTGATGCGACCCGTGAAGCCTACGCCAAAGGTCTGGTTGAGGACGGCGATGGCTGGATGGCGATGATCAAGAGCCGCAATCAGTCATCGCATACCTACAATCAGGCCATAGCCGAAGCCATCGTCGGGGCCGTCATCGGGCAATACCACGCCCTGCTCGTCAAGTTTGAGCGACGCATGCAGCAAATCGGCGGGCAGTAATGCTGGAAAGTGGGCATAGCGACGCTTTCGGCCTGCCCATGAGGGCGCGGGAACAGATCGTTGCTGTTCTGAGCGACTACCCGGAGGTGATAAATGTCACCGTCTTTGGTTCGCGCGCCAAGGGAAACTACCGTCCGGGGTCTGATATCGATTTGTGCCTGGATGCCCCTGAACTCGGCATGAGACGTCGCCTGGAACTGGAAAATCGGCTGGATGACCTGTTGCTACCCTGGAAGATTGATGTGCTTCTGCGTCACGAAATCGACAATCCGGCATTGATTGATCATATTGCCCGTGTCGGTCTGGCCTGGCTTCTACCCCAAGGGCGCTGAGTTTCGGCGGGGCCACTTGCGGAGGACTTGGTTGTTGCGTCAAAACAACATAGTTGCGGATAAACGGTGCAACATGCCAATCGCTGGTTGCTAGGGGATAGCCCTCTTTGCCACAATCATTGCCAACTTCTCGATCCGAGAGGTAAAGCTTAGTTCGGCTTGACTGCCGGATTAAAAACTAACCACTAAGGAGATTTTCTGATGCAAAAGAAGATTATTGCTCTGGCTGTTGCCGCTCTGGCCTCTACCGCCGCTTTCGCACAAACCAACGTCACCATCTACGGTATTGCTGATGCATCCGTTTCCGGCACGTCTTACCTGGGTAACGCTGGTCGTCAAACCCAATACGGCGTCAATTCCGGCACCCTCTCGACCTCGCGCATCGGTTTCAAGGGCGTTGAAGATCTGGGTAACGGCCTGAAGGCTCTGTTCGTTCTGGAATACGGTCTGGGCATCGACGGTTCCAATCCGGTTGGCTACAGCACCACCTCTTCTGCTGTTGCTCGTCAGCAAATGGTTGGTCTGACCGGCGGTTTTGGTACGGCTGTCGCTGGTCACCTGCAGACCACCGGTCTTGACTTCACGATCGCCGGTTCTGCTCTTGGTGGCTCTACCGGTCTGGGCGTTGCTCACATGAACAGCGCCGTTGGTGGTACTGGTGGCCTTCAAGGCAATGCCGCTACCCACCTGATCTCCGCTTTGACCGGCGGCCGTCAGTCTAACGCTGTTGCCTACATCTCGCCGTCCTTCGGTGGTGTGACCGTTGCTTACAACCACGCTCGTGTTACCGAAGGTGCTGGCACTGCTGCTTCCACCACGCTTGGTAACAGCGATTGGCACGGCGATCTGGTATCTGCTAGCTACGACAATGGCCCGATCACCGCTGGCGCGATCTACACCAAGGTGACCACGCCGACCACCTCGGCCTCGCTGGCTCAAGACAACATCAAAGAATGGGGTCTCCGCGCCGGTTACGACTTCGGCGTTGCCAAGCTGCAAGCTCAGTACCAGCGCGCGAAGCAGGATGGCGTCACCGGCTCTGATAGTCTGTGGCTGGTTTCCGCTACCGTTCCGGTCAGTGCTAAGGTTGCTCTCATCGCTGAATACGGTCACACCGCTGTGAAGTCCACGGCTGTTGAAGACAACGTCTCTGCCGCTACCGTTGCTGCTACCTACTCGCTGTCCAAGCGTACGACTGCTTACGCTGGCGTTGCTGCTAAGCGTGTTCAGAGCAATGCTGCTGCTCAAGGTCTTGATCAGAACACCTACGCTCTGGGTCTGCGTCACGCCTTCTAATCTGGTTAAATCCAGTTGGAACAGAAACGGGGCTTCGGCCCCGTTTTTTTATGCCTCAAATTTTCTCGATCCGTTTCAGCAACCGCTGAACTTGCGCCAATGACCACGTGCCACCTCTGGCTGCCGTGATCCCCAGTTGATTCAACTCGCTGACCATCTGTCGCTGTGTCAGCCCGCAAGCAACGAACCCTCGCACCACTCCAGATAGATGCCCGGCAAACGCATTTGCCGCTTGCTGGCGCTCTTCATGATTTCGCTTGAGGTTCGCCCTTGCTGTTGCCCCTAAAACGACGCCACGGGCCTTGGCTGCGGCCAGTGCCGCTTTCGTTCTCGATGAAATCTGGTCGCGCTCCCATTCGCTCATGACCGCGTGTATCTGAATCATGACTTTGTTCGCTTGGGGCATGTCAGCCGCTACGAAATCACAACCGCTTTCCAGAAGCCCCGTCACGAAATGAACATTCCGGGCCAGTCGATCTAGCTTGGCGATGATCAGGGTCGCCTTGTGCTTGCGGCACAAATCAAGCGCGGCCCGTAGTTGGGGTCGGGTTTCAAGGGCGTTGGCACCCTTGCCGGTTTCAGTCTCGGTGAATTCCCCGATCAGCCCCGATGCCGCTCCTTTGAGATACGCGGCCACTGATGCCTGCTGTGCCTCCAGACCCAAGCCGCTCTGGCCCTGCTTGAGAGTGCTGACCCGGTAGTAAGCAACGAACTGATGATTCTGCATGATGACTCCGTTTGGCGATCAGGGAGGACGTTCGTCCTATGTGTATCCAAGCCTGTCGGCGTTACCTATCGTTTCTAAGCAAGTGTAAGACAATGAAAAACGGGCGCCTCGGCGCCCGTTTTGTCGTTAACAATTTAGATCAGCTAAACAGGATCAGGTTGTCGCGATGAATGAACTCAGGTTCATCCACGTAACCGAGGATGGCTTCGATTTCGGCGGTCGATTTACGCGTAATCAGCCGGGCTTCACCGCTGCCGTAGTTACACAAGCCACGGGCGACTTCCTTGCCGTCGGGTGAGATGCAGGCGACGGCCGAGCCGCGTTCGAATTCGCCCTCGGCGGCAGTGACGCCGATGGGGAGCAGGCTTTTTCCGACTTTGAGGGCGGTGACCGCGCCATCGTCGAGGTGAAGGCGGCCGGCCAGTTGCAGGTGGTCGGCCAGCCACTGTTTGCGGGCAGCGAGGGGCTGGGTTTGCGAGACGAGCAGGGTGCCGACGGCTTCGCCAGCCGCCAGGCGGATGATCGGGTCGGTTTCGCGGCCGCTGGCGATGGCGGTGTGGGCACCGCTTCGGGCGGCACGTTTGGCGGCGATGACCTTGGTGATCATGCCACCCGTGCCGATGCGGGTGCCAGCGCCGCCGGCCATGGCTTCGAGTGACTCATCGCCGGCCGTGGCTTCGCTGATCAGCGTGGCGCTTGGGTCCTTGCGCGGGTCGGCGGTGAACAGGCCGATCTGGTCGGTCAGGATGATCAAGGCATCGGCTTCGATGAGGTTGGCGACGAGGGCGCCCAGGGTGTCGTTGTCGCCGAACTTGATTTCGTCGGTGACGACGGTGTCGTTCTCGTTGATGATCGGCACGACACCGAGTTCAAGCAGGGTCGTCATCGTCGACCGGGCATTCAGGTAACGCTTGCGGTCGGCCAGGTCGTCGTGGGTGAGCAGGATCTGCGCGGTGTGCAGGCCGTGCTTGGCGAAAGCGCCTTCATAAACCTGCGCCAGACCCATCTGGCCAACGGCGGCAGCAGCCTGTAGTTCATGCACGCTCTTCGGTCGCTTGGCCCACCCCAGACGCTGCATGCCGCAGGCGATGGCGCCGGAGGAGACGAGCACGACTTCCTTGCCTTGCTGGCGCAGGACAGCGATCTGGCGGGCCCAGTCTTCAATGGCAGCGAGGTCGAGCCCGGCCCCGTTGTTGGTGACGAGCGCCGAGCCGACTTTGACGACGAGGCGTTTGGCAGAGGCGAGGCGTGTCGTACTCATCATTCTTCCGTGTCGGCGTCTTCGTCTTCGTCGTCGGGCACTTCCGGCTTGGCCATCTGCTCCAGCGCCTCTTGGATGGCGTAGATCAGGGGCTTGGTGCCCTCGCCGCTGATGGCGGTGATGGGGAAAACCGGGCCGTCGTACTTGGTTGCCTTCTTGTAGGCCTTGAGGAAGTCCTTGACGGTCTTTTCGCGGTCTTCTTCGGGGATCAGGTCGAGCTTGTTGAGGATCAACCAGCGCGGCTTGTCGGCCAGCGCCGGGTCGTGCTTGATCAGTTCGCCAACAATGGCTTTGGCATCGCGTACCGGATTGGCGTCCGGGTCGATCGGTGCAATATCGACGAGGTGCAACAGGATGCGTGTCCGCTGCAGGTGCTTGAGAAAGCGGATGCCGAGGCCGGCGCCGTCGGCAGCGCCTTCAATGAGGCCGGGCACGTCGGCCATGACGAAGCTCTTTTCAGCATCGACACGAACCACGCCGAGGTTGGGGTGGAGCGTCGTGAAGGGGTAGTCGGCGACCTTCGGGCGAGCCGAGGAGACGGCGCGGATCAGCGTGCTCTTGCCGGCATTGGGCAGGCCGAGCAGGCCGACGTCGGCAAGGACGCGCAGTTCGAGCGTCAGTTCGTGTTCTTCGCCCTGGTCGCCATTGGTTTTCTGGCGCGGGGCGCGGTTGGTCGAGGACTTGAAGTGGATGTTGCCGAGTCCACCCTTGCCGCCCTTGGCGATCAGAACTTTTTTCTCGTTGACGTCGAGGTCGGCCAGAATTTCGCCGGTGTTGAGGTCGGAGATGACCGTGCCGACGGGCATGCGCAGGATGATGTCGTCGCCGCCGGCACCGTAACAGTCAGCGCCGCCACCATTTTCGCCGCGCTTGCCGATGAATTTCCGGGTGTAGCGGTAATCGACCAGGGTGTTGATGTTGCAGTCGGCGACGACGTAGATGCTGCCGCCCTTGCCGCCATCGCCGCCATTGGGGCCGCCCATCGGGATGTATTTTTCGCGACGGAAAGTGGCCGCGCCGTTACCGCCGTCGCCAGCCTTGACGTAGATTTTTGCTTCGTCGATAAATTTCATTTTCCGCCTCTACATTCGCGAGGGATATCGCCGCCAGAAAATCTGGAGGCATAAACTAAAAAGCCCCATCCTGCGGACGGGGCTTTTGCTTCCGCTTGGCCGATTTATTCGGCAGCCGGAACGATGGTCACCACGCGGCGCTTCTTCAAGCCCTTGATGGAGAACTGAACCACGCCGTCCTTGAGTGCGAACAGGGTGTGATCCTTGCCGCAGCCGACGTTGTCGCCCGGGTGGAATTCAGTGCCGCGCTGGCGAACAATGATGTTGCCAGCCAGGATAAATTGACCGCCGTAGCGCTTGACGCCCAGTCGTTGGGCTTGTGAGTCGCGGCCGTTACGTGAACTACCGCCTGCTTTCTTGTGTGCCATTTATTAGCTCCTTGAACTTAGGCCGCGATCGCGTCGATGCGCAATTCGGTGTAGTTCTGACGATGGCCTTGATGCTTCTGGTAGTGCTTACGACGACGCATCTTGAAGATCTTGACCTTGTCGTGGCGGCCGTGGGAAATCACGGTGGCTTTGACGGTGGCGCCAGCAAGGAAGGGAGCGCCGATCTTTACCGACTCGCCTTCGCCTGCCATCAGGACCTGGTCAAGGGTAACTTCTGCGCCAACGTCTGCCGGTATCTGTTCTACTTTAAGTTTTAGACCATTGGTAACGCGATACTGCTTACCGCCGGTTTTTATGACCGCATACATGGGTTGGACTCCGAAAATAATACAAAGGGTGCTACAAAGAACCGCGCATTATACGGAAATTCTCTGACAAGTCAAAGCCTTGTCGTGGGGGTGTGGTAAACTGCCCGTCTTTGAAAAAAGGAGTTCCCCATGGCTGAAGTCACCACCGCCTCCGGGCTGGTCTATGAAGATACCGTCGTCGGCGAAGGCGCCGAGGCCAAGGCAGGCCAGCAGGTCACCGTGCACTACACCGGCTGGCTGACCAATGGCAGCAAGTTCGATTCGAGCAAGGATCGCAACGACCCCTTCGAGTTTTCCCTCGGCATGCGTCAGGTTATCGGCGGCTGGGACGAAGGCGTCCAGGGCATGAAGATTGGCGGCACCCGCAAGCTGACCATCCCGCCGCATCTGGGTTACGGCGCGCGTGGCGCTGGCGGCGTCATTCCGCCGAATGCGACCCTGGTTTTCGAGGTTGAACTCCTCGGTCTGCGATGAGCGCTTCCGACGATCCGTGGGCCAAGTGGCGCAAGCCCGAGGCCCCCGCGGCTGAAGCTGAGCCGAAAAAGGAAATTCGGCGCGAGGCCACGCCCCAAGACGATTCGCGGGAAAAGTCCGAGAACCCTTGGGGTAAGGCAGCCCCGGAAAAGCGGCCGGCCAAGAAATCCTCCGATGCCGTGCCGGCCCGGGCTCGTCGTGTCGAAGTGCCGGTTGCCGCACCTGTTTCGGAGCCGGGCGAAGTTACCTTGCCGGAAGGCACGCTGGGCGTTCGTCGCTCGGCCAAGCCAACGCCACGCGCTCCCAACAAGCTGCCGCTGCGCGGCGGATCGTCGCTGCGCAAGCCGATTGCCCCGAAGGTCGCGCCGGTCTTGCCGGACATGACGCGGGAAAGACCGTCGCGCCCGGCACCGGTCGACCGGCCGGCTCCCGTGCCGCGTCCGCCCGTGGTGCGCGAAGGTCCGCCGCCGGACGGGGTGCGCCTGTCGAAAGTGATGTCGGAGCGTGGCATGTGTTCGCGCCGCGAGGCCGATCTGTGGATCGAACGCGGCTGGGTCTTTGTCGATGGCGAGCGGGTCAGCGAACTGGGTTCGCGCATAGATCCGAATGCCGAGGTGGCGATTTCGAAAGAGGCCAAGTTCGATCAGGCCAAGCAGGTTACGGTGTTGCTCAACAAGCCGGTCGGTTATGTCTCCGGTCAGCCGGAGCCGGGCTTCACGCCGGCGATCACGCTGATCACGCCGGACAATCAGTTGCGCCAGTCGGGTGACCCCGAGTTCAAGCCGTGGATGTTGCGCAGTCTGGCTCCGGCGGGCCGCCTCGATATCGATTCGACCGGTCTCCTCGTCCTGACGCAGGATGGTCGGGTGGCCAAGAAGCTGATCGGCGACGATAGCCAGGCCGAGAAGGAATACCTGGTGCGGGTGGCTGGCGAGATGATCAAGGGTGGCCTCGACCTCCTCAATCATGGCCTCGAACTCGACGGCCAAGCCTTGAAGCTGGCGCGCGTCAAGCAACTCAACGAGGACCAGTTGCACTTCATCCTCAAGGAAGGCAAGAAGCGCCAGATTCGTCGCATGTGCGAACTGGTCGGCTTGCGCGTTATCGGCTTGAAGCGGGTGCGCATCGGCCGCGTCAAGCTGGGCGATCTGGAGCTTGGTCAGTGGCGCTTTTTGCGGGCAGACGAGGCTTTCTGAGTCGGACTTTTCGCTGAGTCGCAAAAAACAAAACGCCGGCCGGGATTAACCGGGCCGGCGTTTTTTTATGAGGCTTTGGTGACGATCAGGCGGCGCGCACCGGCGGCATCATGACGCATTCGCCTTCGATGACGGTCTTGCCGGCAACCGTGCACACGGTGTCGAGAATGACGCGGTTCTTGGCGACGTTCACTTCACGGACGGTGACGGTGGCGGTGACGGTATCGCCCGGCTTGACCGGGGCCTTGAACTTGAGGGTCTGCGACAGGTAGATGGTGCCGGGTCCGGGCAGCTTGTTGGCCAGGGTGGCGGAGATGAAGCCGGCCGACAGCATGCCGTGGGCGATACGGGTGCCGAACATCGTCCCCTTGCAGTATTCCTCGTCGAGGTGGGCAGGATTGACGTCGGTCGAAATGCCGGCGAACAGGATGATGTCGGTTTCGGTGACGGTCTTGGACGTGCTGGCAGACATGCCGGGTTGCAGTTCGTCGATGTGATACGCCATGGCTGGGCTCCTTGTGTGGTTTATTGAAATTCGAAACGGCACTCTAACATACGTTAGCGTATGGTAGAAACCGGCTCGCTATTCTGTGCGCAGAGCGTCGACCGGGTCAAGGCGTGCGGCATTGCGGGCGGGCAGCACGCCGGCCGCGAGACCGATGGCGATGGCGATGCCTTCGGCGAGCAGGACGAAGCTGAGCGGCGTATGAACCGGCAGGGCAGGCAGGGCGACATGGATGAGCTGGGCGAGGCCGATGCCGAGAATCAGGCCGAAGATGCCGCCCAGTGCGGAGAGCGCCACGGCTTCGCCAAGAAAGAGGGCGAGGATGGTGCGCCGCCGGGCCCCCAGCGCGACGAGCAGGCCGATTTCACTGGTTCGTTCAGTAACGGCGATGGTCATGATGGTGACGATGCCGACACCGCCGACCAGCAGCGAAATTCCCCCCAGCGCGCCGACCGCCATGGTCAGTACGTTGAGAATATTGGACAGCGTTTTCAGCATGTCTTCCTGCGTCACGATGGTGAAGTCCTCGCGGCCATGACGCTCGATCAGTTGGGCCTTGACGCGGCTGGCGACGATGGCGGACGAGACGCCTTCTTCTGCGGCGATATTGATTTCATCAACGCCCTCGCGGTTGAACAGCTCCTGGGCGCGGGCGGTGGGAATGAAGGCGGTGTCGTCGAGGTCGATGCCGAGGAACTGTCCTTTGGGGGCGAGCACACCGATGATCCGGAAATGCAGGCCGCCAATGCGCAGGCGCTGGCCGAGCGGGTTGTCGCTGCCGAACAGCTCGGTTTTGAGCTTTGCGCCGAGCACCACAAAGGCGCGGGCACTGCCTTCGTCATCAGCCGGGAGGAACTGGCCGCTTTGTACCGACGACTTGAAAATCTGCGGCAATCTGAAATTGACCCCATAGACCAGCGTGCGACGGGTTCGCCCATTCCCCCCGACTTCGGCATTGCCGCGGGCATTGGGAGTGACGGCCACGACATGAGGGAGGCGTTCGAGGGATTTGGCATCGTCGAGCGACAGCGGGCGGGCGCTCGATGGCAAACCGGAGGGTGCGCCACCGGTTTTGGTTTTGCCGGGGGCGACGGTGATCACATTTGTGCCAAACTGGGTGAATTCGCCCAGCACGAAGCGGTGGATGCCTTCGCCGATGGAGGTGAGGAGGATCACCGCCGCGATGCCGACGGCGATACCGAGCAGGGTCAGGAAGCTGCGCAGGCGCTGCGCGGTAATGGCGCGTACGGCGAGCTGGAGGGCGTCGGTAGCGAGCATCTCAGTTGGTCATCAGTGCTTCATCAAGGCTTGCACCGGATCAAGCTGGGCGGCACGCCGCGCCGGCATGACGCCGAAGAGCAGGCCAGTGGCAAGCGCCGTGCTCAGCCCGGCAATCACCGCCCAGTCCGGTGGATAGGCCGGAAACACCGGGAAAAACTGGCGCAGCGCAAAGGCGCCCAACTGACCGAGCAGATAGCCGACCAGGGCGCCGACGGCGGAGAGCATCGAGGCTTCGGCCAGAAAGGCCAGGCGTATGGTTTTGGCGCTGGCGCCAAGCGCCTTGAGCAGGCCGATTTCACCGGTACGCTGGGTGACGGCGACGAGCATGACGTTCATGACCAGAATGCCGGCAACGGCCAGACTGATCGCGGCAATGCCGGCGACGCCAAGGGTCAGCGCGCCGAGCAGCTTGTCGAAGGTGGCGAGTACGGCATCCTGGGTGATCACCGTGACATCCTCCTCGCCGCGATGGCGCTGCTTGAACAAGTCCATCGCCTGCGCCTTGACGCCGGGGATGGCATCGCGGCTGTTGGCTTCAATCATGATGCGGAACAGGGTGTTCGAATTGAACATGGCCTGGGCCAGTGAGACGGGGATGATGACCAGTTCGTCGGTGTTCATGCCCAGCCCCTGGCCGGTCGATTTGAGGACGCCGATCACACGCAGGCGACGGTCGCCCACCCGGACCAGTTGGCCGACGGCCGGATTGATGCCGAATAGCTCGTCGCGAATCTTGGCGCCAATCACGGCGACTGAGGTGCCCCGGCTCCAGTCCTCCTCCGGCAGGCCCTGACCCTGGGCGATCTCGAAGTTGCGGATGGGAATGAATTCGGCGGTGGTGCCGGCCACCATGACTTCACGTAGCTTGCCACCGAAGCTGATTTCCGAGGTGCCGACGGCGAGCGGGGCGACGCGGCGGGCCCCGGGCAGGCGGCGCAGGCTGCCCGCATCGTCGACCGTCAGGTCGCGTGGTGTGCTGGTGATGGCGTTGGCCGGGTTGAAGCCGCCAGTCCCCGAGCGGCCGGGAAGGACGATGACGAGGTTGGTGCCGAGCGAGGAAAACTGGCCGACGACGTAGCGCCGCGCTCCGTCCCCAAGTGCCGTGAGGATGACGACGGCGGCGACGCCAATCGACATGGCGAGCACCGACAGCGTCGTCCGCATCGGGTAGCCGGTCGCCGCATCGCGGGCGAAGCGCAGGGTGTCAGCCAGGCGCATGGGCGCTTTGCCTGCTGTCGTGCTGCAGCCGCCCGTCTTCCATGACCAGCTGGCGACCGGCACGGGCACCCATGCTCTGGTCGTGGGTGACGACAATCAGGGTGACACCCTTGGCGTTAAGGGCTTCAAGCAGGTTGACGACTTCTTCGCCGGTATGACGGTCAAGGTTGCCGGTCGGTTCGTCAGCCAGAATCAGGGCCGGCTGCATGATGGTGGCGCGGGCGATGGCGACACGCTGGCGCTGACCGCCGGAAAGCTGGTCTGGCTTATGGTCGGCCCGGTTCTCCAGGCCGAAATCCTTGAGTGCCTGGGTGACCCGCGTCTTGCGCTCGCTGGCGGCAATGCCGGCCAGCATCATGGGCAGGGCGATGTTCTCGGCGGCCGACAGACGGGGCACCAGGTGAAAGCTCTGGAAAACAAAGCCGATCCGCGTGCTGCGCACGGTGGCCTGTTCGTCCGGTGAGAGGGTGGTGACGTCGCGCCCTTCAAGTTTGTAGCTGCCTTCATTGGGGCGGTCGAGCAGGCCGAGGAGGTTGAGCAAAGTTGATTTGCCGGAGCCGGATGGTCCCATGATGGCGACGTATTCACCGGCTTCGATCTGCAGATTCAACCCGGCCAGGGCATTGACCGTGGTGTCGCCGAGCAGGAAGCGGCGTTCAATGCCGGAGAGTTCGATCAGCGGCATGCGCTTATTGGGCCTTGGCTGGGGACTGCGTCTTTTCGTCGGGCGTTACCTTGGCCCCGGCCTTGACGCCATCCTTGTCGAGCGAGGTGACGAAGCGTTCCCCGGCGCTCAGGCCGGCCACAACTTCGGTGTACTCCCAGTTGCTCAGGCCGGTCTTGATCGGGCGCTCCTCGAGCTTGCCGCTGTCGGCGTTGAAGACCAGCACCTTGCCACCTTCCTGAATGGCTGCGGTGGGAATGCGCAGAACATTGTCCCGGCCGTTGAGGATGATCTCGACATCGGCGCTGTAGCCGACGAGCAACTTCCCAGCAGCTGCGGGCTGATCGAAGTCGACCTCGATGTCGACGGTGCGGGCCTGTTTTTCGACGGCCGAGACATAGGGGGCCACGCGCCGCACCTTGCCGGGCAGGACCTTGCCCGGCAGTGCATCGAGCGTGATGCGGACGGACTGGCCGACCTGGACTTTCGGCGCATCGACTTCGTCCATCGGTGCCTTGACATACAGACAGGTGTCGTCGATCAGGTCGATGGCCGGCGGTGTCGGTACGCCGGGTGGTGACGGAGTAGAGTATTCGCCGAGTTCGCCGACGATCTTGGCGACAGTGCCGGCGAAGGGGGCGTAGAGGGCGATGCGGCCTTGTTCAACGCGGGTGGCTTTGAGCTTGGCTTCGGCCTGGGCAATGTCGGCTTTGGCCGTGTTGCAACTGGCGCGCCGGACTTCGGCATCGGTGCGGGCGGCTTCTTCCTTGCTGGTCGACACAAAGCCCTTCTGGCGCAGTTCGGATTGGCGTGTTGCTTCCTTCTCGGCGTTGCTGGCGGCAATGCAGGCTTCCTCGCTGCGTTTGGCGCTGAGTGTGATCTGCGTCTGGGCCAGCGCGGCGTTGGCCTGCTGGTCATCATTCCACAGCTTGAGCAGGAGCTGCCCCTTCTTGACCTTGTCGCCTTCCTTGACGCCGAGGTATTCGATACGGCCGCCGATGATGGTCGACAACTTGGTGCGCAGGCAGGCCTCGACGGTGCCGGCCCGGGTGTTGGCCAGGGTTGCCTCGACCTTGCCGGTAGCGGCTTCCTTGAGGACCACGGGGACCGGTTTGGGGCGGGTAAAGAAGAACAGGCCAAGGCCGATTAGGGCGATGACGGCAGCGATGACAGCAATGCGACGCATGGTGTTTCCTATCTGAAACCGGGCAACCAGCCGGATTGTTCATGCCCCCAGACTGGTTCGAGAGCCCCTTGGTAGAGTGCTTCGATGACTGGAGGTTCCTGCCATGGCTCATTCATGAAGGTCAGGCCGATTTCCTCGACGGTGCGGCCCGACCAGTAATGCTCGGCGACTTCGTCGAGGGCGCCGAGCGACAGGCTGTGTGGCAGGCGCAGGTAGTCGAGCCAGCTGGCATCGTGGAAGGAGCAGATGTAGGCGCCCTTGGTCCGCGAGCAGGTCAGGTTCTTGCCGAAAATGCGCTGCGGATGCTTGAGGCGAAAGGTCGTGGCGTCGGTGCGCGTGGCGAATTGCAGCAGGGCGTGCAGGCGGCTGGGAAAATGGTTGTAGCGACGTTGCCGGAAATATTCCAGATGGTATTCAGCAAAATAGTTCTGCACGGACAGCAACTGGTCGCCGGGTGTCGGGGCTCCCCCTTCCGGCGACGCCAGCGTGCCGCCAAAGGGACTGCCCTTGAGAATGTCCCAGCCAGGTAGCTCGGCCCCCGGCTCAAGCCAGCAGAACAGCTCCAGCGTTGCGGTGTCCTTGATCAGATTGTCCATGGACTTAGTGGCCTGCCCCAAAGATAACGAAACATGAAAACTTGTCTTTGCGCCGCTGGCGTTGCTGCTCATCCTCGCGATAGCTTCGGTTCGCGCCTGACCGGCAACGCAAATCCTTCATTTTCATTTTGATCCGCAATGGTAGGACAGGCTACTGGGGTTGGAAGCGCATATCACCATTCTGAACGATCACCGGGCTTTATCCAATCAGTGTGTACAAATAGACAAACCGAAGCGCCCAAAACTATGCCATTTGGCATATGATTCGCATCGGCGCGAATGGATTGTGACATGGGCGTTTCAGGCTTGTGGACGGTTTCTTCGCTTGGGAATTTGGTCGGGGTGTCGCTATGCCTTGTGGTGTTTGCTTTAAATGAATCTGCGCAAAGCTTTTTTCAGCGTTTTGCTCGCCCTGGCTGGCGTGCTTCTCCTGATCGC
Source organism: Dechloromonas sp. HYN0024 (assembly GCF_003441615.1). Taxonomy (NCBI): domain Bacteria; kingdom Pseudomonadati; phylum Pseudomonadota; class Betaproteobacteria; order Rhodocyclales; family Azonexaceae; genus Dechloromonas; species Dechloromonas sp. HYN0024. The sequence goes on along the minus strand of NZ_CP031842.1, from coordinate 2,634,464 downwards.
CGGGGCGACCTTGGGGGCGCTGTCAGCGTATAACGACGGTCAGGCCGCAGCCAGGCATCGCCAGGACTCGATGGCGCTGATGAGTTCAGTGCACCATGAAGTCGACCTCCTCGGTCGCCTGGTCAGTTCCTACGTCAGCACGGCCAACCCGAGCTATCTCATTTATTACTACGACATCCTGGCCATCCGCGAAGGGAGCAAGCGGGCCCCGGAGGCGATGCCCGAAACCTTCTGGGATCAGGTCATTGGTGGCACCATGCCGTACGTCTCGCCGCTGCCCGGGCCAGGACTGGCGCTGGCCGAACGCATCAAGCTGCTCGGCTTCGATCCGGGCGAGGTGGCGGTGCTGAGTCGGGTATTCCAGATTACCGACCAGATGAAGCAGGTCGAACAGATTGCCTTTGCGGCCACTCAGGGTTTGTATGATCCTCTGCGCCACGAATTTGTTTCCGAGGCCGAGCCCCAGCACGCTTTTGCCAGTGATCTGCTGCACCAGGCCCCCTACCTCAAGCTGCGCGCCGAACTGGCGGTAGCCGTCGATGAGCTCACCCGTCAGGTCGATCAGCGGACGACCAAGGATCTGGCACAGGCCGGTGAGCTTCTGCTGCGCTGGATTCTCGCCGCGCTGGTTTTGCTGCTCGCGGCCGGCGGTGCGCTGGTCATCAGCTACAACTATCTGAAAAGGCATCTGCTGGCCCCCCTCACTGCCTTGCACCAGACGGCGACGGCGCTGGCCGAAAAATCATTCAGCGAGCGCGTCGGGGACCTTCAGGGGGTCGAGGAGGTACAGTCGCTGGCGGCGACCATCGACAGTATGGCGGCAGCCATCGAGGCCGATATCGACCAGCGCGAACTGGTCCAACGCTCCTTGCGTCAGGCGCGGGCGCGAGCCGAAGTGGCGGCGGAGGCAAAGTCCATTTTCCTGGCCAACATGAGCCACGAAATCCGCACGCCGATGAATGCCATTCTGGGCATGGCCTATCTGGCCCTCCAGTCCGGCCTGCCGCCCAGGCAGCATGATTACGTGGCCAAGATTCATACCGCAGCCCATTCCCTGCTCGGCATCCTTAACGATGTCCTCGATTTCTCGAAGATCGAGGCCGGCAAGGTGGCCCTGGAAGCCCTGCCCTTCGATCTCGAACCGGTCATTCAGAACGCCCTGTTCATTGTCCAGCAGCGGGCCGAAGGGAAACATATCGAACTGATCCTCGATTTTCTGCCGACACGCAACATGCAGCACTTGATTGGTGACCCTTTGCGCCTCGGTCAGGTTTTGATCAACCTGCTGTCGAATGCCGTCAAATTCACCGATGCCGGTCACGTCCGTCTGGTCGTCAGCGAACGGTCAAGCGACGATCTGACGTCGACCCTTGCCTTCCGCGTCGAAGATACCGGTATCGGCATGACGTCAGAACAAATCGGCCGGCTGTTTCGGGAGTTCTCGCAGGCTGACGGTTCGACGACCCGGCGCTATGGCGGCTCAGGCCTCGGGCTGGCCATCTCGAAGCGACTGCTGGCAGCGATGGGCAGCGAAATCAGGGTGGAAAGCCAGGTGGGAGGCGGCAGCGTTTTTTCCTTTGCCATGCAGTTGCCGCACGAGGCTCTGGGTGCCGGGGCGGATGGTGGCGTGCGGCCGATCATGTGCCAGCGGGCGCTGGTTGCCGACGACTACCCGGCCGCCCGGGAAAGCATGGCCGCCATGCTTCTCGCCATGGGCTGCATGTCGGTCGAGCAGGCGTCCGGTGGGCTCGATACCCTGGCGCGGATGACCAGAGCCTCGGCCGAGGGGAGGCCGTATGATTTGCTTTTGCTCGACTGGTTGATGCCTGACCTGCCCGGCAGCGAACTGGTCGCCGCGCTCGGCTCGCGGGGCATTGCCCTGCCAGCGCGGACGGTGGTGGTCTCGGTGGCGGATGCTTCCCTGTTGCGGCACGAGGTTGACCAGGCCGGGGTCGAGGTGATCCAGAAGCCACTCATGCCCAATGTCGTACGCCGGATTTTCGGCATGGATGTGGACCTCGCGCCAGCACTCTGGCCGGAGCATCTGGTTCCCCGTCCGGGGTGCCTGCAGGGCATGTCGATACTGCTGGTCGAAGACAATGAGCTTAACCAGCAGGTGGCCGGAGAGATTCTCCGGGGCTGGGGGGCCACCGTGGATATCGCCGCTGACGGACAGATCGCACTGGATATGCTCTCTGCGGCAGGGGCGGGACACTATGCGGCAGTGTTGATGGACTTCGAGATGCCGGTCATGGACGGGCGCGAGGCGACGAGCCGTTTGCGCGAAGATGAGCGTTTCCGGGAACTGCCGATTATCGCCATGACGGCTCATGTAGCCGGGCAGGGCATGCGAGACGGCATGTCGACCGGGGTCAATGCCTATCTGGCCAAGCCTTTTGAACCGGAGGGGCTGCTGGCCATGCTGCAACCTTACTGGTCAGGCGCGACCGCGGTGGCGCTGCCGGCCGACGACGGGGCTGCGCTCAGTGATGATGATCGTGCCTTCATAGCCAGCCTGGCGGCCATGCCGCAGATCGATTCGGCCATTTTGTCGCGCCGCTTTGCCGGACGTTTGCCCTTTCTCGCCCAGGCTTTGGGCCGTTTTTCTGAAGACGGCCGGAACTGGATCAGCCGCCTCGATGCGCTGCTGGTCGACGGTGATCTGGCGGTGGCACAACGCCAGATACATACCCTGGCCGGACTGGCCGGGACCTTCGCCATGAGCCGCTTGCAGGGGGCGCTGCATGACCTGGAGCAGGCCATGCAGCGAGGCGTTGTCGAGCCAGTTCGGGAAAAGGTTGAAGTCGATCTTCAGTTGCGGGCTTTGGTGGATGGCATCGGCCGTCTGCCGGCGAGCTATCCGGGGTTGATGCTGGCGACCGATCGACGCCCGCTGGACGTGGTTTTGTCTCAGTTGCGGACTCAGTTGGCAGAAGGGGATGGCGAGGCCGAGGAGGTTTGGCGCCTGAACAAGGGGCGTCTGGTCGGCTTGTATTCGCCGCGCCAGGTCGCGGCTATCGACCACGCAATCGGACAATGGGATTTCGATGAGGCATTGCACATCTTGGACAACACCAATCAGAGCGGGGGCGGGCAGTGATCGCAAATAACGCATGCGTACTGGTAATTGACGATACTCCGGCCAACCTCAGTCTGCTCAACCAGTTATTGCGCACGCACTACCGGGTCAAGTTGGCGAACGGCGGGGCCCGGGGTCTGGAACTGGCGGTCAGTGCCCGGCCGGACCTGATCCTGCTCGATGTCATGATGCCGGACATGGATGGCTACGAAGTATGCCGACGCCTCAAGGCTGATCCGGTGACGGCCGGCATTCCGGTGATTTTCCTGACGGCCAAGGCGGGGGCAGACGACGAGGAGTTCGGACTGGAGGTCGGTGCAGTCGACTTCATCCGCAAGCCGATTGCCCCTTCGGTAGTGCTGGCACGAGTGCGCAATCATCTGCAAATTCGGACCTGGCAGACTTTTCTCGAGGACAAGAGCGCCTGGCTGGAAAGAGAAGTGGAGCGCCGGGTCAACGAAGTCCTGCGTCTGCAGGAGGCATCGATTCGGGTCATGGTGTCACTGGCCGAATTCCGCGATGAATGCACCGGCAATCATATTCGCCGCACCCAGGATTACGTCCGCCTGCTGGCCGATTATCTGAGCCGCGAAGAGCGTGACCGCGAGTTCCTGTCGCCAGAGCATATCGACCAGATCGCCAAGGCCGCGCCCCTGCACGATATCGGCAAGATTGCCATTCCTGACTACATCCTGCTCAAGCAGGGCCGGCATACGCCGGAAGAGTTCGCAATCATGAAGACCCATTCGGTCAAGGGTGAAAGCATGTTGCTGCGCTCGCAGCACGAACTCGGTGAGGAAAATCTGATGCTTCTTTATGCGGCGCAGATTGCCCGCAGTCATCATGAGCGCTGGGACGGAACCGGCTATCCGGATGGTCTGGCTGGTGAGGAAATCCCCTTGCCGGCAAGGCTGATGGCGGTGGCTGATGTCTACGATGCGCTGCGCTCCCGTCGCCCTTACAAGCGGGCCTTCGATCACGCCGAGGCGGTAGAGGTTCTGCGCGCCGGGCGGGCCTCGCATTTCGACCCGCTGCTGATTGATGCGTTTTTCGCGCTGGAGTCGGATTTCGCCGACATTGCCATTAAACTGGCCGACGAGTAAATCCGCCATGTCCCAGAAGAACGCCGCTGATATGCCCATCAAAATCCCGAATATCGGCTTGCTGGCCGTCCTTGCTGCACTGGCCTTGCCGGCGCAGGCGGTAGACCTGACCTGGTCCGGTTTTGCCACGGCCGGCCTGGCTTTTTCCGACAAGCCCTACACCTATCAACGCTTTATCGATGAGCGTGGCACCTTCAAGCGGGACAGTATTTTCGGCGCCCAGCTCGACGCCCGTCTATCGCAGCAATGGAGCGCCACCGTGCAGGCCAAGGTGGCCCCCTCGGATCATTCCGACAGCGACTGGCAGGCCTCGCTGGCCTGGGCCTTCGTGTCGTGGCGGCCGAGCGATGACTGGCTGTTCCGGGCGGGCAAGATACGCCTGCCGATGATGCTCAACACGGAAAATCACGACGTCGGCTCAACCTTCGATTTCGCCCGCCTGCCGCAGGAGGTGTACTCGATGTCGCCCCTGACCGACATAGTCGGGCTGGGGGTCAGCAAGACCTGGTTTGGCGAGAGCATGGACTGGATTGCCGAAGCCTATGCCGGCAAGGTGAAGACCTACTGGCGCTATTACGGGCGGGAAATGACGCCGGACCAGCACAGCGCCGGCAGCTGGTTCCTGTCGTATGACTTCAAGAGCAGCGGCCTCGTTTTAACGGCGCGCAGCCTCGACAACACCTTTCGCCTTGGCGCCCATCGCGTCGAAATAACGCGGGAGGGGGGGAAGATCGGGCGCCCGATCGTTAACCTCGGTGGCGTTTATCAGTTTGGCGACGGCGGCGACGAAAAGGTTATCGTGCCCCTGATCACGGCCGGGGCCAGTGTGATGTTGCCAGCCAATGTCAGGTTGATGGGCGAATATGCCTGGCTCAAGGTGGATAGTTCCAGTGAGGGACTGAATCGCTGGGGTGCCTATCTTTCCCTGTCCAAGCGAATCGGCGTGTGGACCCCTTATGTCTATTATGCGACCGCAAAATCCCGTGATTCGGCCCTCCAGAAATATCAGCGCATCAACAGCAATGTCGTTCCGGCCCCTTACGCCGCGTCGCAGAAATTCATGGCCGATATCATCTCGCCGTACGATCAATCGACGGCTGCGCTCGGCACCAGTTATCGCCTGACATCGAGCAGCCTGATCAAGACTGAATGGTCACAAGTCAATACCGGTGTTGCCTCCAGTCTGGTCGATGCCCCGTCCGGGGGTGACAGCGCAAACAAGCGGATCAATGTGTTTTCGATGTCGTATAACGTGACCTTCTGAGCGCCATGTTGAAGCGCGTTCTCCTCTTCCTGCTGGTCGCCTCCCTGCCCATTGCCGGGCTGGCTGAGGAGGCGATCGTCTTCATCGGGAATGGTGGGCTGCCCAGAACCGATCAGTCGTCGCTGCAGCGGCTGTATACCGGGCGGGTTGTTTCGCTCGGCGAGCAGCAGGCGATTCCGGTCAATTTCCCGGCCGGACATCCCTTGCGCGAACGTTTTCTGGCCACCGTGATGGGGCAGAATGAAGAGCAGTACACCGGCTATTGGCTAGTCCGTCGCTATGTCGGCAAAGGTGCGCCGCCCAAGGAGTTGGCGGATGTCGACGCGGTAGTCGCCTATGTCCAGGCGACGCCCGGTGCCGTCGGCTATGTCCCCTTGTCGAAAGTGCCGGCCGGCGGCAATGTGATCTTCCGGCGTTAACGGCTAGCTTTTTTCTGCCGGAGTGATAAGCTGAATTCGTGTCGTGGTTTGCAGCAAGCCCGGCATGTCATGGGTGTCCCCGCTGCGCTGCTGGAGATTCTATGGCAGGTTTCAATAGAAGTTTTCTTGAGATGACCGTGTAGTACTCCGTAACGGCGAATAGCCGAAATGCCCCAGCCGACAGAGCCGGGGCTGCAGTAACCGAAGCCCGTGCCTGAAACGCATGGGCTTCACGCTTTCAGGGATTGAGAATGTCCATTCAACGTCACGGTACGACCCGCCGCTATTCCGATAGTGTTGTTCATGCCGGTACGGTTTATCTGGTCGAGGTTCCAGCCAATCTCGATAGCGATGTGGCCGCCCAAACCGACAATGTTCTCACCAGCGTGGACCGTCTTTTAGCGCAGGCGGGGAGTGACCGTAGCCGTTTGTTGATGGTGACAATCTATCTCGCCGACATGGCCGATTACGAGGCCATGAACGTCGTCTGGGATGCCTGGGTGCCGGCAGGCCATGCACCCACCCGCGCCTGCGTGCAGGCCCGGCTGTCACATGAAAAATACCGGGTTGAAGTGGTGCTGACGGCCGCTGTCACTCAGGCCTGAACTTCGGCATCGCAGTCGCAACCTTGACCGGCGGCAATCCACCTGGCAAGCAGCCTTTTGGCAGCCGAGGTGGCGAGACCGGGCAGCCAGGGCAGATATTTTTTCGGATCGACAAGCAGGCCGCAGTGATAGCGCCGGTCATCGGTTGACCAGTGCAGGGCCGGACAGAGGCCTTGCCCCTGCCGGAAGCGCAGACGGGCCGCCGGGCAGGTTTCCAGTGCGCAGCAAACACCGCAGCCATTGCAGGGCTGGCCTTCGGCTGGCTTGGCCGGGGCCTCGCGGTGAAGGTGGATGATCTGCTCGTGCATGTTCAGTGCCGGCCGGCGCTTAGCGTCGGCTCAGGAAAAGTTCGGGATCAACCGGCGTGTTGTTGAGGATCACCGCCCAGTGCAGGTGCGGGCCGGTGACCCGTCCGGTGGCTCCGACCGCGCCGATGGGCTCCCCCTTTTTGACGGCTTGCCCGGCGCGAACGTCGGTGCGGGAGAGGTGCATGTAGGCGGTAATCAGTCCCTGACCGTGATCGATGAAAACGGTGTTGCCGTTGAAGAAATAATCGCCGACGTTGGCGACGACGCCATCGGCTGGTGCGGAGACGGGGGCGCCGGTGCCGACGGCGACATCGAGGCCGGCGTGCGGGTTGCGTGGCAGGCCGTTGAATATGCGGCGCAGGCCGAAGCGTGACGAGAGAGGGCCCTTGGCGGGTAGCGCGAAGTCGGTGGCCGGTGCCGGGTCGGAAAAGCGGCGCTTGATCGCTTCGGTGATTTTCTGCTCGCGTTCGATACGGACCAGATCGTCCGGATTGGGTTCGACCTTGCGCTTGTCCTTGATGGTCAGGCGTTGTTCCGGATAACTTTTGACCTGGATGGCGACTGTCCGTGGGGTGGTGGTGGCTCCGGCAGAAATACGGATTTCCAGCTCGCCGGGCAGCGTGTCGAGTGGAATGCCGAACAGCGCAAACCAGCGTCCTTTGTCGCCCACCACGGCGATCGGCTGTTCGCCCCAGCGGGCCGTCGGGGCGGCACTTCCGGCGGGGCCCAGATCGATGACGGCGACGCCGCCCGGTACCGGTGAATGCTGCGGCAGGGCTGCCGCGCCCAGGCTGCCGGTGAGCAGCAGAGCGCTGGCCAGAAGGTGGATCCGTTTCAGAGTTGGGCCGCCTTGAAGGTATTGCACTGGTTCATGTCGCCGCTTTCAAAGCCGACCTTGAACCAACGGACCCGCTGCGCCGATGTGCCATGGGTAAAGCTTTCCGGCACGATGCGCCCCTGCGCCTGTTGCTGGAGTTTATCGTCACCGATGGCCGAGGCGGCGGTCAGCGCGGCTTCCAGGTCGCCCGGTTCGAGCACGCCCTTCATGGTGTCGGTGCGCTTGCCCCAGACGCCGGCCAGACAGTCGGCCTGCAGTTCCATACGGACGGAAAGGGCATTGGCCTCGACCTTGCCGGCGCGTTGCCGGGCCTGGTGCACCTTGTCGGCGATGCCGAGCAGATTTTGCACATGGTGGCCGACTTCGTGCGCAATCACATAGGCCTGGGCGAATTCGCCGGGCGCGTGGAAGCGGCTTTTCAGCTCCTGATAGAAGGCGAGGTCGATATACACCTTGTGGTCACCCGGGCAGTAGAAGGGGCCCATCGCCGTCTGGCCAGTCCCACAGGCGGTCGGCGTCGCGCCGGTGAACAGGACAAGCTTGGGTTTTTCGTACTGGCGACCATTGGCGCGGAAAACCTCGGTCCAGGTGTCTTCGGTCGAGGCCAGAACCCTGGATACAAAGTGGGCCATCTGGTCGTTGGCCGGTGCCGGATGCGGGCGCGGCGCACTTTGTTCAATGGCCGGCATGCCGCCGCCGCTGAGCATGTTGAGCACGGTCATCGGATTGATGCCGAGGAAATAGCTGGCAACCAGCGCAATGACGATGGTTCCAAGGCCCATGCGGCCGCCACCAAAGCTCAGGCCACCGCCGCCGCCATCGCCCCGGCGATCTTCGAGGTTGTCGCTTTCGCGTTGGTCATCCATGCGCATGCTGTTGTTCCTTAGCGGTATTGGTTGATGGCGTCACGGGTTTCCAGCGCGACACGGCGGGCCGCAGCGGCATAATCGGCATCCTTGCCGGCATAGAGAATGGCACGTGACGAGTTGATCATCAGGCCAGTGGCATTTTTTGTCTGGCCGGCCCTGACGGTGGCTTCGATGTCGCCGCCCTGGGCGCCGATACCCGGCACCAGCAATGGCACGTCGCCAACGATGGCGCGGACGCGGGCGATCTCAGCCGGGAAGGTGGCGCCGACGACGAGGCTGATCTGGCCGGAGGTGTTCCACTCGCCAGCAGCGAGACGGGCGACCCGCTCGTAGAGCTTTTCGCCACCGACATCGAGGAACTGCAGGTCGGAGCCGCCGGGGTTGGAGGTGCGGCAGAGCAGGATGACACCCTTGTCCGGGTAGGCCAGGTAGGGATCGACCGAGTCGCGGCCCATGTAGGGGTTTACCGTGACGGCATCGGCCTGGTAGCGCTCGAAGGCCTCGACGGCGTATTGCTCGGCGGTCGAGCCAATGTCGCCGCGTTTTGAATCGAGAATGACCGGAATGCCGGGATGCTTGGTGTGGATATGGGCGATCAGGGCTTCCAGCTGGTCTTCAGCGCGGCGGGCAGCGAAGTAGGCGATCTGTGGCTTGAACGAACAGACGAGATCGGCCGTGGCATCAACGATGGCGGCGCAGAATTCGAAAATCGCGTCGTCACGGCCCTTGAGATGGGCGGGAAACTTGGCCGGATCGGGGTCGAGGCCGACGCAGAGCAGTGAGTTGTTTTTTTGCCAGGCGGCAGTCAGTTGTTCGATAAAGGTCATGCGACGTCCTTGTGCTTTTCAGACGGTAAATAACGGGAAAATTTTTCTGGCAGCAGGCAATTTTGCAGGCTGCGCTGGGTGAACAGGAAGCGGCCGTCGCAGACGAAACCGAGTTGCTGCCAGTCGACTTCCTTGTTCAGCATCATCGTGCACTCGATCAGATCGCGGCGGGCAATCCGCGTATTCTTCGGGAACAGGGCGAGGATGGCACCATCGAAGCTGTGGCAGTCGTGCAGGAAGAACGGTTCCGGCTTGCGCGTCCGGCCATTGACGTAGATGCGCGGCAGTTCGCTGACTGGAAAAGCGCGGCCCCACTGCCACCAGTTGCGTTCATCAAATTTGCGGACGCGACGGGCGAGCAGTTCGTCCTTGTGCTTGTCGAGATGCGGATGTTTGATGCCGTACAGCATGCGGCGTGTTTCGCCGGTTTCCACTGTCTTCGAATAGACGAACTCCATGTTGCCCTTGGGGTGGGCGTAGAGGTGGTCGGCCCCGGAGACGGCCCCGACCTTGACGGCAAAGACGTCGGCAAAGCGTACGGCATGATCGTCGCGCAGGAACATCAATTGCCCATCGGCTTCGACAAAGCGACGGCCGTCGGCCATGCGGCGATCGGTGCGGCCTTTTTCAAAACGGAAAATGGCGCAGTTCGGGGTATGGCTACCGAAGACCCGGACGTCCCCGGTTTCGTAAAAGTGCGTGATGCTGCCCTGCGCGTAAAGCCAGGCATTGAGCTTCTTGGCGGCGGTTAGCTTGATGAACTCGCGGGGTACGATGAAAACCAGTTCGCCGCCCGGCTTGAGGTGGCGGATACACTTTTCGATGAAGAACAGGAACAGGTTGCTGCGCGCATCGAAGAGCTCGGACTTCAGCCGTTTTTTGGTATTGGCCGAGACATCCTGGAAGCGCACGTAAGGCGGATTGCCGATGATGGTGTCGAACTGCTCGCTGAGCGGGTAGGCAAAGAAGTCGCGAACCTGTGCGCCGGCGGGGGCGACCCGTGGGTCGACCTCGATGCCGACGCAATCGGCCTGCCTTGTCGTCAGTTGGTTAAAGAATGCGCCGTCGCCGGCTGATGGCTCAAGGGTTCGCCCCTTGTTCGCACACAGGTCGAGCATGAAATTCACCACGTTGGGCGGGGTGAAGACCTGGCCGAGTTGTTCGACGTCACGAGACATGGTTCAGTCCGTCTGGCGATCTTCGGTGCTGGGGGCCGGTTGGGCGGCGGGGCGAGGCGCTTCCGCCCGTTCCTTTTTTTCCCAGTAACGGGTGTTCTTGCTCTCATCGGCAAAGCGGTAGCGCCCGTAAAGCTCGCAGCCCTTCATGCCAGGATTGCACGGCAAGTTATTGATTTTGAGGCAACGATCATTGACCTCGTGCGGGCAACCCCATCCACCCCCCATCGCGCTAGCTCGACTTGCCCCAGGAGTCCTTCAGGGTGACCGCCCGGTTGAAGACGGGGGCGCCCGCCTTGGAGTCCACCCGGTCGGCGACGAAGTAACCGTGGCGTTCGAACTGGAAGCGTTCTTCCGGCCTGGCGTCCTTCAGGCAGGCTTCGAGCTGGGCGGTGATGGTCTGGCAGGAATCCACGTTCATGTCGTCAAGGAAATCACGCTCTACATCCGGCGCGTCACCGTCGCGCCGGGCACCGGGGGCGGGCACCTTGAACAGGCGTTCGTAGAGGCGGATTTCAGCCTGGTAGGCGTGGGCTGCCGAGACCCAGTGCAGGTTGCCCTTGACCTTGACGCTGTCGGCGCCGGGCGTGCCGGACTTGGTGTCGGGCAGGTAATTGCAATGGACGGCGATGACCTTGCCGTGTTCATCCTTGTCGCAGCCCGTGCATTCGACCACATAGCCGTAACGCAGACGGGCCATGTTGCCGGGGAAGAGGCGACGGAAGCCCTTGCTCGGGACTTCCATGAAATCCTCGCCTTCAATCCACAACTCGCGGCTGAACGGTATGCTGCGCTGGCCGAGTTCCGGATGCAGCGGATGGTTTGGCGCGAAGCATTCTTCGACCACGTCTTGCGGATAGTTGTCGATGATCAGTTTGACCGGGTCGAGCACGGCGATACGGCGCTGGTCAGACTCGTTCATGACTTCGCGCATGGCGTCTTCAAACAGCACGTAGTCGATCAGGGAATCGTTCTTCGATACGCCGATACGGTCCGCGAAGAGGCGGAACCCCTCGGCCGAATAGCCACGTCGGCGGGCACCGACGAGGGTCGGCATGCGCGGGTCGTCCCAGCCGCTGACGTGCTTTTCATCGACCAGCTGGATCAGCTTGCGCTTGGAGAGCACGACGTAAGTCAGGTTGAGGCGCGAGAACTCGATCTGCTGCGGCAGGGGGCGCTGCAACAGGCCCGCCTCGGCGAGACGTTCGAGCAGCCAGTCGTAGAATGGCCGCTGGTCCTCGAATTCGAGCGTGCAGATCGAGTGGGTGATGTTTTCCAGCGCATCCTCGATCGGGTGGGCGAAGGTGTACATCGGGTACACGCAGTACTTGTCGCCGGTGTTGTGGTGCGTGGCATGGCGGATGCGGTAGATGGCCGGATCGCGCAGGTTGATGTTGGGTGCCGCCATGTCGATCTTGGCGCGCAGGATGTGCATGCCATCGGCGAATTCGCCTGCCTGCATGCGCTTGAACAAATCCATGTTATCGGCGACCGAGCGCTCGCGGAAGGGCGAGTTCTTGCCCGGCTGGGTCAGTGTGCCCCGGTTGGCGCGCATGTCCTCGGCGCTCTGGCTGTCGACATAGGCGTGACCAGCGGCGATCAGTGCCTCGGCGCATTGCAGCATCCAGTCAAAATAGTTGGAGGCGTAGTAAAGATTGGTTTCGCCATCTTTCTCCCACGAGCAACCGAGCCATTTGACGGCATCGATGATCGAGTCGACGTATTCCTGATCTTCCTTCTCGGGATTGGTGTCATCGAAACGCAGGTGGCAGCGGCCGCCGTATTGCTGGGCGAGGCCGAAATTGAGGAGGATGGACTTGGCGTGGCCGAAGTGCAGGTAGCCGTTCGGCTCGGGTGGGAAACGGGTGCGCAGCTTGGCGGCGTCGAGCGGTGCGGCTGCATGATCGGCGGCCGTTCCTGGGTGGCCGGCCCAGTGGCGCTGGGCGTGCTTGCCGGTAGCGAGGTCGGCTTCGACGATGTTCCTGATGAAATTGGCGGCGGGGGCTGGCGTATTGGCGGGCGGGTTGGGTCTGCTCACGGTAAAACCTCTGATTTCAATCACGCCATTTTAACGGTTGGTGCCTTGAAACCGCTAAAATTCGACTCATGTTTGTATTGCATAATCTCTCTGCGCTCAATTTTCTGGCCGTCGGCTTTGGTGCCGCGCTTGGCGCATGGGCGCGCTGGTTTCTCGGGCTGGCCCTCAATCCACTGTTCCTGGCCTTGCCGCTCGGCACGCTGGCAGCCAATGTGATCGGGGGTTATCTGGTCGGTGTGGCGGTCGGTTTGTTTCATCTCAATACCCATTTTCCGCTGGCCTGGAAGCTGTTTGCCATTACCGGCTTTCTCGGCGGTCTGACGACTTTTTCGACCTTCTCGGCCGAAGTCGTCGAGCGCCTGCTGGCCGGTCAGCCAGCCTGGGCCATCGGCCTGGCTTCGGTCCATCTGGCGGGTTCCCTGGCGGCGACCTATCTGGGTCTGCTGACCGTTGGCGCGACGCGTATCTGGGCCTGAGTTCTGGCGGATTTTCCAGGTTGAATCAAACCACGTAAAACAGAATGGCGATGAAGTGCATCAGGCTGCCGGCGATGACGAACAGGTGCCAGATGCCATGCCAGTGGCGGAAGCGTTCATCGAAGGCAAAGAAAATGATGCCGACGGTGTAGAACACGCCCCCCGCCGCCAGCCAGATAAATCCGGCCAGGCCGAGGCTGGCCAGCAGCGGTTTGATGGCGACCAGCACGATCCAGCCCATCACCGCGTAAATGACCAGCGACAGGATGCGAGCTTCGGAACGCGGTTTGATTTCCTGCAGCATGCCGATGACCGCCAGTGTCCACACCACACCAAACAGCGACCAACCCCAGGGGCCGTGCAGGCTGATCAGGCAGAACGGCGTGTAGCTGCCGGCGATCAGCAGATAGATTGACAGATGGTCAAGCTTGCGCAGGACGCGCTTGAGTGGGCCGCGCACGCTGTGATAAATGGTCGAGATGCTATAGAGCGTGACCAGTGTTACGCCATAGATGGCCATGCTGGCTGTCTTCAGTGGGTCTCCGCTGAACGTCGCCACAACGACCAGCCAGATGGCCCCGGTCAGGGCCAGCAGGGCACCGAACAGGTGGGTCCAGGCATTGAAGCGTTCACCGTGATACATCGGATTCTTTGCGCTCTGCTAGGCGTACGGCGGCAGGGCTGGTTCCGTCAGGTAAGCCTCCAGCGGCTGGTCATACTCCTTGAAGTGGGCAAGCAATGCTTGGTGGATTTGCTCGATGCCTTCAATGGCCAGTACGCAGTTTCTATCTTCCGAGAATACAACCCGGACGCTCTTCAGTTGGCGCGCAATGGCCGTGTGTGCCTGATTGTGTGCGCTACGGTGGGCGGCTGGCACCCGCTCATCCATCAGCATGGATTCGATGAGGATATGTTTCAGGGTGCTTTCAACGAAGGAACGGGTCAGTTGTTCGATGTTGCCATGGCAGACGCCTTGCCGGGTGGTGTCACAGGTGGCGCAACTGGCCGTTGGACCCGGATAGGTACATGCGGCCCGGATGCGCTCGATGAGGGCGAGCATGCGCTCATGGTCACGGCCCATCCTTTCGATTGCATCTTCTCCAATCGTTGCCATCAATACATCCCTTCCGAGAATGCTTTGCGCTACAGAAATGTGACGAGACTGAAAGGATCATCATGCCGGATTTATCCAGCCATGTCCGGAAATTTCACACAAGGTGCTGCGTTTAGGCTGCGTCTTTGCTAAACAGTTCCGGGCAAAGTGTCTGGCGTTGTGTGGGGGAGGGTTGAACGTGGTGGCGACCGTGAAACGAAATTGAAACATCGGCGTAAGAGAATGGCCGAGCCGACTTTTACCTTTTGGAGATTGCCATGCGTTCCCTGATCATTGCCGCCGCCCTTGCCCTCACCCTGGCTGCCTGTGCCACCCAGACCACCCCGCCCGCCGCCGCCCCGGTTCCTGCTGCCGTGCCGGTCGCTGCCGCCCCGGCCCCCGCGCCGAAGGCGCCGGAATGCTATAACGGGGATGCTGGCAAGTTTGAAGCCGTTGGCACCGTCTCGTCGATTTCCGGCGTCAAGGTCGTCTGCGAAAAGACCAGCGATGGCAAAAATGCGCAGTGGATGGGTGTCAAGAAGTAAGCAGCTGTTTGGCTGAGAAAAGCGCCGTCCCGTGGGGCGGCGTTTTGCATGGTGGGGACCTAGCGCGCACGGAATATAATTCGGCCCCATGGCTCAACACCCAGCAAACAACACCCGGTCGCGGCGTACCGACCTTCCTCCTGATGTTCTGACTGCCGATGCCCGGCGATTGAGTACGCTGGCTCGCGATCTGCGGCAGTCGGCAGACCACAAAAAAGAGAAGGTTCAGGCCGATCTGGCCGCCTTGCTCGCCCGCTCCCAGGCTGCCGTAGCGGAGCGCCGCGCCCGCCTGCCGAAGCCCGAATTCCAGAGCGATCTGCCGGTCAATGAGCGGCGCGGCGATATTGCTGAATTGATCACGAAACATCAGGTGGTGATCGTCTGCGGTGAAACCGGCTCGGGCAAGACCACCCAGTTACCGAAGATTTGTCTTGATCTCGGTCTTGGCGCACGCGGTCTGATCGGTCACACGCAGCCGCGTCGGCTTGCCGCCCGTTCGGTGGCAACACGGCTGGCGCAGGAGTTGAAGACCCAGGTTGGGGCAGGGGTTGGCGTCAAGATCCGTTTCCAGGATCGCTCCAGCCCGGAGAGCTGGGTCAAGCTGATGACCGACGGCATCCTGCTTGCCGAGTCGCAGTCTGATCCCTATTTGAACGCCTACGAGGCGATCATCATCGACGAGGCGCACGAGCGCAGCCTGAACATTGACTTCCTGCTCGGCTATTTGAAGCAGTTGCTGGCCAAACGTCCCGACCTCAAGGTCATCATTACCTCGGCGACCATCGATGCCGAGCGTTTTTCGCAGCATTTCGCCCAGCACGGCAAGCCGGCGCCGGTGATCGAAGTGTCCGGCCGGCTCTACCCGGTCGAGGTGCGTTACCGGCCGGTCGAGGACCTCGAGAAGAAGGATGACGAGCGTGATCTCTACGACGCGATTGTCGATGCGGCTGATGAGGTGGCCCGGCTGGGCAGTGGCGACATTCTTGTTTTTCTGCCCGGCGAGCGGGAAATCCGCGAGGCAGCGGAGGCTTTGCGCAAGCATGCGCTGGCTCGGCCGGGATTGTCGTCGGCGCATGCGCCGGAAATCCTGCCGCTGTTTTCGCGCCTGTCGGCTGGTGATCAGGACCGTATTTTCAAGCCCTCGGGCGGCCAGCGGCGCATTGTGCTGGCGACCAACGTGGCGGAAACCTCGCTCACCGTACCGGGAATCCGCTATGTGATCGACACCGGGCTGGCCCGCGTCAAGCGTTACTCCTACCGCAACAAGGTTGAGCAGTTGCAGATCGAGAAAGTCTCGCAGGCTGCAGCCCGCCAGCGGGCCGGGCGTTGCGGCCGGGTCGCGGCGGGTGTCTGTATTCGTCTCTACGACGAACTTGATTTCAACGCCCGGCCACCTTTCACCGATCCGGAAATCCTGCGTTCCAGCCTGGCCGGTGTCATCCTGCGCATGAAGTCGCTGCGCCTGACCGATGTCGAGAGCTTTCCCTTCATCGAGCCGCCGCCGGCCAAGGCGATTGCCGACGGCTATGCGCTCCTGCAGGAGCTTGGCGCGCTCAACGACGACAATGTGTTGACGCCAATTGGCGCGTCGCTGGCCAAATTACCGCTCGATCCGCGCATTGGCCGCATGCTGGTTGCGGCGCGTGATCTCGGTTGCCTGAAGGAAGTGATGGTCATCGCCGCCGGCCTCTCGGCGCAGGACCCGCGTGAACGTCCGCAGGAGCGTCAGCAGGCGGCTGACGAAAAACATAAGTTGTTTGGCGACGAGAAGTCGGAATTCCTCGGCTGGTGGAAGCTCTGGAACTGGTTCCAGAATGCCGTCGAGCACAAGAAGTCGAACAAGCAGCTGATCGATTCCTGCCACGCGCATTTCCTGTCCTACCTCCGTCTGCGCGAGTGGCGCGAGGTGCATGGACAGTTGCATGCGATGGTGACCGAACTTGGCTGGAAGGAAAGCGACCTGCCCGGTACCTACGACGCCATCCATCAGGCCCTGCTTGCCGGCTTGCTCGGCAATCTTGGTTGCAAGGCCGACGAGTCGGGTTTCTATCTTGGCGCGCGGGGTATCCGTTACCTGATCCACCCCTCGTCGCCGCTGCAAAAGAAGGCTGGCAAGTGGATCATGGCGGCCGAGATCACCGAGACGACGCGCCTCTTCGGCCGCTGCGTCGCCCGCATTGAACCGGACTGGCTGGAGAAAGTGGGTGCTCACCTTATAAAGCGCAGCTACTTCGATGCGCACTGGGAAAAGAAGTCCATGCAGGTCTCGGGTTGGGAGCGCACGACGCTTTACGGTGTCGTCATCAACCCCAAGCGACGTATTCATTACGGCCCGCTGGCACCGACCGAAGCGCGGGAAATTTTCATTCGTCAGGGCCTGGTCGGTGAGGAAATTGATGAGGCGTTCGCCAAACGCTGGCCCTTCTTCCAGCACAACCAGAAACTGATTCGCGAGATCGAACATCTCGAACACAAGCAGCGGCGGCAGGATGTACTGGTTGATGACGAACTGATCTTTGCCTTCTACGACTCGCTGATTCCCGAGGGCATCCACAACGGCGCGACCTTCGATCACTGGCGCAAGGAAGCCGAACGCGAGAACGCCAAGCTGCTCTTCCTGTCAAAGGACGACCTGATGCGCCATTCGGCGGCAGGTGTGACGACGGAAGCTTTCCCGCATCACCTCAAGGTCGGCGGCGTCGATTACGCCCTGAGTTACCACTTCGAGCCCGGTTCGCCGCGCGATGGCGTGACCCTGACTCTGCCGCTGGCGCAGTTGAACCAGATTCCGGTCCTGCGCATGGAGTGGCTGGTGCCCGGCCTGCTCAAGGAAAAGCTGGTGCAGTTGATCAAGACACTGCCGCAGAAAATCCGGGCGAAAGTCGTGCCGGTGCCCGAGTTCGTCGAGGAGTTCATCGCGGCAGTGGCCGGCAACGACAAGAAGATGAATCAGGGCCTGATCGGGCCGCTGATCGAACACATCCTCGAAGCGCGTGGGCTGAATGCGCGCGGCTGGGCCGTTACGCCAGATTCCTTCCGGCCCGATGCGCTGCCTCTGCATTTCTCGATGAACTACAAGTTGATCGACGAGCATGGGCGGCAACTCGACATGAACCGCAGTCTGGTCGCCTTACGCGCCGAGTGGGGGCGGGAGGCCAAGCAGGAGTTCGCCGAGTTGCATGAAACGCCGTCCGAATTCACCAATCTGACGGACTGGACTTTTGGCGAGTTGCCGGAATTGATGGAAGTGCCGCTGGCCGGGCAGACGGTGATCGGCTATCCGGCCCTGACCGACGAGGGCGAGAGCGTCAGCCTCAAGGTTTTCGACTCGGCCGAGGAGGCAGCGGCCGAACATCGGGCTGGCCTGCTGCGCCTGTTCATGTTGCAGTTCCGCGACCAGGTGAAGTATTTCGACAAGAACATCCCCGGCTTGAGCCAGATGGCCATGCAGTACATGGCACTGGGTAGCGCCGATGATCTCAAGGCGCAGATCGTCGCCCTGACTTTCGAACGGGCCTGCCTGACCGAGCCACTGCCGACTACGCCGAATGCCTTCAAGAGCCGGTGTGGCGACAGCAAGGCACGGCTTGGGCTGATCATGCAGGAGGTCTGCCGCATGGTCGGGACCGTGCTGACGGAATGGCAGGCGGTGGTCAAGAAGCTTCCGGCCTTCAAGGCGCATGGTCCGGCAGTCAGCGATATCGAGGCGCAAATGAAGCGTCTGATGAGCAAAGACTTCCTGATCGACACCCCGTTCGACCGGCTACAGCAGTACCCGCGCTACTTCAAGGGGATCGGTGTTCGCCTCGACAAGCTCAAGGCCAACCCGGCGCGCGATGCCCAGTTGTTGGCCGAATATCTGCCGCTGTGGACCAACTATGAGCGCCGGGCCATCCAGTTGGCCAAACTCGGGGCGCTTGATCCGCAGGTCGAGCAGTTCCGCTGGTTGCTCGAAGAGTTGCGTGTCGGGTTGTTCGCTCAGGAACTGAGGACGCCGGTGCCGGTGTCGACCAAGCGTCTGCAGAAACAATGGGAAGGGATCAAGAATGGCTGAAGTCATGCTGGCGCTGGCGAGAACCTTCGCCAACCTGAGAAGCGGCCGGGTCTGGTTGTATGTCCTGACCCCGGCGCTGTTTTCCCTGTTGCTCACCATCGGTCTGGCGATCTGGGCGCTCGGTGCCATTGTCCAGCAGATGCTGGACTACCCGCCGATGACCCTGTTGGTCGGCTGGGGACTGGTCTGGCTGGCCCATATCCTTGCCTACCTGGGCGGCTGGATGGCGATTTTCGCCGTCGCTTACCTGGGGGCCTCGCTGTTCGCGGCCATTGTCATCATGCCGCTGATGCTCAAGCATCTGTCGGAAACTGAGTATCGAGACGTTGCCGCCATGGGCCGGGACAGTTTTGTCGCGGCGGCCGGTAATAGTGTCTGGGCGACGCTGTTGTTCATTGCCGGCTGGTTGCTGACCATTCCCTTGTGGCTGATCCCCGGCTTTTCGCTGATCTTGCCGTTGGTCCTGATGGGCTGGCTGAACCGCCGGACTTTCGCCTACGATGCGCTGTCCATGCATGCCACCGCAGGTGAGTGGCAGGAAGTTCGCACCCGTCAGAAAACGCCGCTATTCATGCTTGGCCTGACCATGGCACTGCTTGCCCACATTCCGTTGCTTGGTCTGCTGGTGCCGGCGCTGGCTGCGTTATCCTTCGTTCACTATGGGCTGGAGGCGCTGCGGCAGGCGCGCGGCGGGGCCGTTGTTACCATTGAGGGGGAACGCATATGAGCCGTACCTTTGGCGCTGTCATCATCGGCGACGAGATTCTGTCGGGCAAGCGGCAGGACAAACATTTCGCCAAAATCGCCGAACTGCTCGGGGCGCGCGGTCTGCGCCTGAGTTGGGTGGAGTATCTCGGCGACGACCGCGAACGCTTGGCCGCCACCTTCCGGCGGACAATGGCGGCAGGCGACGTGGTGTTCTCCTGCGGCGGTATCGGCAATACGCCGGACGACCATACCCGGCAGGCCGTAGCGGCGACGCTGGGGGTCGATCTGGCGCTGCATCCGGAAGGCTTCGAGGAATTGAAGGTCCGGTTTGCCGGCGAGGAAATCACCGACAAGCGCAAGTTGCTGGTGACTTTCCCGGCCGGGGTGCAGATCATTCCCAATCCCTTCAACCGCATTCCAGGCTTCATGGCCAACGATCACTATTTTGTGCCGGGCTTTCCGCAAATGGCGCATCCGATGATCGAGTGGGCGCTTGATACGTTTTATCGGGATCAGTTCAAGGCGGTCGGTGGCATGGTCGAGAAGGCTTTTCTGTTGACTGGCCCGACGGCTTACGAAAGTGCCCTGCTCGACCTCATGGAACGCATCGTGGCCGATTACCCGACGCTGCGCCTGTTCTCGCTGCCCTCGCTGGTCGGCAAGGAGCGCAAGCATCTGGAGCTGGGCGTCGAAGGGGCGCCGGAACTGGTTGATCTGGCGATGGAAGAAATCCGTGTCGAGGTTGAGAGGCGCGGCATCCACTGGGTCTGGCGGCCCTGATCCTGGCGAATTGATGGACGTAAAATCTATGGTCAGCCCGATTTTTGCAAGGCAGATTTTGTTTTAAACTAAAGTTGGCTTGCGCAAATCTATCCGGCATCAAATTGGGGAAGTAATTCCCCGTGCCACGATGAGAGCCGCGCCTGGCAATCCTCAATAAACCCTCAGCGTGTGATCGCTGTTTTTATTGTCAGGTTCTTTGCCAGGCCGTTGTGCCGTTTAGTTCATCACGTGATCTACCGTCGCAAAACCAGGTGGGTTACAAAAGGGTGAAGCGTTCCGTCAGATGGTGGCAGCCAGCGAACGGGGTTGATAGTGTGTTCCTTTGGCGAGGATGGCCCAGGCGATCCTCGCCATTTTGTTGGCCAGCGCCTAGGCCACGACATTCGAGTGCCGTCGGCACAGCATGTCCCGTACCCATTCACCGAGCCCATCGCTTCTTGTCTGAATACGTTGCATGATGGTGCGCGCCCCCTGGACGAGCAATCGTCGCAAATTCTTGTCGCCCCGTTTGCTAATGCCGAGCAAGGTCGGTTTGCCCCCAGTGCTGTACTGACGGGGCACCAGACCGATGGAGGCAGCGAACTGGCGAGCATTGGCAAATTGATGGGCATCGCCCAATTCGACCGCCAGAACACTCGCGGTGATCGGCCCAATACCAGGAATCTCCAATAAGCGTTGGCTGCGCTCGTCTTCGGCCAGTTGTTGAGACAATTCGCTCTCGACCGCTTTGATCTGTTCATCCAGATATTTGAAATGCGCACGCAGACGCTCGATGACAGCAATCAGGCGAGGTGGCAGTGCCACTTCATGCTCGGCCAGCACGGCTGGCAAGCGTTTGATGATGGCCGGCCCTTTGGGTAGGCTGATCCCGAATTCCAGCAAGAAGGCGTGGATCTGGTTAGTCGTGGACGTCCGGTCACGCACCAGCGCCTCACGTACGCGATGCGTGGCTGAGATGGTCTGCTGGCTTTCATTGCGCGGACTCACAAAGCGCATGTTCGGTCGGCTCGCCGCTTCGCAGATGGCCTGCGCATCGGCAAAGTCATTCTTGTTGCCTTGGACGAATGGCTTTACAAACTGCGGCGAAATCAATTTCGCCTCGTGGCCCATCGCCGATAAGCGCCGAGCAATCCAGTGCGCTCCAGCACACGCTTCCATCACAACGCGACAAACCGGAAAATTGGACGGCTGCGTCAACATCTGGCTACGCGAGAGTTTCTTACGAAATACCATGCGACCTTGCGCATCTTGCCCATGCAAATGAAAGCAATGCTTACCAAGATCAATGCCAATGATGGTAACCGTGTTCATGATGATGGCCTCCAAAAGGAAAAATCCCCACTCAGCTTACCGCTGGTGGGGATCGGGCTGACCATCTCATTACAACCCGCGATATTCGCGGGTTTTTTGTCAATACCGGGCTGGGATTACTTGGCAGCCTTCTTGGCAGCAGCAGCCGTGGCGCTCTTGGCCGGGGCGGCAACCTTGCCGGCGGCAGCCATGTTGGCTTCAGCGATGTCGGACAGTTGCTTGGCCATGCCGGTCATGTTGTCGAAAGCCTTGGTCGAGGCGTTCAGCATGGACTGCATGGTGGCGGCGAAGACGTCACCACCGACCGGTGCGGAGGACTTGGCCTTGTCGACGGCGCTGGTGGCGTTCTTGGTGAAGGTGCTGTACTGGGCTTCCATGACCGAAGTGACTTCCTTCTGCATTTCGGAAACCAGTTCGTAGACGCTACGCGAGTAGTCCATCCACTTGGCGGCGTTCGGCTGGGCCAGTTCGGTGTTCAGCTTGGCAACAGCATTGGCATCCTTGGCGCTCAGCAGTTGCTGGGTGCCGGCCATGGTGTTGTTGAAGAATTCGCGGGAAGCGGCCATGTTCAGGGCGGTCAGGCGCTCGACGCCGTTGAAGGCGGTGCGCAGCAGGGTCGTCATGACTTCGGCGTTGGCTTTTTGGGCGGCGGTCAGTTGTTCAAAATTCGGGTTGCTCATTGTCATCTCCTTGGTTTTAGTGGTGCGGACAAGCAAAAACCCCCGCCGAGGCGGGGGTTACAGGCAAATTACTTCTTCTTGGAAGCGGCGGCGGTGGCGCCGACAGCCTTGACCGTGGCGTTGGTCGCGGCAGCGACGTTGGCTTCGGTGATTTCAGCAACCTGCTTGGCAGCCTTGTTCATGTTGTCGAAAGCCGAGGTGGCGGCAGCAATGGCCGACTTGACGGCAGCAACGGCAACATCAGAACCAGCCGGAGCAGACTTGGCAGCCTTGTCGAGCAGGCCGGCAACAGTCTTCTGGAAGTCGCCGAACTGGCCTTCGACCATCTTCGACAGTTCTTCCTGGGTCTGGGCCGAGATTTCATACACGGAACGCGAGTAGGCAACGGCCTTTTCGACATTCGGCTGGGCCAGCGAAGCCTGGATGGACAGGGCTTCCTGAACGTCCTTGGCACCCATCAGGGCCTTGGCGCCGGAGACAGAGTCTTCAACCAGCGAACGGGCGGTGTTGAGGTTCAGGGCGGCGATGCGCTCGGCCGAAGCCAGGGCGGTGTTGGCCAGCGACAGCAGGGAATCAACGGTAGCCTTGTTGGCGGAGGCGAATTGCTCGGGGGTGGTGAAGTTGAAAGTCATGGGTTATCTCCAGAATTAAAAGGTTATGCAGAACAGTCTTGAACCGTAGCAGCGCTATCCCATGAGGCGATGTTGCACTGCACCATGGCCTTAATTATAGGGGACATTGTTGTATTGTCAACATTATTTTTGTGCGGTGCACAATAATAAATAAGCCCATGAAAATCATGGGCTTGAGGTGCCTTGGCCGGCCCTGTAAAGGCGCGGGTTTACAGGCTGCGCGAGTCGCGATGCACTGCTATTGTGCGTTTGGCGATCCGAGGTTGGCGGTACCTTTGAGTTCAAGGGCGCCGCCACGGGGAGCAGGCTTCGGTTCACTGTCCTTGTTTTTGGGCTGAATGACGGCGCGGACACGGGCCGGGGGGGCCTTCGGGTCGCGGCTGTCGCCGGCGGTGACGAGATATTTTTCGCTGATCGCGTCGTACCAGATGTAATCGCCCCGGACCAGGTCTTCGCCGTTCTTGACCCAGGCGCGATGGAACAGTTCGAGGATTTCACTGTTGGTGTTGTACTCGATGCGTTCGCCTTCGCCCTCGATGTATTCCTCCTTGCCTTCGCGTTTCTGGCGGAAGTGGGCGAGCCCGTTCTTGCCGCCGAAGGCGGTGCCTTTCTGGAAGCCGTACTGGTCTTCGGTGATGACGACGCGGTCGGCCTTGAGGCTCATCGTGCCTTTGGTGATCAGGACGTCGCCTTCGAGAATCTGGATTTTCTTGGCGTCGTCAATCGAGGCGCGATTCGCCTCAAGCAGCATTGGCTTGTCGCGGTCGGCCCGCTCGGCGTGCGCGGTCAGGCTGATCAGGAGGAAGAGGGTGAGCGTGGCAATTGTGATTTTCATGGCGCGGCCCTGGGTCGAATGTATACCCCGCGCGCCTGCGCATGCAGGACGAGGGTGGAGGTGTTGTTGTCAAGATCCATGCCGATGCCCTTGATCCAGGATTGTCCCTGGTTGATTTCAACCGGGCTGCCGGTAAAGGCGAGGCCGGCTTCGGGTTGGGCGGTCAGGTCAGGCATGCGGGCGACCATTGCCTGGCGGTCGGCGGTGGCTGGCCGGGTAATCACTACATTGTCCCAGAGAAAGACCGTTTCGCCCTTGGCAGTCACCCTGGCATGCTCACCGGTAACGTTGATCTGTGAGCCATCGGTGCGGTAGCTGGTGAGGATGGGCGTTTTGAGTTCGGAGGTATCGTCGTCCGGATAGTGCACGAGGTAGGGGCCGGTCAGCCGATACCTGATGTGACCCTGTTCGTCGAAACGGCGTACTTCGAAATTCTCGGCAATGGCATCCGGGTCGTGACGGAACTTGCCATCGTTCCTCGTTTCGCCACGGTCAACGGTACTTTGCAGCCAGAAGCTGAGCCCGGCCAGGATGGCCAGGACGATGACCGGAAAGACGTGGCTGGGCCAGTGCTTCATGATGCGCCGAGGTAGGGGGCGAAAGCCGCATCGAGCTTGCCCTGGGCGGTCAGGATGAATTCGATGGCTTCACGCACGGCACCCTTGCCGCCGCCCGCCTCGGTAACCATGTGAGCATGTTGCTTGACGATGGGGCGGGCATTGGCGGGGGCGATGGCGAAACCACAGCGGGTCATGGCCGGCAGGTCGATCAGGTCATCGCCCATGAAAGCCAGTTCATCCCACTGCAGGCCGAGTTTTTCGAGCAGGCCGGCGGAGACCGACCCCTTGTCGCCGACGCCGTGGAACACATGCTCGACGCCGAGGTCGCGGGCGCGGCAGGAGACGACATGGGAGGTGCGGCCGGTGATGATGGCGACGTCGATGCCGGCGCGCCGGAGCAGGACGACGCCGAGGCCGTCCTGGACGTTGAAGGTTTTCAGTTCGTGTCCGTCGTCGGTGTAATGCAGGCCGCCATCGGTCATCACGCCGTCGATGTCGAAGGCGACGAGCTTGATGCGGGCAGCGCGGGTTTGGTTGTCCATCAGATGACCTTGGCGGTGAAGAGGTCGTGCATGTTGAGGGCACCGATCAGGTGATTGTCGGCATCGACGACGAGCAGGGCGTTGATGCGCAAGCGTTCCATCATTTCGACAGCTTCGACGGCGAGGCGCTCGGGGCCGATGGTGCGCGGCGCGGCATGCATGACCGAGGCGATGTCCCCCGACTGCAGATCGATACGCTTTTCGAAGGCGCGGCGCAGGTCACCATCGGTGAAGATGCCGAGGACGACATTGGCCGGGTCGGTGATGGCGACCAGGCCGAGGCCGCCGCGCGACATGGCGATGATCGCATCGGTGATCGGGGTGGTCGGGGCGACTGCCGGCACCCGGTCGTCGGCGCGCATGACGTCGCGGACGTGGGTGAGCAGGCGGCGACCGAGCGAGCCACCGGGGTGGGAGCGGGCGAAATCCTCAGGGCCAAAGCCGCGCGCGTCGAGCAGGGCGACAGCGAGCGCATCGCCAAGGGCCAGCGCCGCTGTCGTACTGGCGGTCGGTGCCAGGTTGTGCGGACAGGCTTCCTGGCTGACGCCGGCATCGAGGTGCACGTCTGCTTCGCGGGCCAGGGTCGAGGTCGGGGCGCCAGTCATCGAAATGATCTTGGCACCCTGACGCTTGAGGGCAGGCAGGATGCTCAGCAACTCGCCGGATTCGCCGGAGTTGGAAAGGGCGAGCAGGACGTCGTCGCGGGTGATCATGCCGAGATCGCCATGACTGGCTTCGGCAGGATGGACAAAATAAGCCGGGGTGCCGGTGCTGGCCATGGTGGCGGCGATCTTGCGGGCAATGTGGCCGGATTTTCCCATGCCGCTGACGATTAGGCGGCCATGGCAGTTGAGGATCAGCTCGACGGCGCGCGAAAAATCTTCGTTAATCCGGTCTTTTAGCGCGAGGACCGCAGCCGCTTCAATGCTCAGGGTCTGACGGCCCAGTTCCAGAGCGCGTTCCGGCGAGAAGCGGGCGGTAGATTGGCTTGGGTTCATGGGCTGGCTAAGGTTATGATGCCCGAAGTATACCTGACTTCAGACACGGCCTTGAGCGCACTCTCCCTCGTCCTCCTTTTGCTTGGCGCTTCGGTGATGGCCGTGGTGGTCTTTCGGCGTTTCAATCTGCCGCCCGTGCTGGCCTATCTGTTCGTCGGCAGCGTGATCGGGCCGCATGCGCTCAATCTCATGAACGACGTGCATCGGGCCGAATATCTGGCCGAATTCGGGGTTGTCTTCCTGATGTTCTCGATTGGCCTCGAGTTCTCGCTGCCCAAGCTGTACGCCATGAAGCGCATCGTTTTCGGTCTCGGTATGTTGCAGGTGGTGCTGAGCATGACGCTGATCGCCGGGCTGATCATGCTCTTTGGTATCAGCTGGCAATTCGGTATCGCGCTGGGCGGTGTTTTCGCCATGTCGTCAACGGCGGTGCTGACCAAGTTGCTGGTCGAGCGGCAGCAACTCGATTCGCCTCACGGGCGAGAAATCATGGGTGTGCTGCTCTTCCAGGATCTGGCCGTGGTGCCGCTGCTGGTGATCATTCCCTCGCTGACCCAGCCGCCGGAAAAGCTGGCGATGCTGCTCGGCGTCGCCCTATTGAAGGCGGTGATCGTGCTGGCGGTGATTCTCGTTTTTGGCCAGCGGCTGATGCGCAAGTGGTTCCACTTCGTGGCCCGCGCCAAATCGTCCGAAGTGTTCGTCCTCAACGTGCTGCTGATTACGCTCGGGCTGGCCACCATCACCGAACTGGCCGGCCTGTCGCTGGCCCTCGGGGCCTTCGTGGCCGGCATGCTGATTTCGGAAACCGAATACAAGCTGCAGGTGGAAGAGGACATCAAGTCCTTCCGCGATGTGCTGATGGGGCTCTTCTTCGTGACCATCGGGGTCAAGCTCGATGTGCACCTGCTGGTCGGTCTGTGGTGGCAGATCCTGCTGGCGCTGGTCGCCTTGCTGCTGATCAAGGCCTTGATTGTCGGTCTCCTTTCGTGGCGTCTCGGCTCCAGTCCCGGCAATGCCATCCGCGCCGGACTCTGGTTGTGCGCCGGCGGCGAATTCGGCTTCGTGCTGCTCGGCGAAATCATTCATCTGCCTCGGGAAATTCAGCAGGTCGCCCTGACCGTACTGGTCCTGTCGATGCTCATTGCACCATTCATTGTTCAATATAGCGAACGCATCGTCGTCCGTTTCGTCGCCAGCGAATGGATGATGCGCTCGATGCAACTGACGCGGATCGCCGCCCAGTCGATGGGCTCTGAGAAGCACGCCATCCTTTGTGGTTTTGGCCGAAACGGACAATATCTCGCCCGGTTTCTGGCCCAGGAAGACATCAATTACGTGGCGCTTGATATTGACCCGGATCGCGTCCGTGAAGCGGCGGCGGGTGGCGAAAACGTCGTCTATGGCGATGTCGGCAGAAAGGAAACGCTGATTGCGGCCGGGCTGATGCGGGCCAGCGTCGTTATCGTCACGGTCAGCGACACGCTATTGGCCGAAAAAGTCCTCCATCACGTTCAGGAATTGCGCCCGGATCTACCGGTCGTCGTTCGTACGGTCGACGAGCGCGACATGGAGCGTCTGTCCCGCGCCGGTGCTGCCGAGGTTGTTCCCGAGGCGCTGGAGGCCGCCCTGATGCTCGCCTCGCATGCGCTGGTCCTGGTCGGCGTGCCGATCAACCGCGTCCTCAAGCGCATCCGCCAGACGCGCTCCCAGCGCTACAGTCTGCTGCGCGGTTTCTATCGGGGCATGACCGACCGCGACCACGATGAAGAGGACGAGCACCAGCCGCGCCTTCACTCCGTTCTTCTCGCCTCTGGTGCGGCGGCCATCGGACGGACGCTGGATGATCTCAATCTCGATGAACTGGGCTGCGAGGTCAGCGCGGTTCGCCGTCGTGGCATCCGGGCCATGGAGCCGGCCCCGGAGACGCGCCTGGAAGAGGGCGACGTCGTGGTTGTCCTTGGCTTGCCGGAGGCGGTCACTGCCGCCGAGGATCGCCTGCTCCAGAAATGAAAAAGCCCGCCGAAGCGGGCTTTGAGAGGGGGCAGCTTTGACTTACAAACCCATGCACACGATGTAGCTGGTCGCATCATCCACATTGGCTCGCGCCAGCGCGACATTACCCCGCGTGTGATTAAGTGCAACGACCCGCATCGAACCGGAGTCGGTATTGCCATCATCCATGGTGGTGTCGAGTTGCTTGGCGAATTTGCCGAGGATGCCTTGCGAGCAAACGACATAGGAGCCTTGAAGGAAGGTCGCGTTATCGGTGTTCTTGATGAAATGAGCACTGCCGCTTTCGATGCCGATACGGCCACCGTCGGCATTGGTTGGCCAGTAAGTGTTGTTGTTCGCGACAACGGTGCCGCCGCTGGCCAAGCCGGCCAGACGGGCATGCTGCCAGAACAGCATGGATTCGTCGGTTACCAGCGCCGTATCCCAGTTGCCATCAATGACACCATTGCCTTGAGAGGCGGCGGGTGTCGTGGCTAGCGTTGCGCCAGTGACGTTGGTGGCAACATTCAGGTCATCACCGGGCAGGGCCTTGAACTTGTCCTGGTAGCCGTAGATGAACAGCGGAATATTTCTGAAATCGTTGGCGAAGTTCTTGACCTTCGCGCTATTGATCAACTCCTGTCCCTTCAGAACACCACCGAGCAACAGCCCGATAATGACCAGGACGATGGCGATTTCGACAAGGGTGAAGCCCTTTTGGCGGGAATTCATGGCATGCTCCGTTTGATATTTTGCTTAACCATACGCAAATTTTGTGCCTATGCGTTTGGGCGTAGATCTGACAATTTTCTGACAAGAACTGGCTGTGGGGTGTCGAAATATGGACAGGGTGTCTGATATATGAACATTGGAATCGTCAGTTTGACGGCACGCCGCCTGGCCGTGTGGCCGCATTTTCTCCTGGCTGCGCATTTGTTCATGTTGCACACCCTGGCTTTTGGCGGCTGGCAAATTCCGGCTGTTCGCCTGCTGTGGGTGGTGGCGCTCGGCCTTTTCCTGATCTGGCAACCCTTTGTGATCGGCGAGCAGCGCATCGAATTCCGTCAGGGCGGGGTCTTGTTCGCACTGGTATTGACGTCGACCCTGCTGCTTGGGCCGTGGTTGCTGCTGGTCTGGTGTGGCGCTCTGGCGGCCGCGATTGGCGGTCGGGTGCTGGGGACCGAGCGGCGTCGGGAGCGCTTGGGCTACCTTCTGGCCTTCGGTTATCTGATCTGTGTCATCGTTCTTGGGGCGGTCCCGGAGATTTCTCCGGTGGTGGCACTTGATCCCCTACTGCGCAGCGTTTTCGCCCGCTTCATGCCTCTGGTGCTGCCGTTTCTCCTGCTATTTCCGGCCGAGGCACGGCAGCGAAAGGCCGCCCAGGCCTTTGACCTGTTCTATGGCGTGATGGTTTTTCTGATCCTTGCTGTCTTTATCCTGGGCGCCCTAGCCTACATGCTGTTGGCTGGCGCTGGTTATGTCGAGGCGCTGTTCAAAACCTCACTCGCTGTTGCGGGGGCCTTGCTGGTCGTTGCCTGGGCATGGAATCCACATAGTGGATTTGCCGGTATCGGCGCGGCGATTTCGCGTTACATGATGTCCGCCGGGATGCCGCTTGAGGAGTGGCTGGCCAGACTGGCCGAGGAGAGCGAGCGGCACGCCGATCCGGTGCTGTTTCTCGATGCGATTATCGGGCGCCTGCAGGAAATTCCCTGGGTCGTCGGAGTCTCGTGGACGGCCGGGCCGCGTCTGGGCTTGTCTGGTACCCAGACAGGGTACGGGCATACGTGTCAGGCCAACGAGATTTCGCTGTCGGTCCACTTTCGCCAGGCGCCGTCACCGGCCATGGACTGGCATGTCGAGTGGCTGCTGCGCCTGGCAGTCGAGTTTTATCTGGTCAAGGCGCATACCCATCGGTTGCAGCGCATGGGCTATGTCCAGGCCATTTACGAAACCGGGGCGCGGGTGACCCACGATGTGAAGAATCTCCTGCAGTCCTTGCAGGTACTGTGCTATGCCGCCAACCAGCCGGGCGATCCGGCCGAGGTGGCGGCCTTGCTTGGCCGTCAGTTGCCGCAGATTACCGATCGCCTGAAGGCGACGCTGGATAAATTGCAGTCCCCCGACACGGAGCGCCTTCAGTTAGGGGCGGCTGCCGTATGGTGGCGTGCCTTCAAGGAGCGCTACGAACATTTGCCGGTGGTCTGGCTGGGCGAACCCACAGCGGGCGAGACCTTGCCTGGAGCCTTGTTCGACAGCGTTGCCGAGAACCTCTTGCAGAATGCACTGGCCAAGCGTCAGCGCCAGCCGGGGCTGACCATCAGTGTGCGCTTTGCCGATGGATGCCTGATCGTGTCGGACGACGGCTCTGCCGTGGCCCCTTCGTTGTCCTGTGCCTTGTTCCGTGAGCCGGTGGCGTCGGAGGATGGCCTGGGCATCGGTCTGTATCACGCTGCCCAGCAGGCTGAAGGGGCGGGCTATCTGCTGGCGCTGTCCGACAATCGGCCGGGCTGCGTCGCCTTTTCCTTGTCGCCTCGACGTTAGGGGTTGGCTTCCCGCAAGCGGTCCAGTCGATAGACCACGGTATCGCCCTTGCCCTTGAGGTGCAAAACCTTGGGCTGGTCGAAGCAAAAGTGCTCGGCTAGTCGCTGATAGGTGGTTTCGTCGACGTGGATCATGCCCGGCGTTCCTTCGCTGGTGATCCGGCTGGCCAGATTGACGGTGTCGCCCCACAGATCGTAGATGAATTTCTTTTTGCCGACGACGCCTGCTACCACCGGTCCGGTACCGATCCCGATGCGGACATCGAGATGCATGTCGTTTACCGTGAAGTCGCGATGCAACAAGTCGCGCATGGCGACGGCCAGTTCGGCGATCGACTGGGTGTAGTTGCTTTGCTCGTTGTTGAGGCCGCCCGCCACCATGTAGGCATCACCGATGGTCTTGATCTTCTCGGTGGCGTGGTGTTCGGCCAGTTCATCGAAGGATGAAAAGATCCGGTTGAGCATGGCAAAAACCTGCTGCGGCGTCATTTTTTCGGCGATCCGGGTGAAATTGACGATGTCGACAAACATCACCGTGACGTCGGCAAAGCCGTCAGCGATGGTCTGGCTGTCATGCTTCAGGCGTTCGGCAATGGGGCCGGGCAGGATGTTGAGCAGGAGGCGTTCGGAGCGTTCCTGTTCATCTTGCAGCAAGCGGTGGGTGGCCTCCAGGCTGGCCTGGGCCTTGGCTTTTTCCTGCACCGCGTAGCGCAGAAGCAGGTAAACGATGCTGGAAATCGCGGCAAAGTTGAGGGCAAAGAAGAATACGCTGGTCCGGGTCGATACCTTGGGCGCATTGCTGGCCAGGGTGTCGGCCAGGAAGTAATCAAAAAATCCGGAAAGCGCAGTGAGGAAAATGTAGGCGATGAACCAGGCCAGCGATTCACGCACGCCGAAGAACAGGACTGCACCGATCGGCGCGAGCAAACCCCAGAGGCTGGTGCCGCTTGCCGTGATGAAATTGCCGATGCTCCACTGGACGGCAAACGGGGCAAACAGAAAGAGCGCCAGCTGCGAATAACGGAAGCGGTCGAAATTGCCGCTGCGCAGGTAATACAGCAGGTTGCCGACAACGGCCAATTGGAAAATCAGCGGGGCCGTCGCCGAAAACTGCGGCCCCATCTGCCCGTACAGGAACAGCCACAGCATCGATCCGGCGCTGACGAGGCCGGTGGCGAAAACCAGCAATGTCTTTTTCAGGCGTGTTTCGGCATCATCTTCGGGACGGACGCCACCGGTACGTAGGGCAACAAGAAAGGGAGGGCGGTTCACGAATTGTGTCTTGGCTACGACAAAGTTATTCGGAACTCAGTGTGGCAGTCGACGTCTCCCCGGTCAATATGCCGAAAGGCAGGGCGTTGGTTCGCTGGAGCTCGCCGTAGGTCAGGGCGTAGGCAAGCAATGCCTCCTTGGCCAGCAGTAGCGACTGCTCGGTCTTTTGCTCCCGTGCCAGATGAATCCGTTGGTTGTTCCAGGTTGTCAGGAACAGGGTGCTGGCAAAGCCGAGGGTGAGAAAAAGCAGGAGCAGTGCATGCCCTTGCTGCGCCTGGTGCGGGTCAGAAATTCCGAACCGGGTATGGCTTCCCTGGCGGCATTTGCGTTCGGAAATAGCTGGAAAACGTGTGACCGACATCGGTTGGCTCCAGTAATTTGGACGCCACCCGATTCTAATTAAGTTTTCAATTCGAGGTGAATAAAATTGACAATGGCATAATCAGGTCGGTGCGGATGGGGAGGGGAGGTGGTACGGCTACGGTATTGGTTGTGCCCTTCCCTTGGCAAGAAAGACTATGCCTACGCAATCATTGGCTCGGCTAACGCCGGCATCGCCAGTTACGGCCGTCGCTCACCCGGCTTGATGCGGATGCTGCCGCCCCGCAGCAGACTCTCCTGCTCGCCGGTGGCCGGATTGAATGTGTCGCCAACCGGGGTGCGGGCCGGCGTGGTGCTATCCCAGTTGGCTTCCCCATTGATCCAGCGCATGCGACGCCCGTTGCTGCTGCGGACTTCACCATTGATGGTCTGGCTGGCTTCCGCTTCGCCGCTTCCGGGCTGGAAGCGGGGGTTGTGCTGGCGCTGCAGATCAAGCCTGGCCCGTTGTTGCGGGTCGAGGAAGAGACGGCCGAGGGTGGAGGTGTCGGCGATGCTCGGCGAATTGGCGAGGGCCAGCAGGAGAAGGGCGAGTGATCGGCTGAGCATCATTTCCTGTCGCTCATGCGGCGGGCCGTCAGCCACTGCATTTCGCACTCGGCAGAAAGCTGGGCCGGCGTTTGCCGGGCATCGGTCTGGACTGGCAAGGGTAAAAGCTTGCAGTTACGTACGATAACCAGGGCCGCGGCATCTTTTTCGAGGCGGGCGAGGAAGTTGAGCAGATCCTCTTCGTGCAGCAGGCGGAGCTGAATGCGCAGCGGACTGGCGTACCACGCGTAGGTGGCATCATCCGTCTTGTCCAGGCTGGCTTGGGCCCCGAACTCGTAACTCATGCCGGGAATGCGCAGGTCGCGCTGGATGTCGCGCAGCGTTTCTATCCAGTCGAGCCGCTTTTCATCACCGGTGATGCCGGCGTTCTGCAGTCGCTGGAGGAGTTGGGTTCGTTCCTTGATGTCCTGTTCTTCGGTACGTACCTGACGCAGGCGTTGCTCGATCTGGTTTTTCGCTGCTGTTGCAGCCTTGCGCTCCTGTTCGGCCTTGCCGGCCTGGACCTGGCTTGCCCAGGCGAGCAGGCCGGCGACCACGAACATGAGCAGGGCGGCAAGCAGAGGACCGAGCAGTTTGGGAAAATCGCGGCTGGTCAGCTTCATGGCGCGCTGCTCCTGACGATTTCAACGGCAAACTGTCGGGGTTGGGCGCTTTCATCCTGCCCGTCGCTGCTGCGCAGGGTATGCCCTGATTCAATGTCAAAGGGGCGTTGCAGGATATTGATGGTGTTGGCCGGATCAGCGCGCAGGGCTTCGACAAACTGGTCAAAGACCGCGAGTATTTGCCGGGTGGTCGCCCGCTCAAGGCGAATCGAGCCACGCACGGTGGTGACCTCCGGCCCGCCTCGGCGGGCCACGACGGCGACGGGTGCGGTGGCCGCACCCCGGTTGGGGCCGGCATCCTGGCCATTCTTCCAGTCGATGCCCTCAAGCACGATTGCCGGCATACGATCGAGAAC
Source organism: Dechloromonas sp. HYN0024 (assembly GCF_003441615.1). Lineage (NCBI taxonomy): Bacteria > Pseudomonadati > Pseudomonadota > Betaproteobacteria > Rhodocyclales > Azonexaceae > Dechloromonas > Dechloromonas sp. HYN0024. The sequence continues at coordinate 2,601,030 of NZ_CP031842.1, read as the reverse complement.
ATGGCTGACCATGGCGAAGCTCGAGGCCGGCTGGCGTTTCTGGCGGAGAAGTTCGCTGTAGCGGTTGGTCATTCGCCGCAGCGTATCGTTGTCCACATCGAGTTGCGGGAAGGTGGCCGAGATTTCCTGATAGCGCCGGGTCAGATCGGCCTGGCTGGCCTGCAAGGCGTTTGTTTCGGTGCGCAGGCTCTCGGCGTCGTAGGTTTCCTTGGCGGCGAACAGGACGCCGCCGAGCAGGGCGATCAGGCCGGTGGCGATCAGGCTGCGACGAATTTGCGACAGGTGGAAGTGGTGGCGATGGGCTTCGCTGGCAAATTGCTGCTCTGGCGGTGCGGTGGCCAGCAGATGAAGAAAGAGCAGGTCACTGCGATTGTCGTCAGGCAGCGTTTGCAATTTGAGCTTGGCGGCGGCGACGTGGCTGTCGATCAGGGTGAATTTGAGCGGGCCGTTGTCGGTGCTGACTCTATCGATGGCCGGGATGGTCTGGGGGTGGCCGACGATAAAGGTTGGCAGGCTTTCGCTGCGGCCGATCAGGCGTTGGCCGATCAGGTATTGGTGCAGTTTGCCGGATTCGGCAACCAAGGCACTGGCAATCCCGGCAATGCTGCTGTCGGTGAGCGGTGCCATCCGCGAGAAATGGGGATGGCCGTTGACCAGATAGGTTTCGCGGATCGAATGATCCTGAACTGTCAGCAGCAGGCAGCGATGACAGTTCTGTCCCAGCTTCCTGAGCAACTGGCCACCCAGCTGGGCAATGGTGTAAATACCGGCCAGGGAGACTTCGGCTTCGTCGATACGATGCAGCCACGGCTCGAAATGGGCCGGGTTGGTCAGGGCCGAAAGGAGGAGCTGTTCATTTTTGCGCTGGGTCTTCTCGTAGCCCAGCGAGGTCGCCGTGGTTAACGATGTGCTGAAAAAATGCTGGCCGATCTTGCGCGAAATCAGTGCCTGCCGGTCGCTGCCCCTGACGAAAGGGATGGTTTCGAGGGCATGACCTTCTTCGGCGACATTGGCGATCAGGGAGAACTGGCTGCCGTGATGCAGCCCCAGGTAGTCGGCAAACTGGCGATGACCATCGTCGTTGTTGTCGAACACGCCCTCGGCCCGCAGGCTGCCCTGCTGCCAGCCGTAGGCCGACAGGCGATGGGTGTTGAGATAGAGAAGGCGGCTGGTCACGTTTTTATCTTGCTGATGACGTCGTAAATGGGACCGATGACCGACAGCATAATCCAGCCAAGCAGGGCGCCCATGAAAAGAGTCAGCATCGGCTCGATCAGTGTCTGGGCCTTGCCGACGGCTTCCTTGACGTCACGGTTGTAAAAATAGCTGACGTTGAGCAGTGCCTTGTCCAGGCCACCGGTACTTTCGCCAATGCGCAGCATGCGGACGACGAGGGGTGGAAAGAGCCCGGCATCGTGAAAGGCGCCGGCCACATTCTGTCCTTCGCGGATCGACTGCTCGACCCGCTCCAGCGCCTTGCGCATGACCAGGTTGCCGACAATGGCCTGGGTCGTGCGGATCGACTCGAGGACCGGGATGCCGGACGCGTAAAGCATGGCAAAAGTGTTGGCAAAGCGGGCCAGAATGATCTTTTGCAGGATGCTGCCAACGACCGGCAGGTGCAGCTTGATTTCATCCATGCGAAAGCGCACCAGCGGATTGCTGCGCAGCGCCGCCTGCACGACCACAACGGCCAGTACCGGGAGGGCGAGGAAGACATACCAGTAAGCAACCAGCAGGTCGGAGATGAAAAACAGCAGCTTGGTATGGGGCGGCAGCACCTGCCCCATGTTCTTCACGAACATCTTGAGCTGCGGCACCATGTAGATCATCAGGAAGAAGGTGGCAGAGAGCACGATAGTCGCGACAAAGGCCGGGTACATCAGCAGCTTCTTCGTGTGCGAGGCCAGTTCGTCCTCCCATTTCAGCGACTCGGTCAGGCTGTCCAGTACCTCGGGCAACTGGCCGCTGGTCTCGCCGGCCCGGATGAGGTTGACGAAGACCTGACTGAAAATTTCGGGATGGGTATCCATCGCATGCGACAGGGTCTGGCCGCCTTCGATGCTTTCGATCATGCCGGCCATGACTTCGCGGAAGCGGGGGTGCTCAACCGAATCGCGCAGGTCGGTCAGCCCTTCGAGGATGGGGACGCCGGCCCGGGTCAGATGTTCGAGGTGAAAGCAGAAATTGATCAGTTCAAGGCGCGGTACGCGCTGCGCCCCAAACAGGCTGCGATGGGTGATCGGCGTACCGTTGATAAGGTCGAGATTCATCCGCCGCAGGCGCATCTCAAGATCGGTCAGATTGATCGCATCGATCCGGCCGTAAGTCATCCGCCCTTCTGCGCTGACCGCCTTGTAATCGAAAAGCATGCCGCTTACATCCGGTCGGTCAGGTCGACGACGCGGGCCAGTTCTTCAAGCGACGTCGTACCGTTGAGGACGCGCTCCATGCCGTCGTCGGCCAGTGTCGTAAAGCCCTGGAACAGGGCGCGCGTGCGGATTTCGTGCGTGGTCGCGCGGCGGGCGATCAACTCGTCGATCCCGGCGTCGATGCGGAGAAGTTCCATGATGGCGACGCGGCCACGATAGCCCTGGAAATCGCAGCGTTCACAGCCGGTCGGCCGGAACAGGACCGGGTGCGGACCTTCGCTCAGCGGGCCAAGCAACCTGATTTCATGGGGTTCGGCGTGGTAGGGCGTCTTGCAGTGGTCACACAGGCGGCGGATCAGGCGCTGGGCGATGATGCCAATAATATTGCCGGCCATCACGTCGGGCAGGACGCCGATGTCGAGCAGGCGGGGGACGGCGCCGATCGCTGAATTGGTGTGCAGGGTGGTGTACACCTGATGGCCGGTCATCGCGGCGCGGAAGGCCATTTCGGCCGTTTCAGCATCGCGCACTTCGCCGACCAGGATGACGTCCGGATCCTGGCGCATCATCGAGCGGATGCCGTTGGCGAAGTCGAGTTTGGCAGTTTCCGAGACCGAGGTCTGGCGGACCATGGCCATCGGGTATTCGACCGGGTCCTCGAGGGTCATGATGTGGATACCCTCGGCGTTGATATGGTTGAGTACCGAGTAGAGCGTGGTTGTCTTGCCGCTGCCGGTCGGGCCGGTGACGAGAATGATGCCCTCGGGCCGGGCAATCATCAGTTTGAGCTGGTGCAGGTGTTCTTCGGCGAGGCCGAGGCTTTCCAGCGGGACGATGCCTTTTTGCCGGTCGAGAATGCGCAGGACGATGTTTTCGCCATGGATGGTCGGCTGACTGGCTACCCGGAAGTCGATGGGGCGGCCGGAGACCGTCAGGCTGATGCGGCCATCCTGCGGGGCACGCATTTCGGCGATATTCATCCCGGACAGCACCTTGATGCGCACCGTCATGGCCGGCCAGTAGGACTTATGCAGGGCGCGAATCTGGCGCAGCATGCCGTCGATGCGATAGCGGATGCGCAGGAAGTTGGCTTCCGGCTCGAAGTGGATGTCCGAGGCCTCGCGCTTGACGGCATCGGTAAGAATCGAGTCGATCAGGCGGACAACCGGCTGGCTGTATTCGTCGTCGGTGGCGGAGAGACTCTGCCAGTCGATTTCGCCGGTTTCGATTTCGTGCAGGATGCCATCGATCGACAACTCATGGCCGTAATACTGGTCGATGGCATGGTCGATCTCGGACTCGCCGGCGAGCAGCGTCTCGATTTCCGTGCCCTCTTCGAGCTGGCTGCGCACGCGGTCGAGGCCGACGATGTCGTTGATGTCGGAGATGGCCAGCGTCAGGCGCCGGTTCTGATAGTCGTAATCGAGCGGCAACAGGTGGTGGCGCTTGGCCAGTTCGTGCGGAACGAGCCTCAGGGCTTGCGGGTCGGCAACGGCGTGCGACAGGTCGATGCTCTGCTTGCCGAGGTTTTCGGAGAGCGCCTGGCGTAGCGTGGCTTCGGTGACGAAGCCCAGGGAAACCAGCAGTTTGCCGATCGGCTGGTTCTGCTTCATCTGCTCGAGCAGCGCGATGCGCAGCTGATCTTCCGACAGGATGCCTTCGGAGATGAGGATCTGGCCGAGTGGTCGGCGCTGGAGTGTCGAGGTGCTCATCGGCTAGGGCTGGCGCTCGCCTTGCAGTTCGCCCAGGCGCTTGTTCACACTGTCGCGGTCGAAACCAGCCGGGCGCTTGGTGGCAGCCTCTAGCGCAAGCCGGTAATGCTGAGCGGCGAGGCGAGCTTGTCGCAGATGGTCGAGGCTGACGGCGAGGTTGAACAGGTAGTCCGGATTGTCCCCATCACCGGCTACGGCGTTGAAATAGACCTGTTGCGCTTCGGCCCAGCGGCTCTGGCGGGAATACAGATTGCCGAGGGCGAAGTTGAGTGAGGCAGACTCTGGCTGGCTGGAAAGCAGTGACTTCAGGCGGCTTTCTGTCGTCAGCGGGTCGGCGTTCGCCGACGGGCTGTTGAGAACGGCGGCCTGGGTTGCCGGGTCACTCGGATTGGCGACCATTGCCCTCTGGCGCCAGCCTTCCGCCTCGGCCAGACGGCCCTGACGCTGGGCGATGGCGGCCAGGGCGAGCAGGGCATCGGTATTGTTCGGGTCGCGCCGCAGCGACTGCTCGAACTCATGGCGGGCGAGTTCGGTGTCGCCTTGTTGCAGGCTGGTGTAGCCCTGTGCCAGGTTGCGGTCAGCCTCGGGGCGGGTGCGCGTCAGACGAATCGGGAGATTTTCCGGCGCGTCGGCCGCCGCTTGTGGCGGACTCACCCGACGGCTCTCCGGACGGGGAAACAGGGGGGCGGTGCTGGCAATGCTGGCACTCGCCCGTTCGGGCGGCGGCAAAACGGCCGGCGGCTGGGCCGGGACGATTGCCGGTGCGACAGGCTGGGCGACGGGTGGGCGTACATTGGCCGACAACGAGCCCTGACCGATATTATTCATTTGATACCAGACATACGCCCCGATGCTGAGGCCGGCCAGGCCCAGTGTGCCCAAGGCTATCCAGAGCGGGCGTCGTGACGGTTCGGGGCTGGGCTGTTTTGCTGCAAAGGCGCTGCGCACGGTTTCCTGCGCCTCGGTCGGCCGGGCTTGCGGCGGGGCCGGCCGGGGTGGTGCTGCGGCGGGTCGTGATTCAGGGACGGTTGCCGATTGCGCCAGATCGGCGTCAACGGCGGCCAGATGCAGTGCCAGGTCGGGGAGTGGGTTGGCGGACCCTTTAGCCGGGTCGCTGGTAATCGGCTCGAGAATAAGATCGGCCGTCGTTGGCAACAGTCCCCCCTGGGCGTTGCGGGCTGACTCCTGCTTGGCGCTTTCCGCCCGTTTCAGGGCATCCATCAACAGGCTCATGGGCTGCCCTCAGCGGCTCGGAACGATGTTGAAAGGCTGCGCTTCATTCGGCTGGGCAAAAAATTTCTGGCCGGGCAGGTGGTCGCGCAAGGGCGCGAAGTCGCCGTCCAGGCTGGCATCCTTGATGACGACGGGGCGCAGGAAGATGACCAGTTCGGTCTTTTTGGCAATGTTGTTCCGGTTGTTGACCAGTTCTCCCGCCAGCGGAATTTGTCCGAGCAGCGGCACGCGCTGATTCTGATAGTCAATCTGGTCTTCCATCAGCCCGCCAAGAATGGCGATATTGCCACTGGCAACACGCATCACCGATTCGATCTCGCGAGTTCGGATGACCGGTACGAGATTGCTGATGTCATTCTTTTTGAGTTCGGGGTTGGGGTCGAGGACTTCGCGGGCAACCGAGGTTATCGTCGGGCGCACGTTGAGTGTCACCGCATCGCCATCACTGATTTGCGGTGTCACGCTGACCACGAGGCCGACCGAAACGGATTGCGGGGTCGTCGTGTAGGTCGTTGTCGTGCCCACGTTGGCGGTTGTCGTGGTGTCGGCTTTGACGCTGAAATAAACGTAGTTCTCAACGACCTTCAGTAGCGCCGTCTGATTGTTCATGACCGATACGCGCGGGCTGGAAAGAACCTTGGTGGTGCCAAAGGTGTCGAGCATGGTGATCAGTGAGTTTGGATTGCCACCTTTGGTGTAAGTCAGGTTGGCGGTGTTTTTGGTCAGTCCGTTACCGATAAAACTGAGGGTTCCGCCGCCGGCCAGTTGTGTCCAGTTGATACCTTGCTGATAGCCATTATTCAAGGTGACTTCGACAATGGTGGCTTCGATCAGTACCTGTTTGCCTGCCGAGTGGGTAACCCGGTCGACAAACTCCTGGATGCGATCATGCTGGCGTTGGGTGGCGCGCACGGTAATGACGCCACTTTCCGCATTCATGATGACCGATGCGGCTTCCCGAAACGTGTTGCGACGGACGACAGAGGTCCCTGTGGCCTGGCTGGTTGAACTTGGCGTGGGATTGGCTTGCAGGACATTGGCCACGGCCTGGGCGGCACGCCGGCCTGTGGCTTGCGGCAGGGCGCCGGTGCCTGTGGCGCTCTCGGCGCTGCTTTGTTCGACCAGGGGTTCACTCGATCCTTCAGGCAAAAGCTTGTCGGTTTCCCGCAGGATGTCCTTGATGTTCCGTTCCAGCGATTCCCAGAACTGATTGCGCGAGCTGTTTTCGATCCGGGTGTTGGAAATATTGCCGGCACCGCCGGCTGACGGATTTGCCCCACCGGCGCTTCCTGGTGTTCCGGTGGCGATCTGGGTGTTGGTCGACACGGTGCCAGTGACGTTGCGCGCCATGTTCACGTAATCGACCTTGTAATGCTTGAGAAACGGCGAGTCGGGCATGACCGCCAGGTTCGGGCCGTCGAGTTCGAAGCGCATGTCGACCTGCTTCGAAATGCGGGTCAGCAGCTGTGGCAGGGTCTGGTCAATGGCGTTGAGGGTGACCACGCCGGTAATGCCGGGGTGGATGTCGACATTGACCTTGGCGTCACGGGCCAGGGCGAAAAGCAGGTCGCGGACCGGGACGTTGTTGACTACGACGCTATAGGTTTCTGCCTTGCGGGCTGGGCTGGGCTGGGGCAGGGCAAGCGTTTGCTGAACCGGGGCCGGAATGTTCGCCGCCGGAGCTGGCGCCGAGCTTTCGGAGTTCAAATGCCCTTTGAGGGGTTCACGCGGGGCGGGCGCCGTGCAGGCGGCGAGCAGGACGGACACGAGGGTTGCGCTGATGAAACCGATGTTCATCGGGTTTGGCCTTGTCTGTGCAGAGTGGTGACGGATTGCATTGTAGCGTGGTGATGCTAGCACGTAATGCGTTTGGCAATGCTCATGGGGTGTTTCGGGCAGTTTAGCGGAGTTTGCTGACCTGTCTGGGGAATGGCTGTACGGCCTTGATCGATTCGGGCAGGCCGCGCATGGCCTCAACGGCTTCTTCCCGGCTGGCGAAGTCACCATAGATGACACCGACCCGGTCGCGCCCTGACAGGCTGGAGCGATAGACGCGAATTTGTGCCGGCTCGAGGGCGTTGGTTATGCGGGACAGGAAGCCTTCGATCTCGCCGGTCTGGGAGGCATCGGTGGCCAGTAGCTGAATGAAGTAGTGGCTGTTCGGGGCGTCGCCAATCCACTGGTCGTATTGGGCAAAGTGCTGGCGGGTCAGGGGGGCGAAGCGGATTTTGTCGGCCGGGGTTGCCGCTTCCGGCCGCAATGGTGCGGTTGACGGGCGGGGAGCAGGTTGGGCGGCTTGTGTATGCAGGCTTGGTGGCGGCACATTGCCAAGGGCTACTTCGAGCAGGGTGCGCGGCAGGGTTCCCAGCGTCATGGCGACGAGCAGGGCGGTAATGGCGGCACCGCTGGCCCCCCAAAGCAGTGGTGTGAAATTGCTGGCCGGTTTTGGATTGAGCGCGGAAAACCGGGCATCCTGCGCGGCGATCCTGATCTCGGTAACGCCCACTTGATGACGGCCGGTGGAATAGGCAGCCAGCAGGGCCTTGTCGGCGAGGATGTTGATGCGGCGTGACAGGCCTTCGGAGGCTTTGGCAATCATCGCCACCGCGTCGGCGGCGAATGGATTGGGGCCACGATAGCCGGCGGCGCGCAGGCGGAACTCGATGTAGGCACCAATATCGTCCTGTTTGAGCGGGGCCAGATTGAAATGCTGGGTAATGCGCTCGCGCAACTGGCGCATGTCGGTAGCGGCAAGGCGCTGGTCGAGTTCGGGCTGGGCAAAGAGGGCGATTTGCAGGAGTTTGGTCGCTTTCGATTCGAGATTCGAGAGCAGGCGGATTTCCTCAAGCGACTCTGCCGGCATGGCATGCGCCTCGTCGATCAGGAGGACGACGCGTTTGCCCTTGGCGTAACGTTCGATCAGTGCGTCCTGCAGGGCGCGGGTCAGCGAGTGGGTGGCCTTGCCATCGGTCGGGATACCCAGCTCATCAGCGATGGCGCCGAGAATTTCCTGGCGGGAGAGCGACGGATTGGCCAGGTAGAGGGTTTCGACGTGCTCGGGGAGACGCTCGAGCAACATTCGGCAGAGCATGGTCTTGCCACTGCCGACCTCGCCGGTGACCTTGACGATACCTTCGTCCTGGGTGATGGCGTAGATCAGGGCGTCGAGGGTGGGGCCACGGTTGGCACCGGTAAAGAAGAAGTCGGTGTGCGGCGTGATGCGAAACGGAGGCTCGCGCAGGCCGAAGTGTTCGAGATAAAGGCTCATCGGCGGGTCCAGATTTCCATGCGGTTGTAGAGTGTCGTGCGGTTGATGCCGAGGCGGCGGGCAGCTTCGCTCATGTTGCCGGCGCTCAGTTCGATGGCGGCTTCAATATAGCCGCGCTGCCAGAGTTCGAGCGTGGCGTCGAGATTGATTGGTGACGATCGCTCGAGATGCTGGCGGGCGGCCCGCTTGACCACATCGAGATCGTCGGCGATCAGACCGGCTGTACTGGTCGCCGGTTCGATGGTGTCGGGCTGGTCGAGCTCGTCGCGCAACTGGCTGGCGCTGACGGTTTGTCCCGGGTAGCGGGCGCTGAGACGGATGACGATATTGCGCAACTCGCGCACATTGCCCGGAAAGGCGTAGTCGAGCCACAGGGATTGGGCCGGCGCGGCGAGCTCGAAAGGTTCGGCCCGAACGCTGGCGGCATAGCCTTTGCGAAAGTGTTCGAGGAGCAGCAGGCGGTCAAGTCCGGTGTCGCGGAGCGGCGGCACGGCGACCGTAAAGACGGAAAGGCGATGAAACAGGTCGGCCCGGAAACGGCCAGCCTTGATTTCCTGGCGCAGGTCGCGATTGGTGGCCGCCACGATACGCGCCGTGGACACCCGGGTCTGCGTTTCGCCGACCCGCTGGTATTCACCGTTTTCGAGGACACGCAGCAGTTTGGGCTGCAAGTCGAGGGGAAGTTCACCGATTTCGTCGAGAAACAGGGTGCCGTGGTCGGCATCTTCGAAGTAACCGGATTTGGCGCTGGTGGCGCCGGTAAATGCCCCCTTGGCATAGCCGAACAGCGTCGGCTCAAGGAGGGTCGGCGAAATGGCCGCACAATTGAGGGCGAGGTAAGGCTGGTCGCGGCGCTCAGTCTGGCGATGCAGGTAGTGGCTGGCGACGATATCCTTGCCACTGCCTGATTCGCCCTCGATCAATACCGGATAGGGCAAATTGGCATACTGGCCCAGTTGCAGGCGCAGGCGTTGCATCGACAGGCTCTCGCCGATCAGGCCGCCGGCCCGGGTGTCTGGTGTCTCCTTGCCAAAGCGCTGGGCCTGGCCGAGGAGTTTGCTGAGGTGACTCGGGTCACAAGGCTTGGCGACAAAATCGATGGCCCCCAGGGTGCGGGCATGGCGGGCGTTGCTCTCGTCGCTCTGGCCTGAAAGGACAATGATCTTCATGTCCGGCGAGAGGGTCAGCAAGTCGGAAATCAGGGCAAAGCCCTCATCCGGCCGATGTGGGAGCGGCGGCAGGCCGAGGTCAACCAGCGCCAGCTGCGGTGCCTGTCTGAGCTGACGCAAGAGCGTCAGGGCATGGGCTCTAGCGTGGCTGGTGATGACGTCATACTCCTGCGCGAAGGCGAAACTGAGCGATTCGCTGACCAGCGAGTCGTCATCGACGATGAGCAGGAGAGGCCTGTTTGGTGGCAAGGGCGCAACTTCCAATATGAAATTTGTTTGATTATAGCCTCGTCGTTTCCCGGCGACGGTGGGGCTTTCTGCTAAAATCGACCGACTTTTTTCGAAGGAATACGCTTTGTCCGAAGACATCCTGGTTGATATCGAGGATCTTCAGTTTGCCTACGATGGCCAGCCGGTGCTGCAGGGAATCAATATGAAGATTCCGCGCGGCAAGGTGGTGGCGATCATGGGCGGTTCCGGTTGTGGCAAAACGACGCTGCTGCGCTGTATTGGCGGCCAGTTGCGGCCGACCGGCGGGCGCGTTCGTCTGGAAAAACATCAGGTCTGCGAAATGTCGGAGGCCGAGCTGTACGGTCTGCGTCGCCGGATGGGCATGCTGTTCCAGTTCGGTGCCCTGTTTACCGACATGAGTGTCTTCGAGAACGTGGCTTTTCCGATGCGCGAACATACCGACATGTCGGATGAAATGATTCGCGACCTGGTGCTCATGAAGCTTGAGGCAGTTGGTTTGCGCGGGGCGCACAAATTGATGCCGGGCGAGTTGTCGGGCGGCATGGCGCGGCGAGTTGCCCTGGCCCGGGCGCTGGCGCTCGACCCCATGCTGGTGATGTACGACGAGCCGTTTACCGGGCTCGACCCGATTGCACTCGGTGTCATCGGCCAGTTGATTCGCAAGTTGAATGATGCGCTGGGCGCAACATCGATCATGGTCACCCACGATATTCAGGAATCCCTGCTCATCGTCGACTACATCTATTTCATGAACGGCGGGCGGGTCGTGGCCGAGGGGACGCCGGACGAGATTCGGGCGTCGTCGGATCCTTTCGTCCACCAGTTCGTTCACGCCGCTCCAGATGGTCCGGTTCATTTCGATTACCCGGCACCGACGGTGCGGGAAACCTTCCTGGGCGGGGGGGCGCATGCCTGATCCGTTGGCTATCATTCGTCAACTCGGCCATTCGACGGTCGACCGCATCTGGCGGCTGGGTTTTGCGGCCCGTTTCTTCTGGGCTGTTCTGCTCCATTCGGGTTCGTCGTTTCGCCGTTTGCCGCTGACCTTGCGCGAAATCTACTTCAGCGGCGTGCTGTCGCTGCTCATTATCATGGTGTCCGGTCTCTTCGTCGGGTTGGTCCTCGGTCTGCAGGGCTATGAAATCCTGCAGCGTTTTGGCTCGACCGAGGCGCTGGGGTCGCTCGTTGCCCTGTCATTGACCCGTGAATTGGGGCCGGTGCTGGCCGCCATTTTCTTTGCCTCACGCGCCGGTTCGTCGGTGACGGCCGAGATTGGCCTGATGAAGGCGACCGAGCAACTGAAGGCGATGGATATGATGGCGATCAACCCGATTGCCCGGGTTGTTGCGCCGCGTTTCTGGGGCGGGGTGATCTCGATGCCCTTGCTGGCTGCCATATTTTCCGCCATGGGCGTCATCGGCGGCTGGTTGATCGGCGTTGTCGTCATCGGTGTCGATGACGGCTCCTATTGGTCGCAGATGCAGTCCAGCGTCGATTTCCGGTACGACATATGGAATGGCGTGGTCAAGAGTTTCGTCTTCGGGATTGCCGTTTCCCTGATTGCCGTTTTTGAAGGTTATGACTCGGTGCCTACTGCCGAGGGTGTGTCGCGCGCCATTACGCGAACCGTGGTGACTTCAGTGCTGACGGTGCTCGCGCTGGATTTCGTTTTAACCTCGTTCATGTTCCGGGGAGCCTGATGAATCGTACTGTTCTCGACCTGTGGGTCGGTTTTTTCGTGGCAATCGGCCTGGCTGCCTTGCTTTTTCTTTCGCTCAAAGTGGGGAATCTTTCCACCTCACATTTGTCAGAATCATACGTTTTGAAGGCTAAATTTGATAATATCGGAGGCCTTAAGGTGCGTGGTCCGGTCAAAAGTGCCGGGGTGGTGGTTGGGCGAATCGTCGATATCCAGTTCGATGCGGCAGCCTACGAGGCGGTGGTCAGCATGACCATTGACGGGCGTTACCATTTTCCCAAGGACACCTTTGCCTCGATCAATACGGCAGGCCTTCTCGGTGAGCAGTACATCGGTTTCGAAGCCGGTGGCGATGAAAAGATGTTGGCGGCCGGTGATACGATTGCCAAGACGCAATCGGCAATCGTTCTCGAAAAATTGATCAGCCAGTTTCTATTTAGCAAGGCAGCAGACGGACAGGACAAGAAATGACCGACAATCTTTGTGCATCCGGCGGGCGTTGGGCGCGCCACGTGGTCCTGGGCGGGCTTCTCGCCGCGTTCACCTGCGGCGGTGCGCTGGCCGACCAGAATCCCCGGGATCCTTACGAAGGCTTCAATCGCGCCATGTTTGCGACCAACGAGGTCATCGACAAATTTGCCGCCAAGCCGGTCGCCCAGGTCTACGACAATGCGATTCCCCTGCCGGTCAAGGCCAGTGTCGGCAATTTCTTTGGTAATGCCGGTGATCTCTGGGTTGGCGTCAATAGTGCGCTGCAGGGCAAGTTTGCTGATGCCGGCATTGATCTGGGGCGCCTCGTGGTTAATTCGACGATAGGTATTTTCGGTCTTTTCGATGTCGCCAGCGAACTTGGGCTGGAGCGTCATGATGAAGATTTTGGCCAGACCCTGGCGGTCTGGGGCGTTGATGGCGGTGCATATCTGTACTGGCCGTTGCTTGGCGCGCGCAATGTGCGCGATACGGTAGGTTTTGCGGTCGGCGCCTACATCGATCCGGTCAGCTATGTGCGTCCGGTGTCGGTCCGCAACAGCATGGCTGCATTACGTTTTGTCGATATCCGCGCCAGTTTGCTGCCGTCTGACAAGGTGGTCGAGGAAGCAGCCCTGGATAAATATGCGTATATTCGTGATGCATATCTGCAGCGCCGCCGCAACCAGGTGTTTGATGGCCGCCCGCCGCGGCTTGATGATTGATTACTTGCTAGAGAGATGATGAAAAAGCTATTCGCCTTGTTGTTTGCCAGCTTTGTGGTCAGCGCCGCCGTTGCCCAGGAGGCCCCGGATGCATTGGTTCAGCGCGTTACCGACGATGTGCTGGAGATTATTCGCAAGGACAAAGATATTCAGAATGGTGATACCCACAAGGTTATTGAACTGGTCGACAAGAAAGTACTACCCAATTTCAATTTCACGCATATGACGGCGCTGGCCCTGGGCAAGGAGTGGCGCAAGGCCACCCCGCAGCAGCAGCAGCAAGTGACGGCAGAGTTCAAGACCTTGCTGGTCCGCACCTACGCCAATGCACTGACCGGGTACAAGAACCAGAAGGTTGTGTACAAGCCTTTCAAGATGGCCCCGACCGACACCGATGTGCTGGTCAGGACCGAGGTTCAGCAACCGGGCAACAAGCCGGTTCAGCTTGATTACAGCCTGGAAAAACTCGACTCGGGCTGGAAGGTCTATGACGTGGTGGTGGCCGGTATCAGCCTGGTCAGCAACTACCGCGACCAGTTTGGTCAGGAAGTCCGTAATGGTGGCATCGATGGCCTAGTCGCCTCGATTGCAGCCAAGAACAAGTCTCTGGAAACCGGCCAGAAGAAATGATTGAACTTCAAACCGGGCACCTTGTTGTCAAGGTGCCGATGGTCATCGCTAATGCGCGCGGCCTGCTTGAAGCAGGCCGTTCTGCTTTGCAGGCTGGGGAGCAGATCTTTGATTTTTCCCAGGTCAGTGAAGCCGACTCTTCGGCCCTTGCCGTCATGCTCGGCTGGCTGCGCGCCGCTGGTCTTGCCCGGTCAACCGTGAGGTTTGCCCATACACCGGCCGGCGTGCTTGCCCTGGCCGAGCTGTATGGCATTACCGACCTGCTGCCGCTCGTCTGAGCGGGCTTCAATGATTCCGGCTGTTTCCATCGTTGACGTCGTCAAGCATTTCGGTTCGGTGCAAGCGCTGGCGGGTGTGTCACTGGATATTCAGTCCGGTGAGTTTTTCGGTCTGCTTGGCCCCAACGGTGCCGGAAAAACGACACTGATTTCCTCGCTGGCCGGCTTGGTCCGGCCGGATTCCGGAACCATCAAGGTGATGGGCAATGACGTCATCAGCGACTTTCGCGAGGCGCGTCGTCGACTTGGCGTTGTTCCCCAGGAACTGGTTTTCGACCCGTTTTTCAATGTCCGTGAAACCCTGCGCATCCAGTCGGGCTATTTCGGCATTCGCAAGAATGATGACTGGATCGACGAAATCCTCGAAAACCTCGATCTGACCAGCAAGGCCAACGTCAATATGCGTCGTCTTTCGGGGGGCATGAAGCGGCGGGTGCTGGTCGCTCAGGCGCTGGTGCACAGGCCGCCGGTGATCGTCCTTGACGAGCCGACGGCCGGGGTGGACGTTGAACTGCGGCAGGGTCTGTGGCAGTTCATCCGTCGTCTGAATGGCGAAGGCCATACGATCATTCTGACCACCCATTACCTTGAAGAGGCCGAGGCCCTGTGTAATCGTATTGCGCTCATGAAACAGGGGCGGGTGATTGCGCTCGACACCACGGCCAATCTTATGGCGGCGCATCCGGGCGATTCGCTGGAGCAGGTTTTCGTGCGGACCATGCAGCAATGATCGGCTTTCTCACCCTTTTTGAAAAAGAGTTCCTGCGTTTCTGGAAAGTCAGCTTTCAGACAGTCGCCGCGCCGGTTCTGACGGCGCTGCTCTACCTGCTCATTTTCGGCCATGTCCTCGACGAACACGTGCAGGTTCACGGCGTACGCTACATCAGTTTCCTGGTCCCGGGGCTGGTCATGATGCAGGTGCTGCAGAACGCATTCGCCAACTCATCGTCGAGCCTGATCCAGGCCAAGATCACCGGCTCCATCGTCTTTGTGTTGCTGCCGCCGATTCCCTACAGCGTATTTTTTGCCGCTTATGTCCTGGCTGCCGTCGTGCGCGGATTGCTGGTTGGCGTCGGGGTGCTTCTCGCGACCCTCTGGTTTGCTGAGCTCAAGGTCGTTGCGCCGTGGTGGATACTCGCTTTTACCATGTTTGGTGGTGGGCTCTTCGCGGCGCTCGGTATCGTCGCCGGCATATGGTCCGAAAAGTTTGACCAGCTGGCCGCTTTCCAGAATTTTCTGATCATGCCGCTGACCATGTTGTCCGGTGTTTTCTATTCGATTTACTCACTTCCTGCGTTCTGGCAGGGGCTGTCGCATTACAATCCCGTCTTTTACATGATCGATGGCTTCCGTTATGGCTTTTTTGGTGTCTCCGATGTGGCGCCCGAAATCAGCCTGGCGATCGTCGTTGCCTGCTTCGCTGCCGTGTCCCTGTTGACCCTGCACCTCCTGAAGCGGGGCTGGAAGCTGAGAGGCTGAACCCGATGCACCCCGAACAAATCAAGCAACTGATCCTCGCCGGTATGGCCTGCGAATACCTCGAACTGGATGGCGACGGCCAGCATTTTCAGGCGACCGTGGTGAGCAATGAGTTCGCTGGCAAGAACCGCGTGCAGCGTCAGCAGCGCGTCTATCAAACCCTGAAGGAAAAGCTGGCAACCGGGGAGTTGCATGCCCTTTCCTTCAAAACATTGACCCCGGAAGAATGGAGTACGCAGCGTGGATAAGTTATTGATTGAAGGGGGGCGAACCCTTTCTGGCGAAGTCGCCATGTCGGGTGCCAAGAACGCTGCGCTACCGATTCTCTGCGCTTCGCTGCTGACCGCTGATCCGTTGCATCTGACCAATGTGCCGCACCTCAACGACATCTCGACGATGCTCCGTTTGCTCGGCGACATGGGCGTCGGCGTGACGATGGATGGCATTGACGGCATGGTGCTTGACGGTGGTGGTCTGAACAACGCCGTGGCCTCGTACGAAATGGTCAAGACCATGCGTGCCTCGATTCTCGTGCTTGGCCCGCTGGTTGCGCGCTGCGGTGAGGCGCGTGTCTCGCTGCCCGGCGGCTGTGCCATTGGGGCGCGCCCGGTCGATCAACACATCAAGGGCCTGCAGGCGATGGGGGCAGAGGTCACCGTTGAGCAGGGCTATGTCCATGCCAAGGCGAGCCGACTGAAGGGCGCCCGCATCTGTACCGACATGGTCACCGTGACCGGCACCGAAAACCTCATGATGGCCGCCTGTCTGGCCGACGGCGAAACAATTATCGAAAACGCGGCGCGCGAGCCGGAAGTGGTTGATCTGGCCAATTGCCTGATCAGCATGGGGGCGCGAATTTCCGGTGCAGGCACTGACATCATCCGTATCCAGGGTGTGGACAAGCTGCACGGTGCAACGCATGCCATCATGCCGGACCGTATTGAAACCGGGACTTACCTGTGCGCCGCCGCGGCGACGGGTGGCGATATCCGTTTGCTCAAGACCTCCGCCGCCTATCTCGATAGCGTGGTCGACAAGTTGATGGATGCCGGTTGCGACATTACCGTCGAGCGCGATGCCATTCGTCTCGTCGCACCCAAGCGCCTCAAGGCAGTGAGCCTCCGTACCGCACCTTACCCCGCCTTTCCGACCGATATGCAGGCGCAGTTCATGGCCATCAACTGCATTGCTGATGGAGTGGCGACGATCCGCGAAACCATTTTCGAAAACCGGTTCATGCATGTGAACGAGTTGATGCGCCTCGGGGCCAATATCCAGATCGAAGGCAACAACGCCATCGTTCGTGGCGTCGACAAACTCGAGGGCGCCACCGTCATGGCCACCGACCTGCGCGCCTCGGCTTCGTTGGTTATCGCCGGCCTCGTCGCGCAGGGAGAAACGTTGATCGACCGCATCTACCATCTGGATCGTGGCTACGAACGCATTGAGGAAAAGCTCGCCAAGCTCGGCGCTTCGGTCCGCCGGGTGCGCTAAGGCCGGGCCGGGGGCGGGCGTTGCGGCGCCCGTTCTTGCATTTTTCTGCGCCCGGTAGAAGAAAATTGTAAAAAATGCTTGGCGTATTCACATTGGTGGCCCATACTCCGAGCCTCGGGATTTCCAGGCAGTGTTTTGTTCCTGCGCCGTACCACGGTTTGTCAGCTCTCCTCGGTCTTGGTTCTCGTGTTTTTGTGGCGCAAGCCCGTATATTTATTTTAGGAAGCTATCAAATGGCAAACGGTACCGTTAAGTGGTTCAACGACTCCAAGGGTTTTGGTTTCATCTCCCCGTCCGAAGGTGGTGAAGACCTCTTCGCTCACTTCTCCGCAATTCAAGGCAATGGTTTCAAGACCCTGGCCGAAAACCAGAAGGTGACCTTCGA
Source organism: Dechloromonas sp. HYN0024 (assembly GCF_003441615.1). Classification (NCBI taxonomy): domain Bacteria; kingdom Pseudomonadati; phylum Pseudomonadota; class Betaproteobacteria; order Rhodocyclales; family Azonexaceae; genus Dechloromonas; species Dechloromonas sp. HYN0024. The sequence continues at coordinate 2,583,866 of NZ_CP031842.1, read as the reverse complement.
CGTCGTGAACGGCCCGAAGGGTAAGCAGGCTGCAAACATCCGCCCGGCTGAATAAGCTCGCGGAGTCGCCTGACTCAAAGAAAGCCCGGCTTGCCGGGCTTTTTGCTTTTGTGGCTGGCCATTTGGCGTCGGCCATTTGTCGGCTTTGCGTTAAAATCATTCTTTTGCCACGAGAAAAACCGTGACCGGCATCACCATCGCACTCTCCAAGGGCCGCATTTTCGATGAAACCCTGCCCCTGCTTGCCGCAGCTGGCATTGTCCCGACCGAAAATCCCGAAACCTCCCGCAAGCTGATCATCGAGACGAACAAGCCGGACGTACGTGTCGTCATCGTTCGCGCCACCGATGTGCCGACCTACGTCCAGTACGGGGCTGCCGATCTCGGCGTGGCCGGCAAGGACGTACTCATGGAGCACGGCGGCGAGGGGCTTTATTCGCCGCTCGACCTCAAGATCGCCAAATGCCGGATGATGGTTGCCGTGCCGGAAGGCTTCGACTATGCCCACGCTGTGCGTCAGGGCAATCGTTTGAAGGTCGCTTCCAAATACACCAAGACGGCACGCGAACATTTCGCCAGCAAGGGCGTTCATATCGACCTCATCAAGCTCTACGGCTCGATGGAGTTGGCGCCGCTGGCGGGCCTGGCCGATGCCATCGTCGATCTGGTGTCCACCGGCGGCACGCTGAAAGCCAACAAACTGGTGGCGGTCGAACACGTGGTGGATATTTCGAGTCGGCTGGTGGTCAACCAGGCCTCGCTCAAGGTCAAGCGCGAAACCCTGCAACCGATCATCGACGCCTTTGCCCGGGCGGTGGAGAAATGAGTCTTATGGTCGCGATCAAACGTCTGTCCACGGCTGATGCCGATTTCAAGGCCAGCATGGATGCACTGCTGGCTTTCGAGGCGGCGCAGGATGAGGGTATCGAACGCACCGTTATCGGCATCCTGGCCGACGTGAAGGTGCGCGGTGATGTGGCGGTCGTCGAGTACAGCAACCGGTTCGACCGGCTGACCGCTAACTGCATGGCCGATCTCGAACTCTCCAAAGCCGAGATGCAGAAGGCGCTCGATAGTCTGCCGAGTGAGCAGCGTCAGGCGCTTGAAGCAGCAGCCCAGCGCGTGCGCATTTACCATGAGAAGCAGTGTCTGGAAGGCTGGTCGTATACCGAGGCGGATGGTACCCTGCTCGGCCAGATGATCACCCCGCTCGACCGCGTTGGCCTTTATGTGCCGGGCGGCAAGGCAGCCTATCCATCGTCGGTGCTGATGAACGCCATTCCGGCCAAGGTGGCGGGCGTCAAGGAGCTGATCATGGTCGTTCCGACGCCGGGCGGCGAGCACAACCAGCTGGTTCTGGCGGCCGCCTGTCTGGCCGGTGTCGATCGCGTATTCACCATCGGCGGAGCGCAGGCGGTGGCGGCGCTGGCCTATGGTACGGCGACCGTGCCGCAGGTGGACAAGATTGTCGGCCCCGGTAACGCCTACGTTGCCTGCGCCAAGCGCCGGGTGTTCGGTATTGTCGGTATCGACATGATCGCCGGGCCCTCGGAAATTCTCGTCGTCTCGGACGGCTCCGGCAATCCCGACTGGGTGGCGATGGACCTTTTCTCGCAGGCCGAGCACGACGAACTGGCACAGTCGATCCTGATCTGCACTGATGCCGGTTTCATTGAGCGGGTTCAGGCCAGCATTGAAAAGCTGCTGCCGACCATGCCGCGCCGCGTCGTCATCGAAACCTCGCTGACCAATCGCGGTGCTTTCATTCTGGTTCGTGATCTTGAAGAGGCGGTCGTTATCGCCAATCGCGTCGCGCCGGAACACCTCGAACTTTCCCTGGCTGATCCTGATCCGTGGGTCAGCAAGATTCACCATGCCGGGGCCATCTTCATCGGGCATTACACCTCCGAGGCCCTCGGTGATTACTGTGCTGGCCCCAACCACGTGTTGCCGACCTCGGGCAGCGCCCGTTTCTCGTCGCCGCTGGGCGTCTATGACTTCCAGAAGCGGACCAGTCTGATCAAGGTATCGAAGGCCGGGGCGCAGACGCTGGGTCGGATTGCTTCGACCCTGGCGCATGGCGAGGGACTGCCGGCGCATGCCAAGTCTGCCGAGTTCCGGCTCGATTCGTAATCGGGATTTGCACTTGATGCCGAATACCGAGGAATCACCAAGCCGCCCGGACCTCCGGGCGCTTTTTTTGGGTTTTTCATCGGTTGGCCTGTCCGGATTTGGTGGCGTTTTGCCCTTCGCCCGGCGCATGCTGGTCGACGAGCGTCAATGGATGACGGCCGAGCAATTCAATGCCCAGCTTGGCCTTTGCCAGTTTCTGCCGGGGCCGAATGTGATCAATCTGGCCGTTGTTGTCGGCAAGCGCTACTGCGGCCTGCCGGGGGCCATCGTCGCGCCGGTTGGTCTGCTCGCCGGGCCGTTCATCATCGTTCTGCTCCTCGCCTTGCTGTATGACCATTTCGGCAGCCTGGTCGCCGTCCAGTCGATGTTGCGCGGCATTGCTGCCGTTGGCTGCGGCCTGCTCTTCGGCATGGCCTGGCGCATGGGGGCAGCGATCAAGGACAAGCCCTATTTTCTTCCCTTTACGGTGCTGACGGTGGCTGCCATTGCCGGCCTGCGCTGGCCGATGCCGTCCGTCATGGTCGCCGGCTTGATGCTTTCCGGCGGCGTTGCCTACTGGCGGCTCGGGCGCAGATGATGGTCGTCGATCTCTTTCTTGAGTTTGCGCTGCTTTCCTTCATCGCCTTTGGCGGGGCCACGGCGCTGTTGCCGGAAATGCACCGCGTCGTTGTTGAAAACCATCACTGGCTCAACGACACCACCTTCACCCATCTCTATGCCATCGCCCAGGCCGCGCCGGGGCCGAACGTGCTGGTCGTGACATTGATCGGCTGGGAGGTTGGCGGCTTGCCCGGGGCCTTCGCAGCGACGCTGGCCATGTGCCTTCCGATGAGCATCCTGATTTACTTGCTGATTGACCGCTGGGAGGGCTTTGCCGGCAAACGCTGGCAAAAGGCGATCAGTCTTGGCGTCGCGCCGCTGGCGGTGGGCCTGATTTTCTCCGGGGCCACGTTGATTGCCCGGGCAGCCGATTTTGGCTGGGCGCCCTGGCTGCTCGTGGCAGCCACCCTCGTCGCCAACCTGCGGAGCAAGCTGCATCCGCTGTGGTTCATCGGAATTGGTGCAGCCCTGGGTTTCCTCGGCTGGGTTTGATCGGGCGCGGCGGTCAGTCTGCCCCTGACGGCTAACCCCTGGCGGTTCGCTGCAGGGTGCGCAGATCGTCAAACAGGTTGGCCAAGCGGTGCGAGACGTCGGATAACTCGGGGAGCATGAGGTCGGCATCGTCGGCCATGCCATTACGACTCAGTTCCTGGATTTCGCTGGCCAGGGAGTGAAAGCGGGTGTGGGCCTTGATCAGCGCCTGGAACTGCGGCAGCGCCCGCGAGGTATCGTCGGCGGCGGCGATGGCATAGCCGAACATGCAGCCCTGATGATCGGACAGCGGCATGTCGGCATAGCTGCCGCGGGCGAAGGCGTTCATGAACTGCCGGCGCCAGGTGTTGTGCAGGCGGATGGCTTCGTCGAAATCGATACCTTGCATCGTGGGTCCCTTTCCTTAAGCGAGTATGCCAGCCAGGGCCTGCGTCAAAGCCTGGCATTCGGCGTCGGTGCCCACGGTAATGCGCAGGAACTGGTCGATGCGCGGCAACTTGAAATGGCGAACGATGATGCTCCGCTCGCGCAAGGCTTTGGCCAGTTCGGCAGCGTCGCGCTGCGGATGGCAGGCGAAGATGAAATTGGCAGCCGAGGGCAGGACGTCAAAACCGAGGCCTTGCAGTTCGCTGGTCAGCGTGTCGCGGGTGGCGATGACGGCGCGGCAGCACTGCTCAAAATAGCCCTCGTCCTCCATCGCGGCGACAGCGCCGACAATGGCCAGGCGATCCAGCGGGTAGGAATTGAAACTGTTCTTGACCCGCTCCAGGGCTTCGATGAGGGCCGGGTGGCCGATCGCAAAGCCGACGCGCAGGCCGGCCAGTGAGCGCGACTTGGAGAGGGTATGGACGACCAGCAGATTGTCGTAGCGATTGACCAGTCCGATGGCCGTTTCCCCGCCAAAGTCGACGTAGGCTTCATCGACGACGACGACCGAATCGGGATTCGCCTGGAGAATTTTCTCGATGGCGGCTAACCCGAGCAGTCGGCCAGTCGGTGCATTGGGGTTGGGGAAGATGATGCCGCCATTCGCCGGCCCGCAGTAATCGGCCGGATTGATCGAAAAATCCTCGGAGAGCGGCGCGGTACGGTATTCCACTCCATAAAGACCGCAGTAGACCGGGTAGAAGCTGTAGGTGATGTCGGGGAAGAGAATCGGCGCATCGTGCTTGAGCAGGGCCATGAAAATATGCGCCAGCACTTCGTCCGAACCGTTACCGAGGAAGACCTGTTGCGGCGTCACGGCGTGACGTTTGGCCACCGCCATCTTGAGCAGGTCGGCGTTTGGATCAGGGTAGAGGCGCAAACGCGCCGCATCATCCCCCAACTCCATCCGAATCGCCGCCAGCACTCGGGGAGAGGGCGGGAACGGGTTCTCATTGGTGTTGAGCTTGATCAGATTGGCGATCTTGGGCTGCTCGCCCGGTACGTAGGGGGTGAGGTCACGGACGACCTGGCTCCAGAAGCGACTCATGGGGTATTCACGAAAGGCGTAAAAGTGGGCTGAAATGGTATCATGGCCCTCCGATAAAAGCCTTTTGCAGCCTTCAACCATGCGGCAAGCCGAAATTACTCGCAATACGCTGGAGACGCAGATCACCGTGCGTCTCAATCTCGATGGCACCGGCCAGGGCAAATTTGCCACCGGTGTACCTTTCCTCGACCACATGCTCGACCAGATTGTCCGTCACGGCCTGATTGACCTCGACATCGAGGCCACGGGCGACCTGCACATCGATGCACACCACACCGTCGAAGACATCGGCATCACTTTTGGGCAGGCACTGGCCAAGTCCTGGGGCGACAAGAAGGGGCTGACCCGTTACGGTCACAGCTACGTGCCGCTCGACGAGGCCCTGTCGCGGGTGGTCATCGACCTCTCCGGCCGTCCGGGGCTGGAACTCAATGTCGAGTTCTCGCGCGCCGTTATCGGTAGCTTCGATGTCGATCTGGTCAGCGAATTTTTCCATGGCCTGGTCAATCATGCCGGCATGACCCTGCACATCGACAATCTGCGAGGCAAGAATGCCCACCACCAGGCCGAGACCATCTTCAAGGCCTTCGGTCGCGCCCTGCGCATGGCGGTGACGCCTGATCCGCGCATGGCCGGCGCCATGCCGTCGACGAAAGGTTCGCTGTGAGTGCTGTGCAAACCATCGCCGTTATTGATTACGGCATGGGTAATCTGCGTTCCGTGTCGAAGGCGCTGGAGCATGTGGCTGGTGGCAAGACGGTGGTGGTAACGGCTGATCCGGCTGTTGTCGCGGCGGCCGAGCGGGTTGTTTTTCCGGGTCAGGGCGCGATGCCCGACTGCATGGCTGAACTTGATGCCCGTGGTTTGCGCGCGGCCGTTCTGGCGGCAGCCAAGGACAAGCCTTTCCTCGGGATTTGTGTCGGCGAGCAGATGCTCTTCGAGCGCAGCGACGAAGGCAATGTCCCGGCACTTGGCGTCTTTCCCGGTCAGGTGCGGCGCTTTCCCGATGAAAAAATGCATCTGCCCAGCGGTGAACGCCTGAAAGTGCCGCACATGGGCTGGAACGAAGTACGCCAGACGCCGCACGCGCTGTGGAACGGAATCGCCGATGGCGCGCGCTTCTATTTTGTGCACAGCTACTTTGTCGTCCCGGCCGATCCTTCGCTGGTGACGGGGTCTTGCGAATATGGTGTCCCCTTTACCTGTGCGGTGGGGCGGGATAATATCTTCGCGGTTCAATTTCACCCCGAGAAAAGTGCGCGCGACGGCCTGCAGCTCCTGAAGAATTTCGTCGAATGGCACCCCTGATTCGCTTCTGCCGAATTTACTCATCCTAGATCCCCATGCTGATTATTCCTGCGATTGACCTCAAGGACGGCCAATGTGTCCGTCTCAAGCAGGGCCTGATGGAACAGGCCACTGTTTTTTCCGATAGCCCGGCCGAACAGGCGCGGCACTGGCTGGCGCAAGGCGCTCGCCGCCTGCATCTGGTCGACCTCAACGGCGCCTTCGCGGGCAAGCCGAAGAATGCGGCTGCGATCAAGGCCATCCTGGCCGAAGTCGGCGACAAGATACCGGTCCAGCTGGGCGGCGGCATTCGCGACCTTGACACCATTGAAGCCTGTATCGACGGCGGTTTGTCCTACGTCATCATCGGCACGGCGGCGGTCAAGAATCCCGGCTTCCTGCACGATGCCTGCGTTGCCTTCCCCGGCCACATCATCGTTGGTCTCGATGCCAAGGATGGCAAGGTGGCGACCGACGGCTGGTCGAAGCTGACCGGCCACGATGTCGTCGATCTCGCCAAGAAATACGAGGACTACGGCGTCGAGTCGATCATCTATACCGACATCGGTCGCGACGGCATGCTGACCGGTCTCAATATCGATGCCACCGTCCGCTTGGCCCAGGCGCTGACCATTCCGGTCATCGCTTCCGGCGGCCTGACCGGCTTTGACGACATCCGTGCCCTGTGTGCTGTCGAGGGCGAGGGCGTCGTCGGCACCATCGCCGGCCGCGCCGTGTATGACGGCTCGCTCGATTTCAAGGCGGCGCAGGAACTCGCTGATCAGTTGGGCGCCTGATGCTCGCCAAGCGCATCATCCCCTGTCTTGACGTCACGGCTGGCCGCGTCGTCAAGGGCACCAATTTTGTCGGCCTGCGCGACGCCGGCGACCCGATTGAAATCGCCCGCCGCTACAACGAACAGGGCGCCGACGAGGTGACTTTCCTCGACATCACGGCGTCCAGCGACCAGCGCGACATCATTCTCCACATCATCGAAGCCTGCGCCGAGCAGGTCTTCATTCCGCTCACCGTTGGTGGTGGCGTGCGCAAGGTTGAGGATGTCCGTCGCCTGCTCAATGCCGGGGCCGACAAGGTATCGATGAACACCGCGGCGGTACAGAACCCCGACCTTATTTTCGACGCATCGAGCAAGGTCGGCTCACAGTGCATTGTCGTCGCCATCGACGCCAAGCAGGTCGCTCCCGGTCAGTGGCACGTCTTTACCCACGGCGGTCGCAACGATACCGGCCTCGATACCATCGAATGGGCCAAGAAGGTGGCGGCCCTTGGGGCCGGTGAAATCCTGCTGACCAGCATGGATCGCGATGGCACCAAGAACGGTTTCGACCTGGCTTTGACACGCGCTGTCTCCGATGCGGTGAGCATCCCGGTCATCGCCTCGGGTGGGGTCGGCAACCTCCAGCATCTGGCCGATGGTGTCAGCGAAGGCCGCGCCGATGCGGTACTCGCCGCCTCGATTTTCCATTTTGGCGAATACACTGTGCGCCAGGCCAAGGAATACATGGCGTCGCGCGGCATCGAAGTCCGCCTGTGAGCGACCTCGACAACTCCCTGAACTGGCTTGCGGCCTTGAAATGGGACGCCGACGGCATGATCCCGGCCATCGCCCAGGACGAAAGCGGGCGGGTCGTTATGTTCGCCTACATGAACCGCGACTCGCTTCAGGAAACGCTTAATTGCGGCAACGCGGTATACTGGTCGCGTTCAAGAAAGCGTCTGTGGCGCAAGGGTGAGGAATCCGGACATTTCCAGAAAATCCGGTCGATCCGCACCGATTGCGACGGCGATGTGCTGCTGCTGAGTATTGAACAAGTGGGCGGAATTGCCTGTCATACCGGCCGCGAGAGTTGTTTTTTCAATGAATTGAACGGGGACCGCTGGGTTCCTGCTGATCCGGTTCTGAAAGACCCGAAGGAAATCTACAAATGAGCACCCATGACATCCTGCACCGTCTCTCCGAGACGCTGGCCTCCCGTCGCAATGCCGATCCGGAGAAGTCCTACACCGCCAAGCTGTTTTCCGAAGGCCCGGATTCGATCCTCAAAAAGATCGGCGAGGAATGCGCCGAACTGATCATGGCCGGCAAGGAAGGCAAGCGCCTGAAAGTGGTCTGGGAGTCGACCGATGTCATTTATCACGTGCTTGTCCTGCTCGCCTTCTACGGCCTGAGCATCGAGGACGTGTCGCAGGAAATGCGCCGCCGCGAAGGCATTTCGGGTATCGACGAAAAGGCGGCACGGGGCACCAAGTGAGCGACTGCATTTTCTGCAAGATTGTCGACGGCAAAATTCCGGCCAAGAAGGTCTATGAAGACGAGGATATCCTCGCCTTCAACGACATCAGCCCGGCTCGCCCTGTGCATGTGCTGGTTATTCCGAAAAAGCACATCACGTCGCTGGCCTCAGCGACGGCCGACGATACGCTGGTGCTCGGCAAGATTCTTGGCAAGGCCAACGAAATTGCAGTAGCGCAAGGCAGCCCGGACGGTTTTCGGGTGATCATCAATACAGGACGTGTCGGGCAGCAGGAAGTGCCGCACCTGCACGCGCACATCGTGGGCGGTCCGGAACCGGTCGGCCCCATGCTTAAACGCATCTAGGAGACAACATCATGGGCAGTTTTTCCATTTGGCACTGGCTGATCGTTCTCGTCATCGTCATGCTTATTTTCGGCACCAAGAAGCTGCGCAATGTCGGGCAGGACCTCGGTGGTGCCGTCAAGGGTTTCAAGGACGGCATGAAGGATGCCACGGCAGGCGACAAGCCAGCCGATGCAGCCCAACCGACCCAGCAGGTCGGTGGTCAGACCATCGACGTCGAAGTCAAGGAAAAGACGAAAGGCTAGTGGCGGGACCTTGGCCGTTAGCTTGTAGCTAAAGACCAATGACTGGCAGCTAGCGACTAACTATGTTCGATATCAGCTTTTCCGAATTGATCGTTATCGGCTTTGTGGCGCTGATCGTCATCGGCCCCGAGCGCCTGCCCAAGGTGGCGCGTACACTCGGCCACCTGCTCGGCCGGGCACAGCGTTACGTCAATGACGTTAAGTCGGATATCAGCCGCGAAGTGCAACTCGACGAACTGAGGAAACTCCAGTCCCAGGTCACCGAGTCGGCCCGTGAGCTGGAGACGTCGGTGCGCCAGGAATATGAAACGGCGCGCAGTGCCATCGAGGCACCGGCTCAGGAAGCGGTGGCTGAATTGCAGTCGACCGCAGCTTCGCTGACCGAAACCCTGCCTGTCGCTGAAACCACGAGCAAGCCAGCGGCATGAGCGAAGCCCCAGAAGACTCCTTTATTTCCCATCTGATCGAGTTGCGCGACCGCTTGTTGCGCAGCCTCATCGCCATTGCCGTCGTGCTCGGCGTTCTGTGCATCTATCCGGGACCGGGCGAGATCTACGACATTCTGGCGGCACCGCTCACCCGTGCCTTGCCGGAAGGTACCAAGATGGTCGCCATCGGGGTCATCACCCCGTTCATGGTGCCGCTCAAAGTGACCGCCATGGTCGCCTTCGTGCTGGCCTTGCCCTACATCCTCTATCAGGCCTGGGCCTTCATCGCGCCCGGCCTGTATGCCCATGAGAAGCGCCTCGGCATACCGCTGATCATTTCCAGTACGGTCCTGTTCATCTCCGGCATGGCTTTCTGCTACTTCTTCGTCTTCGGGCAGGTGTTCAGTTTCATTAACAGCTTTGCGCCCAAGAGCATCACACCGGCGCCGGATATCGAAGCCTACCTGTCCTTCGTGATGACCATGTTCCTGGCTTTTGGCATTGCCTTTGAGGTGCCGGTCGCTCTGGTCGTTCTGGTCAAGCTCAATATCGTGACCGTGGAAAAGCTCAAGGAATGGCGTTCCTACTTTATCGTCGGTGCCTTCGTGGTGGCCGCCGTGGTGACGCCCCCGGATGTCGTCTCCCAACTGGCGCTGGCCATCCCGATGTGCCTGCTGTACGAGCTGGGTATTCTCGCCTCGCGCCTGGTCTCGACGCGGGCCCCGGAAGAAACCGCTACGGCTGCTACCGAAGCCACGGCCGGGGCTGGCTATTCGTCGGCCGCCATGGATGCCGACATGGACAAGGCAGAAGAAGACTTCCGCAAGCTGTCAGACCACTGATCCGGCTGGTTTTTTCACCGGCCCCGGCCGGGTCGGCAAGGTCTTGACCGGCAATCCTTCCTCGAACCACCACAACGTTCCCGGCGGCATGTCGGTCCATGCCTCGTTATCGGTCAGCGGCAGGGTGGCAATGACCGCCACGCGGTCATTCGGCGAGGTGACATCGCTAAAATCGACGGTGATATCCTGATCCTTCAGGTGGGCATGGGCGAACGGGGCCTGGCGCACGATATGGCTGAGCTTGGTCGAGGCGTGGGCAAACAGGCAGTCGCCATTCGAAAGCAGGAAATTGAACTCGCCATGCTGCGAAATTTCCAGTGTCAGCGCATGAATTGCGTCGAACAGGGCGCTACGTTCAGGCACGTGGGTCCCGAAACGGCGGCGCAGTTCCTGTAACAGCCAGCAGAAGGCCCGCTCGCTGTCGGTCAGTCCAACGGGAACGAAGCTGCCATCGAGTTGCGGCATGAAATCGATGAGGTTGCCGTTATGGGCGAATATCCAGTAGCGGCCCCATAGCTCGCGCATGAAGGGGTGCGTATTCTCGAGGCCGACTGCACCCTGCGTCGCCTTGCGGATATGGGCGATAACGTTCTTCGAATGGATCGGGTACTGACCGACCAATTGCGCCACCGGCGAAATGCTCGAAGGCTGCGGATCGAGAAAAAGGCGGGTGCCCTTGCCCTCGAAAAAAGCGATGCCCCAGCCATCCGAGTGCACATCCGTCGCCCCGCCTCGGGCCTGAAAGCCGCTGAAGGAAAAGCAGATGTCGGTCGGCACGTTGCAGTTCATGCCCAATAGCTGACACATGGCTTACTCTTTTTCGGTCCGCATGGCCGGACGTTTGCCAATTCTGACTTGCACCTCGACGATGGATTTGTCGCGGCGCAGGCGGAAGCTGGAGCGTTCGTCGGGTTTGAGGGCGGCAATCAGGTCGAGCATCACTTGAGGGTCTTTGACGGCCTTGCCGCCGACCGAGAGCAGTACATCGCCAGGGCGGACGCCAGCGGTATCGGCCGGGCTGCCGCGCACGACACCAGCGATCAGGGCGCCCTCGTTGTCGGGCAGGCCGAAGGATTCAGCCAGTTCGGCGGTGATTTCCTGAGCTTCGACGCCGATCCAGCCTCGCGTCACGGTGCCGGTGCGGATGATCTGCTCCATGATGCTGCGCGCTGTCGAGACGGGGATGGCGAAGCCGATGCCGAGGGAACCGCCGGAGCGCGAGTAGATGGCCGCATTGATGCCGACCAGATGGCCGTTGGCGTCGACCAGCGCGCCGCCAGAGTTGCCGGGATTGATGGCGGCATCGGTCTGGATGAAGTTTTCAAAGGTATTGATGCCGAGGTGCGAGCGACCCAGCGCCGAAACGATGCCCATGGTCACCGTCTGGCCGACTCCGAAGGGATTGCCGATAGCCAGTACGACGTCGCCGACGCGCAGGTTGTCCATGTGGCCGAAAGTGATGGCCGGTAGCTTGTCGGCCTTGATCTGCAGGATGGCGAGGTCCGATTCCGGGTCGCTGCCGACGATCCTCGCCTTGTAGGTCTTGGCGTCATTGAGCGAGACCTGGATGTCATCGGCGCCATCAATGACGTGATAGTTGGTCAGGATGTAACCGTTGGGGCTGACGATGACGCCCGAGCCAAGGCCGGAGTTGCGCTGGGGCTGACCTTCGGGACGGTCGCCAAAGAAATGGCGGAAAATCGGGTCGTCGAACAGCGGGTGGCGCTGCTGCTTGATTTCCTGCGTCGTGTAGATGTGTACAACGGATGGCAGGGCGGCGCGGGCCGCCTCGCGATAGGAGCCGGTGGGGGCGACCTTGTCGTCACCGCTGGCGGCTTCCTCCAGGGTGACGATGGCTGGCCGTTGGGGTAGCCATTCAGGCTTCAGCGTGGAGACGACGAAGAGAATGGCCAGCGCAACAGTTACTGTTTGTGCAAAAATCAGCCACAACCTCTGCATGGATATCGTCTCGATGAAGCGTGAAGAATTGTTGAATTATCTGGATGGGCTGATGACGCCCGGCAAGTTCAGGGATTATTGCCCAAATGGTCTGCAAGTGGAAGGTCGTTCCGAGATCACCCGCCTGGTTGCGGGTGTGACGGCAAGCCAGGCGCTGCTTGATGCGGCGGTCGAGCGTCATGCTGATGCCATTCTGGTGCACCATGGCTATTTCTGGAAGGGCGAGGATGGGCGCATTACGGGTATCCGTCGCCAGCGCCTGGCCACCCTGCTGACCCACGATATCAATCTGCTGGCCTATCACTTGCCGCTCGATGCGCATCCGGAACTGGGCAACAATGCCCAGCTGGCAAGCCGGCTCGGCTGGCTCCCCGAGGGGCGCTTCGGCGAGCAGGATATTGCCTGGCTGGGTATTTTGGCTGAGCCGTGTGACCTGACGGCGCTGGTCGCCAGGGTTGCTGGTGTGCTAGGGCGAGTGCCCATGGCGATTGGTGCAGGCAACCGGCCGATCCATCGGATCGCCTGGTGCTCAGGCGGGGCGCAGGGCTATTTTGAGCAGGCCATCGCCCTCGGCGTCGATGCCTTCATGTCCGGCGAAATATCGGAGCAGACCGTGCATCTGGCGCGAGAAAGTGGTGTCGCTTATATCGCGGCCGGCCATCATGCCACCGAACGCTACGGGGTCGAGGCGCTGGCCGGTCATCTGGCCCAGCGCTTCGACATCAGCTGCGAATTCGTCGATATCGCCAACCCGGTGTAGGCATCGGTCAGGCCGGACGGGTGCAGCCGTAGCCCTGTTCGAGAATCCGCATGAGCAAGACGATTTCCTCGACAACTTCGAGCGGGAAGCCGTTCCGCTGACCAGCCCTGGTGTCGCTGATGAGGCCAAGGAGGTAATCGAGGCAGGCTTGGGTTCCCCACTGAGAACTCGTCTGCTGGACGATGTGCGGGTAATCCTCAAGGTCTTTGAGGCCGGAAATCGGTGTGCTGGAATCACTCCATACCGGGATGCTGGCATTGAAACGGCTGTGCATTTTCTCGGCCAGTGCCTCGAACTCCTGGCGCATTCCGCCGCGCCGGTAGAGATCAAGGAGCATGCTCCAGGGTTGGATGCTCTTCGGTAGATTTTCGTCGACGTATTCGGCCAGGGTGTCGGCAGCGCCGCGGACGCGACCGAACGCGAGCATGATTTCAGCCAGTTCGATGACCGAATATTCGTCCTCGATCGTGATGTCCACAATGCCCGGTTCGCTGGCCGGGGCAAGCGACTCTTCCTGGCGCGGCTGGACTGGCATGGGGGGGGTAGCGGCCGGCATTGGCGTTGGTGTGGTGGTGTCGACAATACTGAACACCACGCCGGTTTTGACTGCTTCGGCGGCATTTTCCTTTACCGGCTCTGGAATGGTGTGCGGGGTGGTCAGGGCGAGCGGTATCTGGTCGGTCCCCGGTGACGGCTGGCGTCGCCCGAAGTACTGGGCCAGGCCAATCGTTATGGCGGCGCCGAGGCCGGCGCTAAGGAGAAGTTCCAGCCAGTTGGTTTTTTGTTGAGCCTGGCTTGCCACGGGTGCCGCGCTGATCGTCGGTCCTTCGGTCTGTCGGGGGGGGGCAGGGTCTCGGCCAGTTTCAGTTTTTCCTGGGCGGCGATGGCCTGGCTGGTCAGTTCCAGCGCCTTGTCCATCTTTTCGATTTCCTGGGTCAGCAAGTGCAGCGTGGTTTCCAGGCGAAGGATCCGTTCTTCGGCGCTGTTCCGCGTGGCCGCCTCGCTGGCCGGTCCACGGCCTGGTGCGATGTCTTCCGGGGCAGCGCCCAGACGTACCTGATCGATTCCCCGGGCCGTTGCCGGGGCCATCGGCTTGGTCTTGGGACGAGGTGGTGAAGGCTTCTTTTGCGGCGTGTCGGGTGATACGGATGCCGGTCGACTGGTGGCTTCCTTGGCTATCCCGCTACTACGGTTGCGTTTTGGAATGCGGACGACATCTCCGGCATTGAGCGGAATCTCGGGCGACAGATCGGGATTGGCGCGTTTCAGGGCGGCGAGCAGGCGCTGCCGTTCGGCCAGATTTTGCGGGCCCTGAGCATCGGCAATATCCTCGAGGGTGTCGCCATCGCGGGCATGCCATTCGTTCAGCTTGCCCGGGGTTACGGGAGGCAGGTCGGCGCTCGGGCTGGCTTCGGCCAGCATGAAGGGCGCTTCCGGCATCACGAGGTAATCACGGGTGACGTCATAGCCGCAGCCGGCTTGCACGGCAAGGGCAAAAATCGGCTCGGAGATCGGTCGGCTACCGAAGATTTGCAGGATATAAGCCTGCCCGCGCCGGATCAGTCGGGTCTTGGCCGCGGTAATCACCGGCAGGTCGCTGCCGGGCATGGGGGCCAGGGAAAAACAGGCGGTGCCTGGTGACTCGCCTTCTTTAACCAAAATGGGCAATTCCGCCCGAAGTGATTCCCCGATTCGCGACTGAAGCGAGAGTTCCCCGAGTCCAATGGCGTTCCCTGTTCCTGGAGCGAGGGCTGCGGTCAGTGCGACAATGCCTATCAGTTTGCTTGTCATGATGCTTTCACTGCCAAATTTGGTTTTATGTTTTTTTTGAATCTACCACTTTTGTATGGCGTGTCTGTGAAATATTGCACATTTTTGCGTGTTGATTTTTATGAAAGTTGCCCAATGAACACAGTGTTCGCTCCTTATCCTGTAACCGCCTTGCCGGTACTTGGTGTCAATCAGGGCTTTCCCGTTCGGCGGATTTTTTGCGTCGGCCGCAATTACGCCGACCATGCCCGCGAGATGGGGGCCATTGATCAGGCAGAAGGGCGTGAGCCCCCATTTTTCTTTACCAAGCCGGCCGATGCAGTGGTTGGCGGGGCGGGCGAGAACAGCGTGGCTTACCCGCCACTGACCAGCAATCTGCACCATGAGGTCGAGATGGTCGTGGCGCTCGGGGCGGGCGGGGCGAATGTGACGGTCGAGGCGGCCAATGCCCTGGTTTTTGGCTATGCCGTCGGTCTCGATCTGACCCGGCGGGACATGCAGGCGCGGGCGAAGGAAAAGAGCCATCCCTGGGATATGAGCAAGGGCTTCGACCAGTCGGCGGTGCTAGGGCCGATCTGTCCGGTGGCGTCGGGCGGTCATCCTGTGGCCGGGCGCATCTGGCTGACAGTGAATGGCCAACTGCGCCAGAGCGGCGACCTGTCGGCCATGATGTGGAAGGTGCCGGAGGTTATTGCCAACCTGTCGACGATGGTCCGCCTCGAAGCGGGTGACCTGATCTACACCGGAACCCCGGCCGGGGTCGGGCCGCTGCTCAGAGGCGACGTGCTGGAAGGGGGCGTCGACGGCGTTGGCACGCTACGCGCCCGGATTGTTTAGGTGGACGCCCGCGCTAGCGCGGGTCATGGTCCTGTCTGGTCAATGCCTTTTCGAAACGGTTAGGCTTGCGCGATGCCTTACTTTGGGCGCTTGTCGATGATCCGCCGGGCTTTGCCGATCGAGCGTTCGACGCCGCCTTCCTCGACGATGTCGATCTTGGCCGAGATGCCGATGTAGGACTTGATATGGTGTTGCAGGTCGTGCGCCACGAATTCCTTTTCCGGGCCGCTGGCAAACTGGAACTCGGGCTTCAGTTCGACATTGACCTTCATCGTGTCGAGGTGGCCGTCGCGGCTGACTTCGATGATGTAGTGCGGTGACAGCTTCGGCTGCCTGAGGATCAGTTCCTCGATCTGCGATGGGAAGACATTGACGCCGCGAATGATCAGCATGTCATCGGAGCGCCCGGTGATCTTGCCGATGCGGCGCATGTTGCGCGAGGTTGGTGCGAGCAGGCGGGTCAGGTCGCGGGTGCGGTAGCGGATGACCGGCATCGCCTCCTTGGTCAGCGAAGTAAAGACCAGTTCGCCCTGACTGCCTTCGGGCAGCACTTCGCCGGTGATCGGGTCGATGATTTCGGGATAGAAATGGTCTTCCCAGATGACCGGGCCGTCCTTGCTTTCGACACATTCGTTGGCGACGCCCGGGCCGATTACTTCCGACAGACCGTAGATGTCGATGGCGTCGATGCCGAATACGTTCTCGATTTCACCACGCATGGCGTCGGTCCACGGTTCTGCCCCGTGTATGCCAATGCGGAGCTCGGTGCTGCGTGGATCGATGCCCTGGCGGCGGAACTCGTCGGCGATGTTGAGCATGTAGGAGGGGGTGACCATGATGATGTTGGGCTTGAAGTCGCAGATTAGCTGGACCTGCTTTTCGGTTTGCCCACCGGACATCGGAATCACCGTGCAGCCCAGTTTTTCGGCGCCGTAATGGGCCCCCAGACCGCCGGTAAACAGTCCATAGCCGTAGGCGACATGGACGATGTCGCCGGGCCGGCCGCCGGAAGCGTAGATCGAGCGGGCAATCAGGTCGGCCCAGGTGTCAATGTCCTTTTGCGTGTAGCCAACCACCGTCGGCTTGCCGGTGGTGCCGCTCGACGCATGAATGCGCGCCACCTTCTGACGCGGCACGGCGAACATGTTGTAGGGGTAGTTGTCGCGCAGATCCTGCTTGGTGGTGAATGGAAACTTGCTGAGATCGGCCAGCGACTCGAGGTCGTCGGGATGGACGTCGGCAGCGTCGAACTTGGCCCGGTAGTAAGGCACGTTGTCGTAGACGTGCTTGAGCGTCCACTTCAGGCGCTCGGTTTGCAAGGCGACGATTTCGTCGCGGCTGGCGTTTTCTATGGCGTGCAGGCCGTGTTTCATGGTTTTCCCCCTCGAGAACCATAAATTTTCATCGGTCTGCGTTGTTGGCGGGTTGAGGCAGATCAATCGGGCGGATTTTTGTCCAGGCCCGATCTCGGCAATCGGGCGCGGCGGACATGCGACAATCCTGCCCCATGTTCCGCGTAGCCGCCCGTGGCCTGATGGCCCATGCCCTTCCGATTCTGATCGCCCAACTGTCGTCGATCGGCATGATGGTGGTCGACACCGCCGTGCTGGGCCATGTCAGTTCGCTTGACCTCGCCGCCGTGGCCATTGGCGGGGGTATTCACGTTTCGGTGGTCTTTGCACTGGTGGGAATATTGCAGGCGGTGACGCCAGTTGTCGCTCACCTGCACGGCGCCGGGCGCGACGACGAAGTGGCCGGTGTTCTGCAGCAAGGGTTCTGGCTGGCCCTGACGCTGGCGGTGCCGGGCATTCTTTTGCTGACCCATCCGGGGGCTGTGCTCGGCCTGGCGAGCATGGATGCCGTGGTCGAGGTCAAGGTTCGACAATACCTCGCCCTGCTCGCCTGGGGGCTGCCAGCCGCCCTGTGCTACCGGACTTTCTACGCCTTCTGCAATGCCCTGGGCAAGCCCCGGGTGCTGATGGGCATCGGCGTCATCAGTCTTGGCCTGCACGCCGTCCTGGCCTGGGGCTTCGCCCTCGGGGGCTGGCTCGGCGAATCGCTCGGGGTGGCCGGGTGCGCCCTGTCCAATGTGCTGATCGGCTGGCTGGCTTGCGCCAGCGCTGCTGCCTACCTCGCTTTCGGGCCGCTCGGCCGGCGCTATCAACCGTTTTCCGGGTGGCAGTTGCCGAACTGGACGGCCTGGCGGGAGTTGCTTCGGATCGGCGTGCCCATGGGTCTGTCCAATCTGGTCGAAATTACCTCGTTCACGCTCATTGCGCTGTTCGTCGCATCGCTCGGCGCGACCGTGGTGGCCGGGCATCGCATCGTCGCCAATCTGTCGGCCCTGGTCTATATGCTGCCGCTGTCGCTCGGTATCGCCACCATGGCCGCCGTTGGCCAGGCTGCCGGCGCCCGCGACAGCCGGCGGGCGAGGGCGGCGATACGGGCCGGGCTGATCCTCGCCGGGGCCTCGTCGTCGGCCATTGGTCTACTCCTCTGGCTACTTGCCGAGCCGCTGGTCGCCGCATATACCGATGATCTGGCCGTACGGTCGGTGGCCCTGGGGCTGATTGGCTATGTCGCCATCTACCAGTTCTTCGACGCCCTGCAGACTGTTGCGGGGCATGTTCTGCGGGCCTATCGGGTGACCTTCGTGCCGATGCTGGTGCAGACCTTCTGTTTTTGGGGCGTCGGTTTGCTGGGCGGTTCGTGGCTTTGCTACCGCTGGACAACGCCGCTCGGCGTCGCTGGATTCTGGCTGGCTGCCGTGATAAGCCTGCTGCTTGCGGCAATGCTGTTGCTGCCGTTGCTGCACAGGGTGCTCAAGGCGAACGAATCAAGGCTGTAATTATGAATTTCGGGCTGCAAAGATTTTAGGGGTATGTGGTAACATTTTATGTTCAAGCCGGTATAACCGGGCGGGGTCGGGGGAAAGTTCGGCCACTGCTCATTGCTCGCAACTCAACTAAACGCAAGGAAAGCGCATGAAAATTCACGAATATCAGGGCAAACAACTCCTGAAGAAATTCGGCGTTACGGTTCCGCGCGGGATTCACTGCACGACCGTCGAAGACGCAGTCAAGGCAGCCGAAACCCTGGGCGGCAAGGTCTGGGTCGTCAAAGCCCAGATTCACGCTGGTGGCCGTGGCAAGGGTGGTGGCGTCAAAGTCGCTACGTCGCTCGAAAAAGTGCGCGAATACGCCGGCCAGATCCTCGGCATGCAGCTGATCACGCACCAGACCGGTCCGGAAGGCCAGAAGGTTCGTCACCTGCTGATCGAAGAAGGTGCCGACATCCAGCACGAATACTATGTTGCTGCGCTGACCGATCGCGCTACCCAGTCCGTCGCCATCATGGCCTCGTACGAAGGCGGCATGGATATCGAGGAAGTCGCCCACAAGACCCCGGAAAAGATCGTCAAGGTTTTCGTTAACCCGCTGGTCGGCCTGACCGACGAGCAGGCCATGACCCTTTCCAAGGGCATGGGCATGAACGAAGCCTCGATTCCGCAGTGTATCGACACGCTCAAGAAGCTTTACACCTGCTACATGGAAACGGACGCTTCGCTGGCCGAAATCAATCCGCTGATCCATGAAGGCGACGGCACCGTCAAGGCCATTGACGCCAAGTTCAACTTCGACTCCAACGCCCTCTACCGTCAGGAAGAGATCGTCGCCATGCGCGACCTGGACGAAGAAGATGCTGACGAAATCGAAGCCTCCAAGTTCGATCTGGCCTACATCTCCCTCGATGGCAACATCGGCTGCCTGGTCAATGGTGCCGGTCTGGCCATGGCTACCATGGACACCATCAAGCTGTTCGGCGCCGAGCCGGCCAACTTCCTCGACGTCGGCGGTGGCGCCACGACCGAGAAGGTCACCGAAGCTTTCAAGATCATGCTCAAGAACACCAAGGTCAAGGGCATCCTGGTCAACATCTTCGGCGGCATCATGAAGTGCGACACCATCGCCGCCGGCGTCGTGGCCGCAGCCAAGGAAACCAAGCTCAGCGTGCCGCTCGTCGTGCGTATGAAGGGTACCAACGAAGATATGGGCAAGCAGATCCTCAAGGATTCCGGTCTGCCGATCATCTCTGCCGATTCCATGGCCGAAGCCGCCACCAAGATCGTTGCTGCGGTCAAGTAAGGAGCTATTGAATGTCCATTTTCATCAATAAGAACACCCGCATCATTACCCAGGGCATTACCGGCAAGACCGGCCAGTTCCACACGGAAAAGTGCCAGGAATACGCGAACGGCAAGGAATGTTTCGTTGCTGGCGTGAACCCGAAGAAGGCCGGCGAGTCCATCTTCAATATTCCTATCTACGCCTCCGTCAAGGAAGCCGCTGCCGAAACCGGTGCCACCGTTTCCGTCATCTACGTGCCGCCCCCGGGTGCTGCCGCTGCGATCTGGGAAGCCGTTGAAGCCGACCTCGATCTGGCCATCTGTATTACCGAAGGCATCCCTGTTCGCGACATGCTCATCCTGCGCAACAAGATGAAGGAAAAGGAAGCCAAGGGCGGCAAGAAGACCCTTCTCCTCGGCCCGAACTGCCCCGGCCTGATCACCCCGGACGAAGTGAAGATCGGCATCATGCCGGGTCACATCCACCGCAAGGGTCGCATCGGCGTCGTGTCGCGTTCCGGCACCCTGACCTACGAAGCCGTTGGCCAGCTGACCGAAATCGGTCTCGGCCAGTCGTCTGCCGTCGGTATCGGTGGTGACCCGATCAACGGTCTGAAGCACATCGACGTCATGAAGGCGTTCAACGACGATCCGGATACCGACGCCGTCATCATGATCGGCGAAATCGGTGGTCCTGACGAAGCCGAAGCCGCCATGTGGTGCAAGGCCAACATGAAGAAGCCGATCGTTGGCTTCATCGCCGGTGTTACCGCCCCGGCCGGCAAGCGCATGGGTCACGCTGGTGCCTTGATTTCCGGCGGTGCCGACACGGCTGATGCCAAGCTCGCCATCATGGAAGAGTGTGGCTTCAAGGTGACGCGTAACCCGTCCGAAATGGCCAAGCTGCTCAAGGCCATGCTGTAAAATTCGAGCCTGGCTCAACCAGAAAAGGCGGGCTTGATGCCCGCCTTTTTTTCGCCCGGATTTTATGGAACTAGATATCACCTCTGCCGTTTTCTGGGTCGCTGTCGGCCAGATCATCCTGATCGACATCGTCCTCTCCGGCGACAACGCCGTGGTCATTGCCATGGCTTGCCGAAATCTGGCGCCGGAGCAGCGGCGCACCGGCATTTTCTGGGGTGTCGCCGGGGCCGTTAGCCTGCGCGTGGTGCTCACCGTCTTCGCTGCGCTGGTCATGAACCTGCCGTGGCTCAAGCTGGTCGGTGGCCTGCTGCTGGTCTGGATTGCCATTAAATTGATGCTGCCGGAAGATGAAGATGGCTGCGATATAGAGCCCTCGGCCCATCTGTGGGGGGCGGTCAAAACCATCGTCGTCGCTGATTTCGTGATGAGCCTCGATAACGTCATCGGGGTGGCCGGGGCGGCTCATGGCAGCCTGGCGCTGCTCCTCTTCGGGCTGGCCGTGAGCATTCCGCTGATTGTCTGGTCGAGCCAACTGATCCTCCACTGGATGGAGCGATTTCCCTCCATCGTCCTGCTTGGCGCGGCCTTGCTTGGTTTTGTGGCGGGCGAGATGATGCTCAGTGACGTCGGGGTCCTCGCCCTGCTGCCGCCACTTCCCGGTTGGGCAGCCAAGGCTGCCGGCACGGTCGGCGCCCTGCTGGTGGTCACCGTTGGTCGCTGGTTCGAGAGGCGGATTCTGGCTCGCCAGGATGTCACCATCGTTTAGGAGAAAGTTGTGGCCTTGTATCTTTCCGAAAGTGACGTCAAGCAACTGCTGACCGTCGACATGGTGCTGGAAGGGGTCGAGTCGGCCCACCGCGATCTGGCTAACGGTTTGGCGCTTGATACGCCGCGCGCCCGCACGCGTCTGCCGCAGACGGTTTTGCATATTCTCCAGGGTGGGCTACCAGCGCAGGGGGTGATTGGCTACAAGGCCTACACCAGCAACAAGAGCGGGAACCGCTTTCTGGTTCATCTGTTTGACGCGGCGAGCGGCTGTCTCAAGGCGGTCATCGAAGCCGATTATCTGGGCATGATGCGTACTGGCGCGGCCAGCGGTGTCGCCGCCCGCTGGCTGGCCCGTCCCGGTTCGACGGTGGCTGGCGTGTTTGGCGCCGGCTGGCAGGCCGAAGGCCATATTCGGGCGATCTGCGCGACGATGCCGCTGGAGCGGGTCAAGGTGTTCAGTCGCAAGGCGGACAAGCTGCGCGATTTTTGCCGCCGTCTCAGCGAGCAAACCGGCGTTGCCGTGGTCGCCGCCGAGAGTGCTGAGGATACTGTGCGCGGCAGTGATCTGATCGGCACCGTGACGACGGCGGCCCAGCCGCTGTTCGATGCGGCCTGGCTAGAGTCAGGCGTCCATATCAATGCGGCAGGTTCTAACTCGCTAATTCGTCAGGAGTTGTCGGAGGCGGCCATCAAGCGTTGCGACCTGATTACCGTCGATGCCGTGCCGACAGCCCTGGCCGAAGCCGGTGATCTGCTGCCCCTACTTGAAAAGGGTCGGCTGCATGCGCGACAGTTGGTTGAGCTGGGTGAGGTGATGGTCGGACGCCATGGTGGCCGGACATCGGCCGAGCAGATTACCCTGTTTGAATCACAGGGAATGGCCATTCAGGACCTTGCCGTGGCACTTCGCGTGCTGGCCGCGGCGGAGGCTGCTGGTCTCGGTCGGAAAATGTCAAAGGAATGATGTTTGACCGAAATGCAAGGACAGGTAAGAATGTCACGCTATTGTGTCTTCAACGCCAGTGCTGTCTGGCTATCGGCAGGGGAAAAATGTTTCGGGCTTTGTCGGAAAATGTCGGTCGGGCTTATACGGGGCATGCGGCTTCGTCGATGAGCCTCGTCCACATTCCGGCCCGGGCATTTCTTTTTTCGCGAGCACTTGACCGATGAAGTTGAGTGAGGCTCTCGAAGTCGTGACGCGCACCGATCCGGGCATGGTCCGTGGTCATAACGAAGACGCGCTCTTTGCCGACGCCAGTCTCGGTGTCGCCATACTGGCCGACGGCATGGGTGGCTATAACGCCGGTGAGGTCGCCAGCGGCCTGGCGACCACCCGGCTGGCCGCTGATCTGGCCAAAATCATCAATTCGTCCGTGGTTCAGGAGCAGGGGCTGAGCGATCCGGCCACCGTCGGCAATCACCTCGTCAATGAAGTCACCGCCACCAATCTGGCGATTTTCAATGCCGCCCAGAATTGCGCCGATTTTGCCGGGATGGGCACGACGCTGGTCATGGCCTTGTTTTACGATAACCGGATGAGCGTCGCCCATGTCGGCGATTCCCGCCTGTATCGCTTGCGTGGCCAATGTTTCGAACAATTGACGCGGGATCATTCCTTGTTACAGGAGCAACTGGACAGTGGCACGATCACCGCTGCCCAGGCCCGCTATTCGGAACACCGGAATCTGGTGACCCGGGCACTCGGGGTTGATCCTGAGGTCCAGGTTGACGTCAGCGATTTCGACGTGCGGGCTGGCGACATCGTGCTGCTGTGTTCCGATGGTCTCAATGAAATGGTGGACGACGAAGAGATTGCCATAACACTGCGCTCGCTCGGTAGTAATCTGGCACTGGCGGCGGATCATCTGGTTCATCAGAGCAATGCCTATGGCGGGCGGGACAATATCTCGGTCATACTGGTCAAGGTGGTGGGCGATTTTGCATCGCCCAAGGGGCGCTGGCAGCAGCTGGTCGCTCATTTGCAGTGATATGAGGCAGGCAAGATGGCAAAACTGATTCTTTCGATGGATGGTCTGGTGCTCAAGGAGATTCAGCTCAATCAGGAGCGTCTGAGTATCGGGCGCAAGCCGCAGAACGACATCCAGATCGACAATCTGGCGATTTCTGGCGAGCACGCCGTGGTTGTCACCATTCTGGCCGACTCGTTTCTCGAAGACCTCAACAGCACCAACGGTACGCTGGTGAACGGCCAGCCGATCAAGAAACACTTTTTGCGCAACAACGACGTCATTGAACTGGGCAAGTACAAACTGAAGTACATGGCCGATCTGCAAACCGGTGCCGCGGCCAGCGATTTTGAGAAGAATACGGCCATCCGTTCTGGCGTTTTGCGCCTGCCCTCAGAGCTTCAGCTGGCGCCCACCGAGTCGCCGACCCGTTCGAATATCGGTATGGCCTCCAATCCCAAGCCGCCGCAGCCCACGATGGCCGCCGCCATTCAGTTGCTCAACGGCCCGAACGCCGGCCGCGAACTTGAATTGACCAAGACCCTGACGACCCTGGGCAAGCCCGGACTGCAGGTGGCGGTGATTGCCAAGCGGCCGCACGGCTATTTCATAACCCATGTCGAAGGGGCGCAGTTCCCGGTCGTCAATGGCAAGCCGCTTGATGCCCAGGCTGTTCCGTTGGCTGACCATGACGTGATCGAGATCGCCGGCATCAAGATGGAGTTTTTCCTGCGTCACTGAGGCGGCTTTTTTGCCGGAGGCTGGGTGACTTCCTGAGTCGGGAGTTACAATCCGGTCAGGCGCGCTGTCGGCTGATCCGGCGGGCGGCCCAACTTTACGGCAGGCCCCAAAAGCATGAAGCTCAGTGTCCTCGGCTGCAGTGGCGGCATTGGTGGCAGACACCACCGCACCACCTCTTTTCTGGTTGATCACGACATCCTGATCGATGCTGGTACTGGCGTCGGCGAATTGTCGATTGCCGAGCTGACGTCAATCGATCATGTCTTTCTGACCCATGCCCATCTTGATCACATCGCTGCCCTGCCAATGATGATCGATACGGTGGCTGATCGCCGTGACCGGCCGCTCACCGTCTATGCGCCAGATGCTGTGCTCGACAGCCTGCGCCAGCACATTTTCAACTGGGCGATCTGGCCGGACTTTGCGGCCGTTCCGTCGGCCGAGAATGCCTTTCTGCGCTATCAAAGTATTAGCCTCGGGGAGCCAATCTTGCTGGCTGGGCGTGCTATTTCGGCCTTGCCGGCCGGCCATACCGTCCCCGCGGTTGGTTATCGCCTCGACTCCGGTGCAGCAAGCCTGGTTTTTTCTGGTGATACCGGCCCCTGCGATGCTTTCTGGCAGGCCGTCAATGCCATCCCAAACCTGCGTCACCTACTCATCGAGTGCGCTTTCCCCAACCGTGAATCCCGCCTGGCTGAGGTTTCGCGACATTACTGGCCGGACAGGCTGGCTGCCGAACTGAGTAAATTGACGCGTCCCTGCCAGATCCACATCTCGCACCTCAAACCCGGGCAGGTCGAGGCCACCATGGCAGAGATCACCCGCTGCCTGCAGCAGTTTTCCCCTGGCATGTTGCAAAACGGCCAGATCATCGAGTTCTGAGCGGACTCCTGCCATGGAAACCCTGGACGATCTCTTTCGCCGTCTTGACCAGCTCAACGATATCGGGGCGTCCCTGTCGAGCGAGCGCAATATCAGCCTGCTTCTCGAAAAGATTGTCATCGCCGCCAAACAGATCACCCGGGCCGATGGTGGCACCCTCTATCTGCTCTCCGATGACCGCCGGCATTTGCACTTCGAAATCGTGCGGACTAACTCACTGTGCCTGGCCTTCGGCGGAGCGAGCGGCATGCCGACTTCGGGCAAGTTTCCCGATCTGCCCCTGTATCGCGACGATGGCACCGCCAATAATGGCATGGTGGCTGCCTATGCCGCCATCACTGGCAATACCGTCAACATCGCCGACGCCTATCAGGCCGACGGGTTCGATTTCTCCGGCACCCGTCAGTTTGATGCCGGCACCGGCTATCGCTCGCAATCCTTTCTTACCGTTCCGATGAAAGACCATGAAGGCGAGATCATTGGCGTACTGCAACTGATCAATGCCCTCAACCCGACCACTGGCGGGGTGACCGAGTTTTCGCCCGCCGATCAGCGTCTGGCCGAATCGCTCGCCTCGCAGGCCGCCATTGCCTTGAGCAACCGGCAACTGGTGCAGCAACTCGAAGCCCTCTTCGAGTCCTTCATCAAGCTCATCAACTTGGCGATCGACGAAAAATCGCCCTACACCGGCGGCCACTGCCAGCGCGTCCCGGAGCTGACCATGATGCTGGCTGAAGCAGCCGCCGCGACCCGAGAAGGTCCGCTGGCCGACTTCAGACTGACCGACAAGGATCGCTACGAACTGCGCATCGCCGCGCTCCTCCATGATTGCGGCAAGGTCACGACGCCGGTGCATGTCGTCGACAAGGCGACCAAGCTGCAAACCATCTACGATCGCATCCACCTGATCGACACGCGCTTCGAGGTGGTCCGGCGCGATGCCGAGGTGCGCCAGTGGAAAAATGTCGCTGGTGGCATGGCGCCCGGTGATGCCGAGCGCGACTATCGCGCCTTCTGCGAAAAGCTTCTGGCTGACCGCGATATCCTCCGGCGGGCCAATATCGGCAGCGAAAAAATGTCCGATGAGGACATCGCCCATGTCCGGCGAATCGCCACCGACTATCGCTGGCGCAACGCCGATGGCGCGGATGTTCCCTTCCTGTCAGCAGACGAACTCGAAAACCTCAGCATCCGCGCCGGCACCCTGACCCGCGCCGAGCGCGACATCATCAACCACCATATCGTCGCCACCATCCGCATGCTGGAACAGCTCCCCTGGCCCAGGCATCTGAGAAATGTGCCGGAATACGCCGGCGGCCACCATGAGCGCATGGATGGCAAGGGCTACCCCAAGGGCCTCAAGCGTGAAGACATGAGTTGGCAGGCCCGGATCATGGGTATCGCCGACATCTTCGAAGCCCTCACCGCCAAGGACCGCCCCTACAAGGACGGCAAGCAACTATCCGATGCCCTGGCCATCCTCAACCGGTTTAGCCAGAACGGGCATATCGACCCGGATTTGCATGCGGTGTTTGTCGAGGGCGAGGTTTTCCGGCGCTATGCGGAACGGTTTCTTGAGGGGCGGCAGATTGATTGCTGAGTGGGCGCGGTGGAGGGCTGCCGCTGTGGTACGGTTCATCGGTTATGCATAATTTTTTCGGACTGTGTCCGGCCAACCTCTGACCAAGCGTATTCCCTCATGACTGAAATGCCTCCCCCCAAATCCGTTGTCGTGATGCCGCCAGTCATGCTGGCCGTTCTCGCCGTCTTCCTTTCCCTAGCCTGGCTGATTCCCAATCATACCCGGCCATGGCTGGCGTTTTACTCGGATGCCATTGCCGGTATTGTGTTGCTGGCGGTGGCAATGTGGGTATTGGTTCGCTCGCCGGGCAAGCTTGAACTGGTCGGTTTTGGCTTGTTTTTCATGCTGCTCGCCGCCGTCCCGTGGCTGCAGTTTGCCGGGGGCATTATTTATTCATCCGGAACGGCATGGATCAACTCGCTATACCTCCTCGGCTTCGCGCTCGCCATCTTTGCCGGGTGGCATTGGGAAAAGTCGACGCCTGGGCAATGTCTCGACTTTCTGTTTCTGGCGATCATTATTGGTGCGGCCGTGTCGGTCGGTATGCAGTTGATGCAATGGTTTCAGCTGTCGGTTGGGGGCCAATGGGTGATCGGCGCGGGTAAGGGTCGCTTCTATGCCAACATGGCGCAACCCAATCAGTTGGCGACCTTGCTGCTGATGGGCGTTGTCGGTGTGGCCTGGGGCTATGTGCGCAAGACCCTCGGGGCGGCGCTGGCTATCGCGCTAATTGTCTATCTGTTGTTCGGTGTGGTGCTGACCGAGTCGAGAACGGCCTGGCTGAATGTCATCGTTATTCTCGTCGGCTTGTACTTCTTTTGGGGCGAGAGCCGGCCAAAGCGCTTTAACCTCGCCTTGCTCGGCTTTGGTGTCTATTTCTTCGCCCTGAGTTTCAGCTTGCCGGCCATCAATGACTGGCTCTTTGGCGAGGCGGCTGTACATCGCCAACTGGCTGATCCCATCCGGCTGGCAATGTGGAAGAGCCTAGTTCCCGTACTTCTGGATCGACCCTGGTTTGGCTACGGCTGGGGGCAGATTACGGAGGCGGTCTTCGCAGCCAGAGACTTTCCAGTGACCGATGGAATGACCAAGCATTCCCACAACCTTGTGCTTGATCTCCTTTTGTATAACGGGTTGGTGCTTGGAGGGCTGATTCTGCTGGTTCTGGCCGGTACGTTTCGGCGTTTTGTGGCCAATCTGAGGCAGGGGAACTTCATCCTGCCGCTACTGGCGGTAGGCGTCGTTCTCGTTCACGCCATGCTTGAATTGCCGCTCCACTACGCTTACTTCTCGTTGCCGTGCGGCATGATGCTCGGGGTTCTGCTGCTGCGTGCCAAGGCGAAGGGCTACCTTGTTTGCCGAAAGTGGATCGGGTTGGGCGTAGTGCTGGTGGTTGTCTGTAGCGTGTGGGTCACCATCACCGATTGCCTTGAGGTTGAGCGAACCTATTACAACGTCTATTTTGGCCGTAAAGGGAAGGCGGTTCCGCCGGACATGCAGCCTGACTTGATGGTACTGACCCAGTGGGGTGAGCGGCTGGCGTTCGCCAATGCGATACCTGGGCGAGGGCTTTCTCCAAAGAGCTACGCCTGGATGAATGGTGTGCTGAGCGCAACGCCGGAGACATTTTTGATGTTTCAGCTAGCCCAGAATCTTGCGCTGAACGGGCGGCCAGAGGAGGCCAAAGAATGGCTGGGCAGAATATGCATAATGGCACCCAGTGGAATTATCCTGGATTTGGCCGAGCAGTGGAAAGCGGCGAAGGAAGCCAATGACTTTTACAGTATCGTCGATTGGAAACCATGCCTACACCGCCCCGTTGCAGCGAAAAGATGATACTTCATTGTTGAGGGTGGTTTGTTGAGAAGGGGTTCTCCGCTTGTGACATCTGACGAATTTCGTCTTGCTCGGGTGACGTAAATTGTCATTTTTTTGGGTGTTTTCGAACGCTATCCATTTTCTCGCTTGGTTAGTGTTTTTAATGTGCTGATTCAGAAGCTGTTTCGGGTTTTCTGGGTAAGTGCGAACTATTTCACGGACCTGGCATGAATACTGTTATAGGTAGACCAGCGGCTTTTCCGCCTTGTCATGCAAAGGAGATTCAAATGAAGAACGTGCAAAAAGGTTTCACCCTGATCGAACTGATGATCGTTGTTGCTATTATCGGCATTCTGGCTGCTGTGGCGCTCCCGCAGTATCGTACTTACACCCAGAAATCTGCTGATGCTGCTTGTCTGGCTGAGGCAACTGCTATCGCGCATGGTGCGGCAGCAGCAATCGCCAATAGCGACGCTTCTTTGTTGTCGACTACTCCTTTTTCAGCATGTAACAAGGCTGGCCCGACCGCTGTGCCGGCTCAGGGAACTACGGACACTTTCACTGCACCCCGCGGCACCCCGGGTAAGTCAATTTCTTGTAACTATGATGATGGCACCTGCAAGGTGAGCTAATTTCAGAAACTTAATAGGGGTCAGACCCCTATTTAAAAGGCCGGGGCGAATTACCCCGGCTTTTTTTATGCAGATTTGGTCGTGAATGCCCCGCAATGACGGAACAGTTAAAGATAAAAGCCCTATCAATCCTTGTGGCCTCGTCAGCTTTGCTGGCCGGTTTGGTTATTCTTGTGCCTCATCCTGACCTGACGTGGCACGACCAGCAGCGTCTGGGGCAGGTTGCCGTATTTACGTTGGCCTTGGTTGGGACTTTTCTGCTCCGTTCTTCGGCCATTGTTAGCTTTAATCGAATCTGGTTGTGGTCGGCCAATGGCATCCTTGTGCTGGGGGCTGTGTCCGCTGCTTGGGCATTACACCCTTTCTGGGCCGCCACCGAGTTGGCCTTGCTGGTGGCGAGTATCGGCCTCAGTGCCTTCATTTATATTCTCATGCGCCAATTCGGCAACCGGGCCGATCTGGTTTTGGGCAGCCTGTTGCGGCTCTTGCTGGCGAGCACGGTGTTCCAGTTTTACGTCTCATTTGTCTCGGCACTGGGGCATGCCGATCTTTTCTTCACCCCGATCAGTCTGCTCTACGGTTTTTCCAATGAGCGCTTCGAGGGGCAGTTTTTGACCCTGGCGATGCCCTTGCTCGGTGCCGTGCTATGCCTGCCCGGTGGCAGCGATATCCGCTATCCGCGCAGTTTTGATCTATTTCTGATGATCTCTCTGGCCGCGATGGTCTTCGTGGCCGGTACGCGTGGCACGATTGCCGCCTGGGTGGCGGTTGCCGTTCTGTTCTGGAGCTTGAAGGGCGGGGGGCGAGAGACGGCAAAGCGTATGTTCGTGGTCATGCTGCTCGGCTTCGCGCTGGCCTGGCTAATCTTGCATACGGTTTCGTGGGTGACCGGGCAGGTGGTCGATTATCGCTTTGCCGGCCAGCAGGTTTTTGGCTTGTCGCTGCGGGAAATTCTGTGGAAACACGCCTGGGCGACGATTGTTGAGCATCCCTGGCTGGGTGTCGGGCCGATGCATTTTGCTTCGTTGAAGAATTGGGTGGCGGCCCACCCGCATCAGGCGCTGTTGCAACTGGCCAGCGAGTGGGGCTTGCCGGCCTTTTTCATGATGATGGCTGCCGTGGTGGTCTGGCTGGTTAGGGTGTTTGGCGAGGTCAGGTTCCGTGATGGTATGGCCGGTGCTGATCTGCGCTGGGCCTTGCTCTTCGCCGTGCTGTCATCGATGGTGCAAAGCATGGTCGATGGCGTGCTGGTCATGCCTTATCCGCAGCTATGGCTGGCGATTACCTTTGGCTGGTGTTCAGCCCGTTGCTTGCCCCGGTTTCAGGGTGATGGCGTGAGGGTTCCGGTCTGGATTCCGCTATTGCTCTGGGGGGCGGCGAACCTCCTGCTGGTGACGGTGGCCGTGATGAGCTACCCCGATTTGGTCGGGGCGCCTGAGTATTGCGGCGGCGGGCCGCGTTTCTGGTGTAGCGGCCGGATTTAAGCTCAAGGCGTATGCTGTGCCAGCCAGGTGTTCAGCGATTCCGGTAGTTCGCTGACGAGCAATGCGTGCCGTCCCGATATCCAGCCATGAATCGGCCCCACCGGGCGTCCGGCCAGGGCTTCGGCGAGGAGGGTTTCGGCGGTGACGTGGTCGTTGATGAGACCGAGTTCGTCCTGTAGCTGGGCCAGCGCGGCGAGGTAGGGGCCGACTTTTCGTTCGGATAGCAGGGGGGTGAAGAACTCCAGCGTGTAGCGCAGCTTTTTGAAAGCAATACGCATTTTGTGCCGCTCTGCCGGGCTTAGTTCGGCGTGGCGCTGGGCCAGTCGGCGGGCCTTTTTGGCGTGGTTGGCGATCTGCTGGCGGGCGAACGCCTTGATCGGGATCGGCAGGGTATCGCCCAGGGTGTAGATGGCGGCGGTGAATTCGAGCAGCAGGCGCGGGTATTCGCTGACGGCAAGCAGGCCGGTGACCGATTTGCGGGCGCTGGTGGCGCGCCGCTGGCCGGCTTTGCGCAGGCGCTTGATGTCGCGGTTGTCGGGAAAGGCGGCGGCGATGGGGGGCAGGGTTTCGTCGAGGAAGACATCCCAGTTGCGCGTGTCGCCGAGTGCGCCGGCCAGGGTTTGCCAGGTTTGGCCGTAGGCGGCGACGAATTCGGGGGGCAGCACCGGAGCGAAGAGTTTGATGGCTGAACGCAGGCGGCGCAGGGCGACGCGGGCCTGGTGGATGAATTCCGGTTCGCCGCCGATCAGCAGGCCTTTTTCATTGCGCTGGAAGTGTTCCAGGCAGCCCAGGGCGACGCTGCGGAAGGCCTCGACCGGGGTCTGCTGGTCATTGATTGGTACCGGCTTGCTCTTGAACGGGCGGAGCGGTTCGTCGAGGAACAGGTTGTAGCCGCGCTCGGCCTTGCTGGCGATGGCCGGAAACAGGTCGAGGTTTTTCTGAAGTTGCCGGGTGAGGCCGAAGATGTCGTCGACGCGGCCGGAAAGCAATTCGAGTTCGATTTCGCAAATGGGCGTTTTACGGCCACGGCTTTCGATCTGGCCGCGGTCGATGGCCAGTTCAATCAGCGATTCGCCAAAGGGGACATGCCAGATTTGCCGTCGAAAGTCGGTGGTGAAAATTGGCTCGAACTGATGGGTGCGCCGCTCGAGAAAATTGCGGAAATCGGCATTGTCTACGTGGCTGAAATCGAATGTGCCCGGTGTGGCCGGGGCCTCCCATTCGCTGCGCATGGCCAGTCCACCGCTGGCCGGTTCGGCTGATTTGACCGTACATAGCCAGATCCAGCCCTTCTTGCGAAAGCGGACGGCAACCCGCCGGGCGTGCAATTCAAGGGATGGCGTGTCGAAATAGGTGTTGAGCAGATGCTGCTTCTGTGCCGGGATGTCGGCAAGCAGGGGGTGTTCGGCCAGCTTTTTCGCGGCCTTCGGGCTGAGCTGAAGCTTCAGTTCGATTTCGGTACTCATCGTTCCTTCCTCGGGACAGCCGGTCCGGTCGCGCCATCGAAGCCCAGTTCGGGCAGGATGGCCAGTTCCCCGGCGCTCTGCACGCCCTCGGCGATGACCGTCAGGCCGATATTATGCGCGATGCTGCACAGGCCCTTGATGAAAGTCTGGTTACCGGTCTGGCTATCGATGGCCCGGATGAAGCTGCCGTCTACCTTGAGGTAATCGAGGCCAATGCCGTGCAGGCGGCCGATTTCGCTGAACTGGCGGCCGAAGTGCTCGATGCCGAGACGGCAGCCGAGCGGACGCATGGCGTCACAGAAAGCATGGAAGGCATTGAAGTGCTTGAAGACGCCAATCTCCGATACTTCCAGCCAGAGACGGGGGGCCAGATCCTTGCGGGCGGCAATCAGGGCGAAAAGCCGGTTACGGAAGGTGGCGTCCATAATCGACTCGCCTGACAGGTTGACCGCCACCGCAAGGGCACCGGCAGCAACCCGCTCGATGGCCAGCCGGGCTGCTGCCAGATCGAGTTCGGAAGTCATCGCCAGGCGGGCTGCCATGGGCATGAAGCTGCCGGCGGCCAGCCATTCGCCGCCTTCGGTGGTTTGCAGGCGCAGCGGACATTCGAGATGGAGCAACTGGCCGCCATAGCCGGCCACCGGGAAGTCGATCAGGCGCAGGCGCTGGGCCTGGATGGCGCCATCGAGCAGCTTTTTCCAGTCGGCGCTGGAAGTCGGCTGTTGTTCGTCGTAGCTGTCGGCCCGACACCAGCCCAGCCCGCTCTCGGTTTCCGCTGAGGCTAGCGCTGCATCGACACCGGCCAGCAGTTTGGCCATGCCCTGATTGTGCTGATAGCTGCTGCTGGCGACGTAGCCGATCCGCTCGCCGTCAATTTGACCGGCCGCCACCAGGTCGTTGAGGGCGTGGAGGAGTATTTCAGCGTACGGCGCGGGGTTGAGCACCCCCGGCAGAAGCAGCGCAAAATCGGCACCGTTCAGGCGGGCGGCGGCCGCGTTCGGCTTTTCCTCGATCAGCCCGTTCAGGGTGCTGCCGATGCGACGGAGGACTTCGTCGGCCATTTCGCGCCCGGCCCGCTTGTTGATGCCGGCCAGGTCGGCGAGGCGCAGAAGGACGAGTGAGCCGGACGGTGGTGCGTCATCATCGCTGAGGGCGGCCGCCAGCTGGTTCATGAAAAAGGCGCGGTTGGCCAGCCCGGTTACGCTGTCGTGGTTGGCTTCACGGCGTAGTTGCTCGAGACGCGCAGCTTCTTCGGCAAACATCGCCTTGAGCCGTTCGACCATGGCATTCATCGCCCTGGCCAGGCTTTTCAGTTCGGGCGTCGACGGTTCGCTGATCGTCGTGAAGCGACGTTCGCTGATTGCTTTCGCCTGCCCGACGACAGCGTCGAGCGGCCGCCGGATGCGGCCGAGGAACTCCATGCCGAGCAAACCGACCAGAATCCCGCCAATGGCAAACCAGCCGAGCAACTGCAGCGCGCCCCACCACAGTTCGGTGTAGGCAAAGCTGCTGTGGCTGATCAGTTCGATCGTGCCAAACTGGTTCCAGCCCGACGAAACCTGGGCTTGTCCCGGCTTTGACTCAATCGGCAAAAGGCGGATGAACCACTCGGGAACATTGCGCCCGGCATTTTGCGGCCCGGCCTTCTCGATCATTGTCTTGCCGTCCGGGTCGGTCAGGCGAACCAGCGCGTACTGGCCGCTGTCGAATACTGCAGAAATCTGCAGTTCGATGGTGACCGGGTCCTTGTCGAGTTGCGACATGGCCAGCGCCAGGGTGGCAGCGTTGTCGTTGTTCTTGATGGCTAGCTGGCGCTCCAGATAATGGCGGGCCGTCAGCGTGCTGACGACCATGCTGCCGGTAAAGGCGATCACCGCGCTGGCGATGACCGCAAGCCAGAGTTGTCGGAATAAGGACATGTCGATTACCTCACTGGAAGCCTTCAGCGCGTGCCCGGGCCAGCAAATCCTGCCAGCGCGAGAGACTGCTCGTGCTGGCGTTATTGCCGGTGCCCTGCCACAGCCCCGCGCTGTTGAAACTGAAAATGGGGGAAAGATCGCTGCGCCGCGAGGCGGGCAGTATCTGCGGGTTCAGATTGTCGAGAATGAGCGGAACTGCCGTCGGTGTGGCGTAATAGGCCAGCACCATGTGGGCCTGCAGGAAGGTTCCGGCCGGGCCGGTCTGCGCGGCCTTGACATAGACCAAACGAAGCTTGTTGATGGGAATGCCGAGATCAAGCAGCGAATAGTATTTGGCGATGGCGAAGTCCTCGCAGTCGCCGCTCCCCTGGCCGAAAAGCTCAAGCGGGGTGGCCCAGTAGTCGCTCTTGCCCCACACCGACATGTCGTCGTCAAAGGTGATACGCTGATTGATGAAATCGTTGACCCGACGTAGCTTCTCTGTTTCCGAGGCCTTGCGCCCGTCGCCCAGCATCCGCTGCCAGTCGAGCAGCAAGGGCGCACGGTCGGCACCAAAGCGGCTGACCAGGGCTTGTTGCAGCCGCTCGAAGTCGACGCCGATGGCCAGACGCAGGCCACTCAGCGAAAGCAAGCCAATGGCGACGACGATGGTCAACAAACGGAGCAGCGCAGATTTATTACGCAATGGACGCGTCAAGTCGTTGAATTGTTTAGAGAGAAATGTCGGATATTTCACATTCGTCCGGCGGCGTGTATTTATAATCCGGCCACAAACATAGTGGATTATCACCCATGAAAATCAAAAAAAGCCTCTTCCTGCTGATGCCTGTCGTATTTCCCCTGTTCGCCATGGCGGCGGAGAATCTGCCGGGTAGCATGTCGTCCCCTTCGACACTCAAGGAAGTGGCGCAAACTGCAGTGCTCAACAGCCCGGAAGTGACGTCCAAGTGGCATGCCTACCGCGCCGCGGAAGAAGAGATCGGCGTGGCTCGCGGCGGGTATTTTCCGCGTGTCGACCTGACCGCCGGCAGTGGCCGCGAAAGCCTGCGCCAGCCGTCGGCGTCAGACCGCGATTACACGCGCAGCGGTTACCTGCTCAGTCTTAACCAGATGATTTTCGACGGGTTCGCCACACGCAATGAAGTGCGTCGCCTCGACAAGGCGCGGATCGTCCGTTATTACGAACTCCTCGATGCCTCCGAAGGTGTCGCCCTTGAAGCTGGCCGCGCCTACCTCGATGTCCTGCGCTATCGCCACCTGGTCGATCTGGCCAAGGATAATTATATTCAGCACAAGGCCACGTTCGACCAGATCGAACGGCGTACCCAAAGCGGTGTCGGTCGTCGTGTTGATACCGAACAGGCAGGCAGCCGACTGGCCCTGGCCGAAATCAACCTGATTACCGAAATGGCCAATCTGCACGATGTGAGCGCCCGCTACCAGCGCCTCATCGGTCGTCAGCCGGCCGATGCCATCGTGCCGCCGAGCGAACTGGGCAGCGGCATCCCGGGGCAGGCCAAGACGGCGCTCGATACGCTGCTGCGGAAAAACCCTGCGCTGCTGGCGGCCACCGAAAATATCGAAGCCAGCCAGTACGAAATCTACGCCCGCCGCGCAGCTTATTCGCCCAAACTCGATTTCCGCGCCCGTACCGACCATACCCGCAACTATCTCGGCGATACCGGTCAGCGTGACTACAACGTGGCTGAGCTGGTGGTCAGCTGGAATCTCTTTAACGGCGGCTCGGATCGCGCCCGTGAAAAGCAGACGGTGGAGAAAAAGAATCTGGCCTTCGATCTGCGTGAAAAGGCCTGCCGCGATACCCGGCAAACCCTCCTCATTGCCTATAACGATGTCCAGCGCCTCAAGGAACAATCGGTGTTTACCTCCCGTCAGGTCACCCTTCTTGAGAAGACCCGCGACGCTTATCGTGACCAGTTCAATATTGGTCAGCGTAGCCTGCTCGACCTCCTCGACACGGAGAACGAACTTCTTGCTGCCCGTCGTTCCAACGTCAATGCTGACAGCGACCTGACCCTCGCCTATCTGCGTACCTACGCCGGCATGGGTACCCTGCTTGAGCGTCTCGGCCTCCAGCGTCTTGATGCCGCGACACCGGACAGCGGCGATCTGGCCGATGTTGATCCGAGCCAACTCTGCCCGAATGATCCGGTCGCCCTCGGTTTGCCTGACCGTGATGCCCTCAATGCCAAGGCCGCAGCCCTCAACGCCAGTCGTACGCAGGTCGTCCCGGTGTCGCCTGTGGCACCGGCGGCTCCGGTCGTGGCCGGCGCCGATGCGCAGGTTCAGGGGCAGGTCAAATCCTGGGCGGCAGCCTGGTCGGCACGTGACTACGCGGCCTACAGCAGCTTCTATGCGCCGACTTTCACCCCGGATGGTGGCCTGACCCGCGAGGACTGGGCCCAGTTGCGCCGTGGCCGGATCTCGGCGCGGGGTGAGATCAGCGTCGATATCCAGGATCTGAAAGTCCGCCTGGACGGCAATGACCGTGCCTTTGCCGAATTCCGCCAGATCTATCAGTCGCGGGGCTACAACGATACGACGCAAAAAACGCTGGAGATGATCCGCGTGAACGGCAAGTGGCTGATCAACCGCGAGACGTCTGTCCCTTGCTCGGGCAGCACCGTGGGGGGCTGCAAGGGCCTGGTCAAGTAGGTATCTTTGGGCCGGCCAGCCGGCCGGCGATGGAAAAAAGGCCATGCGCAAGCATGGCCTTTGTCATTCAGAAGCGGTCCCGCTCAGTTGACGGTTTCTACCTCGGCGATGAAGACATAGCCCTGCGAGCGCAGCGTTTTGATGAACCCGCTGCCATCGGCCTGCTTGCCGAGAATGCGGCGGATCTGGCTGACATGGACGTCGATGATCCGGTCGTAAGGGATATATTCGCGTTTCAGAACGCGCGACAGGTGTTCGCGCGAGAGCGGCTCGAAGGGGCGCTCAAGGAAGGCAGCGAGGAGCGCAAAGGCCGAGACGCCTAGCGGGGTGGCCGCGGCGCCGGTCATGGCGAGTTCGCGCGAGGCGGTATCCAGTGTCCAGTTGCCGAAACGCAGGCGACGCTGATCGCCGCGCGCGGTTGACGGGCGCTGGGTGCGCCGCAGCAGGCCACGGGTGCGGGCCAGAAGCTCGCGCATGTTGCAGGGTTTGGGCAGAAAATCGTCAGCCCCGATCTCGATGCCGATGATGCGCTCAATTTCATCCGAGCGCGTCGAATGGATGAGGACCGGTATGTCCGAACTCTGGCGCAAGAGGCGGAGCAACTCGAGGCCGTCGGCATCGGGCAGGCTTAGATCAAGAATGATGACATCGGGCTTTTCGTCGAGTTGTCGCCACATGGCCGTGCCAGTCTCGGCAAAAATGCTGTCGATGCCGGCTGTAGCGAGGGTGGCACTCAGTACAAGGCGGGTTCCTGGGTCGTCTTCAACGATAAGCGCAGTCTGACGCATGATTCTTCATTTCGATTGAACGATAAAGGAGGAATTGTATGCTCAACGTAAAACAAAGGATTTGTTTTACTATTTTTTAACATTGCATCGTCGCGCCCGGGCGACAATCGACTTTCATACGTAAGTTTTCTGCCTGATTCTTCTTCTAGCGACATTCAATGTCTGTTCCGCGCACTCTGGATGGTTTTGACGTGACCGCCGCCGTTGGGCGCATGCTCGGCGACCCTGCCCTCTGGTGGCAGGCCGTGGGTATTTTTGTTGCCCATTTTGCCAACTGGGCGGAGGACTGGGAGAAATGCGTTGGTAACGATATGCAGGAAAGGAAATGCGTTCACGCCCTGCGCAGTGCAGCGGCAAATGTCGGTGCCGAAATCTTGACGGAAGATGCTGCCAGGCTGGAGAATGTCCTGCTGATGCGGCTGGCCGGCAAGGTCGATCCGGTTCCCGAAGCGTTGCGTCGGCGACTGCTCGCCTCTTTTCAGCAGACCTGGGCGGCAGCCTCGGTAGCCTGGAAATCCTGTTCATCGGATGCTGCGGGGAAGGCTTGATGAGGCAATTACCGACCACGTCGATACGCGTCCGCCTGGCCAGCATCAATTTTTATGTCCTGCTTCTGGCCATTGCCTTCGTGAGTGTCCTGATCTTGTTTACCTCCGGCTGGATGGTGATGCGCGGTCATGTGGCAGAAGGTTATGCCCGTCTCGAACTGCTCGGCGAACGGTTGGCGACGGTTCAGGGTGGGGCTGGCAAGGATGCCTTCGACGAGAAATTTGCCGTTTTGCGCGGCATGCCAAACCTCCATTCGGCAGCTTTGTTCGGTCCGGATGGGGGGGCGTTCCTTGCCTTTAATGGTCTGGGTGGGCGGGATCCGGCACCGCGTCCCCTGGGCGGGATGGTCGCAGGCCATCATTTTTCCTGGTCGAGGATTGATTTTGTCGCCCGCGCAGAGCTGCCCGATGCCTCGTTCGGATGGTTGCGCCTGACGACGGATCTGACCGCTGTCTATCAGCAGTTGCTCGTCTATCTTGCCTTGATCCTGCTGGAAATTGCCGCTGCTCTGGCTATTGCCCTGCGCATGCAGGCCGGGCACGTCGAGAAACTTGTCGAGCCGCTGCAGGATCTGACGCAGCGCATGGGCGAGGTTTCCGTCGGACGGCTGGATATCCGCGCTGCCGCCAGTGAAGTGACTGAAATTGCCGACCTTGCCAATGGCTTTAACCAGATGGTCGAGCAGATTCGCGAGCGCGACCATTGGCTGTCGACCCATCTCGGCAATCTCGAGCAGCTTGTCGAGCAACGAACGCGCGAACTGCGTCTGGCCAAGGAGGCAGCCGAAGCGGGCAGCCTGGCCAAGAGTGAATTTCTGGCGACGATGAGCCATGAAATCCGGACCCCGATGAACGGTGTACTGGGGATGACCGAACTGCTTCTCAGTACCGAGCTGGCGCCGAACCAGCGGCAGTTTGTGGACGCGGTCGAACGTTCCGGGAAACACCTGCTGGGCATCATCAATGACATCCTCGATTTCTCGAAGATCGAGTCAGGCAAGCTGGAACTCGATACCGTCGATTTCGATTTGCGCAACTTGCTTGAGGAGGCGCTGGCGCTGTTTGCCCAGCCGGCCAACAAGAAGGGGCTCGAACTGCTCGCCGACCTACCCCCCCACGAGGCGCTGATCGTGCGTGGCGATGCGTTGCGTTTGCGGCAAATTGTCGTCAATCTGCTTGGCAATGCCGTCAAATTCACAGCAAGTGGCGAAATACTCCTGAGCTTGCGCCTCGTTGAAAATGATGAAAATGGTCTCAATGTCGAGTTGTCGGTGAGCGACACCGGTATTGGCATCCCGCTTGAGGCGCAGCAACGAATTTTCGAACACTTCGCCCAGGCTGATGGCACGACCTCGCGCCAGTTCGGCGGGACTGGCTTGGGGTTGGCTATTTGCCAGCGGCTGGTCGAGATGATGGGAGGGCAGATCAGTCTGGAAAGTCAGCCGGGGCGCGGCGCCCGTTTTGCCGTGGCGCTGTGCCTGCCGCGCGGCAAACTGCCCGATGAGGCGCCGGTGCCATCGGTGGCGACCGTGCAAGGGGGGCGCGTGCTGCTGGTCGACGACACGCCGGCCTATTCGGATATTTTGCTGGCCCGACTCCGGGGGCGGGGTCTGGCAGCCGATGCCGCGGCATCCGGGCTGCGTGCCCTGACGATGTTGAGGGCCGCTCTGGCCGAAGGCAAAGCTTACGAGTTGCTGATTGTCGATATGGAAATGGCCGAAATGTCCGGCCTCGATTTGATCCGTACCCTGCGCGCCGATGACCGGCTGACCACGCTGCCGGTCATTGCATTTTCATCGGCCCCCACCATCAACGAGCAATTGGCTCAGGAGGGGCTGGTGGTCGAGTGCTTGAGGAAGCCCGTGCGGCAAATTGATCTCCTCGCAGCTATCGATGGCTTGCTCAGTCGGCTGGTCCGGCCGGCGAGCCTGCCAGCGGCGGCCAGCCCATCGCTGAGGGGGCGGGTATTGCTGGCCGAGGACAACGAAAGCAACCAGATACTGGCGCGCGCCCAGCTTGAGCGACTGGGTTTGGCCGTGGTGACCGCTGGCGACGGCGAAGAGGTACTCGATATTCTCAAGAGTGAAACAGTCGATCTGGTCCTGATGGATTGCCAGATGCCCAGGCTGGACGGCTTTGCCGCCTGTGCGGCGCTACGCCAGCGTGAGGCGGCGAGCGGCGACTATGTGCCGGTCATCGCCCTGACCGCCAATGCCATGAAGGGCGATCGCGAGCGCTGTGTTGCCGCCGGAATGGACGATTACCTGCCCAAACCCTATAGCGGTGCCGAGTTGCTGGCGGTCCTGGGGCGCTGGTTACCCGCCGATCAGCTGGTGGCTCAGGCAGGCGATGCTTCGCTTGCGGCGCCCGGCGAGTTGGCCGGGCCCCTCGATCCGGAGGCCCTCGAAAAAATTCGGGCCCTCGCGCCGGATGCCCTGGTGCAACGGGTTCTCGTCGCTTATCTGCAAGGCGCCGAGCGCGACTGGCAGCGTTTTGATCAGGGGCTGACCGATGGGGATGCCGATGTGCTGGCTGGCGTCGCGCATTCGCTCAAATCGAGCAGTTTCAATATTGGTGCCAACCGTCTGGCAGAAATGTGCGGCGACATCGAGCAATTCGGGCGGGACGGTGAGTTGCCGCAACTGCTCGCACGAGTTGATAGCTTGCGGGCTGAATGGCATCGCGTCGAGGTTGCGCTGAAACCCCTCATGGCCGGGGCCGCATCATGAGTGCCGGGCCTTGGCGCGTGCTCTTTGCTGATGACGATCCGACGGCTGGGTTCCTCGTGCGGGCGGCGCTGGGCGGTGGTGACTTCGCCCTGACCGTGGTCGACAACGGTAACGATGCCCTGGCCCGGCTCGAGGCCTCCCCGTTTGATATGGCCTTGCTCGATGTCGAAATGCCTGGCCTCGATGGCTTGGCGGTGTGTTCCGCCATTCGCCGGCGGTACGGTGCAGGATTCCCGGTACTGCTGGTGACCGGGCGGACCGATCCCGCATTTGTCGAGCAGGCAGAGCGGCTTTCGGCCACTCGCCTGAGCAAGCCGGTGGACTGGGCGGGCCTGGCTGACCGCCTGCGCACCATGCTGGGCAGCCCGCCGCGGTAACGGAGCCTCGCCTGATTGCCCTGAGGGGCAGGGCTTGTGGCAGAATCGGGGCAAATGGCCTCAAGGCCATGCCGCAGGTAAAGGGAGATGGTATGCAAAATCGGGGATTCTGGCGTGGCGTTCTGTGCGGCGCTGCAATGGCCATTCTGCTGCCGTCGACCGCGGCATTCGCCCAGGACGCACGACCTTCGGCCAAAGGGCAGACGCTCTACCTGCCGATCTACTCGCACATGCTGTATGGCAATCTGGGCAAGAGCGGCAAGGCCTCCCAAGTCCTGTTGTCGGCGCTGGTCAGTATCCGTAATACCGATGGGAAACGTCCGGTCCGCGTCGTTTCGGCCCGCTACTACGACACCAACGGCAAGCTGATCAGCGAGCGGGTTCCCGTCCCGGTGGTTGTTCAGCCTTTCGGTACGCTTGAACTGTTCGTTGAACTGAACGACGCCTCCGGCGGCTCGGGGGCCAACTTCATCATCAAGTGGGAGGCCGAGCAAGCGGTCAGTCCGCCCCTGGTCGAGTCCCTGCATGCCAACATGGATGGTGGCAAGGCGGTGATCTTCATGACCCAGTCGGTGCCGCTGGCCGAGTAAGCGGAGAGTCGCGCGTGGCATCGATCAATACGACACAGGCCGGATATATCTTTCGGCTGGTCTATGTCGCGCTGGGCATGCTGTTTGCCGTGCACCTCTTTGGCACCATTGGCTACATGGTGCTGACCGATAGCAAGTATTCGTGGTTCGACTGCTTCTACATGACCTTCATCACCGTCGCCACCATCGGCTTCGGTGAAATCATCGACATGTCGAGCAATCAGCCGGCACGTGTTCTGACCGTCATCATCGGTATTCTCGGGGCGGGCAATCTGTCGTTGCTCTTCTCGGTCGTTACCGTCGCCCTGCTCGAAACCGATCTCAATGGAACCCTGCGGAGAAAACGCATGGAAAAAGCAATCAAGAAACTCAAGGGTCACTACATTCTCTGTGGCTTCGGCCGTGTCGGGCGCAATATCGCACACGAGCTGGAGGCCACCCACCGCCACTATGTCGGCATCGATGAGGACCTGCACCGGCTCGAGGAGTACAAGGAGCGGAACATGGGTTTCCTTTATTTGAACGGTGATGCCAGTGACGATGACGTGCTGCTGGCCGCCGACCTGGAGGATGCCAAGGGGCTGTTCGCGGTGACCGGTGATGATTCGCGCAATCTGATGATTGTCATCACCGCCAAGCAACTGAAGCCGGAACTGCGCGTCGTCGCCCGCTGTACCGAAACCCGCAATGTCGAAAAAATGCGCAAGGCCGGGGCTGACGCGATTGTTTCGCCAGACTTCACCGGTGGCATGCGCATCGCTTCGGCGATGATCAGACCGCACGTCGTCTCTTTCCTCGACGAAATGCTCAAGTCGGAAAAAAATCTGCGCATCGAAGAGGTGCCGGTGCCGGCTGGATTCATTCCCAAGCCACTCGAGGCCCTGAAATTGCGCAGTGCGAACTACGTATTTCTTGCCGTGCGTGAGCGTAATGGCAGCTGGCAGTTCAATCCCGACAGGGATTTTCTGCTCAAGCCGGGCTTTACGCTGATTGCCATGGCCAGCCCGGTCGGACGCACGGAAATCGAGACGCTGCTGATCGAGATGGCGGCCTGACAGGGCCTGAAGGTCATAAAACAGTTTTATTCGTGCAGTCCATTTAATTTTTACGGGGGAAGAATCATGCAAAAATCAATTCTGTTAACCTGCGCTTTCCTGCTTATTGCCGGCGCTGCCCAGGCTTCACCGGAGCTGGCAAAGGCTAAGAACTGCATGACCTGCCATGCCATCGACAAGAAAATCGTTGGCCCGGCCTACAAGGACATCGCCGCCAAGCGGGCTGGCGACAAGACGGCAGAAGCTGCGCTGACTGCCAAGATCAAGGCGGGTAGCAAGGGCGAGTGGGGCCAGGTGCCGATGCCGCCGAACAACGTCACCGATGCAGAGGCAGCCACCCTCGCCAAGTGGGTTCTTTCGCAGAAATAGGCCCGGTAGCGGCACCCGAAGACAAGGCTGGGAGCAGGATGAAAACACTGACCACGGAACAGATGCGCCGTCGCTGGCTGGCTCTCGGCGTTGTTGCCGTTGCTTACATTCTGTCCTTCTTCCAGCGTTTTGCTCCGGCCGGCATTGCGCCCGACCTGGCCGCCGCTTTCGAGACGTCGGCGGCGTCGCTGGGGGTGCTCGCGGCGACCTATTTTTACGTTTATACCCTGATGCAGATACCGACCGGCATCCTCGCCGATACCCTGGGACCGCGCCGGATTCTGGCGCTTGGCGGACTGGTGGGCGGGGTCGGCAGCTTTCTCTTCGGCATGGCGCCGTCACTTGAGCTGGCGCTGGTCGGGCGGACCTTGATCGGACTGGGCGTGTCGGTGACCTTCATCGCCATGCTCAAGCTGATCGCCGTCTGGTTCGAGGAGAGCCGGTTTGCCACCATGGTCGGCATCTGCATGCTGATCGGCAATCTCGGCTCGGTGCTGGCCGGCGCGCCGCTTTCCGCCGTCGCCCAGGCGACCGGCTGGCGCGGTGTGTTCATCGGGGTCGGTGTTGCCTCGATGCTTCTCGGCGGGCTGTGCTGGATCATTGTCCGCGACGCGCCGGACGGGGGCGATGCCGCGCCCAAGCCCCATGTCGACCGGACGCAGGTGCTTGCCGGGCTGCTGTCGGTGGTCAGGAACCGCGATACCTGGCCAGCCGTCCTGGTTAATACCGGCATGTGCGGGGCGTTTTTTACCTTTGCCGGGCTGTGGGCCACCCCCTACCTGATTCAGGTGCATGGTCTGGCCAGGTCGGTCGCCACTGCCCATTTATCCCTGTGGTTCGGCGGTTTTGCGGTGGGTTGCCTGTTCCTTGGCGGCCTGTCGGATCGCCTGGGGAGACGCAAGCCGGTACTCATCGTGACCTCGCATCTGTACAGCCTGATCTGGCTGATTCTGTTGTCTTGCGTCAGCATGCCGGTTGTCCTTTCCTATCTGCTGTTTGCCCTGCTTGGCCTGACCACGGCAGGTTTCAGCCTGACCTGGGCCTGTTCCAAGGAAGTCAATCCGCCGCTGCTTTCCGGCATGTCGACCAGCGTTGCCAATATGGGGGGGTTCATGACGGCCGCCCTGTTGCAACCTTTTGTCGGCTGGGTCATGGACCTCGGCTGGACGGGAGAATTGGTCAGCGGTGCCCGCGTCTACGATGTCGACACTTGGCGCCACGGGGTGCTGGTGGTCACTGTCTGCGCCATTCTCGGGGCCGCTTCGTGCTGGTGGATCAAGGAAACCCGCTGTCGGAACATCTGGCAGGCAGCCTGAGTAAATCGCTGTCAAATCAATGAAAACCTAGCGCTTTGCTTGTGTGCAAGCTATAAATTAGCGTATGCTTATATTTATGAGAACACACATGCTCCGTCCTTTCCTGCTCGGTTTTTTTTGCCTTTCGACCCTGGCTGTCGCGGTGGAGCCGTTGCCGGTGGTCACCGTTCAGCCTCATGCCGTCGATCTGGCCTTTCCCGCCGACTCGCTGGTTGAGGCGGTGCAGCAGGCAACGGTTGGCGCTCAGGTGGCGGGGCGGGTTCTTGAAGTCAAGGCCGATGCCGGTCAGGCGGTTCGCAAGGGCGATGTGCTGATGCGCATAGATGCCCGTGAGGCAGCCGAAGCGGCGCGGGCAGCTGAGGCGCAGTACGCCAATGCCAAAGTCGGTTTC
Source organism: Dechloromonas sp. HYN0024 (assembly GCF_003441615.1). Lineage (NCBI taxonomy): Bacteria > Pseudomonadati > Pseudomonadota > Betaproteobacteria > Rhodocyclales > Azonexaceae > Dechloromonas > Dechloromonas sp. HYN0024. The sequence goes on along the minus strand of NZ_CP031842.1, from coordinate 2,539,271 downwards.
GAGCGGACGAAAAGTCTTGTTACGCAGAAATTCATGAGCGCTGCTGCTCTTGACAAGGCCAGAGCCGATCTCGACTCGGCAGCGGCCAATCGTGCCGCCGCTGGAGCCGGACAAAGCCACGCCACGATCGTTGCCCCGATGACCGGTGTAATCGCCCGTCGTCACGCCGAGATGGGCGACATGGCGACGCCCGGCAAGCCTTTATTTACCATTTACCAGCCGGGCAGCCTGCGCGTCACGGCCAGTGTTCCTCAATACCGGCTGAAGGCGATGCGGACGGTGGCCAGTGCCCGCGTCGAGTTTCCCGAACTGGGCAAATGGGTTGATGCCGTTAAGGTTCAGGTTCTGCCGACGGCTGATGCAGCTACCCACGTGTCGCTTGTTCGCGTGACCTTGCCCGAAGTGCCGGAGGCGACACCGGGGATGTTTGCCCGCGTTTATTTCGTGACCGGCCAGGCCGAAAAGCTGACCGTGCCTGCCGTTGCCGTGCTGCGTCGTGGCGAGGTCGCAGCGGTCTATGTGCAGACCGCCGACAATCGCCTGTCACTTCGCCAGTTGCGTCTTGGTGAACTTGTCGGGCAAGGTGAAATTGAGGTTCTGGCGGGCCTGTCGGCCGGCGAAAAAATCGTCACCGATCCAGTTCGGGCCGGCATCCAGTTGAAGTCGGCAAACTAAGCGATGCGCCACGAAACAAGCTCGCTCGGCATCTCCGGGCGGATCGCAGCAGCCTTCCAGAACTCCCGGATGACCCCGCTGCTCGCCCTGGTCGCCTTTCTGCTCGGGGTTTTTGCGACGCTCGTCACGCCGCGCGAGGAAGAGCCGCAGATCGACGTGACGATGGCCGATGTCATGATCGCCTTCCCGGGGGCTTCGGCCAAAGACGTCGAGAGTCTCGTGGCGCGTCCGGGCGAGCAGGTGCTGTCGCGGATGCACGGCGTCGAGCACGTCTATTCCGCCTCCCGTCCCGGCATGGCGGTGATTACCGTGCAGTTTGAGGTCGGCGTCAAATATAACGATGCGGTCCTTCGCCTCTACGATACTGTCAATTCGAACAGTGACTGGCTGCCGGCCAATCTTGGCGTCATGACCCCGGTTATCAAGCCGCGCGGCATTGATGATGTGCCCATCGTGGCGCTGACTTTCTGGACCAAGGACCCGGCGCGTTCTGCCTACGATCTCCAGCAAGTGTCGCGGGCTACCGAGATCGAATTGAAGCGGATCAAGGGGACGCGTGACATTGCCACCATCGGCGGCCCGGATCACGCTATCCGCGTGCTCATGGATGGCGAGCGGATGAATGCCTTTGGCGTCACGCCGCAGGATATCGCTGGCGCGCTCAAGGTTTCAAATGCGCTGCAGTCTTCCGGAAGTCTGACTGCCGGTAACCGCGAAGTACTGGTCCAGACCGGTACCTATCTTGAATCGGCGGCTGATGTGAAGCAATTGGTGGTTGCCGTGCGGGGCGATGCCGGCGAACGCAAACCGGTATACCTGAGTGACGTGGCGACCGTTGATGATGGACCGGATCAACCCCGACGCTACGCCTGGTTTGGCGATCAGAGCGGGGAGTTCCCGGCCGTGACCCTGCAGATTTCCAAGCAGCCCGGGGTCAATGCGGCCGACGTGGCGAGTGCTGCCATCAGCCGTATCAACGATCTCAAGAACTCGGTCATTCCCGAGGGCGTCGAGGTCACCGTGACACGTAACTATGGCGCGACGGCGACGGAAAAGGCGCAAAAGCTGATCGGCAAGCTGATTTTTGCCACGGCCTTTGTCGTACTCCTGGTTTTCTTTGCGCTGGGCAAACGCGAGGCTTTGATTGTCGGTATCGCCGTTACGCTGACTCTGGCCGCCACGCTGTTTGCCTCCTGGGCCTGGGGTTTTACGCTCAACCGGGTTTCGCTGTTCGCGCTGATTTTTTCCATCGGCATCCTGGTCGATGACGCCATTGTCGTGGTCGAGAATATCCATCGCTGGCAGGCCTTGTATCCCGAAAAGAATTTGTTCGAGATCATTCCGCCTGCCGTCGACGAGGTTGGCGGCCCGACTATCCTGGCGACATTGACGGTTATCGCGGCACTGCTCCCGATGGCATTTGTGTCCGGCCTGATGGGGCCGTACATGAGTCCGATCCCGATCAACTCGTCGATGGGCATGGCCATTTCCCTGGCTGTCGCTTTCGTTGTCACGCCCTGGCTCGCGGCGCGGCTGATGAAGTCGCACGGGCATGGCGATGGTGCCCAGCCATCCAGCCTCGATGCCCGTCTTGACCAAACCTTCCGCAAATTGCTGACGCCCTTCCTCGATCCGGTGGGCGGTGCAGCGGCGCGGGTCAAGCTGGCCATTGCCGTGGTTCTGCTCATTCTTGGCTCAGTGTCGCTGGCCTACTTCCAGCTCGTTGTTCTCAAGATGCTGCCATTTGATAACAAGAGTGAATTCCAGGTCATTCTTGACATGCCGGTGGGAACGCCGGTCGAAGAAACGGCGCGTGTCCTGCATGAAATCGGCGGCGAACTGGCCCTCGAGAAGGATGTGACGAACTATCAGGCGTATGCCGGTACGGCCAGCCCGATCAATTTCAACGGTCTGGTTCGCCAGTATTACCTGCGTGCCGCACCGGAAAAAGGCGACATCCAGGTCAATCTGGCCGACAAGCACCACCGTTCGCGCCAGAGTCACGAGATTGCCGTTTCCCTGCGGGATCGCGTCGAGGCCATTGGCCAGAAGAATGGCGGGGTGGCCAAGGTGGTCGAAGTGCCGCCCGGGCCGCCGGTCATGTCGCCCATCGTCGCCGAGATTTACGGCCCGGACATGAAGGGGCAGATGAGCGTCGGCAAGCAGGTGCGGCAGGTCTTTGCCACGACGCCGGATATTGTCGCGGTAGATGACTATGTCGAAGCTGATGCCCGCAAGGTCGTGCTGCATGTGCTCCAGGGCAAGGCGGCGCAACTCGGGGTGGCACAGAGCGACATCGTCGAGGTGGTTGGCATGGGGCTGGCCGGGCAGGATGTGACGCCAGCCCGCAATACCGAATCGAAGTTCGAAATCCCGGTGCGCGTCACGCTGCCCGCGGAAAAACAGTCCACCCTTGATGCCCTGCTCAAATTGCGCGTTCGCTCGCGCGACGGCCAACTGGTACCGGTCTCGGAGCTGGTTGAGGTACGCGATGTGGCGCGCGAGAAGGCCATTTATCACAAGGACCTCCTGCCGGTCGTCTATGTTGTCGGCGACATGGGCGGCAAACTCGATTCACCCCTCTACGGCATGTTCGATATTCGTCGCCAGATCAACGGCATGGCGCTCAAGGAGGGTGGGACGCTGGGCGAATGGTTCATCCGCCAGCCCAACGACCCGTACGCTGGCTACAGTGTCAAATGGGACGGTGAATGGAAGGTGACTTACGAAACCTTCCGCGACATGGGGCTGGCCTATGCCGTTGGCCTTATCCTCATCTACCTGTTGGTGGTGGCTCACTTTGGTAGCTACCTGGTGCCACTCATCATCATGGCGCCGATTCCCCTGACCATCATCGGCGTGATGCCCGGTCATGCCTTGTTCGGTTCGCAATTTACCGCTACCTCGATGATCGGCATGATCGCGCTGGCCGGCATCATCGTCCGCAACTCCATCCTGCTCGTCGATTTCATCAAGCTGCAGGTGGCAGCCGGCATGCCCTTCCGCGAAGCGGTCGTCCAGTCAGCCGCCGTGCGGGCCAAGCCGATTGCGCTGACCGCACTGGCGGCCATGCTCGGTGCCATGTTCATCCTCGACGACCCCATTTTTAATGGTCTGGCCATCAGCCTGATCTTCGGCATCATGGTGTCCACCCTGCTCACGCTGGTGGTTATCCCTGTCCTCTATTTCTCGGCTTTCCGCAAGGAGCATCAACAATGACCATCGAACGCATCATCCGCATCATGGCGGGTTCATTCATCCTTCTTTCCCTGGTGCTGGGTATCGAAGGCAGTCCGATTTTCGTCTCCCAATGGTTTCTCGCGTTTACCGCCTTCGTTGGCTTCAACCTGCTGCAAAGTGGTTTCACGGGCTTTTGCCCGCCAGAGCTTCTGCTGGCCAAGATGGGCGTAAAACGCAGTAACGGCAGCTGCGGGAGCTGATTAGCCGTATCTGCCAACAGGTAAAACGGCATACCCATTTGGCGTGCCGGTATGTGAATTGAGTTTTGCTGTGAAACCAGTTTAAAAAAACTTCGTGAAACATTGTTTTTATTGAGTTAAACTGGATTTCACATACTTAAAATACGCAAAGCTCCGTGACTCAGAATCCGGTTTTCGCCGGCCATAAACTCGTCTTTTTCGCCCTGGCGGCGATTGCCCTGATCTGGTGCTCCCTCGGCCTCGATTGGTGGTCGGTCAGTCGTCTCGCAGACGCCGGCGACTCGCCCTCTTCTTCGGTGATGGACTCCCCGTCCTGGGGCGGGGTGCTGCTGGCGACCGGTTTTTCCATGACAGTCCTGGTCATTGAAGGCTGTCGCCTGCTTTTCCGCATCCGCGACCAGGCCTCCCGTCAGCATGTCCTGCAACGGCAAATCATCGACCATGCGGCCGAGGCGATCATCCTGACCGATGGTGCGCAGCGCATACTGTCAGTCAATGTCGCTTTCGAACAAACGACCGGCTATGCGGCTAAGGACGTCGTGGGTTTGACGCCCACCATGCTTAGTGCAGGGCATCCCGGCCTGAGCTTTCACCGCAACATCTGGGACCAGGTTGCCGAATGCGGGTACTGGGAAGGCGAGGTCTGGGATCGGCGCAAGGATGGTGCGCTCTATCCCAAGCAGATGCGCATTACGACCATCCGCGATGGCGCGGGGCTGGCCACCCACTTCATTGCCAGCTTCACCAACATCAGTGAAGCCAAGGCCCAGGCAGATCGCTTTGATTACCTGGCCAATCATGATCAGCTGACCAATCTGCCGAACCGTCTGGCGCTCGATGGCCATCTGCATAATCTGCTTGCCAGCGCTGTGCCCGGCATCAATCGCATGGCCCTGGTGATCATCGATCTGGATAACTTCAAGACGGTCAACGATTCCCTTGGCCACCATGCCGGTGATCGCTTGCTGGCTGAGGTTGCGCGCCGCTTGGGGAGTGAGATGGACAGGACCAAGCGCCTGTTTCGCCTCGGCGGCGACGAGTTCGTGGTGGTGATTGATCAGCTCGACAACGAAGCTGCCGTCGTCTGTCTGGTTGACCGGCTGGTGCGGGCTACCGGCCAGCCCTGTGACATTGACGGCCATCTCCTGCACAGTACCCTGTCGGTCGGCATCAGCCTGTATCCGGAAGATGGCAGGGATGGTCTGGCCCTGATCCGCAATGCCGATGCCGCGATGTATGCTGCCAAGGCCGGCGGGCGCAACAATTACCAGTTCTTCGCTGACTCGATGAATGTCGCTGCCAACAAGCGCCTCCACCTGGAAAGCGAGCTGTGGCGAGCCCTGGCCGAAAATCAGCTGGTGCTTCACTACCAGCCGCAAATTGATCTCCTTAGCGGTGAGGTTGTCGGTGTCGAGGCGCTGGTGCGTTGGTCCCACCCCTTGCGCGGGATGATCGCGCCGGCCGAATTCATCCCCGTGGCCGAAGAGTGTGGCCTGATCCTCCCCTTGGACACTGGGTGTTGCTGACCGCCTGCCGGCAGGTCCGGTCCTGGCTTGATACCGGTATCGACATGGGGGAAATGGCGGTCAATATTTCGGCCCACCAGTTCAGGCAGCCGGATTTTGTGTCGACGGTAAAGGCCGTCCTGGCCGAAACCGGTCTGCCACCTCAGCGGCTGGAACTCGAGATTACCGAAAGCACGGTGATGCAGGGCGTTGATGCGGCGATCGAAACGCTGGCCGAACTGAAGTCCATGGGGGTTCGTCTGGCGATTGACGATTTCGGCACGGGCTATTCGTCGCTTGCCTACCTGCGTCGCTTCCCGCTTGATCGTTTGAAGATAGACCGTTCTTTCCTGGCTGACGTCGAAACCGATGTTGATGCGGCGGCACTGGTCACCTCGATCGTCATGCTTGGTCGCTCGCTCGGTCTGCAATTGGTCGCCGAAGGCGTCGAGAACTTTGCCCAGGCTGAATTCCTGCGGACACTCGAATGCGAGCGTGTGCAGGGCTTCCACTTTTACCAGCCGGTATCCGCTGAAGAGGTGGTAGCCTGTGGTCGATATGAAGAATGCATTCCGCTGGCTGCCTGAAACGACTTGACCCTGGGGCGTCGGCGGCTAGAATTCCAAGCTTTGCGGCAAGGAGCTCAGTATGAAAATCGGATTTATCGGCCTTGGCATCATGGGGCGCCCGATGGCCCTCAACCTGATCAAGGGGGGCCATGCCGTTACCGTCTGGGCGCGCCGCGTCGAATCCATGCTGCCGCTGCTCGATGCCGGGGCGACGGCCGCCGCCAGCCCGGCTGAAGCGGCCCGGGGCAATCAACTGGTTATTTCAATGGTCGCCGATGCGCCTGATGTGGCCGAGGTCATGCGCGGCGTGTCCAGCGCCGCCGAGGCTGGCCTGGTCGCTGTCGACATGAGCACCATCGCGCCGGCCGCGGCCCGCAAAATTGGTGAGGAACTGGCGGCAGCCGCCGTCGATTTCGTCGATGCTCCGGTATCCGGTGGCGAAGTCGGTGCCATCGCTGGCACCCTGTCGATCATGGCGGGTGGTTCCGAAGCGGCCTTTGCCAGGGCGAAGCCGGCTTTCGAGTGCATGGGCAAGAACATTGTTCACGTTGGTGCCAGCGGGGCCGGGCAGGTCACCAAGGCGGCCAACCAGATCGTCACCGGCATGGGCGTGCTGGCGGTGGCTGAAGCCTTCGCCTTTGCCGCCAAGAACGGGGTCGATCGCAGCAAGGTGCGCGAAGCGCTGCTCGGGGGCTTCGCCTATTCGAAGATTCTCGAAAATCACGGTCAGCGCATGCTCGACCGTAATTTCAAACCGGGTTTCAAGAGCTGGATGCACGAAAAGGATCTGAATATCGTCATGCAAACGGCGCATGAACTTGGCCTCTGCCTGCCGGGGTCGGCGGCGACGGCGCAGATGTTCAATGCCATGGTTGGTTCGGGTATGGGCGAAGAAGACTCGATTGCCGTCCTCAAGTTGCTTGAACATCTGTCGGGACAGGCATGAGAGTAGGTTTTATCGGCCTCGGCGCGATGGGGCGGCCAATGGCCCTCCATGTGCACCGTGCCGGCCATGAACTGGCCGTCTGGGCGCGTCGCCCGCAAAGTCTGGTCGATCTGCCGGCGCATGTTTGCGCCACGCCGGCCGAGTTGGGGCGTTACTGCGAGGTGGTATTTACCGTGGTTACCTCCAGTTCCGATGTCGAAGGCGTCGTGCTCGGTGCGCACGGGCTTCGCGATGGCATGGTTCCCGGATCGGTGCTGGTCGACTGTTCGACCATCGCACCCGATATGGCGCGCCATATTGCGGGTCAACTGGCCGAGAAAGGCATTCACTTCATTGACGCCCCGGTCTCCGGAGGCGAGCAGGGGGCCATCGACGCCACGCTGGCCATCATGGCCGGGGGTGAGGCCGCTGTGCTGGCGCGCATCCGGCCTTTGCTTGCGTGTCTTGGCCAGCGCATCGTCCACATTGGCCCGAATGGTGCCGGGCAGGTGGCCAAGGCCTGCAACCAGATGATCATGGTCGCCGCCATTGAAGCGGCAGCCGAAGCGATGCGCCTGGCCGCCGGAGCCGGTGTCGATTGCGCCAAGGTCAGACAGGCGCTAGCCGGTGGCTCGGCCGCCTCGCGGGTGCTCGACGTCATGGGCGAGCGTATGGTTCGGCGCGACTTCTCGGCGGGCATCGAAGCCCGCCTGCATCACAAGGATTTCGGACTGGTGCTCGCGGCGGCGCGGCAAAGCGGTGTGCCGCTACCGCTTGCGGCGGTCATCGCTCAGCAACTGAACGCCCTGATGGCCCAGGGCTGGGGGCAGGACGACACGTCTTCACTGTTGCGCGTACTGGAGCAGGCATGAGCCAGCTGGCCCAGCTTTCCGAAGCGGAAATCGAAGAGCGCTTCCACATCACCGGTTCGCGCCCGGTCGCCTTTCTGCTGGCAGGTTATGTCCGGACCAGCGATCAGTTCTCGGTATCGTTCGGCGATGGCGAGGAAATGATGCTCACTACCTTGCTGGCCGTTCAGCCGGAAAGAAACCTGTTTGTTTTCGATTGCAGCGGTAGCGATGACATCAATCGTCGTTTCCAGCAGGGCAATCGTCACGTGTTTGCCGGGCGTCCCGGTGGTATTCATGTACAGTTCGCCACCGGACGTGCAGCGGAAACGATTCTTGGCGGTGGCAAGGCTTTTTCGGCGGCTTTGCCGGACCATATCGTCCGCCTCCAGCGGCGCGACGCCTTTCGCATCGAAACGCCGATAGGGCGGCCACTGCAGTTCTTCGGCCGTCTCCTTGATGGTCGCCTGGTCAATCTGCAGGCCCATGATATCTCGGTGGCCGGCATGGGCATGACGGCAACGAACTTGCCCGAAGGGCTGGTTGTCGGGGCGCGCCTGGAAGGTTGCCACTTTGCCCTGCCGGACGACGCGCACGAGCTTTTTTTCAGTGCCACGGTGTGCCACGTGACCCCCATGGTTGGCCGGACGGGTCTGCAGCAATGGCGGATCGGCCTGCATTTCGAGAACATGCCGGCGGTTGAGGAAAACCGCATTCAGCGCTATATCGCCCGTATCGAGCGGGAACGGCATGAACTCCTGGCGAGTCGTTAGCCGCGAGTTCTAGCTAAAAGGCCAGCGACGACCAGCAAGCGACTAACAGACGTCGCAGCGGTGGATTTCCACGGTGACATGGACAATTTCGCCGTGCACCGCCAGTGCTTGCCGGATCTGTAACGGGGTCAGCGTCTGGTCGTGCGTCAGCAGGCTGAGCGCGCAGGCGTAGGCGCCGGTACCGACGCGCCAGACGTGCAGGTCGGTAAGCTGGGTCTGGCCGGTAACGGGTAGCTGGTCGATGACTTCGCGGATTTCATTGACCACCGGGTGATCCATTTCGCGGTCGAGCAGGACGCGGCCGCTTTGTACGATCAGATTTTTCGCCCACAGCGCGACTAGTAAGGCGCCGACGATGCCGGTGGCCGGATCGAGCCAGGCCCACCCGTAGAGCCAGCCGCCAGCCAGGGCGGCGATGGCGAGGACCGAGGTGGCGGCATCGGTGATGACGTGGATGTAGGCCGCCTTGAGGTTGAGATCGTGGTGATGGTCGTGTTCATGGGGGTGATCATGACCATGATGGTGGCCGTGATCATGGGCATTGCCGAGAATGAAGGCGCAAATCAGGTTGATCGCCAGGCCGAAGACGGCGACGGCCATGGCCTCGGCGTAGTGGATTTCCTGCGGGTCCCAGAGGCGTTCAAGCGAGCCGAAAATCATCGCCGCCGCGACGCCGAGCAGGAAGATGGCGCTGGTGTAGCTGGCCAGCACCTCGATTTTCCAGGTGCCAAAGGCGAAGCTCGGGTCGCTGGCGTATTTGCGGGCGGCGCGGTAGGCGAAAGCAGAGAGGCCGATGGCCAGTGCGTGCGAACTCATGTGCCAGCCATCGGCCAGGACCGCCATTGAGTTGTACCACCAGCCGGCGATGATCTCGACCAGCATGGTGGCGATGGTGATCCAGGTGACGAGGCGGGTACCGCGTTCGGCCGCAGCGTTGCCGGCGCCATAGCGGTGGTCGTGCGCCCAGCGCGACAGGTCATGGTCCTTGGTTACAGTCATTGTTGGCCGTAGCCTGTGAATTTTTCCAGTACGGCAGCCATTTCTGCCGCCGATAGCAGGGCCGGCTGACCAAGCTGGCAGGCGCGCCAGTATTGTTCGCAGAGTTCTTCCAGTTCGACAGCCAGGGAAAACGCTTCGCCTAGATCACGTCCGGCGACGAGCAGCCCGTGGTTGGCCAGCAAGCAGGCCTGACGGTCGCTCATTGCATCAATGGCGTTGGTCGACAGGGCTTGCGAACCGAAAATGGCGTACTCGGCGCAACGGATGGTGTCGCCACCGAAGCGGGCAATCATGTAGTGAAAGGGCGGAATGTCGAGACGCAGGCAGGCCAGGCTGACGGCGAAGGGCGAGTGGGCGTGAAGTACGGCGCCGACATCCGGCCGGCTGGCATAGAGGTCGCGGTGGAAGCGCCATTCGGACGACGGTTTGCGGCTACCGATGTGCGATCCATCGAGCGCCATGCAGGGGATATCGTCGTCACACAGGCGGTCGTAGCTCATGCCGGTGGGCGTGATGTAAAAGCCGTCGCCATGCCGCACGCTGACATTGCCCGAGGTGCCGCGATTGAGGCCGGCCGGTTGCATGGCGCGAGCCGTGGCAATCAGTTCGCTGCGTAGATCAGCCATGGTTTTCCTCCGGGTAAAGCGTCAGCAGGCCGTCGCGGCTGGCCGGGCAGACGCCGCGCTCGGTGATGATGGCCTTGACCAGCCAGTTCGGAGTCACGTCAAAGGCCGGGTTGGCGACATCTTCCCGGGCCGCCAGTTGGCGCAAGGCTGACGGCTGGCCGTGGCGGTCGAGGCCATGGACGAGCCGGAACTCATCGCCGTCGCGTTCCTCGATGGGAATGTCGGCGCCATCGGCGCAGGCGAAATCGAGGGTCGAGCGCGGCGCGGCGACATAGAAGGGAATGCCGTTGTCGGCACAGGCCAGTGCCTTGAGGTAGGTGCCCACCTTGTTGGCTACATCGCCATTGGCGGCAATGCGGTCGGCCCCGACGATCACCGCATCGACCTTGCCGGACCGCATGAGCAGGCCGGCGGCGTTGTCGGCGATGAGGGTGTGCGGCACGCCGTGCTGTTCGAGTTCCCAGGCGGTAAGCAGGCCCTGGTTGCGCGGCCGGGTCTCCGAGACCCAGACATGCACCGGCACGCCGGCGTCGTGCGCGGCATAGACCGGCGAGAGGGCGGTGCCCCAGTCGACCGTTGCCAGCCAGCCGGCGTTGCAGTGGGTCATCACATTGAGGGTCTTGCCATCGGCAATGATCAACTCGTTCCACAGCTTGAGACCGTGCTGGCCGATGGCGGCGTTCTGGGCGACATCCTCCTCGGCAATGGCGGCGGCCTCGGTCCAGGCTGCCCGGCCGCGCTGATCGGCGGCCAGCGGCCGGAGTACGCTTTCCATGCGGGCCAGTGCCCAATGCAGGTTGACGGCGGTCGGGCGGGTTGATCGTAGCAACGCGGCGGCGTCGGCCAGCCGGGCGTCGTCAGCCCCGTCGCCAAGGGCGATAGCCAGCCCGTAAGCGGCGGTTGCGCCGATCAGCGGTGCGCCGCGCACCTGCATGGCGCGAATGGCATGGGCCGCCTCGTCCAGCGTTGCGACCCGAACCCAGTGCAGGGCGTGGGGCAGACGGGTCTGGTCAATGATGTCGATGACGCGCTGTTTGGGGTGGGCGCGCAGGGTGCGGGTGGGGGTGCCGTCGATGTTCATGGGGTCGCATTGTGGCATAGTGGCGCGATCCAGAACTACCGGAAATGCCATGCAAACACCGATCCAGATCGACTCCCGCTTTCCCCATATGACGACCACGATTTTCACAGTGATGTCGAAAATGGCCGCCGAGTGCCGGGCGGTCAACCTGTCGCAGGGCTTCCCTGATTTTCAGGCTGAGCCGGCGCTGTTCGATGCGGTGCATCGTCACATGCTGGCCGGGCGCAACCAGTACGCGCCGATGGCCGGCATGCCGGAGTTGCGTCAGGCCATTGCCGACAAGGTGGCGGCGCTTTATGGCGTGCGTTTCGATGCCGAAGCCGAGGTCACCGTCACGGCCGGGGCGACGCAGGCCATTTTTACGGCCATCGCGGCTTTCGTCCGGCCCGGTGACGAGGTGATCGTCTTCGAGCCGGTCTATGATTCCTATGTGCCGGCCATCGAAACGGTCGGCGGCAAGGCGGTCTTTGCCCAATTGACCTTCCCCGATTACGCGCCGGACTGGCGGCAGGTGGCGAAACTCATCACGCCGCAGACGCGGATGATCATCGTCAACTCGCCCCATAACCCGACCGGTAGCCTGTTCTCGGCGGACGACCGGGAACAGCTGGCCAATTTGGTCTCCGGTAGCAACATCGTCGTGCTCTCCGACGAGGTGTACGAGCACATCCTGTTCGACGGTGAAGTCCACGCCAGCCTGTGCGCTCATCCCGAACTGGCAGCGCGCAGCATCATTGTCTCCAGCTTCGGCAAGACCTATCACATCACAGGCTGGAAAATCGGCTATGTCGTCGGTCCGGCTGCGCTCATGGCCGAATTCCGCAAGGTGCACCAGTTCAATGTCTTTACCGTGCATACCCCGTCACAACTGGCACTCGCCGAGTACATGCAGGATGCCCAGCGCCATCTCAGGCTGGCTGCCTTCTATCAGGAAAAACGCAATTTCTTTCGAAGCCTGATGGTGGCAACCCCCTTCGAATTGCTGCCCTGCCGTGGCACCTATTTCCAGCTGGCACGCTATGACCGGATTTCTGATCTGCCCGACCGCGCCTTTGCCGAATGGATGACGCGCGAAATCGGGGTTGCTGTCATCCCGGTTTCGGTGTTTTATGCCGATGGTCGGGATGACAAGGTGGTTCGCTTCTGCTTCGCCAAACAGGAAGCAACCTTGCGGGCGGCTGCCGAGCGCCTTTGTAAAGGCTTGTAAAACCAGACAAAAATTACTTGACGCTGTTTGCTGCCAGGGCAAATAATCGCCGACTTATAATCACCATCAACAGAGGAAAAAACATGGGAATGATTCAGGAATTCAAGGAGTTTGCCGTCAAGGGCAATGCAATGGATCTGGCTGTCGGTGTCATCATCGGTGGCGCCTTCGGCAAGATTGTCGATTCCATCGTCGGCGACCTGATCATGCCACTGGTCAGCCGCATCGTTGGCAAGCTCGATTTCTCCAACCTGTTCGTCGTCCTCGGTGATAACCCGAATAATCTGGCCACCCTGGCCGATCTCAAGAAGGCGGGCATCGCCGTCTTCGCCTACGGCTCCTTCCTGACCATCCTGGTCAACTTCGTCATTCTTGCCTTCATCATCTTCATGATGGTCAAGCAGATGAACCGCCTGCGCAACGAGGCGCCGGCAGCCCCGGCCGAAGCGCCGCCGACGCCGGAAGATATTGCCCTGCTGCGCGAGATTCGTGATTCGCTGAAGAAGTAATTCGGCAAAAGCAAAAAAGCCGCCCTCGGGCGGCTTTTCTTTTTGAGGGATGGCAGGAACTTGCCCTCGCCATCGGTCAACGACTCTATCCCGGCATGCGCTCGAAGGGCGCAACACCCTCGGGAATCATGTGGAATGCCTGCTGGTCGACGGTAAATATCGCGACTTTGGGGGTAAAGAGCGTGGGGTCATCCATGGTCCCGACCTTGACTGCCATCAGGCCGCCAGGGATCTCGGTGCCGATTGCCGTGCCACAGGTCGGACAAAACCGGCGCGTGACCGCATTCGGAACATCGCTGCGCGTAAAAGCCGCAGGATTTCCCTTCGTGTATTGAACACTACCGAGCGGCAGGGCGATGAAGGTGTTTGGCTCGCCGCCGGTAATGTACTGACATTCCCGGCAGTGACATTGCCCTTCCAGGATGGGCTCGCCTTCGGCGCGATAACGTACGCTGCCACAGTAACAACCGCCTTCGAATTTCATGATGTCTCCTTTTGTGTGAAGTGAGCGCCACCCCGGGGTGCGCGTCCTAAAACCGGGTTGCCGTATCGGTTATGTACCTACTTCGGCCATGGTTGGCGGATTAATTATCACCCGTAGTCAGATTGTTAATCGACATCTAAACCAAAATCTAAATTTGCGGCACTAGAGGATTATTGATTGCTTTGACTATTCGGAGAAAACCGCCTTCCAGAGCTGGCTGACTGCGGCGATGTGCTTTTCGACTTCGTCACGGGGGATCGGGGCCTTGGGGTCAGCGGAAAGGCGCTTGGCGTGCTGTAGGCGGCGGTATTCGCGATAGGCGTTACCGACGGCTTCGCCTTGCGCCGGGTTGATCAGCCCGAGTTCGCCGGCCATGCGGAGCAGGGCGATATTGCCGAGATTGCCGGTCAGGCTGGCGTGCTGGTGCGAATAGCCGAGGATCAGATACTGGACGATGAACTCGACATCAATGATGCCGCCCGGGTCGTGCTTGAGGCCAAAGCCGGTTTCGCTCTTCGAGGCATGGGCGTCCACCATTTTCTGGCGCATGGCGACGACGTCAGCCTTCAACAGGGCAAGGTCGCGCGGCTGGCGCAGGATTTCGCAGCGGATTTCCTCGAAACGCCGCCCGACGGTGGGGTCGCCGGCGCAGAAGCGGGCGCGGGTCAGGGCCTGATGTTCCCAGGTCCAGGCTTTTTTCAGTTCGTAGTCGCGGAAGGCGTCGACCGATACGGCCAGTAGGCCAGAGTCGCCGTTCGGGCGTAGACGCAGGTCGGTCTCGAAGAGGATGCCGGCCGGGGTCTGACTCGATAGCCAGGTGTTGAGGCGCTGACCGAGGCGGGCGTAATTCTCCTCGGCATCGCTGGCGTCGTCGTCGAAGAGATAGACGAGGTCAAGGTCAGAAGCGTAGCCGAGTTCCTTGCCGCCCATTTTGCCGTAGCCGATGACGGCGAATTTGGGCGTCTCGCAATGCCGCTTCTTGATCGTTTTCCAGCACAGCGGCAGGGTTTCCTGGACGATGGTGTCGGCCAGTTCAGTGAGGTGGTCGGAAAGGTGTTCGATGGTCTGCAGACCGGCCAGATCCTGAGCCAGCAGACGGAATACCTGGGCATGGTGCATTTCGCGCAGGATATCCATTTCCCGTTCGGTGTCGTCGGCGTGCTGGGCCAGGTTGTCGCGCAGGATTTCGCGGAAGCCTGCCCAGTCGGTGGCGATTTCGTAGAGGCGCGGGTCAAGCAGTTCGTCGAGCAGCAGGGGGTGGCGGTTGAGGTAATCGGCGGCCCAACTCGAGGCGCACATCATGTCGGCGACGCGACGCAGGGCCATCGGGTACTGCTGGAGCAGTGCCAGATAGGCACCGCGCCGGGCGATGCCTTCAAGAAAAGCGAGGCCGCGAGCCAGTGTCGTATCGGGTGCTGGCGTCGCACCGGCGGCCTCGATCAGGCGGGGAGCAACGGCGTCCAGACGGGCCCGGTTGGTCGCCGGCAGTTGCAGGTAGCGGCTGGCAGCGCGCAGTTCGGCCAGGCGGGTAATGGCCTCTTTGGGGTGGCGGTAACCGAGGTTGCCGAAGGCTTCGATAGCTGTGTCCTCGTCGAGCTGTCCTTGCCACAGTCCGGTCAGCGGATGTTCCCCTGCCTCCGGATCGGAGAAAATGGCACCAAAGTGGCGGCTGACTTTTTCGCGATGTTCGTCAAGCACCGCCAGCATCGCTGGCCAGTCGGGAAAATCCATGCTGGTGGCGATATTCAGACGACTTTGAGGGTCAACCGGCAGCATGTGGGTCTGCTTGTCTTCGACATATTGCAGCCGGTGTTCGAGACGGCGCAGGAAGACATAGGCCTCGCGCAGTTCCTGCTCGGTGTCGGCGGGAATCAGTTTGCGTTCAGCCAGGAGCTTGAGGACGGGCAGGGTCGGCCGGATCTGCAGTCCGAGGTCGCGGCCGCCGCGTATGAGCTGGAAAACCTGGGCCATGAACTCGATTTCGCGGATACCGCCGGGGCCGAGTTTGACGTGGTCGGCCATGTCCTTGCGCACCACTTCGCGGCTGATCTGGGCATGCAGGTCGCGCATGGCGTTGATGGCCCCGAAATCGAGATACTTGCGGAAGACGAAGGGGCGGGCCACGGCCTGCATGGCGCTGACCCATTCCGGCTGCAGGTTGCTGCCGGCGTTCATGGTGCGTCCCTTGATCCAGGCGTACCTTTCCCACTCCCGACCTTGGGTGATGAAGTAGCTTTCCAGCCCGTCGAGCGAGCAGACCAGCGGGCCGGAGTCGCCGTTCGGGCGCAGGCGCATGTCGACGCGGAAAACCTGTCCATCGGCGGTAATGTCGCCGAGGGCGCCAATAATCCGCTTGCCGAGACGGGTGAAGAAATCGAAGTTCTCGATACTCTTTGGCCCGGCGGTATCGCCATCTTCGGGGTAAACAAAGATGTAATCGACATCGGACGACACGTTCAACTCGCGTCCGCCCAGTTTGCCCATGCCGACGACCATCAGGCGCTGCGGCTGGCCGGCCTTGTCGAGCGGCTCGCCATAGGAGGCGACGAGCTGGCGGTGGTAGTAGTCGAGGGCAAAGTTGGTGGTTACGTCGGCGAGCAGGGTCATGCCCTCGACGATTTCGGCCAGCGGAGCGAGGCCGCCCAGGTCGCGCAGGGCGAAATGCGCCATGGCGCGGTGGCGCAGACGGCGCAGCGTGGACCTGACCGCTTCGTCATTGGCAAATTCCTGTTGCAGCGGGGCGAGCAGCATGGCCTCGGTCAGCGGTTGCTGCCAGCTGGCCTCCAGTTCGGGAATCAGGGCCGGGTGCGCCTGGAGCAAATTGGCCAGGTAACGGCTGTGGTGGATGGCAGATTGCCAGCGGGAATCGAGCGTGTTGTCCATGATGATCAGTCGGCAGCTTGGCCGAAAAGGTAGAATGTCATTTTTATTCAGTAACTGATTGTAGTGATCTATTCCCCTTCCTGGCAAAACGGTTTGACGCGTGCGTGATCTGGATGCGCGAAACTCTCCGGTGATTCCATCCGATCTGCGCGTTGCCCTGTACCACCGTCTGCATTGGCTGTGGCCTCTGCTCGCCGGACGTCCCGTCCGGCTGCTCGGCTGGACGCTGTTCGGCGCATGGTTGTTATTTGCTGCCCTGATCCTGACCCTGCGCTATGTCGTGCTGCCCAAAATTGGCGACTACCAGAGCCAGATCGAGCAGGCGGCGACGCAGGCGGTTGGACAGGCCGTCAAAATTGGCCGCATCGAGGCCCGCTGGCAAGGCCTGAATCCCGATCTGGTGCTCGACGACGTGGTCATCGCCGACCGCTCCGGGGGCTCGGCTTTCTCGCTGGCCCGCGTCGAAGGCGTACTGTCCTGGCAGTCCCTGTGGCGCTTGCGGCCAACCCTGGCCTTGCTCGTTTTCGATGGCCCGGTGCTGCATGTCCGGCGCGACGCCAATGGCAAGATCACGGTGGCCGGTGTCGATACCGAGGGGGATAGCGACTCGGGTTTTGCCGAATGGGTGCTCCAGCAAAAGCGCATTCGTATCCACAATGCAACGATTGTTTGGGATGACAGGCTGCGCAAGGCGCCGCCGCTGGTTCTCGAAGATTTGCAACTGGCGCTCGACAACAGTGGTCGCCGGCATCGCTTTGGCTTGTCGGCGGCACCACCCGATGCGTTGGCCGCCCGCGTCGATATTCGCGGGGAAGTGCAGGGCGATCTGGGCGAGGCGCTGGACCGCTTGTCCGGGCGTGTTTTTGTCGAACTGGCCTATGCCGATCTGGCCGGCTGGCGACCCTGGGTCGATTATCCCGTTCTCCTGCCGCAAGGGCGGGGTGCCTTGCGGATCTGGGGCGACCTCGACGATGGGGCCGGCAAGCTGACGGCCGATGTGGCCCTTGAGGAGCTGCGTATCCGTCTTGGCCGCAAACCGCCCGAACTTGATCTGGCCAGCATGCGCGGGCGCCTCGAAGGCAGTTACAAGAGCGATGCCTGGGCCGTCGCCGGTCATCAGGTCGAATTGCAGACGCAGGCCGGTCTGCGCGTGGCGCCGACTGACTTCAAGGTGGAATGGCGACAGGATGCCAAAACCGGCTTGGTCAACGGTAATTCAAGCGCCAGCTTTCTCGACCTTGGGGTGCTCGGTCGCCTGGCGGCCCATTTGCCGCTCGATCCCCATAGTCGCGATCTGCTGACACGGCATCGCCCGCAGGGCAGAATTTCCGAATTGAAGGCCAGCTGGGTGCTCGATGACGAGACCCTGAAGCGCTACAGCCTGAAGGCCGGTTTCCGCGACATGGGCCTCGTCGCCGACCGATATTTTCCCGGTGGGGCGGGCATTTCCGGCCGTGTCGATCTGACCGAAAAAGGGGGGGAGCTGGTCATCGATTCAACGACCTCCAGCCTGTCGCTGCCGGCCATCTTTCCCGAGCCGGATATCGCCCTCGATGCCCTGGCCGTCAAGGCCAGCTGGAAGGCCAGCCCGCAAGCGGTTGACGTCAAGCTGTCCCGGCTTGAATTCGCCGGACCGGACGCGGCCGGTTCAGCCCAGGGGACGTATCGGTTCACCGGCGAAGGGCCGGGTGAAATCGATCTGACGGCCAGTGTCGAGCGTGGCGAAGGGCGCGCCGTCTGGCGCTACATGCCGCATGCGGTCAATGCCGTCGCCCGTAACTGGATTCGCCGCGGCATCGTGGCTGGCCGTGGCTATGACGGCAAGCTGATCCTCAGGGGCAATCTGAAAGACTTTCCCTTCCGGGATGGCAAGGGTGGCAAGTTCATCGTGACCGCCAAGGCGACCGGCGCGAAGGTCGATTACGCGGATGGTTGGCCGGTGATTGACGATATCGATGCCGACATGACCTTCGATACCGGCATGAAGATTGTCGCCAGCAAGGGGCGCATCCTCGGTGCCTCGCTGGCTGATGTGAAGGTCGATATTCCCGATTTCGAGTCGCACGAGGAGATGCTGCTGGTGCGCGGCGTCGCCCAAGGGCCGACCAGCGAGTTCCTGCGTTTCATCGAGCAGAGCCCGGTGGCCGAAACCATCGACCACTTTACCGATGGCATGAAGGCAGGTGGCAGCGGCAGTCTGAATCTTGAACTCGATATTCCGCTGCGTCATGCCCTCGATACCAGGATGCGCGGCGACTATCGCTTTCAGAATAACCAGTTGCAGCCAGTGGCGGGTCTGCCGCCGCTGACCCAGGTCAATGGTCGCCTGTTGCTGACGGAAAGCACGGTGAGTGCTCAGGACATCACGGGCCAGGTCTTTGGCGGCCCGCTCAAGGTGAACGTGAAAAATGCCGGTGACAGGATTGGCGTTGTCGCCACTGGGACTGCCGCGATCGGAGAAGTCAGCAAGTACTTTGGCTGGCCCCTGATCAATCACCTGAGCGGACGGGCCGGCTGGCGGGCCGACATCAATATCCGCCGGCGCAACGCAGATGTCCTCATCGAGTCGGATTTGCTCGGGATCAGTTCGCCCCTCCCCGAGCCGTTGAACAAGAACGCCACCATGCCGCTTCCCTTGCGCATCGTCCGGTCCACGCCGGATGCCCAGCGTGAGCAATACCGGATTACCTTGGGCAAAGTTGCCCAGGGCCTGGTCGTCAACCGGCTGGGCAATTGGGAGCGCGGCGTGCTGGCGGTTGGCGACGCCGAGCCGCGGTTGCCGGAGAAAGGGCTGGCCGTCCGTGTCTCGGTGCCGCGCATCGATGCCGATGCCTGGAAGAACTTCCTGCCGGAAGGAACCGGCGGGGCCGATGGCGGTGGTCTGGCGCTCAGCGTTGTGACGCTGAAGACGCCCCAGTTGCACCTCATGGATCGAGATTACAACCAGGTCGATGTCAGCCTCCGCCCGCGTGATGGCGGCTGGCAGATCGGTTTTAATACCCGCGAGGCAGTTGGCGATGTCTTCTGGAACAGTGCCGGGGCGGGTTGGGTCGAGGGAAATTTCAAGCGTCTGGTGGTTCGCCCGCTCGCCGAGGGGGCGATGGCGCTTCGTCGCTGATCAATACCCTGCCCGGCATGAGTTTATCGGTGGATGATTTCTATCTGGGCGACAAGGCGTTGGGCAGACTCGAGCTAAAGGCCCGTAACGACAAGGGAGCGTGGTATCTCGACAACCTGAATCTGGAAAATCCGGATGGTGGCCTGAAGGGTAAAGGCGTCTGGGTCAATACCGGCCGCCATCAGACCCGGCTCGATTTCGAGCTGAACGCCAAGGATGCCGGCAAACTGCTCGGCCGGCTCGGTTACGCCGACTCGGTGCGGCGCGGCAAGGCTAAATTGGTTGGCGACCTGCAATGGAGCGGTCCGTTGACCGGTATCCACTATCCGACCCTGACCGGCCAGCTCACCGTGGAGGCGGAAAAGGGGCAGTTCAACAAGCTTGAGCCGGGGGTTGGCAAGTTGCTTGGCCTGATCTCGCTGCAATCCTTGCCGCGTCGGCTGACCCTCGATTTCCGGGATGTTTTCAGTGATGGTCTGGCCTTCGATAGCATTGAAGGCAAGCTGTCGGTCCGCAAGGGGGTCATGCGCACGAATGAGCCGCTGCGTATATTTGGCCCGGCGGTCCAGATCGAAATGCAGGGTGAAACCGACTTGCGAGCCGAAACCCAGGACATGCAGGTGGTCGTTCGGCCTGAGCTCGGCGGGCTGGCTGCCGTTGGTGCGGCGGCATTGGTTAACCCGGTGGTCGGGGCGGCCGCCTTGGTTGCCAATACGGTCCTGCAAAAACCGCTCAATCGTCTCTTCAGCTACCGATATCATGTGACCGGTACCTGGGCCGATCCCCAGGTCGACAAAGTCGGTGGTCTGACTGCACCGGCCGTCAAACCGGAAGAGGAGAGTCCACCCGTGGAAAGCAAACCGTGACCAAGCAAAACTGTCGAATGGCTGGCGTGCAGATGATTTCCGGGCCGCGCGTCGCGGATAATCTGGTGACCGCAGGCCGCTTGATTGATGAGGCGGTCAGTCAGGGGGCGCAACTGGTCGCGCTGCCCGAGTATTTTCCCATCATCGGTGCCGCCGATGCCGACCGTGTGCGCGCCCGCGAGGACTTCGGTACCGGCCCGATCCAGTCCTGGCTGGCTGAAACCGCGCAGCGGCATGGCATCTGGCTTTTTGCCGGGTCGATCCCGCTGGCAGCCAGCAGTCCGGACAAGATGCGCAACGCCAGCCTGGTCTTCAATCCGGCAGGTGAATGCGTCAAACGCTACGACAAGATACATCTGTTCGGTTTCAGAAAAGGCGATGAAACCTACGACGAGGCTGGCTTTATCGAGGCGGGCGATCAACCCGTTGCGGTCGATACGCCCTTCGGCTCGATTGCCTTGTCGATCTGCTATGACCTGCGCTTTCCCGAGCTTTACCGTGCCCTGGCACCGGTCGACCTGATCCTCGTGCCGGCCGCCTTCACTGAAACCACCGGACGCGCGCATTGGGAAATCCTGCTGCGTGCCCGGGCCATCGAGAACCAGTGCTATCTTCTCGCTATTGGTCAGGGTGGTCGCCATGAGAATGGCCGCATGACGCACGGCAACAGCATGATCATCGATCCCTGGGGCGAAATTCTCGACCGCAAGCAGAAGGGGCCGGGCGTCGTCATTGCCGACCTCGATCACCAGCGTATCGCCGATATTCGCGAGAGCCTGCCGGCGCTCGCTCACCGCAAACTTTAAGGATTTTCATGATGCAAAACAGCGCGCTGGCCCAGGCCGAATCCCTGCTGCTGGCCCCCTTCTCGCTCAGCGAGGGTGACCTGTCGCGGACCTTTGGCCAGATCCTCACGCATCAGGTCGATTACGCCGATCTCTATTTCCAGTATTCGCGTTCCGAGGCTTGGAGTCTCGATGAGGGCATCGTCAAGTCGGGCAGCTTCAGCATCGACCAGGGGGTTGGTGTGCGCGCCCTGGCCGGCGAAAAGACAGCTTTTGCCTACTCCGACGACATCAGTTCGCGGGCGCTCGGCGATGCTGCCAACGCCGTGCGGGCGATTGGTTCGTCGGGCCAGAATGCCCGCTTTGGGCAGTTTGTCCGGTCCACTGCTGCGCATTCGCTATACGTCCCGCACGACCCCATCGCCTCCCTGCCGGCCGATGCCAAGGTCAAGTTGCTCGAGCGCCTCGAAGGCTTTGCCCGGGCGCTCGATCCGCGTGTCCTGCAAGTCATGGCCTCGCTCGCCGGCGAGTACGAAGTGGTCCTCGTTGCCGGCTCGGATGGCCGTCTCGCTGCCGACATCCGGCCGCTCGTGCGCTGCTCGATCTCGGTCATCATCGAAGAAAACGGCAAGCGTGAGCAGGGCTCCTCGGGTGGCGGCGGCCGTTTCGACTTTGGCTATTTTGACGACGAAATCCTCCAGCAGTATGCGCGCGAGGCCGTCCATCAGGCGGTGGTCAATCTGCACGCCGATCCTGCCCCGGCTGGTCAGATGACCGTTGTGCTCGGTTCTGGCTGGCCCGGTATCCTGTTGCACGAAGCAGTCGGCCACGGTCTCGAAGGCGACTTCAACCGCAAAGGGAGCTCGGCCTTCAGTGGCCGGGTTGGTCAGCGGGTCGCGGCCAAGGGCGTCACCGTCATCGACGATGGCACCATCGCCGACCGCCGTGGCTCGCTCAATATCGACGACGAAGGCAATACCACCCAACGTACCGTGCTGATCGAGGACGGCATTCTCAAGGGCTACCTGCAGGACAGCCTGAATGCCCGCCTCATGGGTGTTGCACCGACTGGCAACGGGCGGCGCGAATCTTTCGCCCACCTGCCCATTCCGCGCATGACCAACACCATGATGCTGGCCGGCCAGCATGACCCGCAGGAAATCATCCAGTCGGTCAAGAAGGGTATTTACGCCGCCAATTTCGGTGGTGGCCAGGTTGATATCACCAGTGGCAAGTTCGTTTTTTCGATGAGCGAGGCTTATCTGATCGAGGATGGCAAGGTGACCCGCCCGATCAAGGGGGCCACGCTGATCGGCAATGGCCCGGATGCGCTGACCCGGGTTTCGATGATCGGCAACGACCTCAAACTCGATCCGGGTGTCGGTACCTGCGGCAAGGATGGCCAGAGTGTCCCCGTTGGCGTCGGCCAGCCGACCTTGCGCATTGATGGACTGACGGTAGGCGGTACTGCATAATAAGTAGCTACTTTGTGGGGGTAATTTGATGCGTGCATTTTTGGTTCTTGTGGGCTGTCTGGTAGCCGCTTCGGCTTTTGCTCAATCGCTGCCGACGCCGAGCCCGGCGCAGGATCGCCTGAAGGCGCTGAGTGGCGACCCGGTGGCGCTGCGCGCAGCGGTCGACGCCGGCAAGAAGGCCACGTTCTTTTGTGCCAATTGCCATGGCGATGACGGTATCAGCAAGACCCCCGACGTGCCCAATCTGGCGGGGCAGAATCCGGCCTACCTGCTTGAGCAGATTCGCAAATTTGGTGCCGGCGAGCGCAAGGATGCCTTCATGCAGGGCCTGATCAAGGTGCTCAAGGATGAAGAGCGGGTTCAGGTTGCTACCTACTTTGCCAGCCTGCCGGTTCGCCCGTCGGCCGCCGATGCAGCCCAGGTGGCCAAGGGCAAGGTCTTGTTCGAGCGTCTTTGTGTCCGTTGCCACGGCGAGCAGGCTCGCGGCAATGAAGCCATCGCCCGCTTGGCCGGCCAGAAGCTGCCCTACCTGCAGACAACGATCACCCGATATCGCGACCGGACCGGTGTGCGCAACAACCAGTTGATGAGCATTGCCACGGCGGGGCTGAAGAACGAAGAGATTTTGGCCCTGGCCAATTACCTGACGCAGCTACCCTGATCGGTGTCTGGGGGCGTCCCGCGACAAGCGGGCGTCCGGTAGAATGCGGAGTTTTCAAGCATTCCTGAATGGGCCTGACCATGACGCCGCAAAGCAAACCGAATACCGACGATCTGCGCATCAAGGAAATCAAGGAGCTAGTACCGCCGGCCCATGTTTTCCGCGAATATCCGGTGTCTACCCGCGCCGCCCAGACGACCTATGCGGCCCGGCAAGCCATTCACCGTGTGCTGCATGGTGCTGACGACCGCCTGCTGGTGGTCATCGGCCCCTGCTCGATTCACGACTACGAACTGGCCATCGACTACGCGAAGAAACTGGCCAAGGAAGCCGAAAAGTACGCCGACGACCTCATTGTCGTCATGCGCGTCTATTTCGAGAAGCCGCGCACCACGGTCGGCTGGAAAGGACTGATCAACGATCCGCGCATGGACAACACCTTCCGCATCAACGAAGGCCTGCGCCTGGCCCGCCGCATCCTGCTCGAGATCAACGAGCTTGATCTGCCCTGCGCCACTGAATTCCTCGACACCATCACGCCGCAATACACGGCCGACCTGATTTCCTGGGGGGCGATCGGCGCGCGCACCACCGAGTCACAAGTGCATCGCGAGCTGGCATCGGGTCTGTCCTGTCCGGTCGGTTTCAAGAACGGCACGGATGGCAACATGCGCATCGCGGTCGATGCCATTCGTTCGGCCAATTCGCCGCACCACTTCCTGTCGGTTACCAAGTCCGGCCACACCGCGATTGTGTCGACCGTGGGCAACGAAGACTGCCATGTCATTCTGCGCGGCGGCAAGGAGCCGAATTACGATGCGCCCAGCGTCGAAGCGGCCTGCACCGAAATCGCCAAGTCCGGCCTTGCGGCCCGGCTGATGGTCGATTTCTCGCATGGCAACAGCCGCAAGCAATACAAGTTGCAGATGGAAGTCTGCGACAGCGTCGCCGCCCAGCTGGCTGGTGGCGAGGACCGTATCGTCGGGGTCATGGTCGAATCGCATCTGGTCGAGGGACGTCAGGATATTTCCCCGGACAAGCCGCTTGTTTACGGCCAGAGCGTCACCGATGCCTGTATCAACTGGGAAGACAGTGTGACCGTACTGGACCGCCTGGCTGCGGCCGTGCGTGCCCGCCGGGTAGCTGAAGCGGCTGAGTAGCGAGCCCGGAAAGGCCAAAAGAAAAGGGCTTGCTGACGGCGCAAGCCCTTCCTGACGACGGGTGATTGTCAGATCAATACGACGGGATGAATTTGTTTATCCAGCCGAAAAGTTCGATCAGCGGCCAGACAAGGCAGATCAAAATACCGGAAACCAGAATGACCTCCGTGATTGCCGGGCCGACGGAATCAGAAAGATTCTTGGCAAAGCGCGGTGCGGGGACTTGTTTGTAGTGCTTCAGCTCCGGATCATCAGCCATCGCATCCTTGACGCCGGTGATCATGCCGATGACGTGCCCGGATTTATGCACGGCGGTAGCCCACAGGGTGCCCAGCAGGTGGCAGGTTACAAGCGATGCGGCCACATTGCCACAGAAGATATGGAGGTCCTTGAGGCCGACAACCAGATCCTGACCAAACACGGTCATCGTGAAAAACTCATCTTCCCACTCGCTGGGAACCATGTTGCCGAGCGGCCCCAGTTCCTGGCCAGAGCTGTAAAGCATGATGCCCAGAGCGCCGGTACCCAGCATGGCAAAAAGCAGCCCGAAAACCATCAGCCCACCCAGCGGGTTATGCGAAATGGTATGCATCGGATGGCCGACCACCGAGTCGATGCCGTATTTGATCATCGTCTTCGGGCTGTAGATAAAAGTCCAGAAACGCACTGCCCGCGGCCCGACTAGCCCGTAGATGATGCGGAAGCACATATAGCCCATGATGATGTAGGCGGCGTACGCATGCAGGGGAAACTTTGATGCCTTGATGTACAGGGCGGCAAAGCATAGAACCATGACCCAGTGGCCAATGCGGATAAGCGGGTTCCATACTTTGACGAAGACCCGCTTGGGCGGGGTGTTGGTTTCTTGTTCGCTCATTTGCTGTTTTCCTAACTATAAATACAAACCGGGCTGTTGCCAGCCCGGTTCAAAGAGACTATCAGAACGACTGGATAAGGCTTATTCCAAATATCTGCGTTGTCTGTTCCGGCTTAACGTAGATTCTTGTGCCATCCGCATACACCCAGTTTTGCCAAGTGTAGTCATCCATCTTGCGCAGGTCGTAGATGTAATCAAGCCGCAGTTTCGTCGCTTTCGAGACCTGATATGTTCCATAAAGACTGAATGTGTTCTGCGTATATTTTGCATCGGGAATAATTCCCATGCCTGTGGCGACAACTCCCGTTGATGTACAGGCCGCATTTAGACATGTTGTTGCTGGGAGTGGGCTGATTTCCTGCTTGGTCAAGTCGCGGGTATAAAAATACTTGGCACCCACATCAAATACAGACAGCTTTCCTGTTATTCCAAATCCAAACTGGTCTGAATCCTGATTTAGTTTCGCATCCCACTGAATCAAGCCCCCCGTGCGGAATGTGGTCGTTCCTGACGCGCATGTTCCAGTTCCGGAGCAAACCGCTCCCTGCATGTTTTGCTGAATGTTGCCAGTTTGCTTTGAGTACCACCCGTTCAGTTTCCAGTTGTCGGAGATGTCGTAGTTTGCATCAAATGAAAAGACTTGCCCTTCTCCGGAGTCGAGACCGTATGCACTCTTGGTGTACTTGTCGAAAAATGCCTCATAGGCAAATTGGAGATTTAAGCGCTCCGCAGGTGACCAGTCCACCATGCCACGGACCTTTTCTCGCTGCCGGTCAGCCAGGTAGACGGGATAAATTGTAGGATTCCCGCCTTCCCAGTCTGAGCCAGTACGGTCGGCGTGGGCTAGGGTAATCGTGCCGTTAACTGTTTCACCCATCGATTTGCGGAGGGAAAGGCGGGTAGTAAGTTCCTCAACTTCGCGTCGTTCCCACTCCAGGCTACGCTTATGTGTGTAATCGAAGCCGCCGTTGATGCTGAATCCACCGCCGATCCGGTAGTCCGCCTCGGCCTTCCCCCAATTTGCGACATGGGATTCAGGATTGTTCGGGTAGCCCGTATAGAACAAGCGAACTGGCGTTTTGTCACTTTTATCTTCGTATCGCCATGATCCAAGCAATTTGAAGTCCTTCGTGATACGCGAGGTTAGTGAGGCAAAGGCTTCGGTTGTTTGAACTTTGGCATCCAGATTGCTACCGATTCCTGGATTTACGTCGGTGCGGAACAGGAAGTTTTCATTCTGGCGGCCCTCCGAATAGGCGACTTTGAGTGAGCCCCGGGTACTGTCCGTAAAGTTATAAGCACCGTTTACGTAAATTTGCTGAACCTGATTATCGGGCGACAATGCGATCGGTGAAAGACCACCGGCTCCGGTAGATACGAGAGCAGTATTGGTGCCACCAACAATCGCCAGCGAATTGTTTTTGGCACTCAGGAAACTGCCGTAATACCCAGCAGAAAGTTGGAATTTGGCCGCCGAGTAATCAAGCGTGGCTTCAAATTGCTGGTGTGACTGGTTGATGGGCTCAGGTGAAAAAAGATAGCCGCTATAGCGGTTTGGTGTTCCTGTTCCAGCAACGCCGCGAACACCGTCCATGCGCGTACCGGTCTTTTCTTCATTTTTGAACGAAAAGCTCAGCTTTAGGCCTTCCATCAAAAACTTGCTTGCAGACAACGTTGCTATATCGCGTTGGGTCTTCAGGTTTGTTTCATAGACCACAGGGTTGGTTAAAGTACCGCCACTAAATGCGCCATTGGCATAGGATGGTTGGGTAATTTGATTCGAGCCGATACCAGCTACTGCCGTATTTACCTGATACGGCGCATAACGAGGAATCTGGTTGTAGTCCAGGCCTAGCGCCCAATCACCCTGTTGTTCGTAGGAGATTCCAATCTCCTGGGTGCTTAGCCCAAGGTTTTCAGCCTGAAGTTTGAACCACTGACCCTGATTGTTACGATTGACGATATTTAGATCAATATTTCCGCTAATGCCGGTTTGATTGACACCGTTATATTGGCGATACAGCGGATTGACCTTATCCATGTAAGGTAGTTTGAAGGTGGCTTCGGTTGCATTGGGATTTACCAAGGCATCGATTTCATCATCCGCTTGTACTTCGGCGAATGGAAATGCGGCGGAGAGGGCAACAAAAATTGCAGTCCGCATAAAATTCGTTTGCTTGCTCATGATCATTTTCCTTGAGATCAGCGGAAGAAACGGCCAGCACCGCTAGATGTGGCGGTACTTGGATTATTGCTGCCATGGATATTGGTGTGGCAGTTGCTGCATCCTCGGGCCTGGGCGTATCCGGGGCCGATATTGCTGCTGATCGCGTTTGGCATATTGCTACGTACGCCGGGTACGTTACCAGGATGCGAAGAAGAACCGTGACACTGCTGGCACAGGAATGGCATACGGGACTTCAGCATGTTTTCCGCTACGGTGCCATGTGGGTTGTGGCAGTTTGAACAGTCCTCAACGACCGGCTGGTGATTGTGGATGAAAGGCCCACGTTTTTCTGCGTGACAAGTGAAACAGGTGGCGTTGGTCGTGTCTTTAACCAGCATTTTCTGACCAGCCGAACCATGAGCATTATGGCAATCCGAACAAGTCATCTTGCCTTCCGGGATCGGGTGATGCGAAGGCTTGTTAACTTCTGCGCGCTGCTGCTTGTGGCAGGTGTAGCAGACTTCCGGCTGGGCGCGCTTGTCGCGAACCTTGTCGTGACCGGTATGTACCTGGTGGCAGGAAGTACAGGCGACGTCATTGCTTGAGTGCGCGCTGGTATTCCAGTTCATGTGCTTGCCGCCTTGGTGGCAGCCGGTGCACACGGCACTCTTTTCTTCAGCAGTCAGGGTGGATTTCTTGCCAAAATTGCGCTCGGTAGCCGGGCGGACCTTGACGTCTTCAGGCTTGTTGGCGTGCTTCTCGCTCTCTCCATGGCAAGACGTGCAGCTTGGGACGCGGCCATCCTTGGCAACCCCGTGCTTCGTCTTGGCGATGGACAGAACAGGCACAACTTCACTTTCATCGTGACAGCTGGTGCATTTGGCGTCGTCCTTGTAGATGACATCCTTGCTGCCCGGAACCGGCAACTTGCTGTCTGCGGCCAGAGCCGGTGATGCTGTTAGGCACAACCCGACGAGCATCAGCGACGCCAAGGCAGCCTTGCGCATTTTTGTAATCATTATTGTTACCCCCAGAAAACTATTTAACGAGTCAGGATCCACTGGACGATGGCCTTGATTTCAGCGTCGTCCTTGGTTTTAAGCGGTTCGTGGTCTTCCTTTTTGCCCTTGATTTCGACTTGCTCGAAGGATGTGACGCGCTTGTAGAACTTCGCAGCGATATCCGGCTTGTCGCGGTTCTTTTCGGCGATCTCTTTGTACGAGGGACCGTCCTTGGCCTTGTTTTCGGCGTGGCACTTGAAGCAATTGTTCTTCTTCATCAATGACTTGACTTCGTCGTCACTGAGCGCGCTGGCGCTCGTTGCGGTCATGATCAGTGCGGAAAAGATGCCCAGCGTGGCGAGGGTCTTGGCGGAAAACTTCATCATCTGACTCCTGTTGCAAATATTCAAAAACCGAAGGACACAAACTAGTTACATTTAACTAGCGACATTGTCTTCCGGTTCTTCAGCCCCCTTTATCGGAAGGGGATTAATTTGCGTGTAGGAATTTTCTGATTCTGGCCTCGCGTCAGGCCATATCGTCCTGCTCGACGAGTTTGTGCGTGATGGCATAGCGGATCAGATCCGCCATGTTGTTGAAATTCATCTTTTGCAGAATGCGGCTCTTGTGCGTACTGATTGTTTTGACGCTGAGAGAGAACTCATTGGCGATTTCGGTTAGCCCCAGGCCCTGAGCGAGCATCTCGAAAACCTGAAATTCGCGATCCGATAGCAGTGTGTGCGGGAAAACCTCACTGATCGGGTGCAAACCACGCGCCATGATCTCGGCAACCTTCTCGCTGACAAAGACGCCGCCACCAGCTACCCGGCGCATCGCTGCGAGCAGCAGTTCGCTGTCGCTTTCCTTGGTGACGTATCCGGAAGCACCAGCGTGCAGGGCTCGCACGGCATATTGCTCTTCCTGATGCATGCTGAGGATGAGGATGGGCAGGTCGTGCTTTTCATCATGGACGTGCCGTATCAGATCAATGCCGTTTCGTCCGGGCATCGAGATATCGAGCACTAGAAGGTCGCAAGTCGCGGCCCGAATGTGCTGCATGACTTCAATACCGTTGGCGGCCTCGCCGGCAACCAGAAAATCCTCTGAATCCTCCAGGATCTGCCGAATACCGTCGCGAATGATGGCGTGGTCGTCGGCTAGCAATACGCGTATCTTGTTCATGCCTGCCTCTGCTCGATTTCAACCGGGATGCGCACTTCGATTCGTGTTCCCCGGCCGCGTACGGAGTCTACATCAAAGCTGCCGCCGAGCAGTGTCGAACGCTCTCGCATGCCGATCAATCCAAAACCTTCCCGCTTTGTGCTTTCGACCTGGATGCCGACACCGTTGTCCTTGATGACCAGTTGCCAGTGATATGTATTTCGGTGCAGCCGGATTTCGACCAGGCTTGCTTCGGCGTACTTGGCAACGTTGTTCAGGGATTCCTGCATGATCCGGAACAGGGCGAGGGCGACTGGGCCTCCTTGGGTGGGTTCTTCATCGGCAAGCCGGAGATCAACCTCGATGCCCGTGCGCTGGGCGAATTGGTCTGCCAGCCAGCTGGCTGCGGCAGTCAGCCCGAGATCGTCGAGAATCAGGGGGTGTAACTCTGTCGTGATCCGCCTGACAGCGGCAATGGTGACATCCAGTTGTTTGACCATTGCGCCAAGTTTGCTCGATAGATCCGGACGTTGTGCCGGCAGACGACTTTCCAGCCAGCGCAACTCAAAACGGATACCTGTGATCAACTGCCCCAGTTCATCATGCATTTCACGAGCGATACGGCTTCGCTCGTCCTCGCGTACCTTTTGCAGCATGGCCGTCAGTTCTTTCAGCTGTCTGTTGCTTTCGCGCAAGGCTTGCTCGACGCGGTGGCGCTCGGAAACGTCGCGCAAGACAAGGGTGAGGTAGCGTTGGTCCTGAACCCGGACACTTGAGTAGCTTGTTTCAAGAACGACTGATTGACCATTGGGACGCTTGGCTGTGATTTCGTCGAGTGAGTTCTCGTCGGGGTCTGCTGGTGCGTCACCTTCATGCAACCAGAGGGAAAGCTTGTGGGCAGACTTGTCATCGAGGCAGTTGGCGAACCGGAAGGTTTCTGTCGCCGGCTCGGGAATGCTGAACATCTTTCTGGCAGCTGCATTGAGCATCACGATGTTCAAGCCCGCATCTACCGTTACGATGGCATCGTGGACCGATTGGATAAGTTGGCGCATTCGTTCGTCCTGCTTGTGCAGGGCAAGGGTCAACGCATCGGTCTGCTTCAGATGGCTTACCAGGCTGACAGTGGCCAGCAGAATAAGCAGGACGACGAATCCAACGCCGAGAATGACCATTGCGGCGATTTTGCGCCAGGGGGCCAGCACACGTTGCTCGGAATAAAAGAGCGCTATGGTCAATGGAAAACCGTTGACCCGATTCAGGCCGGCAAAGCCGGGCACCCCTTTCAAAATTACGGGCGCTACCTGATGCCGTTCTGGTTCACCATCTGTAATTGGCCCTAACGAGGGTAAATCTTCAATAAATATCCCCATCAACTCATCGTTCTGCGGAAAACTGGCGACGCGCAAGCCCCTGTCATCGAGCAATTCGATTCCATCAGCCAGATTGGTGCCGACTTGCCGATAGAGTTTGTTGAAATAGTCAATTCTGATGGAAGCCACGAGAATGCCGCGCAAGTGATGAGCTTCGTCAAAGAACGGGATGCTCATGAAGATGCTCCACTCCCCATCAAGCCGGCTACGCAACGGCGGGCTGAGAAAGTAGCTGTCATCGGGCTTGTTCAGAAAATGCTGGAAGTAGTCCCTGTCGGCAAGGGACATGACCTGGGTTCGGTCGGCAAATGACGAATTGGCGAGCATGCCGGCGCGGTCCACGATGAACAGGGAGCGCAGCTGCGGAAGACCTGCGACGCGTGCCTTGAGCAGAAACGTGACCGGTGTGTCATCAAGATCAAGGCGTCTCCCAACGGGGTCAGACAGCCTTTCCCTGGCGCTGCGCATCACTAGCGACACACTTTCCAGACTATTTGCAGTCTGGTCTGAAAGTACGCGACTGAGTCCAGCCAGTTGATTTTGGGCTTGTTGAACGTCGGTTTGTCGCAAATCGTAGAGCATCAACCATGCGCCGAGTATCAGCACCATGATGGTGATGGCGAATGTCAGCAATAATGCCCGGGTCGAATTTGCTGAACCCATCAAGACCTGCAAGAGATTTCTCCGAAATTCACTCCAGGCGCTCGGCGCACACTCACGCCATCCCGGCAAGTGCCGCAGCGAGATCCGAGTTGTCGTCGTCGGACTTGATCTGCTGGCTTTCGATGCTCACCGCGTAGCCGGCCAGGCGCAGTTGTTCGGCCCAGTACTCGGCATCCTTGCGCGAGTCGTGCCAGGGGCCGCGCTCGATGATCGGATCAGAGCCGCGGTTGCGGTAGATGGTCTTGACCCGGTACACGGCTTATCCGATCCCAGGGAAAAGGAGGGCGAAAGGCTCAGGCTGCATTCTTGCCCTTTTGCCACAGGACGTCGCCACGTCCGCCCGCCCGGTTGAGGGCGCGACCAAGGATGAAGAGCAGGTCGGAGAGACGGTTGACGTAGCGGCGTGCCGCGTCGGACAGCGGTTCGGCGCCGTGCAGGCGAACCATCGAGCGCTCGGCGCGGCGGCAGACCGTGCGGCTGAGGTGGGCAAGCGCGGCGGCGCGGGTGCCGCCGGGCAGGATGAATTCCTTGAGCATGGGCAGGTCGGCATTGAAGGCCTCGGCCTGTGCTTCGAGACGGGCTACCTGGGCATCCTTCATGACTGCCATGCCGGGCAGGCAGAGTTCGCCGCCAAGGTCGAAAAGGTCGTTCTGGACATCGAGCAGGGCCGCCCGCATGGCTTCCGGCATGTCTTCGCAAAGCAGCACACCCAGGCCGGAGTTCAGTTCATCGACCTCGCCGATGGCGTCGATGCGCAGGCTGTCCTTGGTCGTCCGGCTGCCGTCGCCGAGCCCGGTCGTGCCGGCGTCGCCGGTGCGGGTGACGATCTTCGACAGGCGGTTGCCCTTGCGTTCTTGTTCGTTGTCATTCACGTTGCGTTCTCCTGATAAGTGCAGATTATACTTTTGGCTCACGCTAATGACTGCTCCATCATGCCCAAGTTCGCTGCCAATCTCAGTTTTTTGTTTGCCGATGTGCCATTTGCTGAACGTTTCGAGCGGGCTTCTGCTGCCGGCTTTCGCGGTGTGGAATATCTTTTCCCCTACGACTGGCCGGCGCATGATGTAGCGGAATGGCTCAAGGCGGCCGATGTCGAGCAGGTGCTGTTCAATCTGCCACCCGGCGACTGGGCGGCTGGTGAGCGGGGCCTGGCCTGTCTGCCGCATCGTCAGGGCGAGTTTGCCGAAAGTGTCGAACTGGCGCTCAACTACGCCATGGTCCTCGACTGTGAGCGGGTCCATTGTATGGCCGGCCTGCGGCCGCAAGGCGTCGCTGAGTCGGCACTGGAGGCGACCTACATCGCCAACCTGCAATTCGCAGCTGACCGTTTTGCCACGGTGGGCGCTACCGTGTTGATCGAGCCGATCAACAGCCGCATCGATATGCCGGGTTACTGGCTGGATGACATTAACAAGGCGGTGTCCTTGATCGGCGCCATTGATCGCAGCAACGTCAAGCTGCAACTCGATCTGTATCACGCGCAGATCATTCAGGGCGATCTGGCGCGGACGATTGAGGCCAATCTCGGCCGCATCGGCCATATTCAGATCGCCGACAATCCCGGTCGCCACGAGCCTGGTACCGGCGAAATCAACTACCCATTTCTTTTTGATTGGCTCGACAAACTGGGGTACGACGGCTGGGTTGGCTGCGAATACAAGCCACTGACGACGACCGAGGCAGGCCTCGGCTGGCGTCAGCAATGAATCAACGTGACACCCTGCGCCGCCTTTTTGATGCGGCCATTGCGGCGGCCGATCCGGCCCTGTGCGTGCCGCCCCATCTGCCGCCGGATGACGGTGGCCAGCTGATCGTCATCGGCGCAGGCAAGGCGTCGGCGGCGATGGCGCAGGCCGTCGAGCACCATTGGTCGGGGCCGCTTGACGGTCTGGTGGTGACGCGTTACGGCCACGGTGTGCCGTGCGAGCGGATCAGGATCGTCGAGGCAGCACACCCGGTGCCCGACGCGGCGGGCGAGGCAGCCGCGCTGGCTATTGTTCAGCAAGTTTCCGGACTGACGGCAGAAGACCGAGTTCTGGCACTGATTTCCGGCGGTGGCTCGGCCCTGCTGGCGGCACCGGCTGTCGGCATCACGCTGGCCGAGAAGCGGGCGCTCACCTCTGCACTGCTGCGTTCGGGGGCGAGCATTGGCGAGATCAATTGCGTACGCAAGCATTTGTCGGCCCTCAAGGGTGGGCGGCTGGCCGCTGCTGCCTGGCCGGCCCAGGTGCTGACGCTGGCGATCTCGGATGTGCCCGGTGACGACCCGGCGGTGATTGCCTCCGGCCCGACGATCGGTGACCCCTCTACAGCAGCCGATGCGCTCAAGGTGCTCGATTTCTACGGTATCGAACTGCCGGCCGTGCTGCGCCAGCGGCTGGTTTCGGGGGAGCTGGAAACGCCCAAACCGGGCGATGCACGGCTGGTGCGCAGCGATTTTCGCCTGATCGCCAGTCCGCGCCAGATGCTCCAGGCGGCAGCTGCCGAAGCGCAACGGCTCGGCATTACGCCGCTCATTCTGGGCGACGCCATCGAGGGCGAAGCACGGGAGGTCGCCAAGGTCATGGCGGGCATGGCGCGCTCGTCCGGGCTGCATGGTTTCCCGGCGAAAAAGCCATGCGTGCTGCTATCCGGTGGCGAAACGACGGTGACCATGAAGGGCGATGGACGCGGTGGGCGTAATACGGAATTTCTGCTTGCGCTCACCTTGGCATTGGATGGTGCTACCGGCATCCACGCGTTGGCCGCCGATACCGATGGCATCGATGGCAGCGAAGACAATGCCGGTGCTTTTGTCGGCCCGGATACGCTGCTTCGGGCGCGCGCTGCCGGACTGGACCCGCGCCGGCATTTGTCCAACAACGATGCCTGGGGCTTTTTTGCCGGGCTTGGCGACCTGTTGGTGACTGGTCCGACACGGACCAACGTCAACGACTTTCGCGCCATCCTCGTAGAATGACGGCATGAATTTATCCGATCCTGTTTTCTCGACCGATCAGGCTAGCCTGGCCCGTCGCCTGCAGCGCTTTCTGCCGGCCCATTGCCTGCTGCTCGGCGAAGAGGATTTACGGCCCTACGAATGCGACGGCCTTACCGCCTACCGCCAATTGCCCCTCGCAGTCTGTCTGCCCGAGACCGAGGCGCAGGTCATCCATATCCTGCGTACCTGTCACCAGATGGGCGTGCCGGTCGTGGCGCGCGGTGCGGGTACGGGGCTGTCGGGCGGGGCGATGCCGCATGCCGAGGGCGTTGTGCTGTCGCTGGCCCGCTTCAACAAAATTCTGCGTGTTGACCGGGTGGCCCGCCTTGCCGTCGTTCAGCCCGGCGTCCGCAACCTGGCTGTGTCCGAAGCGGCGGCACCCTTCGGTCTCTACTACGCGCCCGATCCGTCATCGCAAATTGCCTGCACGCTGGGAGGCAACGTCGCCGAAAACTCGGGGGGGGTGCATTGCCTGAAATACGGCCTGACCGTCCATAACGTCTTGCGCATCCGTGTTGTCAGCATCGAGGGCGAGGTTTTTGATATTGGCTCGGAGGCGCCCGATGCGCCCGGCTACGATCTGCTCGCCCTGCTCATCGGCTCCGAGGGGATGCTTGGCGTGGTCACCGAGGTGACCGTCAGGCTGATCCCCAGGCCTGAACTGGCCCAAGTGGTGATGGCGTCGTTCAACGATGTCGCGCAGGCTGGCGATGCGGTCGCCGCGATCATCGCCGCCGGCATCATCCCGGCTGGTCTGGAGATGATGGACAAGGCGGCAACGGCGGCCGTCGAGCCTTTCGTCAAGGCGGGCTACGACATGAATGCCGAGGCCATTCTGCTCTGCGAGTCCGATGGCACGCCGGAAGAGGTCGCCGAGGAAATCGCCCGGGTCACCGAAGTGCTGACGGCAGCCGGCGCCAGTGATATTCGCGTGTCGCAGTCGGAAGCGGAGCGCCTGCGTTTCTGGGCCGGACGCAAGGCGGCCTTTCCGGCAGTCGGGCGCATCACGCCGGATTATTACTGCATGGACGGGACCATTCCCCGCAAGCGCTTGGCCGACATGCTGTCGGCCATTGCCGCCATGGAAAAGAAGTACAGCCTGCGCTGCGCCAATGTCTTCCATGCCGGTGACGGCAACCTGCATCCGCTGATCATGTACGACGCCTCGCAACCGGGCGACTGGGAACGGGCCGAGGCCTTCGGGGCGGAGATACTCGAATTGTCGGTGGCGCTCGGTGGCTCGATCACCGGCGAACACGGGGTCGGGATCGAGAAAATCAACCAGATGTGCGTCCAGTACGCGACGCCGGAACTTGAGGCTTTCCATCGCGTCAAGGCGGCCTTTGATGAGAGCGGCCTGCTCAACCCCGGCAAGGCCGTACCAAGCCTCCACCGCTGTGCCGAATACGGTCGCATGCACGTGCATCAGGGCGAGGTGAAATTTCCCGAACTGGAGCGTTTCTGATGCCGGTCCTGTGTGAACTCGACGACATTGTTTCTGCCGTTCGGGCGGCCCATGAGCACCAGATGCCGCTGCGTATCCGGGGTGGTGGCAGCAAGGACTTCTACGGCGGCCTGCTGGCCGGTGAGGTTCTTGACGTTTCCGGCCATCGCGGCATCGTTGCCTATGAACCAACCGAACTGTACATCACCGCCCGCGGCGCGACGCCGCTGGCCGAGATTGAGGCGGTGCTGGCCGGGCAGGGGCAGATGCTGGCCTTCGAACCACCGCATTTCGGCTCGGCAACGGTGGGGGGTTGTATCGCTGCCGGCCTCGCGGGGCCGCGTCGGCAGCAGGCCGGCGCCGTGCGCGACTTCGTACTCGGGGTGAAGCTGGTCGATGGGACGGGGCAGGTCCTCAATTTCGGCGGTCAGGTCATGAAGAATGTCGCCGGCTACGACGTCTCACGGCTGATCTCGGGCAGCCTTGGTACGCTCGGCGTGATTGCTGAAGCGACGCTCAAGGTACTGCCCCGGCCAGTGGCCGAAACCACCTTGCTATTTGTCTGCGATGCCGCCGAGGCAATCCGTCGGCTCAACGAATGGGGCGGCCAGCCGCTGCCGGTTTCTGCCTCTTTCTGGCATGACGGTCAGTTGTCGCTGCGCCTCTCCGGGGCGCGGGCAGCGGTCGAGGCGGCCGCCGCCAAACTGGGCGGTACGCCAGTGCCTGATGCCGAAAAGTTCTGGCTGTCGGTCCGCGAACAAACGCACCCGGCCTTTGCCGGCCCGTTGCTGTGGCGACTGGCTGTACCGTCCACCGCGCCGTGTCCCGGGCTCGACGGGCTGTGCGCCATCGAGTGGGGTGGTGCGCTGCGCTGGTATGCCGGCGAGCCGTCGGCGATTCGTGGCGCGGCAGCCGGTCTCGGTGGACATGCCGTGCTCTACCGTGGGCCAGAGTCGCTACGCTGCCTGGAAGGGGCCTTTGCGCCGTTGTCGCCGGCCCTGCTCGCCCTGCACCGACGCTTGAAAAAGGCCTTCGATCCGAAGGGCATCCTCAATCCCGGCCGTCTCTACGCGGAGTTTTGATGGATACCACGCTGACCGACGAACTGCGCGCTACCCAGGCCGGCCGGATTGCCGAGGAAATCCTGCGCAAGTGTGTGCATTGCGGTTTCTGTACCGCCACCTGCCCGACTTACCAATTGCTTGGCGATGAACTCGACGGCCCGCGTGGCCGTATCTACCTGATCAAGCAGGCGCTCGAGGGCAAGCCGGTGACGGAAAAGACGCGTACCCATCTTGACCGTTGCCTGACCTGCCGCTCCTGCGAAACGACCTGCCCGTCGGGCGTCAAGTACAGCCATCTGCTTGATGTCGGGCGTCAGGTCGTTGAGGCACGGTTGCCGCGACCGCTGGCCGATACGCTGAGGCGCTGGGTCCTTAAGGCCGTTTTGCCGCGACAGGCGCTGTTCGGTAGCGCAGTGAAACTTGGCCGTCTGGCCAAAACCCTGTTGCCATCGAGTGTGGCTGACCAACTGCCGGCATTTCAGCCGGTTGGTGGACCATGGCCGTCACCGGCTGGCCATCCCCGCCGGATGCTGATACTGGCCGGCTGCGTGCAGTCCTCGCTGGCCCCCAATATCAATGCTGCGACAGCGCGCGTCCTGAATAAACTGGGCATCGAATTGTTCGAGGAGGCCAAGGCTGGTTGCTGCGGTGCCGTGCGCTTTCATCTCAATGACCAGGACGCCGGTCGCCATGATATGCGGCGCAATATCGATGCCTGGTGGCCGCATGTCGAAGGCGGTATTGAGGGCATCGTCGTTACTGCCTCTGGCTGTGGCGTCCAGGTCCGCGACTACGGGCATGTGCTGGCCGATGATCCGGCCTACCGCGACAAGGCTGCGGCAATCAGTGCCCTGTGCCGCGATCCGTCCGAGGTGCTGACCGCCGAAAAGACCCGCTTGCTGGCTTTGCTGGCGGCTCATCCGGAGCCGCGGGGGGCGCTGGCCTTTCACTCGCCCTGTACGCTGCAGCATGGCCTGCAGATTCGCGGCAGTATTGAAGTATTGTTGCAGGCAGCCGGCTACCAGCTGACGCTGGTGGCCGACAACCATTTGTGCTGCGGCTCGGCCGGCACCTATTCTCTGTTGCAACCCGAGTTGGCCGGACAGTTGCGGGACAACAAGCTGGCGGCCCTGGCGGCCGGCAAACCGGCGCTCACGGCGACGGCGAACATTGGTTGCCTGATGCATCTGCAGGCCGGCAGCCTGGTTCCGGTCCGGCACTGGATAGAATTGATAGATGAGGCGCTGGCATGACAGGCGATAGCGTACAGTTGGCTATCGTGTCATCGAGAATTTATGCCTTTCGTGATAATCTTGCCGGCTTCAGGGAGGAAGGATGGCAATAGGAGTCGACGCCTGCGCGGCGCAGCATCAAGGGGATCGCAAGGAACAACAGGATCGCGTTGCGATCCTGCCGCACGGCCGTCAACGCGGCGTGGCGCTGGCCGTCGTGGCCGACGGCATGGGCGGTCATACCGGTGGTGCACTGGCTGCCGAGCAGGTCGTTCATACCGCTAAAACCAACCTCGACCAGTTTTCATCGGCCGATGAAAGCCCGCAAAAAATGCTGGAAAGCAGCATGCAAGAAGCGCATACGATGATCAAGGCGTCGCGTTTCATGAACGAAATGGATCCTCACAGCACTGCAGTCATGCTGCTCCTGCAGCCGGGGCAGGTCACCTGGGGGCATTGCGGCGATAGCCGTCTCTACCATTTTCGCGGCGACAAGCTGGTCCACCGCTCAGTCGATCATTCCTACGTCGAACATCTGGTCGCCCTAGGCAAGATCACCGCCGAGCAGGCGCTGACCCACCCCAACCGCAATGTGCTGCTGGCTTCGCTCGGGGGGCAGGAAGCGCCCAAAATAACCCTCTCCGAACCCGCTGAACTGGTCGCTGGCGATGCTTTCGTGCTCTGTTCGGACGGCCTCTGGGCGTATTTTGACGATGCCGAACTTGGCATGATGGTCGCCCAGAACTCGGCCCGGCAGGCCTGCGAACTTTTGATTGACATGGCGCGGCATCGCGCGCGTGGCACTGGCGACAATCTGTCGCTGGCCATTATCAAGCTGGTTGATGTACCGGCGACGAAGAAGGTGTCGGTGCGAGGCTGAGTTTTCTCCCCGCTCCATAAGAAACGGCGCCTGATAGGCGCCGTTTTGTCTAGCGAGGATTTTTCCTTACTTGCGTCCGAGACCACCGAGCAAGGCCGCAACAACCCGTTTCGGCTTATGCGGGTCCACCTTGGCCGGGGCCGTCGGTGAATCCGGTACATCGCCGCGTGGTGAGTTGTCTTCGTAGGGCTTGCTGAAGTCAAAACCGTCGGCGGCGATCATCGGGTTGCGCCGGGGTGGTCGGCGATCCTGCCGGTCATTGCGTTCCGGTCGAGCCGAGCGGTCGCTACGCTCGGGGCGTTCTGATCGTTCTGGACGCTCACTGCGTTCGGGGCGCTGGGCGGTCGGGGCGACTACCGGGGCGCTGCGCTTTCTCTTGTTGCCGAGCGGATATTCATATTCCGGTTCGGGTTCGAACCCGGCCACCTCGATCTGTTCGATCGGCCGTTTGATGAGCTTTTCGATATCGACCAGATAGACAACTTCGCGTGCGCTGACCAGCGAGATGGCATTGCCCATCTTGCCAGCGCGGCCGGTACGGCCGATGCGGTGCACGTAGTCTTCCGGGGTGTGCGGCAGTTCGTAGTTGATGACGTAGGGCAGATCATCAACGTCGAGACCACGGGCGGCGACGTCAGTGGCGATGAGGGCGTCGGTCTCGCCGCCCTTGAACGCCTCGAGTGCCTTGATGCGTTCAAGCTGGCTCTTGTCGCCGTGAATGGCGTCGGCCTTGATGCCGGCACGTTGGAGTTCTCGGGTCAGGCGCGAGCAACCCTGCTTGGTGCGACAGAAGACGATGCACTGACGGATTTCGCCGGATTTCAGCAGCTTGGTGAGCAGGCCGCGCTTGCCGTATTCGGAGACCGGGTGGACGCGGTGAGTAATGGTGTCCGAGACCTGGTTGCGGCGGGCGACTTCGATCAGGATCGGCGACTTCAACATGCTATCGGCCAGCTTCTTGATTTCTTCCGAGAAGGTGGCCGAAAAAAGCAGGCTCTGGCGCTGCGCCGGCAGCATGTTGAGGATGCGCGTGACGTCAGGCACGAAGCCCATGTCGAGCATGCGGTCGGCTTCATCGAGGACGAGGGCCTGGACGGAATTAAAGCTGACACTCTTGTTTTCGACGTGATCGAGCAGGCGGCCCGGCGTGGCGACGAGGATTTCGACGCCTTTCTTGAGTTCGGCGATCTGCGGCTTGATGTCGACGCCGCCGAAGGCGCACATGGCGCGGATCGGTGTGTGCTTGCTGTAGGTCTTGACCGACTCGAAGACCTGCATGGCCAGTTCGCGGGTTGGGGCGAGGATCAGGGCGCGTACCGGGTGCTTGGCCGGCGACGGGCTGCTGCTGGCAAAGGGCAGGATGCGCTGGAGGATGGGCAGGGTGAACGCGGCCGTCTTGCCGGTGCCGGTCTGGGCGCCGCCCATGATGTCCTTGCCGCTGATGACGAGGGGGATGGCCTGGGCCTGGATCGGCGTCGGCTTGGTGTAGCCTTCATCGAGGACGGCACGCAGAAGTTCGGGCGCCAGGCCGAGGTCGGCGAAGGTGATTTCAGGCGCTGCATCGGCAGCGATGGCTACGGCGTTATCGCCGGCTAAGGTATTGATTTCAGACATGGGGCCGAATTATACGCCTACCTGCCGCCAAGCACCCGGCTGCTTGAGCCCGGCCTTAAAAACGAATCCCGAGCGGCTGCGCCAAAACTAAAGTTTGGCCACCAGATCTTCAATGCGCTGGCGGCTGATCGGTTTGACGAGAACTTCGTCGAACCCGCAGGCGAGGAGGCGTTGCTCATCCTCCGGGAAGGCATGTGCCGTATAGGCAACGATGTGCAGCCGCTGGGCGGTCTCGGCCGCCCTTAGGGCGGCGCAGGTTTCTTCGCCGGACAGGCCGGGCATGCTGATGTCGAGGAGGACGAGGCGGAATTGATGCTCGGCGGCCATGGTCAGCGCCATGGTGCCGCATTCGGCTTCGAATACCGTCCAGCCGAATTTCTTGAGCAACGCGCAGGCAAGTAGTCGGTTGGTCGGATGGTCGTCCACGACCAGGGCGTTACGTTGTTCGGTCATGGCCGATATCCAATGGCAGGTAAACAGTGAAGGTCGATCCGGCACCAATGTCTGAGTCGAGGGTCACGCTTCCGCCCATGTGTTCCACCAACTGGCGAACGAGGGCTAGCCCCAGACCGGTGCCACCATGTTCCCGGGTCAGGAAATTGTCCAGCTGTTTGAATTTCTCAAAAATTGTTTCGTGGTGTTCCGGTGCAATGCCGGGGCCGGAGTCGCGAATGGCGAAGGCGATGTCGCGTTCGGCACGGGAGACATGAAGGCTGACCTGGCCGACCGCCGTGAACTTGACCGCATTGCCGAGCAAATTATTGAGGATCTGGCGCAGGCGCGTCGGGTCGGTATTGAATGTATCGGGTAGGTCATCGGCCAGCTGCAGTTCGAGTTTCAGGCCTTTTTCTTCGGCTATGGCCCGTTGGCTGGCAATGCATTCAGAGAGCATGCCGGCAAGTGGAACTGCACTGATGTTGAAGTGCATTTCGCCGGACTCGATCTTCGCCAGGTCGAGAATTTCGTTGACCAACTGAAGCAGGTGGTTGCCGCTCTGCGCAATGATTTCTGCATGACTGCGTTGATCGGGATCTTCGAGATCGTCCTTGAGGAGATCGGCAAACCCGAGAATACCGTTGAGCGGGGTGCGCAGTTCGTGTGACATGGTGGCCAGGAAGGCGGATTTTTGCCGGCTGGCCTCCTCGGCTTTCTCTTTCGCCTCTTCGAGACGCTTAAAGGACTCTTCAACGGAATCAGCCATGCGGTTGAAGGAGCGGGAAAGTTCGCCCATTTCGTCGGAGGAGTTCGCCTCCAGTCGTCGTTTCAGATCTCCCTGCTGGAAGGCACGAATGCCCGAGATCATTGCCGTGATGCGGCGGGTGAGCAACCCGGCCATCCACACGGCAATGCCGATGACGATAACGACCATGAGCAATGTCGAGCCCCACAGGCCGATGGCGGTTG
The DNA here is from genome assembly GCF_003441615.1 of Dechloromonas sp. HYN0024. NCBI lineage: Bacteria > Pseudomonadati > Pseudomonadota > Betaproteobacteria > Rhodocyclales > Azonexaceae > Dechloromonas > Dechloromonas sp. HYN0024. Next base: position 2,496,822 of record NZ_CP031842.1, on the reverse strand, counting down.
TGGTCAGACCGTCGGCAATGTGGTCAAGCAGTTCGCTGCGTTGGGCGGCAAGGCTGGCATCCTTTTCTTCGAGCAGGGTGTTGATGCGTCCGGCTGTCTCGGTCGCCGCCTTGTGGAACTCGTCGACATTAGCGCCGATGGTGACAAAACCGAAGCCCTGGGGCGATTTGCCGTACTGGCCGGTGTAGTACGGGATGGCGGCGGCAGTGGTGAGCTTCCACAGGCCGGAGAAGAAGATGACGAAGGAGCCGGAGCCGCCATGCTCGGTCAGTGCATTCCAGCCGTCGCATTGTGGCGAGAAGTTGAGGTAGCGGCAGTCAAGGCCGACCGTGCCGGCTTTGATCAGCTCCTTGGCCGGCTTGAGTTTGAGGTTCTGGTTACGGAAGGGTGGCGTGCCCGCCAGAAACTCGTGCGAAGGCTTGCCGCTAGCCTGCCATTCGGCGTACAGGTCGGCATCCATCCAGGGAGTGGCTGGTTGCCCGGTTTGCGCATCGTAGCCGGTGATGAAGTAATCCCGCGGATGGGAAATGGAGCGACTCCGGTGGTCCCAGAGGAAGGCGTAATTGCCCTTGATGGCATCGGCAATCGGGGTATGGCGCTCCTCGGTCGGCATTAGCCGGTCGGAGAACTGGCGAATGTGGTCGTGGTCAAGGGCGAGGGTGACGTAGCCGATGGTCTGGCCGCCCCGGAGGACCGGCATGGCCCAGCGGACAATGCCCCGAAATCGCTTGCCGACGGGGTTCTCGGTGCCGGCGTAGGCAGATTCTTCGGGCTTGAAGGGCTTGCCGGCCTTATCCAGGCTGGCTGGCAGGTAAGGCCCGATGAGCTGGGTCGGAACGTACGCACCGATCACCTCGGAGACGTAGATGTCGCCCGGCTTCAGTTTTTTCAGGTCGGCGAAATAGGTTTCCGCCCTGACGAAGGTGTTGTTGCGGACGCTGATGTTCTTGCGCCCTTTGTCGGTCAGCTGGCTGGTGGTGACCTTGACGGTCTCGTTGCCGTTGAGGTCGATAAAGGTCATTTCGACGAACAGCGGGCGTTGCTCCTTCTCGCCAAAATATTCCGCCGGACGGGCATGGAAATCCTTGGCGTTATCGGGCAGTATCGGGCGCGTTACCTTGGCCTCGCGCACAACAGGCTGTTCGGGTACCCACGACTTGCCATCTTCAGCGAGTTTCCACGGCCCATGCTGATAAACCGGCCGGGTCCGTTCACTGAGAAAGTTGCGGAACGCCGCTTCGGAAGGTTCGAGCGCCGCTGCTTGCCGGATGTCGGCGTCGCGGCCATAGAGGAAAGTGGCGATTTCCTTGGCTGTTTCGGTGGTCAGTGCCTCGATGGCTTCACGTGAACGCAGGTCGAGGGCGCGAATCGAGTCATCGGTAACGGTCTTGCCTACCGTCTTGATCGTCGTCAGCATGGCATCGGCCATGCTGCCCGCCTTGGCCGAAACGTCTTCGCCCAACTGGCTGGTGGCGTGCCAGGCAAATCCTGCCAGCAGGAGCAGCGGCACTACCTTGATCAGGACAAAAACGCCGATCAGCTTGCCGCGAATGCCGCCAAGAAAATTGGGAAGCTTCATGGTGTCTGTCTTCTCGTCGTCAGCAGCATTGAAGTCTCCTCGCCTGTTTAGTGTTTGTCGGCTTTTTTCTCGGGTTCAGCCTTGTGCTCATCCTTGGCATCTGCCTTGGCATCTGCCTTGGCATCGCCTTCGCCTGCCGCCTCTGCTTTCTTCTTTTTCTTGGCGCCCGGTGGTTCTGGCGGGGGCAGTTGCGGCGCGATGGTCTCGAGCTTGTTTTCGCGCATGTATTCGTCCATCTCGCGCCAGCCGGTGTAGATGCCAGCCTTGGGTAGCCAGCCGTAAATCGAATAGCAGTCCTCGATGGCTCGACCGGACTGGCGGCAGGCGCTGCCAACCGCCTTCGCTTCCTGTTCGGCCTTGGCTTCCTTTTTGGCTAGATCCTCAAGACCGAGCTTCTGGTTCACCTGGTCGCAGGCGCCCAGTCCAAGGACGGCGAGAATAAGAAAAGTTGGCTTGATCATGGGTGGAATTTTCGCATATTTGCGAAAAATGTGTGGCGAGCGTGATAGTGCTTGGCCGTTATAATTTGCATCTTTAAGAACCGCTGGAGTATCCATGTCGCATTGTGTTCGTCCCCTGGCACTCGTTCTCGCCCTGGCTCTGGCCAGTTCCCTGGCCCAAGCCAAGCCGCCGAAGCCAGCACCTGCGCCGGTGCCGACCGCCGAATTCGAGCTGGCACACAATCTTGGTGCGGTTGGCGAAGATCGTCTACAGGCCATTGTCGATCGCTTCAACAAAGAATCCGGCAGCACCCTCAAGCTGGTCCGTCTGGAAAAGGGCGGCAAGCCGGCGGCATTGAATCTGGTCAGTCGTTACGACATGAGTGATGTGCTCAGCCAGCCCAAACAATTCGTGCCGCTGTACGAGATGATGACCAAGGCCGGCGAGCCCCTCAAAATGGGCGAATTGTCGGCTGATCTCAAGGCCGGTTCGCTGGACGCCAAGGGCCGGCTGGTCGCCTTGCCGGTGCTGTATTCGACGCCGGTGCTGTTCTATAACAAGAACGCCTTCCGCAAGGCCGGCCTGAATCCCGATCAGCCGCCCAAGACCTGGTTTGAAATGCAGGGCATGCTCGACAAGTTGCAGGACGCCGGCTATGCCTGCCCGTACACCTCGTCGTGGCCGGTCTGGGTGCATGTCGATAACGTCAGCGCCATTTCCGGTTTGCCGGCGGTTTCCGACAAGGGCGTGCTGGCCTTCAACGGCCTGCCGCAGGTCAAGCATTTGGCGATGATGGCGACGTGGACCAAGGCCAATTATTTCAAGCTCTTTGGTCGTCGCAACGAAGCCAGTGCGCGTTTTCACGAAGGTGAGTGCGCGATGATTTCCACCGATTCGCGCGAACATACCGATTTCCGGGATGCCAAGGGCGTCGAACTCGGGGTCGCGCCTCTGCCTTATCACGATGATGTCTATGGCGGTCGTCAGTCTTCGCTGGCCGATGGTGCGTCGCTGTGGATCGGCGCTGGCCGTTCGGCGGCACAGTACAAGCAGGCAGCCAAATTTGTCAGCTTCCTGATTTCGCCCGAAATGCAGCTTGAAATTGTCCGTGTCTATGGCGGCCTGCCGCTGACCTCGGCAGCCCGTGCCGCGATGCGCAGCAAGCTGCTGCAGGACGGCGACAAGACGCTCGACGTTGCCTACGCCTCGCTGAATGGAAACGGCGGCAAGTCGGCTGTGCGCGTCGCCAATATCGATCCGGTGCGTATCATCACCAACGAGGAGCTGGAAGCGGTGTGGGACGACAGGAAGCCGGCCAAGGCGGCGCTCGATACCTCGGTGCATCGCGGCAATGTCCTGCTCGGTGCCAAGCCGCTGCTGAAGAAGGCGCAGCCCTTCTGATGCGCTTGCCGCTGCCGCGCTGGATTGCCCATCGCGGTGGCGGTTCGCTGGCGCCGGAAAACACCCTGGCCGGCATTCGTCTCGCCGCCCGACTGGGTTTCGCGGCGGTCGAGTTTGATGTGATGTTATCGGCCGACGGTACGCCGCTGCTGATGCACGATGAAACGCTGGAGCGGACGACCAACGGACAGGGGCACGTCAGTGCCACGTCGGATGCCGTGCTTTTCCGGCTCGATGCTGGCGGTGGCGAACGCGTTCCCGGTTATGCCGAGGCGGTTGCCTTGTGCCGTCAATACGATCTGCTGGCCAATGTCGAGATCAAGCCGGCCGCCGGTTTCGAGCGCGAAACCGCCGAAGCGGTGGCTCGCCAGAGTGTCAAGTTGTGGCAGGACGCTCGGGTGCCGCCCCTGATTTCATCCTTCTCGCTGGAAGCGTTGGAAATTGCCCGTGATCTGGCGCCGCAGATTCCTCGCGGGGTGCTGTTCGAGCAAGTGCCTGATGATTGGCTGGCCGTGTTGCTTCGCCTTCAGGCTGTCACCCTGCATTGTGCCGCCGAAGGTCTGACCGATGCAGTATTGGCGGAGGCGCGGGCCAACGAGATTCCGGTGCTCTGTTATACCGTCAACAGTGAAACGTCGGCGGGTGCGCTGTTCAGGCGCGGCGTCAGTGCGGTTTTTACCGACCGCCTTGACCTCTTTGCACCAGAAACAAGTGCTTACAAAGGCTTGCATTTAGGCGGCTGATTTTTAGCCGGTTTTATTTTCTAATGATTGCCAGGGAGTCAGCCCTAACCATCAGGAGATCAACATGCAAATCGCCAAGTCCATCGCCATCCTTTCCCTTGTTCTGCCGTCCCTTGTCTTTGCCCAGGCCAATACGCCGCGGGTCGATCAGCGCGAAGCCAATCAGGAGCGCCGTATCGAGCAGGGCGTTGCTTCCGGCAGTCTGACCCAGCGCGAGGCCAATCGTCTCGAGCGCGGCCAGCAGCGCGTCGACAACATGGAAGCCAGAGCCAAGGCCGATGGTGTCGTGACGCGCCAGGAACGGGGCCAGCTCAATCACGCGCAGAACGTGCAGAGCCGGCGCATCTACAACGAAAAGCATGATCGCCAGCACGATTACAACCACAATGGTCGCGTCGATCGTCCGCATCGCCATTGATATCTCACATCTGTGCGCAAATGACCCGCCGCCCGGCGGGTTTTTTGTTTGGCTCAACGCATTGCTGCTTCACCGGCCTGAGCTTTGATTTAAAATCACGGGCTTCGAACATCAATGCCATTTAGGGCCGCCAGCTTATGAAAAGCGCCGAAATTCGCCAGCAGTTCCTCGACTTCTTTGCCTCCAAGGGCCATCAGATCGTTTCCTCCAGTTCGCTGGTGCCGCACGAGGACCCGACCCTGTTGTTCACCAATGCCGGGATGAACCAGTTCAAGGACGTCTTCCTTGGTTTCGACAAGCGCCCCTACACGCGCGCCACGACCTCGCAGAAGTGTGTGCGCGCCGGCGGCAAGCACAACGACCTTGAAAACGTCGGCTACACGGCGCGCCACCACACCTTTTTTGAAATGCTTGGCAATTTCAGCTTCGGCGACTACTTCAAGCGCGATGCCATCCGGTACGCCTGGGAGTTGCTTACCGAGGTCTACAAGCTGCCCAAGGACAAGCTGACGGTCACCGTCTATGCCGAGGACGACGAGGCCTACGACATCTGGACCAAAGAGATCGGCGTGCCGGTCGAGCGCGTCATCCGCATCGGTGACAACAAGGGGGCGCGTTACGCTTCCGATAATTTCTGGATGATGGGCGATACCGGCCCCTGTGGTCCGTGCACCGAAATCTTCTACGACCACGGCGAAAAGCACTGGGGTGGCCCACCGGGATCCCCGGACGAAGACGGTGACCGTTTCATCGAAATCTGGAACAACGTCTTCATGCAGTTCAATCGCGACGAAGCTGGTGTCATGCACCCGCTGCCCAAGCCCTCGGTCGATACCGGCATGGGTCTCGAGCGCATTTCTGCCGTGCTCCAGGGCGTCCATGCCAATTACGAGATTGACCTCTTCCAGGCCCTGCTCAAGGCCGCCGCCCGTGAAACCAGTGCGGCCGACATGGCCTCGCCCTCGCTCAAGGTGCTGGCCGACCATATCCGCGCCTGTTCCTTCCTGTTGGCCGATGGCGTCATTCCCGGTAATGAAGGCCGTGGCTACGTTCTGCGCCGCATCATCCGCCGCGCCATCCGTCACGGCTACAAGCTCGGTGCCCGGGCTGCCTTCTTCCACAAGATGGTGCCGGATCTGGTCGCCGAAATGGGTCTGGCCTATCCCGAACTTGGCCAGAATCAGGCCCGTATCGTTGCCACGCTGAAGCAGGAAGAAGACCGTTTCTTCGAAACCATCGAGCACGGCATGGCCATTCTCGAAGGCGAACTCAAGTCGCTCGGTGAAGGTGGTGTCTTCAACGGCGATACCGCCTTCAAGCTGCACGATACCTACGGCTTCCCGCTCGATCTGACGCAGGACATCTGCCGCGAACACAAGATCACCGTCGATGCCGCCGCCTTTGATGCGGCGATGGCGCGCCAGAAAGAGCAGGCGCGTGCCGCCGGCAAGTTCAAGATGGCGACCAACCTCGAATACGATGGCCCGGCCACGACTTTCCACGGCTATGCCGGGCTGGAAACCAAGGCCAACGTGCTGGCCCTGTACAAGGACGGCGCGGCGGTCAACCAGTTGCATGAAGGCGAAATCGGCGTTGTTGTCCTCGACGACACGCCGTTCTACGCCGAATCCGGCGGCCAGGTCGGTGACTGTGGTGCGCTGCAGTCGGTACATGGCATCTTTGCCGTTGAAGATACGCAGAAAATCCAGGCCACGGTGTTCGGCCATCACGGTGTCGTCAAGACCGGCACCCTGACGGTCGGCAATGGCGTCACCGCCAAGGTCGACGTGCTGGCCCGTCAGCGCATCATGCGCAATCACTCGGCAACCCATCTGCTGCACAAGGCGCTGCGCGAAGTGCTCGGCGATCACGTTCAGCAGAAGGGTTCGCAGGTCGACCCGGACAAGACCCGTTTCGACTTCGTGCACAACTTGCCGATGACCGATGCCGAAATTCGCCGCGTCGAGAATATCGTCAATGCCGAGATTCTCGCCAACGTCGCCACCGAAACCCGCGTTCTGCCCATCGCCGAAGCACAGAAGCTCGGCGCCATGATGCTCTTCGGCGAAAAGTACGGCGATGACGTGCGCGTTCTGGACATCGGCTCCTCGCGCGAACTGTGCGGCGGGACGCACGTCAGCCGGACCGGCGACATCGGACTTTTCAGTATCACGGCCGAAGGTGGCGTGGCGGCCGGCGTGCGCCGCGTCGAAGCGGTGACCGGCGACAATGCATTGACCTACATGCAGGACATGGAAAGCGCGCTGGGCGGTGTGGCCGGCACCCTCAAGGTCCTGCCGAAAGATGTGCATGGCCGCGTTCTCGCCGTCCTTGACCAGGTCAAGAAGCTCGAACGCGAACTGGCTGCCCTCAAGGGCAAGCTGGCTTCGGCCCAGGGCGACGACATGCTGGCCCAGGCCGTCGACATCAAGGGAGCCAAGGTGCTGGCGGCAACCCTCGAAGGGGCTGACATCAATGCCCTGCGTGAAACCATGGACAAGCTGCGCGACAAGCTCAAGTCGGCAGCCATCGTGCTGGCCTCGGTGGCCGACGGCAAGGTGACCCTGATTGCCGGGGTGACCCCGGACCTGACCGGCAAGGTCAAGGCCGGCGAACTGGTCAACATGGTCGCCCAGCAGGTTGGTGGCAAGGGCGGCGGTCGTCCCGATATGGCGCAGGCGGGCGGTACGCAGCCGGAAAACCTTGGGGCGGCGCTGGCTTCCGTGGCGGTCTGGGTGGGCGGCAAGCTGTGAAAACGGCTTTTGCGCTGATGCTGATGCTGGTGGCGGGGCCGGGCCTCGCCACCGAACTCGACCGGACACCCCTCGAGGCGACGACCGTTGGCGGCGAGAAAGTGCGCCTTTATCCCAATGGCCGCTGGAAGTTTGTTGATGCCGCAAAGGCGGCCGAGGCCGAGAAGCTGGCCGGTGAGTATCCAGAAAACAAGGCGCGTCCGGCCGAAGCGCAAGGGGGTGTTTTTGGTGTTGGCCGGCTACTCATGCCCGGCGACAAGGATTACAACCGCGGGTCGCTCAACCCCAAGCTGCGCTGATCAGCGCAGCCGCTGTTCTGGCGGCAGTTCACGGATGAATTCACCTTCGATGGCCGGCTCATCAAAGGCCGGCTCGGGGTTGCCCATTTGCTGAGTCTCGCGCATTTGCTGCATCTGCTTGCGCAGGGGGCGCGTTTTCCACCATAGCCAGCCACCGAGCACGACGCCAATAACGGCGACAACGGCCAGGGCGACCAGCGAAAACATGAAACCGAGGACCAGCAGGCTCGCGCTCAGGACAAAGGCGACCAGCCTGGCCACAGGGCCGGGGGTGCTGCCTTGTTGAAACGGGGAATTCGGCCGGGTGCTGTCCATGATCTTTCCGTCTAATGAAAATGGAGCGATTGTAGATCACGGCCAGCCCCCCATTGTGCTGGTGCTGTCGCCTTTTTGTAACAGCGGGTAGCGCTTATGACGGTTGTTCCTGGCCGATGCAGTTAGCCCATTGCAAGGCTTGGGTCTGACCTTTGTTGAGGGCCTTCGGACTGAGTTCCGGCAGTTCGGCCAGGGCGGCCGAGAGCGTCGGCAGATCGCCATCTTCGCTGCCTTGTGCCACGCGCAGCAGGCTGCCAAGGCGGCCACTACCGTCGCACAGGGCATCGCGCAGGCTGGGCGTCAGGCCAAGCGGGGCCACCACATCGGCAATCGGCAAATTGACCAGTGCCGGCATCAGCGACATGATCCCGGCCATGAAGGCCTGGTCGGCGAAGCCTACGTCGCCCGGCTGCAGTTCGCCGGCCAGGATTTCCATCAGGCGACCACGGGTGGCGGCGAGCAATAACAAGGGATTGCAGCCGCTGGTCTGCGGGCCGGCGGCAAAAACCAGCAGTTGCAGCCAGCGTTGTAACTGGCGGCGGCCAAGGACGGTGATGGCATGACCCAGCGAGTTGATTTTTTCCGATCCGCCTGAGCCGACCGAGTTGGTCATGCGCAGCAGGTTGATGGTCAGACCGGGTTCGGTCTTGAGCGCGGCTTCAAGCTCCGAGGTATCAGCGTCGCCGAGCAGCAAGCCCATCAGTTTCATCAGGGACAGCTGCGAATGATCGAGTTTCTTGCCGGAAATGATCGTCGGCTTGGCAAAGTAATAGCCCTGGAAGAGCGTGAAACCGAGCTTGAGGCATTGTTCCATCTGCTCGCGCGAATCGACTTTTTCGGCCAGCAAAACCTTGCCCATCGGCTTCAGCTTCATGACCAGCTGCATGAGCTGGACGCGCGACAGCGGCTGGATATCGACTTTGACGATCTCGACCAGGGCCAGCAACTCGGCGTATTCCGGTTCAAGCTGGATGACATCGTCAAGCGCCAGCGTGAAGCCGGCCGCTTTCAGCGCAATGCAGCGTTCGATGACGGCCGGGGTCGGCGGTACGGTTTCGAGAATTTCGAGAACGACGGCGTGGCGCGGCAGCAATTCGAGCATGTCGCTGAACAGGAAGGCTTCATCGACATTGATGAAGCCGCGACAATTGCCCAGAGCCGCCTCGACGCCAAGTTCGGTAAAGGCATTGGCGATGACCGTGGCGGTGGCCTGGACGCCGCAACCGACCTCGGCAAAGTTGCGGCTGCCATCGCGAAATAGCAGTTCGTAGGCGAACAGTTTCTGATCGCGGTCGAGAATCGGCTGGCGGCCAAGATAGAGCTGGTCGGCTGCGTTATCGCTCACGTATGTTCCTTAAAACGGCAGTTGAATCCCCGGCCAGACGGCCTTCAGGGCCTCACGAAAATCGGCCTGGATACGCTCCAGTGCGACGGCGTTGTCGGCCTCAAAACGCAGAACCACGACGGGGGTGGTGTTCGACGGGCGGGCCAGACCGAAGCCGTCCTTATATTCTACGCGAACGCCATCGATTGTGACAATTTCATCGGCTCCGGTGAATTTGCCATTTGCCTTGAGCTTGTCGATCAGGGTGAACGGTTCGCCCTCTGCCATCTTGATGTTAAGTTCGGGCGTCGAGGGCGAATTCGGCAGGTTTTTGAGCAGCGGGTTGGCATCGGCCGCCCGGCTCAGGATTTCGAGCAGGCGGGCTCCGGTGTACAGGCCGTCATCGAAGCCGTACCAGCGTTCCTTGAAGAAGGTGTGGCCAGACATCTCGCCGGCCAGCGGAGCGCCGGTTTCGCGCAGCTTGGCCTTGACCAGGGCGTGGCCGGTATTCCACATCAAGGGGACGCCGCCGTGCTGTCTGATCCACGGGGCAAGGAGGCGCGTGCATTTGACGTCATAAATGATGGTGCCGCCCGGCACACGCGACAGTACATCGGCGGCGAAGAGCATCAGCTGGCGGTCGGGGAAGATGATTTCGCCATCCTTGGTGACGACCCCGAGACGGTCGCCATCGCCGTCGAAGGCAATGCCGATTTCGGCGTCGGTATCCTTGAGGGCCTTGATTACATCAGCCAGGTTTTCCGGCTTGGAGGGGTCCGGGTGATGATTCGGGAAATTGCCATCGACCTCGCAGTACAGCGGCACGATCTCGCAGCCGAGGCGCTTGAAGAGTTGCGGGGCGATCGCGCCGGCGACGCCGTTGCCGCAGTCCATGACGATTTTCATCGGGCGGGCCAGTTTGACGTCGCCGACAATCTTGTCGACATAGGCGGCGAGGACATCGGCGCTGTGGCGCTGGCCCTGGCCATGTTTGAGATTGCCGGCTTCGATCCGCTTTTTCAGGTCCTGGATGGCCTCGAGGGCCAGGGTATTGCCGCCGATGACCATCTTCAGGCCGTTGTAATCCGGCGGATTGTGGCTGCCGGTGACCGAAACGCAGGAGTGGCAGCCGAGTTCGTAGGCGGCGAAATAGGTGACCGGCGTTGGTACGCAGCCGACGTCGATGGCATCGACCCCGGCGGCGCAAATGCCGTCCATCAGGGCGCCGGCCAGCTCGGGGCCGGAGAGGCGGCCGTCACGACCGACGGCGATGGCCTTCTGGCCTTGTTCGACGGCCAGTGAACCGAGGGCGTGACCAATCTGGCGGACGACATCGGCAGTCAGCGATTTATTGACGATGCCACGAATGTCGTAGGCCTTGAAGATTTCAGCGGGAAGTTGGCTCATGATGGTCCAGTCGTTAAGTTTGCTGCGGGGGCCTGAATAATTTATGGATATCGTGGGCAACTCTGTGCGCCAGCGCCCATAGGCCCAATCTGCATGATTTATGACGATTCGAAAAGAAAGAAGTGTAAAAGTCTTTGCGCTAGCCAGTCCAGATTTCCCGGAAAATTGCCGGTGACAAAGCCCACGTGTCCGCCGCTTTCGGGTTGTTCGAGACGGACGAATGGGCTGACCTCGGCGGCGGTCGGGAGGTAGTGGGCGGGGAGGAATGGATCATTTTTCGGGTTGACGGCCAGCGTCGGCACGGCAATCGATTTCAGCCACGGCTTGGCCGAGGCCCGTTGCCAGTAATCATCGGCACCGGCAAAGCCATGGATCGGGCCGGTAACAACATCGTCGAACTGGTAGAGATTGATCGCCCGACGCATGCGAGCCTCGTCGAAAAGACCGGGAAACTGATCCAGGCGGCGGGCCGAAATGGCTTTCAGCGTCGTCAGGAAATGGCGCGTATAAATCCGGTTGAAGCCCTTGGCCAGATGGTGGCCGCAAGCGGCGAGATCAAGTGGCGCGCAGAAGGCAGCGATGCCAGTGACCACGTTGCCGGCGGCGACGCCCTGTTCACCGGCCCATTTGAGAAGGGCGTTGCCGCCGAGCGAAACGCCGGCGGCGTGCAGCTTGCGTCCGTTGTTGCTGGCTTGCAGTCGGCGCAGAATCCAGTCGATTTCGGCCGCGTCGCCGGAGTGATAGGCGCGTGGCCGGCGATTCAGTTCGCCCGAACAGCCGCGGAAATGTGGCACGGCGAGACGCCAGCCGGCCGCCTTGCAGGCGTGGGCGGTGGAGATGGCGTAATGGCTGCGGGCGCTGCCTTCCAGGCCGTGGAAGAGGACCAGCAAAGGGGAGTCGGGCGGGCCGTCGAGATGATCGACATCGATGAAATCGCCGTCCGGCGCCTCCCAGCGCTCGCGCCGCAATTTGAGCGGGCGTGGCTTGATGAGGAGCGGCCAGAGGGTTTGCGCCTGGCCGCCGGGCAGCCAACTTGGGGCACGATAAGGCTTCATCGGTGGGTTGGCGGCAAGTGCCGAGGCTTGGCGAAGGGGGGCAACCCTGCCGTGCATTTCCCCTTGCCTCTGCGTCCTGGCATCTGGCGGGTATGTCTCACGTTCAATGCAGGGTGTGCGGCACGGCTTCCGCCATGGCCTGATGGCCATCGTCGGCGGCCGAGGCGTGGCGGCTGGCAAGACGCCAGCCATGCGGGCCGCGGACATAGATATGGGTGACGTAGAGCGGGCCGTGCGGGCTCGGGTCGTCTCCGACAAAAAGAATCTCGGTGAGATGATGGACGGCGATTACCGTCCCGTTCCAGTGCGCCACCTGTTCTGGCTGAACACGCAGGCGGGCATTGGCAAAGATACTGCGCCAGCTTTCGCGGATCGGCAGCAGGCCGAGCAGGCGGACGCCGGTTGGATGGACACACAGTGTCTCATCGTCCTCGGCCCAGACGAGCATCATGCGGTCGGCATCACCTTCGCTGATGGCCTCGTAGAAGGCCCGTTCGACGTCGTCGGGCAGGGCGAAAACGGTGGTGCCGCTCATCCGGCTATCCTTTTCTGGCAGGCGGCAAAGACCAGTTCCGGCGATAGCTTGTTCAGGCAGTCAAGATGGCCGAGTGGGCAGTCGCGTTTGAAACACGGGCTGCAATCGAGGTTCAGGCTGACGATGTCGGCCTGCTCGGAAAGGGGCGGCGTGAAGCCGGGCGATGACGAGCCGTAGAGGGCAACGATCGGGCGGTCGAGCGCGGCGGCAACATGCATCAGCCCCGAGTCGTTGCAGACGACCAGTTCGCTCATGGCCAGCAGGTCAACGGCCTGGGCCAGCGAGGTGGCGCCGCACAGGTTGCGGCAGAGGCCGGGGGCCAGTTGCGAGATTTCCTCGGCGACGGCGTGATCTTTCGGTGAGCCGAAAAACCATACGGTAAAGCCCTGTGCCGCCAGCTTGTTGGCCAGAGCAGCGAAGTGGGCAGCCGGCCAGCGTTTGGCCGGACCGTATTCGGCCCCGGGGCAGAAGGCGACGATGCGCTGAGGGCGGTTAAGGCCGAGTTCGGCCAGTGTCGTTTGCTGGGTATTCGCCGTCGACCGGATTTTCGGATGGGCAATCGGTTTCGGTAGCGGTGCGCCGGGCGCTTCAGCCAGTTGGGCAAAGCGTTCGACCATGAGCGGCAGGGCGATTTTGTCCAGGTTGTGGCGGATATTGATCAGGCCGTAGCGCGATTCGCCGGTAAAGCCGATGCGTTGGGGAATGCCGGCCAGCCACGGTACCAGTGCCGATTTGAGCGAATTGGGCAGGACGTAGACCGCATCGTAGTTGCGTGCCGCCAGCAGGCGGGCCAGCTTCCAGCGTGGTTTCAGCGACAGCTGGCCGTGGCCGAAGGGGCTGTCGATAACCTCACTGATCTCGGCCATGCGCAGGAGGACAGGCGCTACCCAGCGCGGAGCGATGGCATCGAGCTGGAGGCCGGGATGCTTGGCATGCAGTCGCGCGAACAGCGGCTGCGCCATGATGGTGTCGCCGATCCAGGAGGGGGCGACGATGAGGGCTTTCATGCGTTGGTGATCGCCGCTTGCCGGTCGTTCGCAACGAATGACCGGCAGGCAAAAGCTATCAGTGATGCCCCTTGGGCGCTTCGCCGGTGAACACGTACTTGGTCGAGCAATACGGGCAGGTTACTTCGCCGGTCTTGAGGACGTCGAGGAAGACGCGCGGATGCTGGCTCCACAGCGCGACGTCGGGGGTCGGGCAGTGCAGCGGCAGATCGTGGGCGGTGATTTCAACGGATTTCTTGTCGGACATCGTGTTCTCCCTGGTTAGACCGTGGCGAGCCAGTCGGCATGCGCTGCCGAGCGGCCATAGACCACGTCGAAATACTTTTCCTGCAGCGCCTTGGTGATCGGGCCGCGATGGCCGGCGCCGATCTGGCGGTTGTCGAGTTCGCGGATCGGCGTGACTTCAGCGGCGGTACCGGTGAAGAAGGCTTCATCGGCGCAATAGACTTCGTCGCGGGTGATGCGCTTTTCAATCACTTCAACGCCCATTTCGCCGGCCAGCTGGATCACCGTGGCACGCGTGATGCCTTCGAGGCAGGCCGTCAGGTCGGGCGTGTAGAGCTTGCCGTTCTTGACGATGAAGACGTTTTCGCCAGCCCCTTCGCAGACATAGCCTTCCGGATCGAGAAGCAGGGCTTCGTCGTAGCCATCAGCCGTCGCCTCGTTGTTGGCGAGGATGGAGTTCATGTAGTTGCCCGAGGCCTTGGCGCGGACCATGGTGATATTCACATGGTGACGCGTGAAGGACGAGGTCTTGATGCGGATGCCGCGCTGCATGCCTTCTTCGCCGAGGTAGGCGCCCCACGGCCAGGCGGCGATGATGACGTGCACCTTGGCGCCCTTGGGCGAAACACCCATCTTTTCCGAGCCGTAGAAGGCGAGCGGACGCAGATAGCCGGACTCCAGCTTGTTGGCGCGAATGACTTCCTTCTGTGCTTCGTTCAGCTCTTCGGCCGAATACGGCATCTGCATCTGGAAGATGTGGGCCGAACGGAACAGGCGCTCGGTATGTTCCTTGAGGCGGAAAATCGCCGTGCCGCGCTCGGTCTTGTAGGCACGGACGCCCTCGAATACCCCCATGCCATAGTGCAGGGAGTGGGTGAGGACGTGGGTGGTGGCTTCACGCCAGGGCACCAGTTTGCCGTCTTGCCAAATAAAGCCGTCACGATCCGACATGGACATGTTCGATTCTCCGTCTTGCGCGTATCAAAGCCGACAATTCTAGCCGAAATCAGACGTTAAAATAGCGCTTTTGCCGATAGAGCTTTCTCATGGTCTGGAAACCCCACGTTACGGTTGCTGCTGTCGTCCAGCGTGACGGCAAATTCCTGCTGGTCGAGGAGGAGACCGATGTCGGGCTGGCCTTCAATCAGCCGGCCGGCCATCTTGAAGAAGGCGAGGCCCTGGTCGATGCGGTCGTTCGCGAGACGCTCGAGGAAACCGCCTACCATTTCAAGCCGACCCACCTGGTCGGCATCTACCACTGGACCCATCCGACCAAGGAAGACACGACCTACCTGCGCTTTGCCTTTGCCGGCGAATTGCGCGGCTACGAGGCCGGTCGCCGGCTCGATGACGGTATCGTCGCCGCCCGCTGGCTGACGCTCGATGAAGTGAAGGCCAGCCAGAACAGGCATCGCAGCCCGTTGATTCTGCGCTGCATCGAGGATCATCTTGCCGGCCGGCGGTATCCGCTTGACCTGTTGGTCCATTACGGCTGATGCGGCGCTGGTATTTCGCCCTTCTCCTTTTGCTGTCAGGCGCGGTTCTGGCCGATGAGTCGGTGCGCGTCTGTTACGGCTACAGTTGCGTGGCGCAGGCGGATATTCGCTTTACCGAAGGCCAGCTTGGCGAGGTTCGCCGGATATTGTCGGCGGCGGAGGATGCCGAATCCGAGCGCGGCCGGCTGGCTGAGGTGATCGGACGGCTCTATGCCTGGGCCGGCGAACAGTCGTATATCCACAATGATCGCGGCGGCAACTACGCCGATGGGCACATGCCGGGCAAAATGGACTGCATTGATCATTCAACGTCGACAACGCGCCTGCTCAAAATGCTTGAGGCGCGGCACTATCTGCGCTGGCATGGGGTATTGGCGCCAGTCGAGCGCGGGTTTGCCAAGATGTTGTTCGTCCATTGGTCGGCCCTGATTGAAGAAAAAGCGGCGGGTGAGGCAGGGCGCTTCGTCGTCGATAGCTGGTTCGTTGATAATGGACAGCCTGCGGTGATCCTGCCGCTGGGTGAATGGATGAAAGGGGCTGGGCCCGATGTCTGAAAAAACTGTAGTGGTCGGCCTGTCCGGCGGTGTTGACTCTTCCGTTGCGGCCTTGCTGCTCAAGCGTCAGGGCTGGAAGGTGATCGGTCTCTTCATGAAAAACTGGGAGGACGATGATACCGAGGAGTACTGTTCGTCGCGCCAGGACCTGATCGACGTCATGAGCGTCGCCGATCGTATCGGCATTGATGTCGAGGTGGTCAATTTCGCCGCCGAGTACCGCGAGCGTGTGTTCGCTGAGTTTCTGCGCGAATACCAGGCCGGGCGGACGCCGAATCCGGACATCCTGTGCAACTCCGAAATCAAGTTCAAGGCCTTCCTTGATCACGCCATGCAACTGGGCGCCGACAGGATCGCTACCGGCCACTATGCCGGCGTCCGCGAGTTCAACGGTGAATACCAGTTGCTCAAGGCCGAGGACGGCACCAAGGATCAAAGCTATTTCCTCTATCGCCTCAATCAGGCGCAACTGTCGAAGACCCTGTTTCCGCTGGCCGATCTTTACAAGCGCGAGGTGCGCAAGATCGCCGAGGCGGAAAACCTGCATGTGGCGACCAAGAAGGACTCGACCGGCATCTGCTTTATCGGCGAACGGCCGTTCAAGGATTTTCTTGCCCGTTACCTGCCGCCGAAAAAGGGCGAAATCCGTCGTCTTGACGACGGCAAGGTGCTTGGCGAGCACGACGGCTTGATGTTCCACACCATGGGCCAGCGCAAGGGGCTGCATATCGGAGGGCTGAAGGAAAAGGGACAGCCTGGCGGCGGTGACCACGATGCCTGGTTCGTCGTCGGCAAGGATATGGAAAAGAATGTGCTTTATGTCGGGCAGGGGCACGATCATCCGGCCCTGCTCAAGAGCGAACTGGTGGCCGAGCAGTTGTCCTGGGTTTCCGGCCGGGCGCCCCACACGCATTGGGTATATACCGCCAAGCCGCGCTACCGGACGGCCGATCAGCCGTGCGAGGTCGGGGTTGTCGATGGTCAAAGCTGCACGATCAATTTCGCCGAGCCGCAGTGGGCATTGACGCCAGGCCAGTCGGTGGTGCTTTACGAGAGCCGTGTCTGTCTTGGCGGGGGCGTTATTCGCTAGCGGTATCGACCGGCTCGCCGGTTTTTTCGGCGACCGGGAGGATCTCGCCGCTGCCTTGTGACCATTGGGCTTCGAGCGTTGCCGGCGCGACCGCACTGCTGAAGTAGTGTCCCTGCAGGATGTAGCAGCCGGCCTCGCAGAGCATGTCGACCAGAGCGTAGGTTTCGACCCCTTCCGCAACGACCTCGAGATCGAGTGTCGTGCACAGGTCGACAATGGCCTTGATGATGGCCTGCGAAACCGGGTCGTTGACGGCTTCCATGATGAACATCCGGTCGATCTTGACGACGTCGATCGGCAGCGTGCGCAGATAGGCCAGGCTCGAGTGGCCCGTACCGAAGTCATCGATGGCAACGGTGATGCCTGCCGCCTGAAGAGCCTGCAAGGTGGCGATGGCCTTATCCGGCTGCGTCATGATGAAGCTTTCGGTGACCTCCACCTCGATCAGCGTGGCCGGAATGCCGTGACTGGCACTGGCCTTGAGAAAAAGGGCGACCAGATTTTCATGTTGGAACTGGCGCGACGAGATGTTGACCGCAACCCGCTGCCAGCCAAAGCCACGGGCATGCCAATCGGCAATTTGCCGGCAGGCCTCGGAGACGACCCAGTGGTCGATCAGATCGACCAGTCCAGCATCTTCGGCCATGGGAATGAATTGCTCGGGGGAAATCAGACCCTTTTTCGGGTGGTTCCAGCGGATCAGTGCCTCGTAGCCTTCGACGGTCCGGTCAATGGCGTGTACCTTGGCCTGATAGTGCAGGGTCAGTTCCCGGTTGGTCAGCGCCTCGCGCAACTCGTATTCGAATTCGAGTCGTTGCTTGGCCAGCGTGGACATGTCCTGCTGGAAAAAGGCGAATGTGCCCCGGCCGGCCGCCTTGGCCGCGTAGAGCGCCATGTCGGCATTTTTCATCAGTGTGTTGGCATCGTCGCTGTCATCGGGATAAACCGCTATACCAATCGAGGTGCGGATGTGGATGACCGTTTCGCTCAACTCGAGTGGCGGCTCAAGCGCGGTAATCAGGGCTCGGGCCAGTCGTGAGCAGTCTTCGGTATCCCTGACATTGTTCATGATGACGACGAACTCGTCACCGCCCAGGCGGGCCAGGGTGTCGGAAAGGCGAATGCAGCCCTTGAGACGGACGGATATCTCGCGCAGCAGGATGTCACCGATATGATGACCTAGGCTGTCGTTGATGCTCTTGAAATGATCAAGGTCGAGAAAGAATACCCCCAGCTTGGCCGAGTTCTGACTGGCCTGGGCGATGCCCTGTTTGAGTTTCTCAAGCAACAACGCGCGATTGGGCAGGCCGGTCAGCGGGTCGTGATTGGCCATGTGCCGGAGCTGTTCATCCTTGTGATGGGCATCGGTGACGTCGCTGGCAACGGCGACGTAATGGGTGACCCGGCCACGCTTGTCGCGCACCGCATCCATCGAGCGCCGCTCTAGAAAGAGGCTGCCATCCTTGCGCGAACTCCACAGTTCTCCTGACCACTTGCCCGTTTCGATCAGCTCGCGCCACAACTCGGCATAGGCCGACTGGTCGTCGATGCTGGCCTGCAGGATATTGGCCGGCTGGCCGATGATCTCGTCCGGTGTATAGCCGGTTATGTTGGTGAAGGCCGGATTGACTTCAATGATCTTGCCCTCGGCGGTGATGACCATGACTGCTTCGGCCGTGTTTTCGATCACCGAGAAGGCCAGTCGGATACGTGCGGTGCGTTCCTCGACCACTTGCTCAAGGCGGATGTTGTGATCCTGCAGGGCGGCCTGGGAGGATTCCAGGGCGGCGTTGAGCCGATTGACCACTTCCTGTTGCCGGTAGGCATCAGTCAGCAGCGATTGCTTGTCGAACAGGCTGGTCTTGGCCTCGACCAGCATCCGTCGGGCCTGGCCATGGCTGACGAACATGATGCCGAGAAAGCCGAGGGCCAGGCCACTGAGGGCCGGGCCGCCGCCGGGAGCATCGAAGATCAGGATGGAAATGGGGACCAGGCAGCAGGTCAGGTAAAACCGTGCCGACCAGCGCAGTGGGGCCAGTACGGTGGCCGCTCCGCCGGCCATGCCGGAGAGGACGCAGACCATGGTCAGTCGCTCGATGGTGTTGGCTGCAGCAAAGGTCAGCGGAGCGAGCGCCCCCCAGAGCAGGGCCATGAGGATGACGGGGACGACAAACAGCGACTCCTTCTGGCTGACCGACATGGTCTGCTTTTCATTGGCGAAACGCAGCAGGCTGAGGAGGCGGGCGATGGTGAGGGTGAGGGCGCCGGCCAGCCACCACGGGTTGAGCAATTCGCCGGCGTTGATCCAGTGAATGATGATCAGTCCGCCAATGACGATCAGGGTCATCGGAATGCCGCCGTAGCCCTGATGGTAAGCCTCGTCAATCAGCGCTTCGCGCAGTTGCTCGCCGTGGGGAGAAGGGGTTGATGCACTCATGGGCCAGGCTGATCTCTAATGGGGAACGGGGGCGTGAATCCTGTCGATGGGCTTGTTGGCGGTCGGGCTGATCAGTTTGCCATGACTTTTGCATGGTCGGGGCGAAAAAAAGGCGCCAGCGGCGCCTTTTCGGTCAGTCGTGCGGAACGGTGTCGGCAAAGGGCGGACGTTGCAGCAGCTTGTCGTAGAGCTTGGCCAGATTCGGGTGGCTTTCCTGCCAGGCAATGTCGGGGAAGCGGAAGCACAGATAGCCGAGCGCCGTACCGACGGCAATGTCGGCCATCGAAAAGTGGGTGCCCATGCAAAAGGTCTTGTCGCCCAGTTCGCCGGCCATGAAGGCCAGGCTGCGCGTCACCTTGTCCTGCTGACGCTTGATCCAGCTGGCGCTCTGTTCCTTCTTCGGGCGCTTGCCTTCAAGCAGGGCCGCCACGGCTGCATCGCACAGCCCGTCAGCCAGGGCTTCCCAGCGCTTGACCTCGGTCCGTTCGCGGTTGGGGGCCGGGAAGAGCTTGTTGTTGGGGGTGACGTTGTCGATGTATTCGACAATGACCCGCGAGTCGAACAGCGGCGTGTTGTCGTCAAGGACCAGCACCGGGATCTTGCCCAGCGGATTGATGTCGGGAACTGTGCTGTCTTCAAGCCAGGGAGAATTGATGACGAGTTCGTAGTCGATCTTTTTTTCAGCCAGAACGATCCGTACTTTGCGGACAAACGGGCTGGTGTGGGAGCCGATCAGCTTCATCGTGAGCTCTGTGATTTGGGGACTTCGATTATAGCGTATGGCGAGGGCTTCTCCGGGCAGGTAAAATGTCCGGCTTACCGAAAAGGATGCCCCGATGACTTTCAATCCGCTGACTGCCCTTTCCCCGCTCGATGGCCGCTACGCCGGCAAAGTTGACGCCCTGCGCGAGCATTTTTCCGAGTTTGGCCTGATCAAGGCGCGCCTTAAGGTTGAGATCGAGTGGCTCAAGGCCCTGGCCGCCGAGCCGCATTTCACCGAAATCGCTGCATTTTCGCCAGCTACCGTGGCCGAACTCGATGCCCTGGTTACCAATTTCACGGTTGAGCAAGCGGCCGAAGTGAAGGCCGAGGAAGCCGTCACCAATCACGACGTCAAGGCGCTTGAGTACTGGATCAAGAAGAACACCAAGGGCAATGCCGAAGTGACCAAGGTCAGCGAGTTCATCCACTTTGCCTGCACCTCCGAAGACATCAACAACCTGTCGCACGCGCTGATGTGCCAGGGGGCCCGCGAACAGGGCATGCTGCCAGCCCTCGACAAGGTCATCGCCCGCCTGCGCGAGCTGGCTCACGTCAATGCCGAGGTGCCGATGATGAGCCGCACCCACGGCCAGCCGGCCACGCCGACGACGCTCGGCAAGGAAATGGCCAACGTCACCTATCGCCTGGAGCGCGCCCGCGCCCGTATCGTTGCCGTTGAACTGCTTGGCAAGATCAATGGTGCGGTCGGTAACTACAACGCCCACCTCATCGCCTACCCCGGCTACGACTGGGAAGGTTTTGCCAAGCGTTTCGTCGAGTCGCTCGGCCTGACCTTCAACCCCTACACCATCCAGATCGAGCCGCACGACGCGCTGGCCGAACTGTTCGACGCCTTTGCCCGCGTCAACAGCATCCTGATCGACCTCGACCGCGACATCTGGGGCTATATCTCCCTCGGTTTCTTCAAGCAGAAGGTCAAGGCCGGCGAAATCGGTTCATCGACCATGCCGCACAAGGTCAATCCGATCGACTTCGAGAACTCCGAAGGCAATCTCGGCCTGGCCAATGCCGTCCTCAAGCATCTTGCCGAGAAGCTGCCGATTTCGCGCTGGCAGCGTGACCTGACTGATTCGACGGTGCTCCGCAACATGGGTGTCGGCCTCGGCTACAGCCTGCTCGCCTACGACTCGCTGCTCAAGGGCTTGAACAAGCTGGAAGTCAATGTCGACATCATGAAGGCCGATCTCGACGCCAACTGGGAACTGCTCGCCGAGCCGATCCAGACGGTCATGCGCCGCTACGCCGTGCCCAACGCCTACGAAAAGCTCAAGGAGCTGACCCGTGGCACCCGCGTTTCGCGTGACGGCATGCAGGCCTTCGTGTCGACGCTGGACATCCCCGAAGCGGCCAAGGCAGACCTGCTCAAGCTGACGCCCTGGGACTACACCGGCAAGGCGGCTGAACTCGCCAAGCGTATCTAAATGCAGTGCAGCCAATGCGGTCAGGAAGTGCCGGCCGATGCCATTTACTGTCCGCATTGCACCGGTGAGCACAAGACTACCGACCGGCAAGTGATCAACGGTGGCATTCGGGGCGGCCTGCTCGGGCTTGGCCTCGGCCTGCTGCCGACGGTCTGGCTGCTCTTTCAATTCGGCCCGGAGCGCGGCATCAAGGCGATTGCCTTCATCATTCCGGCCGTCACCTTCACCACCGGGCTGATCGTCGGCCTGGTCAAAGCCAAACGGGAATGGAAATAAATGTCTTTTGCTGAAAATCTGAAAAAGCTCCCCGGCATCTCCCATCTTGCCGCCATCAACCTGCTCGACAAGGACGATGTGCTGGTCGCCAGCATTGAAAACAAGCCGGGCAGCCAGGGTTCGCTGGCAGTTTACAACCACCTGGCCCAGACCTATGGTTCGATCAATGCCGAGGCCGCCAGGAAAGGCATGGAAATTTTTGCCGAGCATACTGAAGACGAGCGCCTCAACCCCGGCAAGCATCCGAATATCGCCCGCCTCATCGCCATCGAACAAGGCGCACCGGCGCTGCGTGTCAAACACATATTTGAAATCTGATTCGGGCTTCAAGCCCTTATAATTTCGATGGAATAAGTAATGGCCTGAACTCGTTAACCCGATGTCAGGCTATTTTTTACCCTCTAATAACGGAGAATCCGCATGAAATCAAAGCTGTTGCTCGCCACTCTGGCGCTCACCATCGCCGGTACGGCATCGGCTCAACTCAAGACCAGTGACGCGATCAAGTTCCGTCAGTCTGGTTATACCTTCATGGCCTGGAATATGGGCAAGCTCAAAGGCATGCTCATCGACAATCCGGCTTCCTTCAACAAGGAACAGGCCATTGCCGCCGCCAACGTCATCGCCGCCACGGCCAATTCCGGCATGGGCGCGCTCTACGTTCCGGGTAGCGACAAGGGCAAGGGCTGGGAGACCACGCGTGCCAAGGCAGCTTTGTTCACCGACAAGGAAGGCGTCGGCAAGGTGGCTGTTGCCTTCAACAAGGAAGCCAACGAACTGGCCAAGGTTGCCGCCACTGGTGATGCTGCCGCGTTGAAGGTGCAGTTCGGTAAGGTCGGCGAAAGCTGCAAGGCCTGCCATGAGAAATTCCGCGAGGAAGAGCACAACCACGAACACTGATCGGCGGGATTGATCGCACCAAAAGAAAGGCCGCCCATGGGCGGCCTTTCTTTTTACCAGGCTGGCGTTGCTGCCGCCGGTGGGGCGGGGGGCTTCTCCACCCAGGCACCGGAGGCGCCGTAGCTTGCGGCCAGGCCGACCAGCAGGGCAAAGATCAGCGCAGGCAGACTGCCACCGCGGGCGCTATCGCCGTGGCTGACTTCCTTGTGGCCGGTGATCATTGGCTTGACCAGATTGTCCTTCTTGACCCGCACGTAATAAACGATGGCGGCGACATGCAGTCCGATCAGAATCATCAGCACGTCGAATATCTTGTGGTGCAGGCTGGTCGCCAGTCCGCCCAACTGGTCGCTGACCAGAGCGTAGAAGGGGCCGGCGAAGCCGGTGTCGTCGTTTTGGGCAAACAGGCCGGTGCTGAACTGCAAGGCAACCAGAGTGAGCAGGCCGAGGACCGAGAGGGCGCCCAGCGGATTGTGACCGAGACCTTGCCACTGGCCGGCCAGGTAGGACTTGATGGCAACCGGGCCGCGCACGAAGGTGGCGAAGCGGGCGTAGGTTGAGCCGGCGAAGCCCCAGGCCAGACGGAAGGCGATCAGGCCGACGATGAGGATGCCCAGGCGTTCATGCCAGACCAGCCAATTGCCGCCGTTCTCGCCGGTGAAATAGGCCCCGGCGATAGCGGCAACCAGCAGCCAGTGAAATAGCCGGGTGGGCAGATCCCAGACCAGAACCTTCTTCATACCACCGCGCCTTCTTCGTTGGCACCTTCGACAACTTTGGGCTTGACGATGAATTGCTCGCGCGAAACACCCAGCCACATGACCAGCGGGCTGGCGACGAGGACCGAGGAGTAGATGCCGAAGCAGATACCGATGGTCAGCGCCATGGCGAAGTAGTGCAGGGTTTCGCCGCCGAAGATGAGCATCGACAGCACCATCAGCTGCGTACAGCCGTGCGTGATGATGGTCCGGCTGATCGTGCTGGTAATGGCGTGGTCGAGCACTTCCGGGGTGGTCAGGCCGCGCACCTTCTTGAAGGTTTCACGGACCCGGTCGAAGACCACCACCGATTCATTGACGGAGTAGCCGAGTACGGCCAGTACCGCCGCCAGCACCGAGAGCGAGAACTCCCACTGGAAGAAGGCGAAGAAGCCAAGAATGATGATGACGTCGTGCAGGTTGGCGATGATGGCCGACACCGAGAAGCGCCATTCGAAGCGGAAGGCGAGGTAGATGACGATGCCGATGACGACGAGCAACAGCGCCATCGCGCCATTTTCAGCGAGTTCCTTGCCGACCTGCGGGCCGACGAACTCGACGCGGCGCAATTCGGCACCCGGCGCTTCGGCTTCCAGCGACTTCATGACCGATTCGCCGATCTGGTTGCTGCTCTGATCAGCCTTGAGCGGCAGGCGGATCATGACGTCCTGCGACGAACCGAAGTTCTGCACGGCATAGTCCGAGAAACCGGCCTTGCCCAGCGCGCCGCGAATCTTCTCGAGATCCGCCGCCTGCTGGTAGTGCGTTTCGATCAGCGTGCCGCCGGTGAATTCAACCGACAGGTGCAGGCCCTTGGTGAACAGAAAGACGACGGCGAGCAGGAAGGTGATGAGCGAAATGACATTGAACTTCAGCGCATGGCGCATGAAGGGAATGTCTTTGTGGATGCGGAAGAATTCCATGTTCGTCTTTCCTTCTTATTTGCCGGGGGTGGCCGTGGTGCCGGGTTTCCACAGTTGGCCGATGGCCACCTTGGTCAATTTCTTCTGGCTGCCGTAGATCAGGTTGACCAAGCCGCGCGAGACGAAGACTGACGAGAAGATCGAGGTCAGGATGCCCAGGCAGTGGACCACGGCGAAGCCGCGAATCGGGCCGGAGCCGAAGATGAGCAGGGCGAGGCCGGCGATCAGGGTGGTGATGTTGGAGTCGAGAATGGTCGCGAAAGCACGTTCGTAACCTTCCGAAATCGCCCCCTGCGGCGGCATGCCGCTACGCAGTTCCTCGCGGATCCGTTCGTTGATCAGCACGTTAGCGTCGATGGCCATACCGAGCGTCAGGGCGATAGCCGCGATGCCCGGCAGGGTCAGCGTGGCCTGCAGCAGCGACAGGATGGCGACCAGGAAAAGCAGGTTGGACGCCAGGGCAATGACCGAAACGACACCGAACATCTGGTAGTAAAGGATCATGAAGACGGCGATGGCGGCAAAACCCCACATCGTCGAATGGAAGCCCTTCTGGATGTTTTCGGCGCCGAGCGACGGGCCGATGGTGCGTTCCTCGATGATGTCCATCGGCGCAGCGAGCGAACCGGCGCGCAGCAAGAGCGCCGTGTCGTTGGCCTCCATGGTGCTCATGCGGCCGGAAATCTGCACGCGGCCACCGCCGATTTCGCTGCGGATGACGGGGGCCGTGACGACTTCGCCCTTGCCCTTTTCGATGAGCAGAATGGCCATGCGCTTGCCGACGTTCTCGCGGGTGATGTCCTTGAAGATGCGGGCGCCGGCCGAGTCGAGCGTCAGGTGCACGGCGGCTTCGTTAGTCTGGTTGTCGAAGCCGGGCTGGGCATCGGTCAGGCGGTCGCCGGTCAGGACAACCTGTTTCTTGACGAGCAGGGGCTGGCCGCCGCGTTCGTTGTAGACCTCGGAGCCAAACGGCGGGTTACCAGCGAGAGCCGCTTCGAGTGCGCCGGTCGAGTCATCGACCATGCGGATTTCGAGGGTCGCGGTGCGGCCGAGGATGTCCTTGGCCTTGGCCGTGTCCTGCACGCCGGGCAACTGGACGACGATGCGGTCGGCACCCTGCTGCTGGATGACTGGCTCGGCGACGCCGAGTTCGTTGATCCGGTTGTGCAGGGTAGTGATGTTCTGTTTGAGGGCAAATTCGCCGAGCTTCTTCTGGGCTTCCGGCTTCAGCGTGGCAACCAGCTTCGGCTCGCTGGCGTCGCCCTGTTCGCTGACGAGCAGGTCGGGCTGGCTATCGCCGATGGCGTAACGGGCCTTGTCGCGGGTATCGGTGTCGCGGAACTTGACGACGATGCGCTCGCCTTCGCGGTTCACGCCGCCGTGGCGGATGTTCTTGTCGCGCATGACGGTGCGCAGGTCGGCCGAGGTCGAATCGAGCTTCTTGGTCAGGGCGCCCTTCATGTCGACTTGCAGCAGGAAGTGCACACCACCGCGCAGGTCGAGACCGAGATACATCGGCAGCGCATGCAGCGAAGTCAGCCACTGCGGCGAGGCGGCCAGCAGGTTGAGGGCGACAACGTATTGCGGATCGGCGGCGTTCGGGTTGAAGGTCTTTTCCAGGACATCCTTGGCCTTGAGCTGGGTGTCGGTGTCCTTCAGGCGGGTCTTGACGCCATTGAAGTCGAGCTGGATGCCATCGTGGGTGATGCCGGCGCTCTTTAGGGCGTCCTCGACACGGGCCTGGGTCTTGGCATCGACCTTGATGGTGACCTTGGCGCTGGAAACCTGTACTGCCGGCGATTCGCCGAAGAAATTGGGCAGGGTATAGACGAAGCCCAGCAACAGCGCGATGGCGATGGTGATGTACTTCCAGAGTGGGTAGCGATTCATGGCGGCTTCAAAGCGAAAAAGGCGGCACGATGCCGCCTTTTGGGGTGATTACAGCGACTTCAGCGTGCCCTTGGGCAGAACCAGGCCGATGGCCGGCTTTTGCAGGACGACTTCGGTGCCGGTAGCGATTTCGACGGTGACGTAGCTGTCACCGACCTTGACGACCTTGCCGACGATACCACCCTGGGTGACGACTTCATCGCCCTTGGTCAGCGCTTCGAGCAATGCCTTGTGTTCCTTGGTCTTCTTCATCTGCGGGCGAATCATCAGGAACCACAGGACGACGAACATCAGGATCATCGGCAGCATCTGCATCAGGCCACCCGTCGGGTCGGCAGCAGCACCAGCGGTTTGAGCGTGGGCAAGACTAATCATGGTTGTAACTCCGGATAACTAAGAAATTCAGAACGCGCGATTCTATCACTCGCCGGATGACCGTTTGCGGACAAACTCGTCGGACCATTGGCTGAACGTGCCGCTTTCGATGGCGGCGCGCATTTCGGCCATGATCACCTGATAAAAATGCAGGTTATGGATGGTGTTGAGCATGCCGCCGAGGATTTCGCCGTGGCGGAAGAGGTGGTGCAGGTAGGAACGGGTGAACTGGGTGCAGGTGTAGCAGGTGCAGCTCGGGTCGAGCGGGCCGGTGTCGAGCTTGTAGCGGGCGTTCTTGATCTTGACGTCGCCGAAGCGGGTGAACAGGTGGCCGTTGCGGGCGTTGCGGGTGGGCATCACACAGTCGAACATGTCGATGCCGGCAGCCACCGAACGGACAAGGTCTTCCGGGGTGCCGACGCCCATCAGATAACGCGGTTTGTGCGTCGGCATGCGCGGCGCGACATGGGCGAGGACGCGCACCATGTCTTCCTTCGGTTCGCCGACCGAAAGGCCGCCGATGGCCATGCCGTCGAAGCCGATGTCGTCGAGGCCGGCCAGCGATTCGTCGCGCAGGTCTTCATACATGCCGCCCTGGATGATGCCAAATAGGGCGTTGCTGTTTTCCAGCTTGTTGTGTTCGTCGCGGCTGCGGCGCGCCCAGCGCATGCTCATGCGCATCGACTTGGCGGCTTCTTCGTGGCTGGCCGGGTAGGGCGTGCATTCGTCGAAGATCATGACGATGTCGGAATTGAGCACCTTCTGAATCTGCATCGAGATTTCCGGGGTCAGGAAAAGCTTGGCGCCGTCGTGCGGTGAGCTGAACTTGACGCCTTCCTCGGTGATCTTGCGCATGGCGCCGAGCGAGAAGACCTGGAAACCACCGGAGTCGGTGAGGATGGGCTTCTGCCAGTTCATGAAGTCGTGCAGGCCGTTGTGCGCGGCGATGACGTCCAGCCCCGGGCGCAGCCAGAGGTGAAAGGTGTTGCCGAGGCAGATTTGCGCGCCGATGTCGTGCAGCGATTGCGGCGTCATCGCCTTGACCGTGCCGTAGGTGCCGACCGGCATGAAGACGGGGGTCTGGATCTGGCCGTGGGCCAGGGTCAGGGTGCCGCGGCGGGCGGCGCCATCGGTCTTGAGGAGATCAAATTGCATCGGTTTTTTCCAGGAGCATGGCGTCGCCATAACTGAAGAAGCGGTAGCGGTCGGCCACGGCATGGGCATAGGCGGCGCGGATGTGGTCGTAACCGGCGAAGGCTGAAACGAGCATGAGCAGCGTCGATTTCGGCAGGTGAAAGTTGGTGATCAGGCGGTCGACCACCTTGAAGCGGTAGCCGGGGGTAATAAAAATGCTGGTTTCAGCCCCGCCGCTACGTACCGTGCCATCATCATTGCCGGCTGATTCGAGGGCGCGCAGGCTAGTCGTGCCAACGGCGATGACGCGACCGCCGGCAGCATGCGTGGCGGCAATTGCTGCAGCTGTGGCAGCGGGAATCTCGAAGCGCTCGCTGTGCATGCGGTGATCGGCAATTTTTTCGACGCGCATTGGCCGGTAGGTGCCGGCCCCGACATGCAGGGTGAGGAAGGCGGTTTTGACACCCTGTGCGCGCAGTGCCTCGAGCATCGCCTCGTCGAAATGCAGGCCGGCGGTGGGTGCGGCGACGGCCCCGGGTTGGCGGGCATAGACGGTCTGGTAGCGGGTTTCGTCAGCGCCTTCGGCCGGGTGTTCGATGTAGGGCGGCAGCGGCAATTTGCCGTATTGCTCGGCCAGTTCCCAAAAATCGCCGGCATCGACCAGTTCCAGTGCAAAAAAGTCACCGTCAGTACCGGCCCGACCCGTCATGCAGACGTCGAAGGCGTCAGCCAGACGCATTTTGCAACCGGTCTTGGGGGCCTTGCTGGCGCGAATCTGGCAGATGGCATGGGTCGCATCGACAATGCGTTCGAGCATGATCTCGACCTGCCCGCCCGTATCTTTCTGGCCAAAAAAGCGTGCCTTGATGACGCGGGTGTCGTTAAAGACGAGCAGGTCGCCGGCTTTGAGCAGGCCGGGCAGGTCGGCAAATTTCCGGTCAACGGTTTGTCCGGCACAGACATGCAGCAGGCGGCTGCCCCGGCGCTCGGCGGCGGGGTGCTGGGCGATCAGTTCGGGGGGGAGGGGAAAGTCGAAGTCGTCGACGGTCAACGACATGGGCAGAATCCGTTTTGAAGAGTGCAGCGGGCGAACGAGAAATTGAGTGCGGCGAACAGCCTTCCGGCAGCGGTGCATGGTCTACGGAAGGGCGCACATTCTATCACCGGGCTGTTTTATTCTCTTCGAAGCTGCTTGGCTGGGGCTTTCGCCAGGCAAAAAATGCCCCGCCAGATCGCGGGGCATTTTTTGCCTGCCTATGCGCCGGTTCAGGAGCAGCCTTTTTTGCCCTTTGCGTGCATCCCGCCGGCCTTGGCATCGGCTTCGCTCATGTAGGTGCCGGCCTTGGTCTTGCCGTAAAACCGGGTGCCCGGGCAGTGATAGACCTTCGACCCGGCGTTGGCCCATACCTTGCCATTTCCACCGCCGGGGGCTTCTGTTGCCGGCGTCTGGAAAGGTTTTTTCTTGGCGGCCTGCGGTGCATCGGGGTTGGCCGGGGTCTGCGCGATAGCCTGTGCCGTGACGAGCAGGCTGCCGCCCAGTAGCAGTGCCTTGATCAGTGTTTTCATACATTCCTTTCGAAGAGATCGAATGTAAAAAAAATATGCCGATGGCATATTGCCATCGGCATCAACACTATCGCCGGCGAGGCCAGGTAAGCACTGGGTGCAGGGGGTGGAATTTGAAAAGAATTGTAGCTACGGCCAGCGCCGATAGCCGGAGGCCGGCGAAGATGCTTCTAGTCCGTCTTCGCCTTGTCGCTGCCGGCGACTGCCTTGACCCCGGCGGCGGCCACGTCGACGGTCGTGCCAACCACCGTGGCGCCAACCTTGACCGTCGTCGACACCACCGTCACGGCGGCATCTGCCACGCTGACCACGGCGCAGCCGGAGATCGATAAAAACAGAAAAACAGCAAGAAAGAAGGGACGCATCGGCTCGGGCAGCATGGGTGAGGCGGCTAATTTAAGGCCCGACGGGCAAAAAGCCAATCCGTGTTATTGATTTTATGCAAACTTGCCCGGTATTGTCCTTGCCTAATCGGGCGGGATAGCGCACATTGAAACACTGTCTCAAAGCCTGCCACAGGCGATGATTTCCGTGGGCCGCTGCGAATGCCGAACAAAACCATAAAAAAATCCACGGGAGACTCGAAAAAGCCCGTCGCCGCCCCATCGAGGCGCTCTCCCGGTACGTTCCCGATTGTCGCCATTGGCGCTTCGGCCGGCGGGCTGGAGGCGCTGGAACAGTTTCTCAAGCACGTTCCCCCGTCCAGTGGTATGGCCTTTGTGGTCGTCCAGCACCTTGATCCCGACCGCATCGACATGCTGTCCGAGCTGCTGCAGCGGGTGACGCTCATGCCGGTGAGGCCGGCGAGGAATCGCCTCAGGGTCAAGCCCGATTGCGTTTATGTGATTCCGCCCAATACCGAACTCTCCATTCTGCGGGGCTGCCTTTACCTGCTTGAGCCATCAGCCCCGCGTGGCCTGCGCCTGCCGATTGATTCCTTTTTTCATGCCCTGGCCGACGATCGTCGCGAACAGGCCATTGGCATCGTTCTTTCCGGCATGGGTTCGGACGGCACGCTGGGCTTGGCGGCGATCAAGGAGCAGGGCGGCCTGACGCTTGTCCAGCAACCGGCCACCGCCAAGTTCGACAGCATGCCGAAGCACGCCATTGCGGCCGGGGTGGCCGACATCGTTGCCGCGCCGGAGGATATGGCACCGCGCCTGATTGAAACCCTGCATCACCTGCGCCCGTCGGGACCTGTCACCACTCCGGCAAGTGAGGTCGAGACGGCGGATCAGAAATCGGCCTTCGATAAAGTCTGCATTCTGCTGCGGGCCCGCACCCGCCATGATTTCTCGCTTTACAAGAAAACCACGGTCTATCGCCGGGTCGAGCGCCGCATGGCGATCCACCAGCTTGACCGGATTGCCGATTACGTGCGCTACCTGCGCGAGAATCCGCAGGAAGTTGATCTGTTGTTCAAGGAACTGCTGATCGGTGTGACCAGTTTCTTCCGTGACCCGGCGACCTGGGACTATCTGCAGGCTGCGGTGTTGCCCGAATTGCTTGCCACCTACCCGGATGGCGCCGCGCTCAGGGCATGGGTGGCTGGCTGTTCGACCGGCGAGGAAGCCTACTCGCTGGCCATCGCCTTTCGCGAAACCCTGGCCAGACTCGAGTTGCCGGCCCGCTATTCCCTGCAGGTTTTTGCTACCGATCTCGATGCCGATGCCATCGAAAAGGCCCGCCGTGGGGTTTATCCGGCGACAATCGCCAACGATGTATCGGTGGAGCGCCTCAAGCGTTTCTTTGTCACGGAAGGCGCTGGTTATCGGGTGAGCAAGGAAATCCGCGAAATGGTGGTGTTCGCCCCGCATGACCTGATCATCGACCCGCCGTTCACCAAGCTCGACATCCTGAGCTGCCGCAACCTGCTGATCTATCTCGGTCCGGAGTTGCAGAAGCGGGTGTTTCCCCTTTTTCACTACAGCCTCAAGCCGGGTGGCGTGCTGGTGCTGGGCAGCGCCGAGTCGATCGGCAGCTTTTCCGACCTGTTCGTGCCGCTGGAAGCCAAAGCGCGCCTGTTCCGGCGCAGCGACAATCTGCTTCGCGCCAGATCCCTTGAGTTTCCAACCCGTGACTTTGTCTCGCTAAGCGCCCCCATCATGGATAACCGGCCCGAACTCGTTACCGCCAATCTGCAGAATTTAGCCAACGATCTGTTGCTCCAGAATTTTGCACCGGCTGCCATTCTGGTCACGGCCAGCGGCGATCTGGTCTATATCAGCGGCCGCACTGGCAAATATCTCGAACCGCCAGCCGGCAAGGTTAACTGGAACATTCACGCAATGGCCCGCGAAGGCCTCCGTCAGGAAATTTCGCTGGCCCTGCCCAAAGCGCTGCGCAGCGGCGAAACCATTATCTGCCGCAATCTTTCCATCGGCACCAATGGCAGTACGCAGGTTGTCGATCTGACGGTGCAGCCGATTACCGAGCCGGCGGTGTTGAGTGGCATGGCGATGCTGGTTTTTGCCGATGTGGCGACGCCGCCGGCGAAAGCGGCCACCGCTGTGGGAAAACGCGGCAGCAAAAAGGGCGTGCGCGAAGCCGAGCTGGAACAATCGCTGATCCAGGTGCATGAGGAGATGCAGACACTGCGCGAGGAAATGCAAAGTTCGCAGGAAGAACTCAAGTCAGCCAATGAAGAGTTGCAATCGACCAATGAGGAACTTCAGTCGGCGAACGAGGAGCTGACCACCTCCAAGGAGGAAATGCAGTCATTGAACGAGGAACTGCAGACGGTCAATGTCGAGTTGCAGTCGAAGGTGGATGAGCTATCAAGCACCAACAACGACATGAAGAACCTGCTCAACAGCACCGACATCGCCACCATCTTCCTCGACAATGCACTCCACGTCCGGCGCTTCACGACTCAGTCGACGCGCCTGTTCAAGCTGATTCCGGGGGATGTCGGGCGGTCCCTGTCGGACATTGTCACCGATCTCGACTATCCGGAATTGCCGGCTACGGCTGAGGAGGTGTTGCGGACCCTGGTGTACTCCGACCGTGAAGTTGTCACCCGCGACGGGCGCTGGTTTCAAGTCAAGATCATGCCCTACCGGACACTCGAAAACGTTATCGATGGCGTCGTCATCACTTTCAACGACATCAGCCGCGCCAAGCAACTGGAGCTGGAGCTTCGGCGCATTGGTCGACCAGGCAAGGATTAGTCATGGCCCTTATGGACGATGGATGCGAATTACGCCGTGCGGCCGAGGCTCAACTTGCTGTCCGGAATGCCAATCCGCTGCTTGGTGAGAGCAATCCGGAACTGCTGCGACTGGTGCACGAACTCCAGGTCCATCAGATCGAACTGGAGATGCCGAACAGCGCGCTGACCGAGGCTCACGCTACGCTTTATAGCGTGTTGAGCCGTTATACCGAACTCTACGATTTCGCCCCGGTCGGCTATTTCACCGTTGATCGACAGGGCCGGATCATCCGTGTCAACCTGGCTGGTGCCCAAATTCTGGGCAGCGACCGATCGTCGCTGGTCGGCCGTCTTTTTGCCGATTTCGTGGCGCCGGGTTCGCGGGCGGATTTTGGCAACGTACTGACGCGAGTTGGCACCAGCGCCGATCGTCAGTCCTGTGAACTCGCCTTGCACAATGTCGGTGAGCCAGCTGCGCCATCCCATATTCACATTGATGTCGTGGCGGCCGAAATTGCCCTGTTTTTCAATGGGGTCATGATCGATATCAGCGAGCGCCGACGGACCGAAGCCGAACTGGAAACCTACCGAAGCCACCTGGAAGATCTGGTCGATCAGCGCACCGCCCAGATTGCCGACCTCAATGGGCAACTCGAACAGCGGGTTGCCGAGGCGGAAGCGGCCAACCGTGCCAAGAGTACTTTCCTGGCCAACATGAGCCATGAAATCCGGACGCCGATGAATGCCATTACCGGCCTCGCCTATCTCCTGTAGAAGGGCAATCTCGATGCCGACCAGCACGAGAAGCTGGGCAAGATCGTCGGCGCTTCCAATCACCTGCTGACCATCATCAATGACATCCTCGATCTGTCAAAGATCGAAGCCGGCAAGCTGACGCTGGGGCATGCTGACTTCAGGCTGGATAGCCTGATTGACGATATCTGCGGGCTGATCAATGGTCAGATGACGGCCAAAGGATTGCGTTTCGCGGTCGACACCGGGCAGTTGCCAGCGCTTCTCAATGGCGATGTCACCCGTCTTCGTCAGGTGCTTCTCAACTATCTGGGCAATGCCGTCAAATTTACGCCGGCTGGAGAAGTTACCCTGCGCGGCAGCGTCATCGAGAGTGACGATGACAGTCTGCTCGTCCGCTTCGCCGTCGAAGATAGCGGCATTGGTGTCACCGAGGAGCAGAAGGCCCGCTTGTTCGCCAACTTTGAGCAGGCCGACAGCAGCACCACGCGGCGCTTTGGCGGCACCGGTCTGGGGCTGGTCATCAATCGCCACCTGGCCCAGTTGATGGGGGGCGAAGCTGGTGTCGAATCGAGGCCGCAGGGCGGCAGCATTTTCTGGGTGACCGTCAGGCTGGGCAAGGTCAGGGCGGCGACCAGCGACCATCCGGACGATACACCAGCCCCGGACGACGCCGCTGCCCTGATCCGGCAGCACTATCACGGTACCTGTGTGCTGTTGGCCGAGGATGATCTGATCAATCGCGAGGTTGCCGGCGAAATTCTGGCGCCTTGCGGACTCTGTATCGATTTTGCCGAAGATGGACGCCAGGCCGTGGACATGGCTCAGGCCAGGCGCTATGCCTTGATCCTCATGGACATGCAGATGCCAGACCTTGATGGGCTGGGGGCAACCCGGGCAATACGGCAACTGCCGGGGTATGCTCAGACACCGATCCTGGCCATGACCGCCAATGCCTTTCCGGAAGAACGTCAGTCCTGCCTCGAGGCCGGGATGAGTGATCACATCGTCAAGCCGGTTGATCCCGATCGGTTTTATGCTTTTCTGCTAAAGTGGCTCGATATGGCTAAAGGCCATTAGCTGACCACGGAAACAACTTACCAAGATGACCATGAGATCACCAGCCGAATTGCGCTACCTGGCTGAAGGGCTGGCCAGAAAAAGTTCCGGCTCGCATTCCTTGCCACGGACGGTCGAGGAGGCGCTAAAAATTCTTCATGAATTGCAGGTTCATCAAATTGAACTGCAACTGCAGAACGATGCGCTGGCCGAGGCTTATGCCGAAAGCGCCAGGAACCTCGAGCAGTTTACAAGCCTTTATGAGTATGCGCCGGTTGCCTACTTCACCCTGGATCGCAAGGGGCGCATTGCCAAAGCCAATGCCCTGGGCCGAAAGCTCCTGGTCAGCCCGCTGTGCATTCCCGACGGTTTGCACTTTGCTCCGTTCGTGACCACCGATTGCCTGGACATGTTCAGAAGCTTTCTCGACGATGTATTTGCCCGAAATACACTGGAAAGTTGCACCCTGACACTGATGAATCCGGTTGGTGGCGACCCGATTCACGTCCTGCTCGAAGGTGTTGCCGAAGAGGAGGGCGAAGCCTGCCAACTTATCGTGACGGACGTTACCCGGCTGAGGCTTGCCGAACAAAGGCTTGCCGAATTGACGCCGCCAGCGGGTACCTAGGAAGGTTTAAGGCGCCCCAAAGAAAAAAGGCTTTCCGTGTGGAAAGCCTTGTCTCACCTGATGGTGCCCGGGCCTGCATCGAACAAATTGTTATTTTCATTGTGGCACAATGAAACGCGGATTTCGAAAAATCGAGTTACACTCAAAGTTACACACATAAAATAGAGGCTGTCCTTGAGGAAATATTTTTCCAGCTTGGTCGTATTGACTCTCGTGTGTGCGAATCAGGTCAAGCTTGGCGACCCTTTGCCAAGAGGGATGTTACCAATAATTTAATCCCGTTGTCCGCAGCAAAAAATGCAGCAAACACCGCCGTGCCGATATAAGTGACGTCTTCCCGAAAGGGCACCTTTTCAAAAGCGATAGACTAATGTTTTTTCGACGACATGATGCAGGCCACCAATCGTGATTGAACTTAGAGGCATGAATCCCCTACCGCTTGCGGCGGCCTGGCTCACAGAGCAAACGGGTGATGCAAAATTTACCCCGGAACACCTTGTCGAGCAACGTCGATTGGGCAAGATAGAGTTACTTGCAGCGATACCGGGCTATAAGGATGCTGGTGATGGGGAACTGGCATGGGTGGCGCGCGAAGAAAGCGCCGGCCCGAGAACACAAGCTGCGGCCATTGAATTAGATGATGGACGCGTTTTAATTAACGACGCGCCACTTGTAGCTGTTCCAAACTTCATATCAGGCGACGGCCTGATTGTAATCACCCAGGACATGGCGGCTAGGCTACTGACTCATGGGCAAAGCAGCCTTAGTACAGCACGGATGACTGTATTTGAATGTGGGAAAGATGGATCAAGGGTTTCCGATGAGCCTCTGATAGGAAGTCATGATGGGCGCATGGTTAATTTCTCTCACATATTGATAACGAAATCAGTGCTGGAGGCATTTCTCGCGGCTCAAACAACGCAAGACCAGATACGTTCGCCAGCGAATCTGGTTACCGGTGCTCCTCTTAAGGAGACGTCTAATCGTAAGGAACAGCAGGTCCGGGCCAATACTCGCAGAACAAGGATTGATGGTTTGTGTCTTGCCATGAAAGCCGGGGTTATCTCGTACGAAAAAAAGTTTAGAACTGGACCGACTGCCCGCGCGCTCTTTGACTGGATAGCTGAAAACGATGAAACAGGAAACGTGGTTGAAATCAATGCTGATGGAGACACAATCACCTGGCTTCGCACTGATGGCGGTTTATGTGACACAGCCTTCAAAACATTCCAAGGCCGTTTCAGCAACCTAAAGAGGGAATAGTCTCGACAATATCCCGGGTATATCCCGGGTATATCCCGGCTATTCCAATAGCCGGGATAGCCAAAATCAACAATGGCTCCACTGCAACGATGCAGGACAACAGGAGCCCTCAATGAACAAAGCACTTCGCCCAAAGCACGCTGCCGAATTTCTCGGCATTGGGCGCGCAACCCTTTGGCGCTGGATCAAGGAACGCGCCGACTTTCCCAAACCCCGTCGCCTCAGCTCGCGCTGCACTGTCTTCGACATCGATGAGCTCGCTGCTTGGTTCAAAGCGCAGCCAATTGAAAAGGTGGTGGCGTAATGGCACTTGCGTGCAATAACGAAGCCGACCAGGCGATGCTCGAGTCCATGATGTACGAATCGCCGATGGTGCCGGTTGATGCGACTGCCGAAAACGACGGCGAGGAGCACTATCGCGTCATCGCCAACCCATACTACCGTCGCTTGATCGAGGCCTCGGTTTCCCGCGATGGGAATAGCTGCGAATCCAACCAGCCGACGATTACTGGCCAATGTGCCGAGATTGTCGGTGTGATCACCCAGCATCAGGTGGATCGACCAACTGATAATCACGCCCTCCTTAAAGCAGCAGCGCAGGTCCATAAAATTCACGGTGCTGACTTCTACACCCAGCCGAAAACTCAGTTCCGCGAAGCGATCCAAGCGGCTGGCCTGATTCCCCCGGATGATATTGAAGCCGATGGCAAGCTGCGCCGCTTTTCCAGCAACGGCAAAAAATCGGATCTTGCAGGCTGGTATGTGCTGCACGAAGACGGTATTCCCGCCGGGAGGTATGGCGATTGGCGCTCAACCACCACGTATAGTTGGCGGGCTGATATTGGTCGCCCCATGTCTGCTGAGGAAGAAGCCGCACATCGGGCCAGGGTGAAAGAGATGCGGCGCAAATATGAAGCCGAGAAAGCCCGACGCCATTCAGAGGCCAAGACCAAGGCGACGGCGATCTGGCAGAAGGCCGGACCCGCTCCCGACAACCACCCATACCTTGTTCGCAAGCGGATCAAGAGCAGCGGCGCGAAGCTGTATAAGGATTCACTGGTGATTCCTATGCGGACCGATGGCGATATTCATTCTCTGCAATTCATCCGGCCGGATGGTGACAAGCGCTTTCTGACCGGTGGGCGGGTAAAGGATTGCTACTTCAGCATTGGCAACCCCAGGAGCGCGGTAGCGCTGTGTATTGCCGAGGGCTTTGCAACTGCTGCAACCATCCATGAGATGACGGGCTACCCCGTAGCAGTGGCCTTCAATGCCGGGAACGTGGGCGCGGTAGCCAAGGCCATGCGCGACAAGTACCCTGGTCTGCCCTTGATCCTTTGCGCCGATGACGATGTCCAGACTGAGGGCAACCCCGGCCTCACGGCTGCAACCGACGCAGCCCAATCCGTGGGTGGCTTGCTGGCACTGCCTGACTTTGGCATTGATCGACCAGCGGGGGCGACAGACTTCAACGACATGGCGGCGCTGTGCCAGGCTGAATCAGTACGGCAGGCAATTGTTGGGCTTTTTGAAGCCAATGCCGAGAAGTTGAAAACAGCAGAGGTATCACAGGTATCAGGGGTGCAGGCCAGTAACGACGGGCTTTTCACTGATACCTTCAAAGAAGCCGGCGAGGTATCAGAGGTATCAAGCTCAGCAGGAAACTCGATTCCTGCCGAGAGCGAGCGTCCTGCCTACCGGATCTTTGATGATTTGTTTGAACACGGTGGAGCCAAGTATCAGGCTGGGGTTTGGCACTTCAGCACGGATAAGGATGGCAACCTGTTTCAATCTTGGATTTGCTCGCCGGTGCACGTGGAAGCGGTGACTTTTGACGGCAGCGACAACAACTTTGGGCGGCTGTTGCGCTTCAAAAATACCCTCGGACGCTGGCGCGAATGGGCCATGCCGATGGATTTGCTCCGGGGGGCGGGGGATGACATGCGTGGCGAGCTGTTGAGCATGGGCGTTGAAATCGATCCGTCGGCGAAAGCACGTAATCTGCTGGCGTCCTACCTTCAAGCGAAGGCGCCCAAACGCCGGATGCGCTGTGCCCTGCAAGTCGGCTGGTGTGATGATTCCTTTGTTCTGCCGGATGCGGTGATCGGACCGAAGGCCTCAGGTGTGATTTTCCAGAGCGGCGAACGCGGACACGACGAGCACACGATGGGCGGAAACCTGCAAGGTTGGCAGGCAGAGATTTCGGCGCGGGCTGTGGGCAATCCGCTTTTGATATTGGCGCTGTCAGCCGCCTTTGCCGGGCCGATGTTGGCGCGCTGCAATGCTGAAGGCGGCGGCGTGCATTTCGTGGGCGATTCATCCACCGGCAAAACGACCTTGCTAGAGGCTGGCTGCTCGGTCTGGGGTGGGCCGAATTACCGGCGCAGTTGGCGGGCAACGGCTAACGGCATGGAGGGCGCGGCGGCGCTGTTCAATGATTGTCTGTTGGCGCTCGATGAAATCAGCGAATGCGATCCGCGCGAGGTAGGCGCTATTGTCTATAGCCTGGGTAATGGGCGCGGCAAGCAGCGAGCCGGGCGTTCTGGCAATGCACGGGCGGTGTCGCGCTGGCGTTGTTTCATCCTGTCGAGTGGTGAGCGTAGCATTGCCACCACGATGCTCGAAGGCGGGCACCGGGCCAAGGCAGGCCAAGCGGTGCGACTGCTGGATATACCGGCAGCGCGGACATATGGTGCATGGGACAAGCTGCACGACCTGCCGAGCGGCACGGCCTTTTCGGATGCGATCAAGCGGGCATCGGTGAGCCATTACGGACACGCCGGGCGAGCCTTCCTTGAAAAGCTGACACGCGATAGCCGGGACTTCTGCGCCTTGCTCGAAAGGATCAAGGATTTGCCGGTTCTGTCTGCCGATGGTGGCGAAGGGCAGGATAGACGAGCAGCGGGGCGTTTTGCGTTGCTGGCGCTGGCTGGCGAAGTGGCGACCGAGTACGGCATTACCGGCTGGCCTGAAGGCGAAGCACTCAAGGCAGCGGCGGAAGGCTTCAGGGTTTGGCGGGCCATGCGCGGCAAGGGCAACGACGAACGGCGGCAAATTCTCGAGAAGGTATCAGGCTTCATTGAGCGGCACGGCAGCGGGCGATTCTCCGATGCAGATGCGACCAATGAGGCACCACTACGCGACCGGGCCGGATGGTGGAAGGAAAGAAACGATTGCCGGGAGTACCTATTCACGGCAGAGGGGATGCGCGAGGCACTGAAGGGCTTTGACTTCAATCGGGCGCTGGATGTTCTACAGGAAGCCGGTGCGCT
Organism: Dechloromonas sp. HYN0024; assembly: GCF_003441615.1. Lineage (NCBI taxonomy): Bacteria > Pseudomonadati > Pseudomonadota > Betaproteobacteria > Rhodocyclales > Azonexaceae > Dechloromonas > Dechloromonas sp. HYN0024. The sequence goes on along the minus strand of NZ_CP031842.1, from coordinate 2,457,591 downwards.
GCCTGCGCCTGGCGCTGATGGCAAGCGGGCGAAGTTCTACCGGATAGCGGGGCAAGGGATAAAGCTGTACCCGGTACAGGCCGACAAATTAGGGGGCGATCATGGCGCTTGATGATCTGCTGTCCAAAATGGAAGGCCGGGCGACTGATACCCCTGATACCTCATGCAACCCCATAGAGGTATCAGCGAAACCCCCGCCAAATAAGGCTTGCACCCTTGATACCCCTGATACCTCACAAAATGTCAGTGCGGAAGCTTGGGAATTGTGCGGTACATGGATGATTGACTCTACCGACGGTAAAGACTTGCCGGTGACGTTCGTGCCTGCTGTGGATCATGCGGCGGCGCTGGCCGATCCGGATGGCGCTTTGTTCAGCGATCAAACTATTGACAAGGATCGATGCATTGCCATTGCTGCGCCGGTAGTCGGCATGGTGAAGGCTTGCCGGCATTGCCTACACTTCGCCCATCCAGGCAAATCAGACGGCTACTGTAGTGGACGAGATGACCAGCCACATGCCTATGGAGAAAATCATCCTTTGCGACAGCTTCCTCCTGACGCTGGGGCATCTTGCAGCCAATGGGTTGGGGTATGAGCTAAACAAGCCGCAGCGGGATGAAACCGAAAAAAGCGATTACACGGCCATTGCCAAGGGCTAATGCAAGCGCTTGGAGATTACGCAAACCCGAATGCAAATCCACGGTGTGTTTAACACCGTGGTTGCACCTAACGCCGTGGGCGCATTCGTGGTTGTCTGTCCGCTATCATGCGGCCTTAGGCCCCTTGGCTCGCTGCCGAATTTGGGGAAAAACTACTGAATACGACCAAGAATATTTTGAGCCTAGGTTATGACACGTCTTGCCGCCCCCGCCATCATCGAATCACCCTGCTGTCAGTCCAAATTGTTGCAGCAGCGATTCGCCTCTATCAATACCTTCGGCCTCGCCACACGATGGTCGGATGGCTATACCGACATTTTTTTGGCGCCGGAGGCTGGGTCGCTGGCTTGCTGCCCGGCGTGCACCGGGATTTTCTGGGTTGAGGATGCCCGCGAACTTGGGCGTGCGCCGACAAGGGAGCCTGAGTCGCTGCATTGGGGCTGGCCCCGTCGGCTGCTCGCGCACATGACTGGTCACTATGAGGGACTGTGTGCCGAAGAAAAAACATGGCAAGCATTTCACGATGAGGAGCTTTTTATTACAGCATTAGAGCGACCACGTCCTGCCGAAATTCTGAATGCGGTACAGCGAGGCAAGGCCACAACGCCGGCGCGCGAAATCTACCTGCGTACGCGCCTATGGTGGATTGGCAACCACAGGCAACGGGGGCGCCGAATAGAGAACCCGATGACACTGGAGCAGACTGAGGACAATATGAGATCGCTGCTGGCGCTTCATAAAGCATCTAATGATGTTGATAGCATCGCCGTCACTGTGGGCGAACTGCTGCGCCAACTAGGGCGATTTGATGAAGCCGTGGCGGTGCTGGAAAACGTTGCGCTGGAACCCAATCTGGTGGCTGTTATGTTGAGGTTGGCAAAACAGAGAAAATCAGAAATCTGCGCGATCGAACAGTTTTAGAGAGGTGTTTCTTTCGGGTAACCATGCCATTTCTCGGCAGGAGAGCACAGTGAGTGTACTGAAGCAATGCTCAAAGTGTGGCGCCATATTGCCTGTTGATGACTTCTATCGAGACTCCCGAAAGCGAGATGGATTTTTTTCCGCCTGTAAGCGCTGCCACAATAGGCTGTGTGCGACATGGGCGGAGAATAATCGCGAGCGAAAAAGGGAGACTAATAGGCTCTGGCAGGAGGAAAATGCTCTACGTCGATATGAGGCATTCAAGCGCCGCTATGCGCGCACTGATTCAGTGGTGCCAATTCAAAAATGCTGTTGCGAGTGTGGCCAGAAAAAAAGTGCAGTTGAGTTTCACCGAAAGAAGGATGCACCCGACGGTCTTTATCCTCGCTGCAAAAAATGTCGTGCAGATGGTGATCGAGAGTGGCGAAAGGAAAATACATCATATCTCTCGGAATATGTGAGGTGCCCCCGGATTTAGTGCCAAGGGCGTTTTAGTAAAAGTCCTTGGTTTGCACTTCTAAAGACATCCTTTCCCGACAGGATCGTCGGGATCACTGGATCGGTGCTTGGCTGCAAACTCTGCGGGCGTCAGGTAATCCAGTGAGCTATGCGGCCGATGCTGGTTGTAGTCGCGGCGCCAAGCGGCAATCAGGATACGAGCCTGAGGCAAGCTCGTAAACCAATGGTCGTTCAGGCATTCATCCCGAAACCTGCCGTTGAAGCTCTCGATGAACGCATTCTGCGTCGGTTTGCCAGCCTGGATCAGCTTGAGCTGCACGCCGTGCTGGTAGGCCCATTGGTCCAACGCCTTGCCGGTGAATTCCGGTCCCTGATCGGTCCGGATCGCCTTGGGATAGCCCCTGAAACGCGCAGCCTGATCGAGCACCCGGGTCACGTAATGTCCCGATATTCCGAAATCGACAGCGAGATCGATGGCCTCCTTGCTGAAGTCATCGACGATGGTCAGCACCTTGATCCGGCGGCCATTGGCTAATGCGTCACTGACAAAATCCATCGACCAGACCTGGTTCGGTGAGGACGGCAATTCCAGCGCCTGCCGCTCGACGGCCACACCATGTCGCTTCTTGCGGCGCCGAACCGATAGGCCGGCATCGCTGTAGAGGCGATAGATACGCTTGTGATTGACCTGAACGCCCTCACGGCGAACCAAGGCATGCAGACGGCGATAGCCGAACCGGCGACGCTCGCTGGCTAGCTCAACCAGTCTTGCCTGCAATTGCTCATTCTCTGGCTGTGCCGTCGATTCGTAATGCAGGACCGTGCGCGACAAACCCACCAGCAGGCAGGCACGGCGCTCGGAAATCGTTGTCGATTCACGCATCACCATGACTGCCTCACGCTTTTGCTGGGGGCTCAGCGTTTTCGGCCTAAAGCAGCCTTGAGTGCCTCCGCATCGAGGATCGATTCGGCCAGCAGACGTTTAAGCCGACCGTTCTCGGCCTCTAATTCCTTCAGACGCTTGGCATCTGGAACCGACATGCCGCCGAACTTCGCTCGCCAGTTGTAGAACGATCCGTCACTGAAGCCATGTTGCCGACACAGTTCCTTGATCGGTATGCCGGCTTCTGCCTGCTGCAAAAAGCCGATGATCTGCTCTTCTGAAAACCGCTTCTTCAAGTCCATTCTCCTTCTCGAAAACGGACTTTACTAAATTCCCCGTGGCACTGTTTATGGGGGGCACCTCATATGAACGGAAGCGCTATCTCGCTGATCCAAATCGCCGTAATTCTGCAAAAAAATGGTATGAGGCAAATAAGGTCAGGGCACTAGCGACAAGGCTGACGTATGCTCAACAACACCCAGAGATCGTTCGCGCAGCCAAAAGGCGCTACGTTGCTAGGCATGGGCATTACACAAGGCGTCTCAACCAAGCAATCCCTAAATGGACAAATTTTGTTGCCATATGGTGGTTCTACGAGGAGAGGGATCGCCTCATTGTAGAAACCGGTATCAAGCACCACGTTCATCACATTGTGCCAATTAGCAATGACTGGGTGTGCGGTCTACATAATGAGTTCAACTTGCAGGTGACAACTGCCAAGGAAAATCTAAGCATGAGTAACAGATTCTGGCCAGATATGCCTGAGTTCCTTGATCAAAGCGTTCGCTATAAAAAACTGCGGAATTGAACTGTATTGACCGCTGAATCGCACCCCTCCTGACCAGACGAAATTATCAAATTGACCGGCCCTAGTCCGACTGCAGCAGAGTGCCCAAAGGGGTAATCGCTGGCTACCTGCAGAGCGCACCGATTCACCGAATGGTTAGACAGCATTTGGTACTTTGGCAGGCGGAGACGAACTAGGGAGAACTTCGGCAATCTTCGATACGGCGTCAGTCATCTCTTGCAGCCACTGACGCAACTCACGAAACAAAATCTCGTGCGGCCCTATGATCAAGCGATCAATGGTTTTTACTGTTTGATTTTCCTCTGTTGGATGAGGAACCTCAGGGCCATCTGGTCTCAACGCGAAATTCTGTCCTTGGGTAATTAGCCCGTCAAGTACGGAGTCTTCTAGGTGGTGTATCTCGTTTCGCATTCCACGGATTCGATCGGCAATTGCATCCTGGGAAAAAGAGAATTTTTGTTGCCGAAGCGCAAGTGCGATTGGGTCATGCAAGCGATCCCCGCGCAGGCGGCGAAAGCAATTCGTTGCTCTGTTTGCATTGAAAATGCAGGATTCAAAATGCGAGATTGCGCGATGCATTGCGCTAAGGTTGAATGAAGTATGCGTTGCCCAAAAATCGCGAAGGCGTTTGCTACCTTCCTCGTATTCCACTAGCGCAGCGCTTACAAGTCTGACGTATGTGCTTGTCAAAGCATTGATCTCGTATCGGGTTGATGCGGAGCATATAAAGATGCTACGCAGCCAATACTGAGCAAATACATCAGGTTTTAGCGGAGCGTCTGGCAAATCAAATTTAATATGCATGCTTTGATGCTATCTAACTTAGAGTTAATCGGCGCAGGAAACGGGACCGACAGTTGTTGACTGTCGGCATTGCCAATTCCCGCCTAACCGCGCCAGCGCGGTTTCCTACGTATTAGTCATGGAAAAGGTTGCGGTTTGCCATTCCTTGCCTAAAGGTCGGTGGCCGCCCACAAGTCCAAAGCAATTCGACAACAGCATTTATTCAAAATTTTAAGATACTTGGGGCAACGCCTCGCTAGTGGCCAAAACCGCGCCTAAATCGTTACGAAGCCTAAGCACACTGTGGTACGCGGCCTGAATGCGCCAAATGAGCTCATCATCTAGGTTGGCTTCATTTACGAGGAGATCCGGCTTCTGATCAAAGGCAAAGTACTCCTGAGCCGTTGCCGTTGCGGACAGTTGGTGACCGACTATGAATCCAATTTTGAAAAGGAAGCGAGCGATCTCAAGATCTGAAGGCTTATCGCGCCCTTCTATGCTGATTTGCATGTTAGGGATAACCTTGGTTCGGATGTGTGTTAGCAATTCATTCGTGGTCAGGGCAGCGCGTCCTTTGGAGAAGGAATTTGCAATCAATTCGATCTGACTACACTGAAGCTTGTGTTCTCGGGCAATATCGTTTAAGCGATATTTGCCGTAATCGAATAGGATTTCTCTGATGTGTCCATCTGTTATCTTGTTACTTTTCGTCCGAACTGCTACTGCGCCTGCCATTCGTCCCAATTGGGCTGCCCACCGAGGACGCCCAACAGACCAAACATGAATCTGGTCAGGGAATGTGTTCTTGAACACGAGCATGCATAGTTTGGTATCGGTAAGTTTAGCAACGTCGGAATCTGAGAATCCCTTTTCTAGGCGTAAATAGCTGGAGACTCGCTCTGCTAGAATTTTCTTTGTTTCAGCGCGACTCCATCGAATGTCCCGGACATATTGATCAGCCTTGTCGAGTGCCTCGTCGGTGCGTTCGATTGTTGTCCAGACATCTGATCGAATGCTCGCGCGGATGACTACGCCCTTGAAATTGGCCGCAAGTTCGCGACAGGCAGAAAAAAAAGTGGAAAGTCGGCGGATTTCGTCTCTTCCACCTTCAAATGTCGCATCAATATCATCAAGGATTAGCCAAACTGTCTTTTCTTCGCTTCCTATTACGCGACCTAGCAGCGCCTTATTGTCTGCTATCTGTGTGGATTGTAGTCCAAGCTTTCCCTTTGCTCGTTCGAATAGGCCGCCAAATAGATTCCGATTCTTCAGGCCAGCTAGTTCGGCTGCTTCTACGAGGGCCATTTTGTCGTCGGAAAAGGCAACACCGATTTGGCTGCCTAGGGCTCGATTGATAACAGCGCAAATACGCTGTTGCCAGTCGTGAATATGTTCTATAGGAGACAGAGTCTCGACTTTTTTTTGCGCAACTAGGTCGCCCCCCTTGATTGATATAACTAGATTTGATTCATCCAACTCGGCACGGAATGCACATTCCCTTAGAAGTGCTGATTTCCCGAGGCCTTTCCGCGCACGAGCCACTAAAAAGCGCTCGCTAGGATCAAAGAAACTCTCAAACACAGGTTGCATTACGAAGTACGAGTTCAGGCGCTCTGCGCTTTCATCATCGGCAGCTTCATTTCCCCAAAGTTTGCGCGAATCGAGTTGAATTTCCGGTTTCATTGTCGCTCCAGTTGGCACCATGCCCAAGCTTGCCTATAAGTGTTATCTGTTTGGTGGAACAGAATGGGGCTGGCTCGACTTTACAACAGTGGACGAGCCAAAAACGCTAATAGCATACCTGTTAAGGAACTAACTGTCCGCTTTAGGGCAAAGTGATCTATGTGGACATTCCACCTGAAACCGGGCACCGATTCCATAGAAAACCCTGCCAGTGATTCCATTCCAAAGTCGGCCACCGATTCCACTCTGAACCCTTCCATCCCCCCGCAAACCGCAAACAGTCAGTGAAATTCCGGTTCCTGGAAGCAGCCAGTCGTCACTGAGTGCTTTGTGCCCATTGCTGCCGTTGCCGAGTTTTCAAAGCGGACGCTCAGGAACGTTGTAGGTGAGGGGCGCGGAGCCTGCTTATCGGCTGAGCGTCCCAGCGGCGAAGCCGCGCCTCGACCGGGATGCTAGGCTTAGTCGCAGTTGAAAAATATAACTTTGCCGTTTTCAAAGTGTGGGCGCCCACAGTCTTCAACGCTATCGTCAAGTTGGCAGATGCCTTTCCCTTTTGGCAACGGCTTTCCATCAAGGGTCTCCTCGCTTAGAGGCATGGTGCAGTGACCAATGCAATCTTTGGAGTTGCGGCAAAGTTTGCCCGCATCGGGGTATGGCAAAACGCAGAATGCATAGCCGCTACCTGCGAACCACTCGCCACCTCGCTTTGTGCAAACAGCATCGGTCCGAATCGTGTTGCCTCGCGTTTTTTCTTTACCGACCGGAACGCGATTGATAGCTCCTGGCGCGAAGGTGATTTCAGAATGTGCAGAAATCGGTAGAAAGATCAGAGCGGAAACGAGCGCTAGGAATTTCACAATAGAGCCTAACTTTGTAGGTAAGAGGTGGCCCGCTTGCGGGACGTCCCAGCGCCCCAAGGCCGCGCCTTGACAGGAATGTTAGGCATAGGCATGTCAGTCACCATGGGGCGCACCAGAGTGGTTTGAACCGACATGCTCAGACTTGTCCAACTCTAAAAGAACCATTTTTTCCGAATGCTCCGGGTACGCTCGCGTATCGAATTTGTTCCAGTTGTATTGGCTACGGAGAAAGGCCCAAATGCCTACGGCACCGATGATTGGGGCAAGCCAAACAATAGAGCATTGCGCCGCCTTTTGGAATGCTGAAAGCATTGGGCATTTGATGACCTGAACCGACACAACGACGTTCGCCAATGCGATGGCGCAGATCGCTAGGACCGACAGTGTAAATGGTGAGGCCAATCTGAATGCCTAACGTGCTAGCTCAGCCGACGGCAAAAAGCGTAGCTTTTTTACTGTCGGCTGGAGCGGAATGTTAGACAGGTTTTTCATCGCTGTTACGCTCCTTGGAAAGCCGCAACAACTCAGCACAAGTGAAAACTGCGCCACATTTCCGGCATTGAAACTTTGCAAAATAGCGGGTGATGGCTAGCCAAATTGCGGTGGATACCGCCAAGCCTACGATTTCACCAAAGAACCAAAATGTAAGCCCTCCAATTAGGGCACCCAAGGCCACCCAAACAAACTGGTCAGCCAGAACCAAGTAAGCATCAGCGAAATACTCTTTAATGCCAGTGCCTGGCCCATATTCAACAGTGCCATCACATCTTGGGCAATCGAATGTGCTTCGGTAAATAAGGTGCCAGAGCTTCATTACGGTCTAACGTTGTAGGTAAAGGGCGCTGCGCTGCGCTTTATCGCGCAGCGTCCAGCGGAGGCCGAAGGCCGGAGCGGCTTTGACGGTAATGTTAGACACTGGCCTGCCCTTGTGCGACAGCCTCAAACTCGCTGATTGCGGCGCCAACATTTGGGTGTGCTGCCACCCAGTGGGTACCGAGAAACTGGGCGACAGTTTTTGAGCCAAGAATGTCAGACAGAGAGCCGTCTTTCGCAGCTTGAAGCAACCCATGGCAGGAATGCATAACCTCTTCGCTTTCAGCGGCAGAGGGTTCTCCTGCCTCAGCATGCCACTCACGCTGAACAGCGGAAATCAGTTTGCCTGCGGAGGCTTCTAGTGGGGTGCGAGATGGTTTCACTGACGTTGTCTAACAGTGTTTATACGGACGCATGGGTCCGTATAACAATTGATATTGCTGAAGCCGGATATGTCGCACCAAGCACATTGCTTTCAGTCACTTGGTATATTGGCTGTCAGTATAACAACATCAATATGCCGGACAACTGCCCCAGGGCAATGTCTGCTTTGGGGCGCGGTAACCAAGTGTCCGTTTGTGGCCGAATTGAGCCGGATGAGGTGGGCAAGTTGATGGAATTCGTGACGACGGCTGCTGTCATAAAACTGGGCTGCCCCGTCAGTGCCCAAAGCAGTCGGTCTTCCTTTTGGGAAGCGGACCTTTAACGTACAGATAGTCCTCGCTGTGCAATGTGGCTTTCGGTGGAACAACAGAATTTTCAGCGTTGTTTGGCCTGTAATGGTAGGGATAACTAGGCCTGAGTTTAGTCATTGATTTGATTTTGTGGTCGGTAAAGCCCATTTAGGCGTGGCTCAACGACCATAGAGAATGTATTAATCAGGTCCTGCTTTGTATAGCCATAGAAGCCAACAGTGAAAGTAACGCGATCGTTTCTATCTAGTTGATTGAAATAGACCTCATTTACCGACACCGCGATGTATATCCGTGGCATCTCGCCCTCTGATGCGTAAATTGCAATGCATGGAAATTTTTCTTTGTGCTTTACAGTATCCGCGGTCACTCTAATATCTAGAACGTCGCTGAAGCACTCGACGCCCCCCCGTTTTCAGTAGCAGTAGGCTTTAGAGTCCGGGGTTAATTTAACCGATTTCTGGGCAAGTGATCTGGCATAAGCAGCAGGGGTCATTCCGCCAAGGGATTTCTTGGGCCGCTCCTCGTTATATTCCCGCCGCCAAGCTTCGATGATGACTTGGGCGTGGCGCATGCTGGTGAACCAGTGTTCATTCAGACATTCATCGCGGAAACGTCCGTTGAACGATTCGATATAGGCGTTCTGGTTAGGTTTGCCTGGCTCGATGAGGAACAACTGAACACCACGGGCATGCGCCCAGGTCAGCATGGCCCGGCTGCAGAACTCCTTGCCGTTATCGGTTCGGATCGCCTTGGGGAGTCCCCTCGTCTTTGCCAACTGGTCGAGAACACGGGTTAGTTGCAGACCGCCCAGTGCTCGTTCAGGAACAATGGCCACAGCTTCATGAGTCGCGTCATCGACCACGGTGAGATTCTTGATGACACGTCCTTCTGCTGTCCGATCGAACACGAAATCCATCGACCAGACCTGGTTGGCCGCCAAGGGGCGTTCTAAGGGATGCCGGTCGGCCGCCGGGATTTTCTTCCGCTTGCGCCTTCTCACTTGCAGACCTGCCTCGGCATAGAGCCGATCCACCCGCTTGTGATTCACGACCTCTCCTGCCTGACGCAGCTTCAGATAGATCATCCCAGCCCCGTAGCGCCGGTGGCGCTGAGCGAGCGTGATGATCCTTTCTTTCAAGGCGGTATTGCGATCCATCACCGGCCGGTACCGGAAAGCGCTCGGGCTCATGCCAACGAAACGGAGTGATTTCCGCTCGCTGAGTCCCTTGTCGATCAGGAAGCGCACCAGATCACGTCGTGACGGTGCGCTCACCACTTTTTTCGCAGGGCCTCTTTCGCAATCTCGTTCTCCAGCAGAGATTCCGCAAGTAAGCGCTTGAGCCGGGAATTCTCCAGCTCCAGTTCCTTCAGGCGCTTGGCATCTGAGACGCTCATCCCGCCAAACTTGCTGCGCCAGAGGTAGTAGCTGGCTTCCGAGAAGGCGTGTTTGCGGCAAAGCTTCGCAATAGGCATTCCTGCCTCTGCTTCACGCAGAAAACCAATGATCTGTTCTTCAGTGAATCGCTTCTTCATGTCCAATCTCCTTGATGGTGGGATTGGACTCCAAAGTCACGTGCTACTCAATTCCGGGGGGACGTCGCTGGCTTCTCCAAACCGGCGAGTCAGTTCAACCTGGTTTCTGGGAACTTGAATGCTCCAAGGCGGCCGCTGGCGACCTCAAACTCTAGGCCAGAATCCGTCTCGTAAAAATTCGCCGAATAGCGAATGCTCTGTCTGCAACATTGTTGATTGATCTGGGTCCGGATTGAATCATCTCAATGCCATTCGAAACCTAAGTAGCGATTCAAGCATGTCCGTGCATTCCCTCTTGACGAGTGATAATCTATTTTGGTTATGTCATTTTGATCGAGGACAGGTAAATGCGTGCGGCACTGTTGGTTGTCCTTATGACACTCATCGCTATTTCTGGTGTGTCAGCACAAAGCAATCCACTGTTTTGGTCAATTCAGGATGAGCAAGCCTTCAGTACTCGCCACATGCTCAACGGTCCTAATGGACTGTCGATTGTCTTGCCAGGTCGATCACTGGTCGCGCTAGCTGAAGCTAAGCGCAAAATTGGAGACCAGTATGGCTTACAGCCACTACTTGTTATAACGAACCAACCAGGCATTAATGCATTTGCCACGGAGATAAATGGAAAGAGCATCGTCGCGGTAAATGTCGATACGATTCTAGCCATTCGCGACGATGCAGATATGTGGGCAGCCTTGATGGGGCATGAGTTTGGTCATGTCTACCATAATCATGTGGCAAATCACCAAGCGCGAGCTTCCATAATTGGTTTAGCTGCACAAGTTCTGGATGCATATCAACAGCGCCATGGGCGGAACCGGACTGAGCTAATTAATTTCGGTGCTCAGTTAGTTGACAATACCTTTACCCGCGATCAAGAGCGGGAGGCAGATGCCTCCAGTATCGAGTTTATGACGCGAGCAGGCTACAACCCAGATGGGGCAATTCGATTACAACAGCTATTGATTTCGAACTATGGATCAGCTGGTGCATTGGCATTCCTACAATCTCATCCTAGCGGTGAAGAACGAATTCAAAACCTACAGGCAAAAATTACGGCAACATCAAGAAGCGCATTCTCCGATAGTTCGATTTCTGTTGTTGAGTTCCGCCGTTATATCGCCATCTGCGGTGGAGAGGCAAAAGAAGCTGGAGTTGAAAACAGCAAGGTGTTCGCCACGCAGTTTGCTTGCTTGAAGAAACAGAATCCTGAGATTGCTAAACGGTTTGCACTTTGTGCCAACGATTTGGCATCCGGTAAGAGACTCAATCCAGACTCTATGTCCAGTTGCGTCAGCAATGGAGACACGGGCACAAATCAATTCGGTTATGCACCATGGGTCGCATATTGCGGATTGGACGCCCGAAATGAAGGTGGTTCAGATGCGACTATTGTCTTTAATTTTAACAAGTGCATCTGGACGAATGCCTCTCCGACGGCCCTTCAGGGCTATTTGTGCGAAGCCGAAGCTGCGCAATTACGTGTTCCCGCTGAAAATCGTGCGACTGCATTAAGAAATTGTAGTCGAGAAACGGTTGAGCTAAAGGCGCGGTTTGATCGTTCGATATGGGAACTTGCCTGCAAACGAAAAGGCACAACGACCTCAACAATCAGAACTGAGCAAGAGAATCTCGAACGTGAATGCCTTGCTGCCGGCCCGGCAAAGGTGAATTCCGTGCTTGGTGCCAACAAAGGCGCGATTAGCCCGCCACAATTGCTAGCAGAGGTACGGGATGCATGGAGTAAACTTTCTGTGCCGGCTAGCATCACGCCAAACGAATGCGACCAATTAGCGACAACTGTAGCAATCGGAGATATCAAGGCGCATCCGGTTGGGTTCATCGACTCAATTGCGGCGGAGCCAATTTGCATGACCTCTGCAAAGAACCCGAAAGACAACGGCAGAGCAATGGTTTCTCTGGCTGCAATTTACCTCCAGCAAGGAAGGTATGCAGAGGCAGCTGAATGGGCAAACAAAGCAAAAGCAAAGAACGCATTAAATGCAGGCACCGTATTAGCGGTTTTGTATATCAACGGTTTTGGCGGATACGCCATTGACTATAGTAAAGCGCATGCATTGCTTTTGTCTGAGGCTAAGCGAGGGAGCGCTGACGCTATATGCGATCTGGCGAGCCATATTCGGGAGGGGCGCGGCATTGAGGCGCAGCCCGAAATTTCATTTGAGTTGCTTAAATTGGCGGCCGACCGAGGCGATGCACCTGCAATGGCTGCATTAGCTAACTTGTACTCGTCCGGCAAAGGCGTTCCGCTGGACAAAGCAGAGGCTATGCGTCTCTTACGCATAGCTGCGCCAAATTTCCCGCAGTCTAATTTGTCACTGATTGCAGCATTACGTAACTCACCGAATGTGGACAAAGATGAGTTGCGGCAAGTTCAAACACGAGCTTTGGAGGTTGCCAAGCGTTATGCTGATATGGGATCGCAGTATGCCAAGATGATGCTGGCTACGATTTACGCAAATGGTTTAGGGGTTCCGGTTGATCGGGGAAGAGCCATTGACATCTACAAGGAGCTGGCTAGTCGTGATTCGGTATCTGCACTCATGGCACTAGGATTTGCACATCTGAATGGTGCGGGTGTACCTCAGGACAAGGACCAAGCTATTGGTTATTTCAAGCGAGCTGCTGCGCATGGTAACAAAGACGCGGAAATCCAAATTGCACGCGCTCAAGCAAGATAATGCAGTAGCAGCCTAATGGTTCATGAAAGGCACAACTGTCCTAGAGCCAAAGTGCTGCCAGCCCGCATTTTTCGGATCACTCGCACCCGAACGTATGCACGCAACTCTTTGTGCATTCGATGCTCTTCCACTCAATAGGGAACATCCGTTTTGATGTGCCTTTACTAAGCCACGTTGCTATGTAGGGGGACAACATCTGCCCCCGTTTTTAGCTTGTCGAGATAATCAGCCCACAGCTGCATCATGGCTTTGCGTTCCTTTAGAAATTTGGTGCGGTTGTAGGCGGTGCCCAGTGCGTCTGCCACTTGGTGGGCAAGCTGGTGCTCGATCACTTCCGGCTTTACCTGTAGTTCCTCATGCAGAATCGTTCTTGCCATTGCCCTGAAGCCGTGCCCAGTGATTTCAGTCTTTGTGTCGTACCCCAGCCTGCGCAGTGCTGCATTGATGGCTGCATCACTCATAGGGCGCTGAGGGTCGCGGCCGGGGAAGACGTAGCGCCCGTGCCCTGTCAGGGCATGCAGCTCGCGAAGGGTGGCCAGGACTTGACCTGCCAGTGGCACAAGGTGTTCGGTCTTGGTCTTGTTGATGAAGTAGCGCCATTCGGCTTTGTCGAGGTCGAATTTCTCCCACTCTGCTTTGCGCAGTTCACCGGGCCGGACAAATAGCCTTGGGGCAATCTCTAGAGCGCATTTGACAACGAATGTACCCTTGAAGCCGTCGATGGCACGCAGCAATTCGCCGACCAGTTTCGGGTCTGTGATTGCAGGAAGATTTTCGGCTTTGGGGGCAGGAATGGCTCCGCGCAAATCTGGGCATGGGTCACGCTCGGCGCGGCCTGTGGCGATGGCGTAGCGAAAACATTGGCTTATCTCGCTTTTGACCTTGTGTGCGGAGTAACGAGCTCCCCTGGCATCAATACGGCGCAGCACTGTGAGGATTTCTGGTGCGCTGATTTCGGCGATTGGTCGGCTGCCCATCCAGGGGAAAACATCTTTCGCCAAGCGGGCTAAAGCCTTTTTGTACTGTGCTTCTTCAATGTTGCTGCGCTTATTTTCCAGCCATTCTCGACAGATTACCTCGAAGCTGTTTGTCGCCAGCTCTTCACGGGCAGCCTTGGTGGCCTTCCTGTTCGCGCTTGGGTCTATGCCATCAGCCAGCATTTTGCGCGCAGCCTCGCGGCGCTCACGGGCTTCCTTGAGGCTTACGTCAGGATAGACGCCAAGAGACAGCATTTTTGCCACCCCTTCAAACCGATAGCGTAGGCGCCACCATTTGCTGCCATTTGGTTGAATAAGGATAGAAAGTCCGCGTTCGTCAGCTACAGATTGTGGCCTGTCGCTCGGTTTGAGATTGCGGATTTTTGTGTCGGTTAGCGGCATCGTGTGTAACCCTTGTCTAGCTACCCCATGTTACTCGCACTGTTATACACACTGGAGGTGGGATGTTCTGAGACGATGTTACACATCGTGATGCAAAAAGCCAATAAAAAACCCGCACTTAGGCGGGTTCTTTGGCCCTGCTGAGATTACTTGAAACATCTCCTTGGTGCCCCGGGCCGGACTCGAACCGGCACACCTTTCGGCGGCGGATTTTGAATCCGCTGCGTCTACCGATTCCGCCACCGGGGCGATCGGAGCGCGGATTATCCATGAATCACTACTTGGATTCAAGCGTATCGCTGCATGGGAAGGCTTTGGCCAGCGCGCCGGCGACCAGGGTTGAAGGGCCGACGGTGGTTCTGGGTGGGACGCGTTCGACATGGATGACGACGGCGCGGACAAGTCGCAAGGACAGGTCCGGGTCATTCGGCAGGCAGAAGGCGTTGAGTTTGACCCCGACCTTGCCGGCCAGGTATTCGCTGACCGCGTAGCTGTCGGCGAAACCGGCGACATAGGCGATGCAGCGGGCGCTGCGGATGGCCTGAAAGGGGTCGCTGCTTTTCTGCCCGGCGTACATTTCTTCAGCAATCTGGCAGTCGCCGCGCAACTCGTCAGCCGTGTAGGCATGGGCCGAGGTGGCCAGGAGGGGGGCGCAGAGGGCAGCAAGCAGCCAGAGTTTTTTCATTGTCTTTCGAACCAGTTGAGTTTTTCGTGCAGACCGACAACGCTGCCGACGACGATCAGCGCCGGTGGTTTGATGCCCGATTCGGCGATGCGCTGCGGCAGTGTACCCAGTGTGGCGAGGATTGTCTGCTGGTCGGCTTGCGTGCCGTTGCGGACGACGGCCGCCGGGGTCAGCGACGGGAGACCGTGGTTGATCATCTGGCGACAGATTTCTCCGACGGCGCCGATACCCATGTAGAAGACCACGGTCTGCTTAGCGCGGGCCAGGGCGTTCCAGTCGAGATTGACGGTGCCGTCCTTGAGGTGGCCAGTGACGAAGGTGACGGACTGCGCGTGGTCGCGGTGGGTCAGCGGAAAGCCGGCATAGGCGGCGCAGCCGGCGGCGGCAGTGACACCGGGCACGACCTCGAAGGGGATGCCGGAGGCGACCAGGATTTCGAGCTCTTCGCCGCCACGCCCGAAGATGAATGGATCACCCCCCTTGAGACGGACGACCGAGAGGCCTTCGCGAGCCAGATCGACCAGTAGCTGGTTAATCGAATCCTGCGGCAGGGTGTGCTTGGAGGCTTCCTTGCCGGCGTAGATGCAGCGGGCATCGGCGCGGGCCAGTTCCATGATGGCGTCGCCGACCAGGTGGTCGTAGACCAGGGCGTCGGCCGAGGCGATCAGGCGGGCCGCCTTGACCGTGAGCAGATCGGGGTCGCCGGGTCCGGCGCCAACCAGCCAGACCTTGCCGGCTTGAAGTTTTTTCGGGTTGTTCATGCGTTATTCCTGCCTTTGGGCGGCCATCCTAATGCCGGAGGCGGCGCCTGCCAAGAGTGGAAGGTCAATGAATGCGGTTGCCTACTACCAAAGGACTATATGTCTAGTCATTGGTGACTATAAGGCTATGAATATAAACAATTTCTTATGGAAAAAGTCTTGATGAGTATCAAGGATGCGAGGCGGGCAGAGGTTCAACCTTGCACGGCATCGCGTTGAGGGGAATTGGACGCGAATTATTTCGATCCAGGAGATAGAACGATGAAGAAAACAGTAGTGGGGATGCTTGCACTCAGCGTCATGGCGCTGGCCATGGGTTCGGCTTTTGCTCAGGAAACCGAAAAAGTGGCGCCGGAAATGACATCGGCGGAAAAAGACGCCGCCAAGAAGATTTACTTCGAACGTTGCGCCGGTTGTCACGGTGTGCTGCGCAAGGGCGCCACCGGCAAGAACCTTGAGCCGCACTGGTCGAAGAAGGACAAGGACGGCAACGTTACCGAGGGCGGCACGCTCAAGCTCGGCCAGAACCGTCTGGAAAAGATCATCGGTTACGGTACCGATGGCGGCATGGTTAACTTCGACGACATCCTGACCAAGGAAGAACTGTCGCTGATGGCCAAGTACATCCAGAACAAGCCGGATGTGCCACCGGAATACAGCTTCAAGGAAACACTGGATTCGTGGAAAGTCATCGTGCCGGTCGATCAGCGTCCGACCAAGCAGATGAACAAGTACAACCTCAAGAACATGTTCTCGGTAACCCTGCGCGATACCGGTGAAGTGGCCCTGATTGACGGCGATACCAAGGAAATCCGCAGCGTCGTCAAGACCGGTTATGCGGTGCACATCTCCCGCCTCTCGGCTTCCGGCCGTTATGTCTATGTGATCGGTCGCGATGGCCGTTTGAGCCTGATTGACCTGTGGATGGAAAGCCCGGCCGTGGTCGCTGAAGTCAAGATCGGCTTCGATGCCCGCTCGGTCGACACCTCCAAGTTCAAGGGCTTTGAAGACAAGTACGCCGTGGCCGGCTCCTACTGGCCGCCCCAGTACGTGATCATGGATGGCGACACGCTGAAGCCGCGCAAGGTCGTTTCCACGCGTGGCATGACGGTTGATGGCGAATACCATCCGGAACCGCGTGTGGCTTCCATCGTGGCGTCCTTCATCAAGCCGGAATGGGTTATCAACATCAAGGAAACCGGACAGATTTTGCTGGTCGACTATTCCGATATTGAGAACCTCAAGACCACCACCATCGGTTCCGCCAAGTTCCTGCACGACGGTGGCTGGGATGTTTCCAAGCGTTACTTCCTGGTGGCCGCCAACGCCTCCAACAAGATCGCTGCGGTGGATACCAAGACCGGCAAGCTGGCGGCGCTGGTCGATGTCGCCAAGATTCCGCACCCCGGGCGTGGTGCCAACTTCACCCATCCGAAGTTTGGCCCGGTATGGACCACCGGCCACCTCGGCGCCGACGTCCTGACCCTGATCAGCACGCCCTCGGACAAGAAAGCGGATGCCAAGTACAAGGAATACAACTGGAAGGTTGTCCAGGAAGTCAAACACGTGCCGGGCAACCTGTTCGTCAAGACCCATCCGAAGTCGACGCACCTGTGGGCCGATTCGCCGCAGAACCCGGACAAGGAACTGGCCGAATCGGTGGCGATCTGGAATGTGTCCGACCTGTCCAAGCCGATCAAGGTGATCAATGTGGCCAAGGATTCCGGCCTGCCGGCAACCAAGGCCACCAAGCGTGCCGTGCATCCGGAATACAGCGCCGACGGCAAGGAAGTCTGGATCTCCCTGTGGGGCGGCAAGGCTGACCAGTCGGCGATCGTCGTTTATGACGACGCGACGCTGACCCTGAAGAAGGTGATCACCGATCCGAAGATGATCACGCCGACCGGCAAGTTCAACGTCTACAACACCCAGCACGACATCTACTGATCGACCCTGATCGTTTGATGTGACTTAAGGCTACGGGGGCGCAAGCCCCTGTAGCGTATGAATCAGGAGTACTCCGCGCCGGGCGGTTTGACGCTGCGCTGCGGGTAAATAATTTTTGGTGGAGATACACCCCGATGAAGAAAAATCTCGTTTCCCTCGCCGTTTTCGGCGCTCTCGCGGCACTCGGCTCGTCAGCGGCCCAGGCGTCGCCGGACTGGAACAAGGCCGCCAAGAGCACGATCCATGTTTTCCACCCGGGGGCTGCACCGATCGAGTGGACGCAGGGTAAGGGCGAGCACAGCGGCGCGGCCGGCCTGAAAAAGGGCGAGACCTGTGCCGGCTGCCATATCGAGGATGGCAAACTGAGCCTCGATCTGAAGCGGTTAGCCAGCAAGGAACTGGAGCCCAAGGGCGCGCCCAAGACGATGGCCTATCCAGTCACCGTGCAGGCCGCTTACGATGCGACCAATCTCTACGTGCGCCTGACTTTCAAGGCTCCGACCGGTGGCTTCGACCATTCCGACAAAGACAACGAACTCAAGGCTTCCGTGATGTTCCCCAATGACAAGGTACCGCTGGCCGATCAGGCCGGTTGCTGGGCGGCCTGTCACAAGGATGCCCGGGGGATGCCGGGGGCGGCCGATACCAAGACCAAGTACGCCACACCAGGCGTGATGGACTTGATGCAGTGGAAGAGCAGCGGTGGCGGCAAGGCCGTTGACGGCATGGTTTCCGACAAGCGCAACATGGAAGGGGGCAAGGCTGGCGTGGCGGCAGAAGCGACCAAGGCGGGCGATGTCTATACCGTGACCTTTACCCGCAAGCTGGCTGGTGGTGTCAGTCTGGCCCCGGGCAAGGCTGTCCCGTTCGGTATCGCCATCCACGCCGACAATGCCGGTGGCCGTTTCCATCACGTTTCCTTCGGCCATACGATTGGTCTGGGTGCCGATGGCGACGTCAAGGCGGCCAAGCAGTAAAGCAGTAAAGCCTCATGCCTATGGTCTCGCCGTGGCTGACCGGAGTGCCGCTGTGCCTGTTGCTCCTGTCGTCTTCGGCGCTGGCCGGGCAAGAGGTCGAGGTGCGGATCGATGGCTACCACTATGTGCCAGCGTCCGTCAGCATTTCGGTGGGCGACCGGGTGCGCTGGGTCAATCATGAAAAACGGACCAGCCACTCAGTTGTCTTTCCAGGAGAAGCGGGCCTCGAGTCCGAGCGGATGTTCCCGGATGAAAGCTGGGTGCGCGATTTCGATACGCCCGGACGCTATAACTACCACTGCGGTCCGCATCCGGAGATGGAGGGGGTCGTTGTTGTCGGCGAATAAGTGGATATTTGGCCTGTTGCTTCTGCCAACGCCGATGTTCGCAGGCGAGCCGGATGCCATGCGCCAGAAAGAGCTGGTGCATCTGGTGCGGCAGGATTGCGGCTCCTGCCACGGCATGACGTTGAAGGGGGGGCTCGGCCCGGCGCTTTTGCCGGAGAGCCTGCGCGACAAGTCGGCCGAGGGGCTGGCCGCAACGATCTACTACGGTCGTCCGGGGACGCCGATGCCGCCCTGGCAAGCATTTCTGTCCGAAGCCGAAGCGGCCTGGATAGTCGATAAACTGATGACGGAATTTCCCCGGTGAGAACGCCATGCGTCTGCTGCTTATTGCTTTGTTAGGCCTCTTGCTCAACGCCTGCGCCGGTCCGCAGTTGCGTGGCACGGGCGATCTCGGGCTGGTCATCGAACGGGCCGGCGGCCATGTGACGCTGGTCAATACCACGTCCCGCCAGCCCTATGCTCGGATCGGCGGTCTTGGCGATCTGTCGCATGCCTCGGCCGTCTATTCCCGAGATGGCCGCTACGCGTTCATCTTTGGTCGTGATGGCGGGCTGACCAAGATCGATCTGCTCGACGCCCGGATCGTCAAGCGCGTCATGCAGTCGGGCAATGCCATCGGTGGCTCGATTTCGCAGGATGGCCGTATCGTCGTCGCCCAGAACTACACACCGGGCGGCATCAAGGCCTTTGATGCCGAGACGCTCGAACTGCTTTCCGACGTGCCGGCTGAGTTCGCGCCGGGGCAGTTTTCCAAGGTGGTCGGTCTGGCCGATACCTCGGGCAACCGGTTTGCCTATGCGTTGTTTGATGGGGGCGAAATCCGGGTCACTGATTTCAGTAATCCGAGGCAGCCGACAACGCGGCGCTTCGCCGCCGGTAGCCAGCCCTACGATGGCCTGGTGACTCCGGATGGTCGCTACTACCTGGCCGGCCTGTTCGGCGAGGATGGCGTTGCCCTGCTTGATCTCTGGCAACCGGAAAAAGGTAGCCGCAAGATTCTCGACAACTACGGTCGAGGTCAGGAAAAACGACCGGTTTTCAAGATGCCACACCTGCGTGGCTGGTCGGTGGCGCAAGGCAGGGCCTACCTGCCGGCGATCGGTCGCCATGAGGTTCTGGTCGTCGACGTTGCGACCTGGCAAGAGGTCGGTCGTATTCCGGTGCGCGGTCAACCAGTCTTCGTCATGGCCCGGCCGGATGGCCGACAGATCTGGGTTAACTTCGCTTTCCCCGATAACGCCAAGGTCGATGTCATCGATACGCTGGCCGGCAAGGTGGTGCATGCTTTCGAGCCGGGCAAGGGTATCCTGCACATGGAATTCGCCCCGCGTGGTGAGCATGTCTGGCTCTCGGCACGCGACGACAACAAAGTATTGATTTACAACACGGAAAATTTTGCCAAACTGGGAGAAATTCCGGTTGAAAGCCCTTCCGGTATTTTCTTCACCTCGCGCGCCGTGCGCATTGGTTTCTGATGGACGCCCTGACCTTGAACAGCAGCCTCGATTTCCAGTTGCTCAACGACTATCAGCGTGACTTCCCGCTGGTTCCGGCGCCCTTTGCCGAACTGGCGGCGCGTCTCGGCGTGGCTGAAAAGGTCGTGCTCGGGCGGCTCGAGAACCTCCGGCGTGAAGGCAAGATTTCGCGGGTAGGTGCAGTCTTCGCACCGAAGCGCATCGGCGCCTCGACCCTGGCGGCGATGGCCGTCCCGGCTGACAAGCTGGAAGCTGTAGCGGTGGCCGTCAACCGCTTCCCCGAGGTCAATCATAACTACGAGCGCGAGCATCGCTACAACCTCTGGTTCGTCGTTACGGCAGCCACCGAGGGGCGTTTGCAGGCCAGTCTCGGCGCCATCGAGCAGGCCGCAGGATATCCGCTGCTGGCCCTGCCGCTGCAGGAAGAATTCCACATCGACCTTGGCTTCTGTCTGCGTGGGGAAAAGCAGAAATGCGTCGCTACCGCCCAGCCGGTGCTGCCGGCGGCCTTGATCGACGAAGCCGAGCGTCGTCTGGTCTCGGTGTTGCAGGAAGGCTTGCCCCTCTTCATCCGGCCTTTCGCCCTGATCGCCGAGCGCATTGGCGTCTCCGAGCCGGAGGTTCTCGGCCGCATCCGGCGCTGGCTGGAAGAGGGGGCGATCAAGCGTTTCGGCGTTGTCGTCCGTCATCACGAACTGGGCTACCGGGCCAATGCCATGCTCGTCCATAACATTGCCGACGACCGGGTCAGCGCCATTGGCCGCGCTCTCGCCGAAGAGCCTTCGGTGACGTTGTGCTACCGCCGGCCGCGCCATCTGCCCGAGTGGCCCTACAATCTGTTCTGCATGATCCACGGCCGCGAACGCGGCGAAGTGGAATCGATCATCGCCGACTTGCGCCAACGCCACGGCCTTGAATCCGCCGCCCACGAAGTGCTGTTCTCGCTGACCCGCTTCAAGCAGAACGGCGCGCGCTATGCGTGAGCTGGACGCAGTGGACCGGCAGATTCTGGCCGGGCTGCAAGGTGAATTCCCGGTCTGTGAACGCCCCTATGCCGAGGCCGCCGAACAACTTGGCATCGCTGAGGAGGCCTTGCTGCAACGTATTGAAAGCCTGCTGGCCGACAAGGTGCTGACCCGGTTTGGACCGATGTTTCAGATTGAGCGGCTGGGCGGGGCATTCGTGCTGGCCGCACTGGCCGTGCCGGAAGCTCGTTACGATGAGGTGACGGCATTGGTCAATGCCTTGCCACAAGTAGCCCACAACTACCGCCGCGAACACGCACTCAACATGTGGTTCGTGCTCGCCACCGAAACCCAGGCCGGCATTGCCCAGGCCATTAGCCGCCTCGAAGCCGACACCGGCTTGCCGGTCTACGCCTTTCCCAAGGAGCGCGAGTTTTTTGTCGAAATGAAACTGGAGGCGCGGCGGTGATCGACGATATTGATCGTGCGCTTATTGTTGCCACGCAGGGCGGCCTGCCGCTGGTGGCGCGGCCCTATCACGCCATTGCCGAGACGGTGGGGCTGTCGGCCGACGAGGTCATGCGGCGACTACGCGCCATGCTCGACACCGGCGTCATTCGTCGCATCGGCGCTGTGCCCAATCACTATGCCATCGGCTGGACGGCCAATGGCATGACCGTCTGGGACGTGGCCGACGACCTGGTAGACGCCCTTGGCGAGCGGATTGGCTGGCTCGATTTCGTCACCCACTGCTACCGCCGCCCGCGCGCCCTGCCAGCCTGGCCCTTCAACCTATTCGCCATGGTGCACGGAGCCTCGCGTGACGAATGCGCGGCCAAGGCTGGCGAAATCCGTACCCTGCTTGGCGCAGCCTGTCACGGCAGCGATATTTTGTACTCGACCAAAATCCTCAAGAAGACAGGGCTGCGCCTGGGCGCTTGAGTTGTCATGGTCAACCGGATAAAAAGCCGCGGAAATAGAATTCGGCTATTCGTCGGCACCGTGCCCTTTGCTGCCGTAGCCGGATTTGGAAAGCTGTCACTCAGGAGCGTTTGAATTCACCGGACTGCACGGCTTTTCGCGCAGGCACCCTGGAACGATGGGCTGGGCAATCATGACAATGGACTAGTCTAAAAAGTCCCATCGTATGGCCTCAAGCACCCCGTCGCTAAAACGAAAGGTGATTCTTGTATCTTGAACATGGTCAGGAGCGAAATAGACCATTGTTGAGCCAGTACGTGTTGAGGGTTCCCCATAGCGACTGGCAATTCGTTTTGTTGTGGCAGACCCAACAGCTAGGCGGCCAGAAACGGGATGCCTTCTCCCTTGGATTTCAACGGAATATAGGAGAACCTTTTCGGGAATTGGCCCCGGCCGCAACCACTCCGTGCGCACGCCAAGAAAAGAGTAGGTTGATACCTCATCCCTTGAACTCTCGACGTGGCGATTAGGCTGCTTGCGCCGGGAAACGAGCTTTCCGCTGCTTTCCAATCCAAGAGCGATTCCTTTGCCCAAAGTACCAAGGTTACTCAGTTCTTCCTTTTGCACGGCTGCCTCAGCCTCTTCGGCCTCAATTGCTCGAGCGGGAACTGACACGAGTAGCAAGAATGCTACGAGTAGCGAGCGAGCAAACGTAGTCATGCTTATGTGACCCAGTGTTAGTTGTGGAACCTAAATGAAATGATGTATTCCGTCATGATGGGATACCCCGTATCAAGCCGACCATCCAAAACAGGACGATAGCATATAATGAGAGCCCTCAGAGGGCTGCTATATGGCTATCCCACCACCGTCCGGAGTTGGCCGATTGTTGCCCGATACGCCTTCACTTCTGGGCAGTGAAGTCCCCAAAACCGCCTAGCCAGCGTTGTAAAGCTAACACTCAACAAAGTCGAACTAAAAGGTTTGGGCGGCTTTAGGTACCACGTCAGTGTCGAGCGTAGTGTCAGCGTGTATTGCTGGAGAGGATGCTCTTCCGCTGCATATAGGACACCAACGCACGTGTAACTTCCGGAGTGTTCTTGAAGTCACCTACGCCATCATGAAGCATGCGGCTCAGACCCATGCATGCGGCCTCTGGGGGCAGCACGCTATTGTCGAGCGTTGCACCATTCAACTGTTTCATTAGCCGTTGATTTGTAGCTTTCGCCGTTGTTACTAGTACTGATTGAAAGTAGCCTTGCTTGGCTTGTTCTCCGCCAACGGGAAGGTGGCGATCACCGATTTCGTTGAGTGCCGCTGATGCGCCGCGAAAAAACATGTCATTACGTTTTCTCCATTCGGTAACCTCAGCAACAACCGTAGCAGCGACATCCCCATCCAAGCGCCCACATATTTTTGCTGCAAAGTCGTGGGTCATGCCTCTTGCCATCACGGTTACGGCATCAGTTTCTAGGAGTTGAGGAAGATCATCGGTGTAGCGATTGAATGACGGTGATTGACCATGGGCCATGGTTGCCGTGGCAAGAAGAAAAAGCAGCGTAAAGCGAGGCAAAGTCATATGCGACCTAAAGTTAGCTAACGGCCCACCTGTCCGCATATTAATGAACAAGGAGCATGGAAGTTTTCCGCAACTGATTGATTTGTCGTTGTGGTCATGTGGGGACCACTCCGGATATGTAATGATAATACGGACGCCAATGACATTGGTGTTATTGGCACTGGCGATCCAGTAAGGAACGACCGCTATCCGGAGGAAAAATTGACCGACCGCTCATGGCCCAGAGTGTGTAAAAACGTGAACGAATTGTGCTTGGCTGGGTCAATGCAATAGGCATTGATATTAAGGTGGGCGAGATGAAGCGTTTCGTTCAAGGCGAAAGCAGGACTCAAAGCACATTGCTGCCAGAGTTACTCGACGACTACATAACTGAGTCGAATCCAGTCCGGGTTATTGATGTCTTCGTCGATGAACTGTCGCTAGGTAATCTCGGTTTTGATGGTGTTGATCCGGCAGAGACGGGTCGGCCAGCCTACCATCCAGCGGTGCTACTGAAACTCTATATCTACGGTTATCTCAACCGCATCCAGTCGAGTCGCCGGTTAGAGCGAGAGGCACAACGAAATGTTGAACTGATGTGGCTTATGGGGCGCCTCACGCCTGACCACAAGACGATTGCCAACTTCCGCAAGGACAATGGCAAGCCCATCCGCAATGTTTGCCGTCAATTCGTCGTTCTGTGTCAGCAATTGAATTTCTTCACTGAAGCCTTGGTCGCCATTGATGGCAGCAAATTTAAGGCGGTGAATAACCGGGACCGGAATTTCACCAGGGCGAAATTACAACGCCGAATGGAAGAGATCGAATCGAGCATCAATCGATATTTGACCGAGCTGGATACGGCAGATCGGCAGGCGCCGGAAATCGCCCAAGCCAAGACAGAGCGGCTCAGTGATAAGATTTCGGCACTGAAGGCGCAAATGCAAAAGCTCAAGGAGATCGAGGTCGAACTTGAGCAATCGCCAGACAAGCAGATTTCCCTGACCGATCCGGATGCTCGCTCCATGAAGACGCGCGGCACAGGCGTCGTGGGCTACAACGTCCAGACGGCGGTTGATGCAAAGCACCACCTGATCGTGGTTCACGAAGTCACCAACATTGGCACTGACCGAGATCAACTCTCGAATATGGCCAAGCAAGCACGTGAGGCCATGAGTGTCAGCGATCTAACGGTGATCGCTGATCGTGGGTACTTCAAAAGCGATGAAATCCTCGCCTGCCAGCAGGCTGGCATTACCGCAATCGTCCCCAAAACGGGAACCTCTGGAGCCAAGGCCGATGGCCGTTTCGATAAGGCCGACTTCATTTACGATCCGGCAGCCAATGAGTATCAGTGCCCGGCAGGACAGCGTTTGATCTGGCGCTTCTCACGCATCGAAGCTGGGTTGAAACTTCACCGCTACTGGAGTTCGCACTGCCCGCGCTGCACTATCAAGGAACAATGCACACCAAGTGATTACCGACGCGTTAGTCGCTGGGAGCATCAAACGGTGCTCGAAGAGATGCAGATTCGGCTAGACCAGGCTCCTGACAGCATGCGCATCCGCCGCCAGACGGTTGAACATCCCTTTGGTACTCTCAAGTTATGGATGGGTGGCGCTCATTTCCTGACTCGAACACTGGATCGAGTTAGTGCCGAAATGAGTTTGCAGGTGCTTGCCTACAATTTGAAGCGGGTGATGAAAATATTGGGAGTTGCGGCATTAATTGGAGCGATGCAGGCCCAATAGGGCCTTTTTGCTTTGCCCATTGCGCTTCCCAATCAATATTTCTGCCTTGCTACAGCCAAACTACTTGCGACAACTTTCCGTGGGGTAGATCTGCGCAGCGTTTTTACACGCTCTGGGCCGAATTGAGTCATCCATATCGAGTCGTCACATTTTTTTGAGCATTCCGAACGTCCAAAAAAAGGCCCGGTCAGTGCCGGGCCTTGTCGGGGGCGATGTGGGTCAGTTCGATTCGGCAATACGCTTGGCAATATGCGCCAGTGCTTCTTCCACCTGGTCGATCAGGATCAGGCAGAGATCGCCCGGTTGCAGGCGGGTGAGGGCGGTGTCGATGGCGATGAATTCGCCGGTGATGGCGTCGATCTGCTTGGTGCGGCGGGCGTTGGCGAGACCCTGGCGGAGCAGGCCGATGACTTCGCCATCTTCCCGGCCGCGCTGGCAGGCATCCTGGTAGAGGATGACGTCGTCGAAGGCATCGCCGAGGATTTCGGTCTGCTGGCGGATGTCGTCGTCGCGCCGGTCGCCGGCGCCGCTGATGACCACCGAGCGGCGCACCGCCGGCATGTTGTTGATGGCCCCGACCAGGGCCTGGATGGCGTCCGGATTGTGGCCGTAGTCAGCGATCAGGGTGGCGCCTTTGTAGTCGAAGACGTTGAAGCGGCCGGGGGCGGTCGCTGCATCGCTGACGAAATTGGCCAGGGCGCGTTCGATGATTTCCCAGTCATAGCCGAGGGCCCAGCCAGTGGCCAGGGCGGCCATGGCGTTTTCGACCTGGAAACCGATGCTGCCGTTGCGCGTGAGCGGTATGTTGGCGAGCGGGATGCGATGTTTCTTGCGACCTTCGCTGCAGATAACGGCATCGCGTTCGACATAGACAACCCGCTTGCCCTGAGCACGATGCGTGGCGAGGACGGGGTTCATGCGGTCGCGGGCAAAGAAGATGACTTCGCCGTGGCAGTGATGGGCCATTGCGGCAACCACCGGGTCGGCCGCATTGAGGACGGCGGTGCCGGTGGGGGCAACGTTTTCGACGATGACACGCTTGACGACGGCGAGTTCGTCGACCGTCGTGATGTAGTTGAGGCCGAGGTGGTCGCCGAGGCCGATATTGGTGATCACGGCGACGTCGCACATGTCGAAGCCGAGGCCTTCACGGAGGACGCCGCCACGGGCGGTCTCGAAGACGGCTGCGTCGACGTCCGGGTGCATCAGCACATTGCGCGCGCTGCGCGGGCCAGAGCAGTCGCCGGAATCGATGCGGCGGCCTTCGACATAAATGCCGTCGGTGCTGGTCATGCCGACGCGCAGGCCGTTCGATTCGAAAATGCGGCCGATCAGGCGGCTGGTTGTCGTCTTGCCATTGGTGCCGGCGATGGCGACGACCGGGATGCGCGCATTGTCACCATCCGGGAACATCATGCCGACAATCGCTTCGCCGACAGCGCGGCCCTTGCCGAAGGAGGGGTCAAGGTGCATGCGCAGGCCGGGTGCGGCATTGCATTCGACGATGCCGCCACCCTGATCTTCGAGCGGCTTGTGCATGGTGTCGCAGACGACGTCGATGCCGCAGATGTCGAGACCGACGGTCTGTGCTGCAGCAACGGCGGCGGCGGCGAGTTCGGGGTGCACGTCGTCAGTGACGTCGGTGGCGGTACCGCCGGTGGACAGGTTGGCGTTGTTGCGGAGGACGACGCGAACGCCCCGGCCGGGCACGGAGTCGGCGCTGTAGCCTTGTTCTTCAAGGCGGGCAAGGGCGATTTCGTCGAAGCGGATCTTGGTCAGCGAGGTGGCGTGGCCATCCGAGCGGCGGGGGTCGGAATTGACGATATTGACCAGCTCGCGCACGGTGTGGGTGCCGTCGCCGATGACCAGCGGCGGGTCGCGCCGGGCGGCGGCGATCAGCTTGTCGCCGATGACGAGCAGGCGCCAGTCGTGGCCGGAGAGGAATTTCTCGACCATGATGTCATCGCGGAATTCGATGGCGACGCGGTAGGCGCGGCGCACCTGTTCCTCAGTGGTCAGGTTGACCGAAATACCCTTGCCTTGGTTGCCATCCTGCGGCTTGACGACGACCGGCAGGCCGACTTCAAGGGCGGCGACCCAGGCATCGTCCTCGTCGTCGACCGGGCGGCCGTGCGGCACAGCGACGCCGGAAGCGTGCAGCAGCTTCTTGGTCAGCTCCTTGTCCTGCGCAATCGATTCAGCGATGGCGCTGGTGAAGCTGGTTTCTGCGGCCTGGATGCGCTTCTGCTTGCTGCCCCAGCCGAACTGGACGAGGCTGCCTTGCGTCAGGCGGCGGTAGGGAATGCCACGGCTCATGGCGGCCGAGACGATGGCGCCGGTCGACGGGCCGAGGCGGATGTCTTCGTCGAGGTCACGCAATTCCTTGAGCGTGCCATCAAGGTCGAAGGGGGTGTCGTTGAGGGCGGCAAGACACAATTGTTCGGCCCGCTCAAAGGCCAGACGGCCAACATCTTCTTCGGTGTATTCGACGACGACCTGATAGACACCCTGGTCCACCGTCTGCGCCGTACGGCTGAAGGTCACCGGGCAACCGGCCTGGGCTTGCAGGCCGAGCGCGGCGAATTCCAGGGCGTGGGCCATCGACACCGTGTCGAGGTGGTCGGAGGGGATCAGATCGCCCAGTTCGGGGAAGCGCTCGCGCAGGCGGGCTTCGAAATTGGGCAGGTCGGAGATGGCGACCTCGGCCCCTTCACAGGAGACGATGGCCTGAATGGCGGTGTGCCGGCTCCACAGGTTGGGGCCGCGCAGGGCGCGAATGCGGGAAACGTCCATGACGCTTGATCCTTGTTATTTGCGGGCGGAAGCCGGCTTCTTGGCGGGTTGCGACTTTTTGGCGAGCTGCGGTATCAGGGCGGCGGGATCGACCAGTTCGAGACCGAAGGTCTTGATCCCCGTGGTCAGGACTTCCTTGCTCAGGCCCAGAGCCCAGCCGGCGGCAACGCCGGCCAGCACGTTGGCAATGTTCTTGGCTTGCTTGGGCTTGCCGATATAGGGTGCATCGACGAGGCGGCTGAGGCGGATTTCGTCGGCCCCGGAACGCAGAACGATACGCTTGTCGGAGACAGTGACGCCACGCTTGCCGGCAGCCAGATGGGCGAGCAGGATGGGGTTGGCCGGATTGACGGCGAAGAAAATCACTTCGCCATCGCACAGGTCGGCAAAGTCGGCGACCAGTTCGTCTTCAGCATTGAGCACGGCATGACCGTCGGGCAGCACGACATCAATTTGGGTCCGGTAGGTCGAGCGGTGGGTCGTGTAGTACTCGCCGCCGGTCGGCTGGACATTCCAGCGCGACAGGTCTTCTTCGTCGG
This sequence comes from Dechloromonas sp. HYN0024, assembly GCF_003441615.1. Lineage (NCBI taxonomy): Bacteria > Pseudomonadati > Pseudomonadota > Betaproteobacteria > Rhodocyclales > Azonexaceae > Dechloromonas > Dechloromonas sp. HYN0024. Next base: position 2,428,693 of record NZ_CP031842.1, on the reverse strand, counting down.
GCACGATGTTGGTGACGATGCCGACCGAGCAACGGTCGTAGGAGAGGCCTTCGCCAAGAATCACATCGGCACCGTTTTCGATGACGGCAGCCTTGATGGCGCGGTTGAGCAGGAGGCGACGACCGCCATCCCAATTGGCGGCACAGGGCTTCTGAACCTGCCGGCGATTGAGGTAGATGCCGTCCTTGCAAGCCAGCCCGGCGTGCTGGCCGGAGAGGTAGATCAGGTGGGCGACCATCTTGGCAACCGGGTTGCGGCCGTGGGTGCCGGTGACGCCGACCAGCGGCACACGGCCGTTCTGGTTTTCCTTGAACAGGTTGTCGACGATGGCTTGACCGACCGGACGCGGCTTGCCGATGCCCGGCTTGATGTGCATGAGCAGGCTGGGGCCGGCGTTGACTTCGACGATGGCGCCACGCTGGGCATCAAGCGGCTTCGAGATGTCCTCGCAGACGAGATCGACGCCGGCGATGTCGAGGCCGACGACGCGGGCGGCCAGGGCGACGACCTGGGCGGTGTCGGGGTGGACTTCGTCGGTGCAGTCGAAAGCGTGATTGGCATTGCGCTGGATGAGCACGACGCGGTCCTTGACCGGCACACTGTCGGCATTGAGGCCCTGACGTTCGAGTTCGATCTTGGCGGCGGTGTCGATGCGGATCAGCGAGAGCGGATGCAGTTCGGTCGAGCCGCGGCGGGGGTCGGTATTGACCTGGCTGGCGATCAGTTCCTGGACAGTCGATTTGCCGTCGCCGGTCACCGTGATGAGATCGCTGCGGTTGGCTGCGACGAGCTTGCCGCCGACCACCAGCAGGCGGTGTTCGATGCCCTGTATGGAACGTTCGACAAGCACGCCAGAGCCTTCCTCGACGGCAATGGCGTAGGCGCGTGCGACTTCTTCCTTGGTCGTCAGGTCAATGAAGACGCCGCGCCCGTGGTTGCCGTCAGTCGGCTTGACGCAGACCGGCAGGCCGATGTCTTCGGCGGCATCCCAGGCGTCGTCGGCGCTATCGACTTCGCGGCCTTCGGGGACCGGGACGCCGACCGAGGAAATCAGTTCCTTGGTCAGGTCCTTGTCGCGTGAAATGGTTTCGGCGATGGCGCTGGTCTGGTCGGTTTCGGCTGTCCAGATGCGGCGCATGGCGCCAGCATAGCCGAGCTGGACGAGGTTCCCGTCGTCGAGCAGGCGGATGGCCGGGATGTCGCGGTCGTCGGCGGCATTGACGATGGCGGCGGTTGATGGGCCGAGATATTTGCGGTCGACCTTGCGACGCAGCGTATCGACGATATCGGCGACATCAAAGGGCTGGTTTTCGACGGCGGCAAGGATCAGCGAAATACCCTGTTCGAGGGCGATTTTCGTGACGTCATCGTGCCAGTTGCGGATGGCCAGCTTGTATACGCCACGTTCGGTCGTCTCGCGGGTTCGGCCGAAACCACCGGGCAGGCCGGCCATGGTCATCAGTTCGAGGGCGACATGTTCGAGGACGTGGCCGATCCACGTGCCTTCATTGAGTCGGGCGATGAAGCCGCCGCGTTCGTCGCGGCTGCAGCGGTGCTCGATCAGCGAGGGCAGAAAGGTGGTCAGGCGCTCGGTGAAGCCGGGCAGCTTGTTGGAAGGATAGTCTTCGAACTCGCCGATATCGATCCAGGCTTCAAAAACCGGGCGGTAAGTCCAGATGTTCGGGCCGCGCAGGGCGATGATGTCCCGAATGATGATGTCTTTTTTCTTCATGCTTGTTTGGCCCAGCTCCGTCCACTGTCAGAAATTGTTATGGGGCATCTGACAATTATTAACGCTTTCGACCAGCGTTGGATTACCCGTGACAAAAAAATGTAACGTTTTGGTACGCGGCGTTACAGGAATCGGTCGAGCAGCTTGCGGCTATGCCGGTCCAGCGCACCGGTGTCGCGGACCAGGAACTGGATGCCGTTGCTGTCTGCAATCAGCAGGCGGGTCTGCGTCAGGCGGCGAATGTCGTCTTCGCCTTTGAGGATCAGCGAGGCCGGGCCACGATTGGTTTTGACCTGCCAGGTGCTCGGGCAGGCGAAGCTCGAGACATCGACGATGTTCTCGATTTCCGGTACGAACTCGCGACTGGCCAGTTCTTCGTCGACCAGGCGGCCAATATCGGCCGGCAGATCGGCCAGGCGCTCGACCCAGCCGACTTCATGCCCTTCGACATTGACCAGGGCGATGCCCTCGTCCGGCGCGCCGATTGGAAAGGCGCGCACGGGAACGACGCCCTCGTGGATGTCGCCATTGCCAGCGGTCAGGACCAGTTGGCCGAAGGCGTCGCGGCGTAGTTGAAAATTGGGGTTCGTCATCGTGGACTCAGACCGTATGGGTTTTTGGGGCGTCAGGGGCGCGCTGCAGGGTGTCTTCGGTATCGACATTGCGCGCCTGGGCCTGATAGAGCTTGTAATAGTGGCCTTCGGCTGCCATCAGTTCGTCGTGGTTGCCCAGTTCGACCAGACGGCCCCGATCCATGACGACGAGGCGGTCGGCCTTGCGCAGCGTGGACAGGCGGTGGGCGATGGCGATGGTGGTGCGGCCACGGACCAGATTGTCGAGCGCCTTCTGGATTTCCTTCTCGGTTTCGGTATCGACCGAGGAGGTCGCTTCGTCGAGGATCAGTATCTTCGGGTCGATCAGCAGGGCGCGGGCAATCGAGATGCGCTGGCGCTCGCCGCCGGAGAGGCCCTGGCCGCGTTCGCCGACCAGCGAGTCGTAGCCGTGCGGCAGGCGCAGGATGAACTCGTGGGCGTGGGCGGCGCGGGCGGCGGCGATGATTTCGGCCCGCGTTGCATCCGGTTTGCCATAGGCGATGTTGTCGGCGATGGTGCCGAAGAAGAGGAAGGGTTCCTGCAGGACCAGACCGATGTTCTGGCGGAATTCGGCAACCGGCACCGAGCGGACATCGACGCCGTCGATGAAGACCGCGCCTTCGGTGACGTCGTAGAAACGGCAGATCAGATTGACCAGCGTGCTCTTGCCGGAACCGGAATGGCCGACCAGACCGATCATTTCGCCGGGCTCGATGACCAGATCGACGTCGCGGGTGACGGCACGGGTGCCGTAGCGGAAGCTGGCCTTGCGCAGTTCGAGGCGGCCTTCTACCTTGCCGAGATGGACCGGGTTGGTCGGCTCGGGGACGCTCGATACGTGGTCGAGTACGTCGAAAATGCGCTTGGCGCCGGCGGCGGCCTTTTGCGTCACCGAGACGATGCGGCTCATCGAGTCGAGACGGGTGTAGAAGCGGCTGATATAGGCGAGGAAGGCGGTCAGGACGCCGACCGTGATGTCGCCCTTGGAAATCTGCCAGATACCGAAGGCCCAGACGACGAGCAGGCCGATTTCGGTGAGCAGCGTAACGGTGGGCGAGAACAGCGACCAGGTCTTGTTGAGCTTGTCGTTCATCGCCAGGTTGCGACCGTTCGATTCGCGGAAACGCTCGGCTTCGCGCTTTTCCTGGGCAAAGGCCTTGACGACGCGGATGCCGGGAATGGTGTCGGCCAGCACATTGGTCACTTCGGCCCAGACGCGGTCCACCTTCTCGAAGCCGGTGCGCAGCTTGTCGCGCACGTAGTGGATCATCCAGGCGATGAAGGGCAGCGGCAGCAGGGTGACGATGGCCAGCCAGTGGTTGATCGAGAAGAGGATGCTCGCCGTCATGATGATCATCAGGATGTCGGTGGCGAAATCGAGCAGGTGCAGCGAGAGGAAGACATTGATGCGGTCGGTTTCGGTGCCGATGCGGGCCATCAGGTCACCGGTGCGCTTGCCGCCGAAATATTCGAGCGACAGGCCGAGCAGGTGTTCGTAGGTGGTGGTGCGCAGGTCGCGGCCGATCCGTTCGGAGACCAGAGCCAGGATGTAAGTGCGCGCCCAGCCCAGCAGCCAGGCGACCATGGCCGCGCCAAACAGGCCGCCGAGGTACATGCTGACCAGGTTCCAGTCAATCGGTTTGCCGTTCTGGAAAGGGATCAGGACGTTGTCCATGAGCGGCATGGTCAGGTAGGGCGCAACCAGCGTCGCTGCCGTCGACATCAAGGTGAGCAGAAAGCCGCTCAGCAATTGCCATTTGTAAGGCCGGGCGAAGCGCCACAGGCGGAACAGCGTCCATGTCGACGGCGGTGTGGCGGTTTCATAGGTACAGATCGGGCACTCGTCCTGACCCGGCTCGAGCGGTGCCTTGCATTTGGGGCAGCAGTCATCCAGGGGACGTTCGACCGGCTGGCCGGTGGTCACGCTGTGCAGGTGCAGATCGAATTCGGTAATGACGCGCAGGGCGGCCAGATTGTTGCCCAGCGTATAGCGCCAGTTGGCCAGGCGGCCTTGCGCATCGACCAGTTCCAGCGTGCCGACGCCAGCGTGGTCGTGGTGGTTGAGTTTGAGCCCGGCACTCAGTGGCCATTCGCTCCAGCCGGCTTCACCCGGCGAGCGGGCGAGCAGTCGCCGATTGGTGATGAGGACAAGGCCGGATGCGAACTGCAGTCGGTTATCGAGGTCTATCTCGACCCAGGCCTGGGTCTTTTCGTCGGTGGCCAGCTTCGCCTCCAGCTCGGCGGCCCAGCGGCCTGGGAGCACCGGCTCATTGCTGGCGGGGGTTTGTGCATTTGGGGTCATCCGGCGAGTATACCGCAAGGGTAGCCTTGCTCACCTAACCGTCCGGTTTTCAAGGGCTTGACGCACGTCAAGGTATCGCCGGCCGAGCTGCCGTTGAATACGGCGAAGCCAAGGACAAGGAATTCCATGTTTCGCATCTCCCAGTACATGCAGGAAATCGCTGCGCCAACCGCCGTCGGCCCCAGACGCAATCCGCCCGGCCCGGTGGTGATCTGGAATCTGATCCGTCGCTGCAACCTGACCTGCAAGCATTGCTACTCGATTTCCGCCGATACCAACTTCCCCGGCGAGTTGAGTACCGAGCAGGTTTATACGGTGATGGACGATCTCCGGGGCTACAAGGTGCCAGTGCTCATTCTTTCCGGCGGCGAACCGCTGCTCCGGCCGGATATCTATGATATTGCCAAGCGCGCTAAGGCCAAGGGTTTCTATGTCGGGTTGTCGTCCAATGGCACGTTGATCGACGAGCGAAATATCGACAACATCGCCGAATGCGATTTCAACTATGTCGGGGTCTCGCTCGACGGCATCCGTGAAACGCACGACAGGTTCCGTCGCCAGGAGGGGGCTTTCGAGGCATCGCTTAAAGGCATCCGGCTGTGCCGCGACCTTGGCCTGAAAATCGGCGTCCGCTTCACCATGACGCAGGACAACGCCCATGACCTGCCCGGCCTGCTCAAGCTGGTCGAGGATGAAGGCATCGACCGATTCTACTTTTCGCATCTCAACTATGCCGGGCGTGGCAACAAAAACCGTAAGGATGATGCCCAGCACCAGTTGACGCGCTGGGCGATGGACCTGCTTTTCGAGACCTGTTGGACGTATCAGCAGCGTGGGCTGAACAAGGAGTTCACCACCGGCAACAACGACGCCGATGGCGTCTATTTCCTGCACTGGGTGCGCCGCCGGTTCCCGGAACAGGCGGCCCATGTCGAGGCTAGGCTGCGCCAGTGGGGTGGCAACGCCTCGGGGGTCAATGTGGCGAACATCGACAACCTCGGCAATGTGCATCCGGACACCATGTGGTGGCATCACAATCTGGGCAACGTCAAGGATCGGCCGTTTTCTGACATCTGGCCCGATACCTCCGATGCGCTGATGGCCGGCCTTAAACAGCACCCGCGGCCGGTCAAGGGGCGGTGTGGCGAATGTGCTTATCTGGGTATCTGCAACGGCAATACCCGCGTTCGGGCGCAGCAGATGACCGGCGACGCCTGGGCGGAAGACCCGGGCTGCTATCTTTCCGACGAGGAAATCGGGCGATGAACGGGCGGCCTTTCGGATATTTGGCTTTTGCCCTGCTGCTGTTGACCGCAGCACCCGCTGTATTGGCCGCCGATCCCCCGGCTGCCTACCGCGATCACTGCGCCGCCTGTCACGGCGAGGCGCGGCTGGGAGGACTCGGCCCCGCGCTGATCCCGGAAAACCTTGCCCGTCTGCGCAAGGCCGAGGCAGAGAAGGTGATTCGCGAAGGCCGACCGGCAACCCAGATGCTTGGTGTCGGCGACAAGCTTTCGGCCGACGAGATCAAGGCGCTGGTCGACTATGTGTATACGCCGATCAAGCCCATGCCGGTCTGGGGAGCGTCGGAAATCACCGCCTCGCGCCTTGTTCTCGAGGCCAAGCCTCTGCCCGACAAGCCGGTGTTCAAGGCCGATCCGCTCAACCTTTTCGTCGTCGTCGAATCCGGCGATCACCATGTTTCCATCCTCGATGGCGACAAACTGGAACCGATCCACCGCTTCCAAAGCCGCTTTGCCCTGCACGGCGGGCCGAAATTCACGCCGGACGGCCGCTACGTTTTCTTTGCCTCGCGGGATGGCTGGATCACCAAATTCGATCTGTGGAATCTGAAAGTCGTCGCCGAGGTGCGGGCTGGCATCAACACGCGCAACGCCGCCGTATCGGGCGACGGCAAGTGGGTGGCGGTGGCCAACTATCTGCCGCACAGTCTGGTCATTCTCGACGCTGATCTCAATCTGAAGAAAATCCTGCCGGTCACTGACAAGGACGGCAAGACCAGTTCGCGCGTTTCCGCCGTCTACGATGCCGCGCCGCGCCACAGCTTCGTCGTGGCGCTGAAGGACGTCAAGGAGGTCTGGGAGGTCTCGTACAACCCCAAGGCCGATGCCATTCCGGCCGGCATGATTCACGACTTCAAATATCAGGAAGGCGCCTTCATTCCCGGGTTCCTCAACCCGCAGCGTACCCAGCTTGACGACTACCTTGACGACTTCTACTTTACCCAGGGCTACGACGAAGTCATGGGGGCCTCGCGCAACGACGCCAGGGCTGCGGTCAGCGGTCAGGTGGTTAATCTTGATGCCCGCAGGAAAATCGCCGATCTCCAACTGCCCGGCATGCCGCATCTTGGCTCCGGCATCAGTTGGACCTGGAAGGATGAGGTCGGGCAGAGCAGAGCAGTGATGGCGACGCCCAATCTCAACGAAGGCGTGATCAGCATCATCGATATGCAGACCTGGCAGACAATCAAACAGATCAAGACGCGCGGCCCCGGCTTCTTCATGCGCAGCCACGAAAACAGCCGCTACGCGTGGACCGATTCGATGATGAGCAAGGATTTCAAGGACACCATGCAGATCATCGACAAGGAAAAACTGGAAATCGTCGCTGAACTCAAGCCTGCGCCGGGCAAGACCTTCGCCCATGTCGAATTCACCAGGGACGGCAAGTACGTGCTCGCCAGCCTGTGGGAAATGGATGGTGCGCTGATCATCTACGATGCGGTAACGCTCAGTGAAGTAAAGCGCCTGCCGATGAAGAAGCCAGTCGGCAAGTACAACGTCTGGAACAAGATCAGCAAGTCCGAGGGCACCAGTCACTGAGCCTGGGGTCTGACCGGCGGAAGGCCTGGGGCGAAGCCCGCCGGTCAGCGCCATGTCGCAGTATTTTCGTTAAATGTTCGAGGCAGTGCGAAAATCACACCTTTTGTGACGGCCTTCTGATGATGTTTTCTACCCTGTTTCCCAACGGAATCGGCCACTATGCCTTTGGCGGTGCCCTGATCGGCCTTGGTGTGGCTCTTCTTTATGCGACCACCGGACGGCCGGGCGGGGTTAGCACCTTTTTCAGCAGTTCATGGTCGTGGCTGCTCAGGACGCCATTTTTCCGCCAGGCGTCGCTGGTCGATAGCCGGCGCTGGCGGCTGATTTACGCGCTTGGTCTGCTGCTCGGCGGGGCGGTGTATGTGCTTGCGGGTTTGCCGGTCGAGGCCAGTCACATTCCAGCCTGGAAACTTTTGCTGGGCGGCCTGTTGATTGGTTTTGGCGCGCGCCTGGGTGGCGGCTGCACGTCAGGCCACGGCATTTGTGGCATGGCTTCGCTGTCACTGCCGTCCTTGGTTATGGTGCTTACCTTTCTTGGTACGGGGATCGTTACCGCGTCGCTGCTTAAATGGCTGGGGGTCTAGGCATGTCGCAACGTCTATCCGCTCTTGAGCCGCTGGCAACGCTGGCCAGCGGAATGCTTTTCGGCTTCGGGTTAGCTTGGTCGACGATGATCCGGCCCGAGTCGGTACTCGCCTTTCTCACCTTCGATGATCTCGGCCTGCTCTTCGTGCTGGGCAGTGCCGTTGGTATCAATCTGTTGGTGTATCAGCTTCTGCCGCGACTGTGCCGGCATACCCTGCTCGGCGCCGTCTTTCAGCAACGGCCGTTTGAAATGGATGGCAGTGCTTTACTGGGCGGCATTCTTTTCGGCATCGGCTGGGGAATCTGTGGCGTTTGTCCAGGCCCGGCACTGGCCGGGCTGGGGGCTGGCAACATCGATCTTCTGATGGCGCTGGCGGCCATATTCGTTGGCGCCTTGTTGCACGGTCTGTGGGTCGATGCAAGGAATCCGGCGCGGGATGACTAAATGCAGCCAGCTCCGTTAGGCGTCACCCGGCAACTGCTGGTGGTCGTTGCCCCATCCTGGGGGAGTCCCGCCGGGCAATTGCAGCGTTACGAGCGAGCTGGCAAGGAGGCCTCATGGCATGCCTGCAGCGCGATGGTGGCGGTCAGCCTTGGCCGGGCCGGACTGGCCTGGGGGCGGGGGCTCCATCCACTGGTCGGCTCGGGCGGGCCGGAAAAGCGCGAAGGTGATGGCTGCGCGCCAGCGGGCATTTTTGCGATCACCTCGCTGTTTGGCTATGCCCCGGCGGACAGTACTTTCGCCCGTTCCGCGAAGCTGCCTTACCAGTCCGCGACGCTCGACCTCAAGGCGATTGATGACCCGGCCTCGGTGCATTACAACCGGATCGTCGATGTCTCCGCCGTGGCCAGCCCCGACTGGGTGTCATGCGAAGACATGCTGCGCGATGACGGGCGTTATGCCGTCGGCGCGGTGGTCGGGCATAACGCCGAGCCACCAGCGGCGGGGGCGGGGTCGTGCATCTTCCTGCATGTCTGGGAGCGCGCCGGTGTGCCAACAGCCGGATGCACGGCGATGGCGCTGGCGGATATGACAGCGATTGCCGGCTGGCTGGATGCGTCGGCCATGCCCTTGCTGGTCCAGCTCCCCAAAGCCGAGTACGAGAGCCTGTGTGCGGTCTGGGACTTGCCGGCGTGCGCGGCATGATGCGGTCGCGGTGACAGTCGTTGGCTAGCCGGCTAGACTGGCTGCCTTTCAACCACGTTGCGTCTGCCCGTGCTCAATAAAATCTGGGTCGCTTTCATTCTCGTCGGTTTTGTCGCGGCGGTGGTGCAGTTGCTGCAGGGCGATCTCGACATCTTCACGCGGGTGCTCAATGGTCTGTTCGATACTGCCAAGACCGGTTTTGACATCTCGCTCGGGTTGGTTGGCGTGATGAGCCTGTGGCTGGGGGTCATGAAGATCGGTGAGCGGGGCGGGGTGATCGAATTATTCGGGCGGGCGGTCGGGCCGTTTTTTCGCCGTGTCTTTCCTGATATTCCGGCCGGCCACCCAGCCAGCGGCAGCATGGTCATGAATTTCAGCGCCAATATTCTCGGTCTCGACAATGCGGCGACGCCGCTCGGCCTCAAGGCCATGCGCGAATTGCAGGAGATCAATCCGAAGAAGGATACCGCCAGCAATCCGATGATCATGTTTCTGGTGCTCAATACGGCTGGCATCACGCTGATTCCGACGTCGGTTATCGCCATCCGCCAGAGCATCGCTCTCAAGCAGGGGTTGGTCGGCTTCAATGCTGCCGATATTTTTCTGCCTACCCTGCTCGGCACCTTTGTGTCGTTCTGTGCTGGCTTGGTGGCAGTCGCCATCTGGCAGCGCATCAATCTGTTCTGCAAGCCGGTGCTGGCCTTCTTTGCCGGCTTCGCGGCGTTGATGGGCGGACTCTATTTCTGGCTGGCCGGCATGCCGCCGGAACAGATGGCACAGATGATCGGGTTGCTCGGCAGCGGCATCATTGTTTCCCTTATCGTGCTCTTCGTCGCCGTTGCCGCGTGGCGCGGCATCGATGTCTACGAGAGCTTCGTTGAGGGGGCCAAGGAAGGGTTTGGCGTTGCCGTGCAGATCATTCCCTACCTGATCGCCATGCTCGTGGCAATTTCGGTCTTTCGCACGACGGGGGGCATGGATGCCTTGATTGGTGCCATTCGCAGCGTTGTTCTGGCGCTCGGGCTCAACGCCGATTTCGTCCCGGCCTTGCCGGTCGGCCTGATGAAAACCTTGAGCGGCAGCGGCGCGCGGGGACTGATGGTAGATGTCATGACGACCTATGGGGTCGATTCCTTCCAGGGCAAGCTGGCAGCGATTATCCAGGGCTCCACCGAAACGACCTTTTATGTGCTGGCCGTCTATTTCGGCAGCGTCGGCATCACCAAGACCCGCTACGCGCTGGCCGGTGGCCTGATTGCCGATGCGGTCGGATTGGTCGGGGCCATCCTCATCGGCTATGCCTTTTATCACTGAAAAAGCTTAACGCCCCCCGAAATTTTCGCTAGAATTACGCCCCTTCATCGACGTATGAAGCAAGTCAGCATCTCCGGATGCCGCAGCCTTGGTGGTGAAATTGGTAGACACGCTATCTTGAGGGGGTAGTGGCGCAAGCTGTGCGAGTTCGAGTCTCGCCCAAGGCACCAAATGCTTTACGTCGTCAGGCAAGGGCCGAAAATGTCAGGTTTATCCTGGATTTCGGCTTTTTTTGCGTCTGTTGCCGGCATATGCCTCTGGCCGTTAGTGAGATACGCGCTACCTCACAGATCGAGAAAGTCGCCGACTTCCTGTGAGCGCGCCATGGTGTCGGCGTAGCCGAGGTCGATCAAGGCTCGCGTATAGGGCTTTTCGAAGAGCAGATAGCTGGTCAGCGCGCCGTTGCGTCGGTTCATGCCGCCGATTCCCCCGAGCATCATGCGCATGGCCCAGGGCAGGGCTTCGGCGTGTTTGGCGGCGATGCGGTCGAGGCGTTCGGAGGGGGAGATGATCAGGGCTTTGATCGGTCGTAGCGGAATGTCCGCTTTTTCCCGCACTTCGGGCGGTATGGCCGAGATGGTGCGGTTGATTCGCTGCATGCGCTCGATGTCGACAGCCAGGCTGTCAAGGAAGATGCTCGACAGGGCATGGCCGGCAATCTGGGCGAGCGAGGGGTGGGTGTCGACCTCGCGCCGTTCCTGATGTTCGTGCTTGCGTCCGGCGCCGATGATGAGGACGCGTTCGGCCCCCAGGTGAATGGCCGGTGAGATCGGTGCGAGCTGGCGCATGGAGCCGTCGCCGAAGTATTCGCGATGGATTTTGGTGGCCGGGAAAATGAATGGAATGGCGCTGGAGGCGAGCAGATGATCGACGCTGATTTCAGCGCGCAGGCCGATGCGCTGGACGCGGTGCCAGGGCTGGGCATCGGGGTGGCCCTGGAAAAAGTTGATGTTGTCGCCTGATTCGTAGCCAGAGGCAGAAATGCTCAGGGCGTGCAGGGCGCCATTGGCGATTGAGCGCTGGATGCCGCTGAAGTCGAGCTGGCGGGTCAGTAATTCGCGCAGGGGGGCGTTGTCGAGCAGCGAGCGCGGTCGGCTTTCGATGAGCCAGCCCAGGGTCAGCAAGGTCATCCAGCGGGCGCCCGAGACGCCGATGCCGAGCGGGTCGGCACGGTAGATGTCGGCAGCGTGCATATTGCGCCAGAAGGTGGCGAGGACACCGACTGCCTTGCCGAAATTGTCGGCCAGACAGGCCAGACTAGTCGCGTTGATGGCGCCAGCAGACGTGCCGCACAGGATCGGGAAGGGATTTTGCCGGCGTTTCGGTGCCAGTTTGGCGACGGCTAGCAGGACGCCGACCTGATAGGCTGCCCGGGCACCGCCGCCGGTCAGGACCAGCGCGGTTTTGGGGGATTTTGCCGGGGGCTGGCTCATGCCGACCCGAAGTTCAGTTGGCGCAGTGCTCGCCTGGCCAGGCAGGACTTTCTGTTTTCCATCTCCCCCTCCGTGCCCATACTGTCGATGTGCTTGCCGTGTTCTGGCAGTATAGGGGGAGTTTTCGCCTCAATCCAGTCTGGTGCGCAGCGCATCGGCCCAGCAGTTGGGCGTTTCGTAGAGTCGGACCTGTTCAAGTCGGAGATGATTGCCGTAGGTGTCGCGATAAACCGCATCGAGGCGTTCGAAGGCGATGCGGGCGAGGTTCTCGGCGGTTGGCACGCGGTCGAGGATGACGGTCTTGTGGCCGGGCAGCGAGGCGAGGAAGTCGACGATGGCCTGGTCGCCCGCGTAGGCAAGGAAGGCGTGGTCCCATTCATGGACGAGATGGCTGTTGGCCAGGTCCTTGACTTGGGAAAAGTCCATGACCATGCCGTTGGCAGCATCGCCGGCCTTGTCGATGACACTGCCCGACAAGGTGATTTCAATGGCGTAGCGATGCCCGTGCAGGTGACGGCACTGACTTTTGTGGTCGGGGATGCGGTGCCCGGCATCGAACTCGAGGCGGCGGGTAATCAACATGGTGTTTTGCTCGACAAGGCGGTCGCGGATTATACAATGCGCCATGCTCACCACAGTTGATCACAGCCGCGACAGTGCCGGCCTGCGTTACGTTTATCCCGTCATCTCGCGCCGGGCCGGCGGCGTGTCGATCGGCATCAACCTCAATCCCAACAATGCCTGCAACTGGGCCTGCGTCTATTGCCAGGTTGAAAAACTGACGCGCGGCGGGCCACCACCAATTGATCTGGCCGGGCTGGAACGAGAGTTGTCCGGTTTTCTTGAGGATCTGCTGCACGGTGATTTCATGCTGCGACAGGTGCCACCGGAGGCAAGGCATTTGATGGATATTGCCTTTTCCGGCAATGGCGAACCGACCAGTGCGGCCGAGTTTGCCGAGGCGGTCAGTGTTGTCGGAACCGTTCTCGAGCGCTTTGGCCAAAAAGGCAAGTTGATGCTGCGTCTGATTACCAACGGCAGCCTGCTGCACCGCCCTGACGTACAGTCAGGTATTCGCCATCTGGCCGAACTGGGCGGCGAGGTCTGGTTCAAGATGGATCGCGCCGAGGCGGACGAAATAGCCGAAATCAATGGCGTGCCGGGTCATCCGACAAAAATGGCAAAAAATCTAGAAGTTTGTGCCGGCTTGGCGCCAACCTGGGTTCAGACCTGCTGGTTTGCACTGGATGGCGCAGCCCCATCGGTGGCATCACGTGCCGCCTATTGCAGGTTGCTGGCACCGCTGGCCGGGAAGTTGGCGGGGGTTCATCTCTATGGCCTGGCAAGGCCGTCGCTGCAGCCCGCTGCGTCTCGGCTGAGTGCGCTGCCGGCGGCGGATCTGGCTGATTTTGCCGGGCAGATACAAAATGAAACAGGCATCCGGGTGATGGTTTCCCCGTGATGCCCGTTGTTTAAGTCAGCCCCCTCCGGGGGCAGAAATCAGGCGGCCTTTTTGGCGTGGGCGCGGGCCGACTTCTTCAGGGACTTGAACAGTTCCGGTTCCTGAGACTTGAGGTACTCGACGACTTCCCAGTCATCGCGCTTGATATTCTTGATGTCGACCTGTTCGACATGGACCAGGCGGAGCAGTTCACGCACCGGTTTCGGCATGTTGCGGCCACTTTCGTAGCGGGAACCGCCGCTCTGCGTGACGCCCAGGGTGGACCAGAATTGTTGCTGGTTGAGGCCGAGCTTGCGACGGATTTCGCGAGCGTCGATTTTTTCGATGGTTTTCACAGCGGTCATCATTCAATCTCCATACGCTAGCGGAATAAGCCTACCCATGCATCCTAGCGATATATGCCATAGGTGATAGAACTAAGTGTATAGAGGGATATGACGTTTCGCAAGTATTAATGCCAATAAATTTATCAAATCCGCGTGAAATAATTCACGTTATGTGCCTCGGCAGTGAGGTTGTCATGGCATGTCATTAGTCTTTCCGAATTCGGGAGGATGTTCTAAGATCAGCCAATCAATCAAAACCGAGTTCGGGAGAGCGCAATGCAGGTGCGGGAAATACTTCGGGTCAAGGGCGGAACGCTTTATACGGCGTCACCGCAGCAGTCGCTTGCTTTTGCCATCGACAGCATGGCCGATCTCGATGTCGGTTCGCTGGTCGTCATGGATGGCGGCAAGATGGTGGGCATGCTGACCTTCCGTGAAGTCCTTCAGGCCCTCAAGGGCAAGGCGGCGTGTGCAGAAAGCCAGACGGTCGGCGATGTGATGGTGACCAATCCGGTGACGGTGTTTCCGGAAATGGAAGCCAACGACCTGCGTCGGCTGATGATTGAAAAGCGCTCGCGCTATCTGCCGGTTCTCGAAGGCGATACCCTCATGGGCGTCATTTCCTTTCTCGATGTGGCCAAGGCAGTACTCGAAGAGCAGGGTTTCGAGAACAAGATGCTCAAAAGCTATATCAAGAACTGGCCGACCGATCCTCAGGCCTGAGTCGCAAGCCACAACAAGGCAGCTGCGGCTGCCTTTTTTTCGTTATTGCCTGGTGCCGGCCCCGCAGAGGGTTTTTGCCGGGCATGGTAAACTTTCCCTTCTCTATTAGATCGCTGCTTCCATGTCCGGCAATACTTTTGGCACCCTGTTTACCGTTACCTCCTTTGGCGAATCGCACGGTCCGGCGATCGGCTGTGTTGTCGATGGCTGCCCGCCCGGACTGGCCTTGTGCGAGGCTGATATCCAGGCCGAACTGGATCGCCGCAAGCCGGGAACCTCGCGTCATGTGACGCAGCGCCGGGAGCCGGATACGGTTGAAATTCTTTCCGGTGTTTTCGAGGGCATGACGACCGGTACGCCGATCGGCCTGCTTATTCGCAATCAGGACCAGCGCAGCAAGGACTACGGCAATATCGCCGATACCTTCCGCCCCGGTCATGCTGATTACACCTATACGCAAAAATACGGTTTCCGTGACTATCGTGGCGGCGGTCGTTCATCCGCCCGCGAGACGGCGGTGCGTGTGGCAGCCGGCGCGATTGCCCGGAAGTGGCTGAACGAGCGTTACGGCGTCAGCATCTGTGGCTGGATGAGCGCCCTTGGTCCGATCGAGATTCCCTTTGTTTCGGCCGACGATATTCGTGAAAACGCTTTTTTCGCGCCGAATGCCGCGCTGGTTCCGGAGCTCGAAAGCTACATGGACAGCCTGCGCAAATCGCTGGACTCGGTCGGCGCCAAAATTACCGTCACCGCGACTGGCGTCCCGCCGGGCTGGGGTGAGCCGGTGTATGACCGGCTCGATGCCGAAATTGCCTATGCCATGATGGGCATCAATGCCGTCAAGGGCGTCGAGATCGGTGCCGGTTTCGCCTCGGTGGCGCAGCGCGGTAGCGAACATGGTGACGAGATGACGCCGCAGGGTTTTGTCACCAATCATGCGGGCGGGGTGTTAGGCGGTATTTCGACTGGCCAGGAAATTGTCGTCAATATGGCCATCAAGCCGACCTCTTCCATCGCCCAGTCGCGTCGTTCGATCGATCGTCAGGGTAATGCCATCGAAGTGGCCACCGAGGGGCGGCACGACCCCTGTGTCGGCATTCGCGCGACGCCGATTGCCGAAGCCATGCTGGCGCTGGTTCTGATCGATCATGCCTTGCGCCACCGCGCCCAGTGTGGCGACGTGGACTGCCAGACGCCGCGCATTGCAGGGAAAATCGCGTAATATTATTCATTTGCGCCGCCTTGGCGGCCGATCATTGCAATAAGGGGAGAAAACATGCAAGTTGATCACCACGATCTGTATTCGGAGTTTCCGGAATTCAAGGCGGCCATCGATCTTCTTAAGGTCAGCAACGCCTATTTTGCCCGCCAGTTCGCCTCCTACAGCCGCCTGACCGGCAAGGTCGAGGATCTGGAAGAGCATGACATGCCGGTTGCCGACTTCACCATTGAAGACATGAAGAAGCAGCGCGTCAAATTGAAGGACGAGATCTATCACCTGCTGCTTGCCTTCCGCGCCGGCCAGGAATCCGTCAAGGCCTGATTGGCCCCTGCGCCCGACAGTGCATCCGGTAAAATAGCCGGATGCACGCTTTGCCATACTGGCGCCTCTCGGGGTATTACTTCTTTTACTTCGCCTTCATTGGCGCTTTTTCGCCCTATTTCGGGCTGTATCTCCAATCCCTGAGTTTTTCTGCCTGGGACATCGGTCTCCTGATGTCGCAGATGCAGTTGATGCGCCTCTTTGGTCCCAACCTGTGGGGCTGGCTGGCTGATTATTTCGGTCGGCACCTGGCGATCATTCGTCTCGCTGCCGCCATCGGGCTGGCCGGGTTTACCGCTTTTTTCTGGCTCGACAAGTTGCCCGGCATGCTCCTGGCAATGGCTGTGCTCGCCTTTTTCTGGAGCGCTGCCCTGCCGCTCGTCGAGACCCTGACTTTCGATCATCTGCGCGAAGAGCGCGGTCGCTACAGCCGTATCCGGTTGTGGGGATCGATTGGCTTCATCATTGCCGTGATGGCGACCGGGGCGCTGCTTGACCGGGTGCCACCAGTCGGTGTGCTCTGGGTATGCTGGATCATTCTGGCGGGTATCCTGATCTATGCGATGACCCTGCCTGAGGCGCCGCCGGTTCCGCATGCCCGCGACGGTCAGCCGATTGGTGAAATTCTGCGCCAGCCGAAAGTCATGGCGCTGATGGCGGCCTGTTTCGCCATGTCCGCGGCGCATGGCGCGTTCTATGTTTTCTATTCAATTCACCTAGATGCCCACGGCTATTCGAAGACCGAGGTCGGCTTGCTCTGGTCGTTGGGCGTGGTGGCGGAAATTGTCGTGTTCATGTTCATGGCGCGGCTGTCCCGACAATATTCCTTGCGGGCCATCCTGCTCGCCTGTTTTGCGGCGGCGGTGATCCGCTTTCTCATGATGGGCTGGGGGGGCGAGTCGGCGGCCATCATGATTTTTGTCCAACTCTTGCATGGCCTGACCTTCGGGGCGTATCACGCGGCGTCGATCGCGGCGGTCAACCAGTGGTTTCCCGGCCGGGCGCAGGGGCGCGGACAGGCTTTGTATTCCAGTCTGTCCTTCGGGGCGGGCGGTTTGCTGGGGGCGCTGATCAGTGGCCGGACATGGGATGCGCTGGGTTCCGGGTGGACTTTTACGCTTGGTTCTGTGTTCGCATTGGCCGGTCTGGTGCTGGTCTGGCGCTGGGTCAGGGCAGATTCTCCGGGGGTGGAGGCGGTGACTGGTCCGGGGCGGGCAAAAAACGGCGATCCTGTGCAATAATTCAAGGTTTTACGGCTCACTTTACGCACCATGGCGAAGACCCTTTACGACAAACTTTGGGAGAACCACGTTGTCCATCAGGAAGATGATGGCACGGCGCTTCTCTACATTGACCGTCATCTCGTTCACGAAGTCACCAGCCCGCAGGCTTTCGAAGGCCTCAAGCTGGCTGGCCGCAAGCCCTGGCGCGTCTCGTCCATCGTGGCGACGCCTGACCACAACACGCCGACCGACCATTGGGATGAGGGGATCAAGGATCCGATCTCCCGCCAGCAGGTCGAAACGCTCGATGCCAATATCCGGGAAGTTGGTGCCCTGGCCTATTTCCCGTTCAAGGACCAGCGCATGGGCATTCTCCATGTCGTCGGACCGGAAAACGGCGCCACCTTGCCCGGCATGACCGTCGTCTGTGGCGATTCGCATACCTCGACGCACGGCGCTTTTGCCTGTCTGGCGCACGGTATCGGTACTTCCGAGGTCGAGCACGTGCTGGCTACGCAGTGCCTGCTGCAGAAGAAATCGAAAACCATGCTGGTTGCCGTCGACGGCAAACTCGGCAAAGGCGTCACCGCCAAGGACGTCGCCCTGGCCATTATCGGCACCATCGGTACGGCCGGTGGTACGGGCTACGCCATCGAGTTTGGTGGCAGCGCCATTCGCGGCCTGAGCATGGAAGGGCGCATGACCCTGTGCAACATGGCCATCGAAGGCGGGGCCCGCATGGGCTTCGTTGCGGTCGACGACAAGACCATCGATTATTTGAAAGACCGCCCGTTTTCACCCAAGGGTGAAATTTGGGAAAAGGCCGTGGCCTATTGGCGCACCCTGCAGTCCGATGCCGGTGCGCAGTTTGACCGTGTGGTCACGCTGAAGGCCGAGGACATTCGTCCGCAGGTGACCTGGGGTACGTCGCCGGAAATGGTTGTCGCCATCGACGCACTGGTTCCCGATCCTGCAAAGCAGTCTGATCCGGTCAAGCGCGAAGGTATGGAACGCGCCCTGCAGTACATGGGTCTGAATCCGAATACGCCGATCAACCAGATCGCCATCGACAAGGTCTTCATCGGTTCGTGCACCAACTCGCGCATCGAGGATTTGCGTGAAGCGGCGTCTGTCCTCAAGGGCCGTCATGTCGCTGCTACCGTCAAGCTCGCCCTGGCGGTGCCGGGCTCCGGTCTGGTCAAGCGCCAGGCTGAAGCAGAGGGCCTGGACAAGGTGTTTGTCGCCGCCGGTTTCGAGTGGCGGGAGCCGGGTTGCTCGATGTGTCTGGCGATGAATGCCGACCGTCTGGAGCCGGGTGAGCGCTGTGCCTCGACCTCGAACCGCAATTTCGAAGGTCGGCAGGGGCCGGGTGGGCGTACTCATCTGGTCAGTCCGGCCATGGCCGCAGCGGCTGCCATTGCTGGCCGTTTCGCCGATGTGCGAGACGTTCTGTAAGAAGGAGCGATGATCATGAAGAAAATTTTTGTCGTGCTCGCCGTGCTGGTTCTGGCCGCGTGCAATACCGCCCAAGGTGTCAAGAAGGATGTCGCCATCGGCGCAGAAAAGACCGGCGAGGCATTGCAGAAGGGTGGCGAAGTGGTCGGTGGTGCCCTGCAAAAGGGCGGTGAGGCAGTTGGTGGCGCGCTCAAGAAGGGTGGCGAGGCTGTGCAGAAAGCGGTGGAGTAATGGATAAATTTGTTCGTCTGGAAGGTTTGGTGGCGCCGCTTGATCGCAATAACGTCGATACCGATGCGATCATTCCGAAGCAGTTCCTTAAATCGATCAAGCGCTCGGGTTTTGGCCCGAATGCCTTTGACGAGTGGCGTTACATGGATGTCGGCGAGCCGGGGCAGGATGCCTCGGGGCGGCCGAAGAATCCGAATTTCGTCCTCAATCAGCCACGCTATCTCGGGGCAGAAGTGCTCCTGACCCGTGCCAATTTCGGTTGTGGAAGTTCGCGTGAACATGCCCCCTGGGCGTTGCTCGATTTCGGCTTCAAGGCGATCATCGCCGAGTCGTTTGCCGATATCTTCTTCAATAACTGCTACAAAAACGGCATTGTTCCCATCGTCCTGCCGGCGGCTGAAATCGCCGCCCTCTTCGCGCAGGTCGAGGCGACGCCGGGCTACAAGCTGGTGGTTGATCTGCAGGCCCAGGCCGTGGTCCGTCCGGACGGCTATGGTATTCCCTTTGCCATCGATGCTTTCCGCAAGGAATGCCTGATCAATGGTTGGGACGACATCGGCCTGACCCTGCGTCATGCTGAAAAAATCCGCGAATTTGAAGATAAGCGCCGTATCAGTCAGCCCTGGCTGTTTGCTTGAGGCAGTCGGTCGTCACTGGCGACCCATAACTAATCACTGGATTGCAAGGAATTGTCATGAAAATCTGTGTTCTGCCGGGTGACGGCATTGGTCCCGAAATCGTTACTGAAGCCGTGCGCGTCCTCAAGTCGCTCGACCTCAAGCTGGAACTTGAAGAAGGACTGATCGGCGGCGGTGCCGTCGACGCCACGGGCACCCCCTATCCGGAAGCGACCAAGAAGTTGACGGCCGAAGCTGATGCCATTCTGCTCGGCGCCGTTGGTGGTCCGAAATGGGATGTCATGGCTCGCGAACTTCGTCCGGAGCGCGGCCTGCTTGGTATCCGCAAGGATCTTGGTCTGTTCGCCAATCTGCGTCCGGCCATTCTTTATCCGGAACTGGCCAATGCTTCAACCCTCAAGCCGGAAGTGGTTTCCGGCCTCGATATCCTGATCGTCCGCGAACTGACCGGCGACATCTACTTCGGCCAGCCGCGTGGCATTCGCGAAGAAAACGGCGAGCGCGTCGGCTTCAACACCATGGTCTATAGCGAGTCGGAAATCCGCCGCATCGGTCATGTCGCCTTCCAGGCCGCCCAGAAGCGCAACAAGAAGCTGTGCTCGGTAGACAAGATGAATGTTCTGGAAACGACGCAGCTCTGGCGCGATGTGATGATCGAGATTGCGCACGACTATCCCGATGTCGAACTCAGCCACATGCTGGTCGACAATGCCGCCATGCAGCTGGTCAAGGCCCCCAAGCAGTTCGATGTGATGGTGACCGGCAATATGTTCGGTGACATCCTGTCCGATGAAGCATCGATGCTGACCGGTTCGATCGGCATGCTGCCCTCGGCCTCGCTTGATGCCAACAACAAGGGCATGTACGAGCCGTCACACGGTTCGGCTCCCGACATCGCCGGTCAGGGCGTGGCCAATCCGCTGGCCACCATCCTGTCCGTGGCGATGATGCTGCGTTACACTTTTGGCCTTGAAGATCAGGCTGTGCGTGTCGAGAACGCCGTCAAGAAAGTGCTGTCCCAAGGCTATCGCACTGGCGATATCTACGAGCGCGGCACCAACCGGGTCGGCACGAAGGAAATGGGCGACGCCGTGCTGGCGGCGTTGGCGTAAACCGAAAAACGCATTGGTGCGTTAAATAAAGCTTAAATTCGGAGAGAGAGTCATGAAGAAGGTTGGTCTGGTCGGTTGGCGTGGCATGGTTGGCTCCGTGCTGATGCAACGTATGGTCGAAGAGGGTGATTTTGCCCATATCGATCCCGTCTATTTCTCGACGTCTGCTGCCGGTGGCAAGGCCCCGGCATTTGGCGGCAAGGAAGCTTCCCTGCCGCTGCAGGATGCGTCCAATATTGATGCCCTGAAGGCCTGCGACATCATCATCACCTGTCAGGGTGGCGACTACACCAAGGAAGTCTTCGGCAAGCTGCGCGCCACGGGCTGGAACGGTCACTGGATCGACGCCGCGTCTTCGCTGCGCATGGCCGACGATGCCGTGATCGTGCTCGACCCGGTCAATATGCATGTCATCAAGGATGCGCTGGGCAAGGGCGGCAAGAACTGGATCGGCGGCAACTGTACGGTGTCCCTGATGCTGATGGGCCTCGGTGGCCTGTTCCAGAATGACCTGATCGAATGGGCGACCTCGATGACCTATCAGGCAGCCTCGGGTGCCGGCGCGCAGAACATGCGCGAGCTGATTTCCCAGATGGGGGCGATTCACGCATCCGTCGCCGACCTGCTGGCCGATCCGGCCTCGGCTATTCTCGACATCGACCGCAAGGTCGCCGAGACCATCCGCTCCGACGCCTTCCCGAAGAAGAACTTCCGCAACACGCCGCTCGCCGGCTCGCTCATCCCGTGGATCGACGTGCCCTACGAAAACGGTCAGTCCAAGGAAGAATGGAAGGGCGGCGCCGAATGCAACAAGATCCTCGGCAAGCCGGCCTTCCGTTCGGCCGGCTCGATCCCCATCGACGGCCTGTGCGTGCGCATCGGCGCCATGCGCTGCCACAGCCAGGCGCTGACCATCAAGCTCAAGAAGAATGTCCCGCTCGACGAAATCAGCGACATGCTGGCCAAGGCCAATCCGTGGGCCAAGGTCGTGCCGAATGATCGCGAAATCTCCGAGCGCGAACTGACCCCGGCCGCCGTCACTGGTACCCTGACCGTTCCCGTCGGTCGCCTGCACAAGATGGCGATGGGCCCGGAATACCTCGCCGCCTTCACCTGCGGCGACCAACTGCTGTGGGGCGCCGCCGAGCCACTGCGCCGTATGCTGCGTATTTTGCTTGACGCTTGATTCAGCGGCTATTTTTGCCAAAAGCCGGGGATGTTTCCCCGGCTTTTTATTTAGCCGGCGTATGCTATTCGCATGCAATGAGAAACTAATTCAGCTTGCATTGCTAAGTACATGATGTTAATTTGAAAGTCCCAAAATTGACGCTCAGGGTTTTGCCGTGAACGGAACAGTACATACCAAGTTCAAGAAACGCGCTGCGGCGCTTGCTGTTGCTTCTTGCCTTTCTCTTTCCCCGTGGCTTGCAGAGGCCGCCGGCCTGGGCAAATTGACGGTCTTGTCGGGTATCGGGCAGCCCTTGCGGGCCGAGCTGGATATCGGGGCAAGCAAGGAGGAGCTGGGGGGGATGACGGCTCGTCTCGCTCCTCAGGATGTCTTCAAGCAGGCCGGTGTCGATTTTGCCTCGGTCCTACTTGACCTCCGCTTCGCCGTCGAAAAAAGACCGGGTGGCCAGTCGGTCGTCAAGGTCAGCTCGGTCAAGCCGATCAATGAACCGTTTCTCGATTTTCTGGTTGAGCTGAACTGGCCGGCCGGACGTCTCGTCCGCGAATACACCTTCCTGCTTGATCCACCCGAGATGACGGCCCAGCAGGCTGCACGTCCGGTTGCTGAAGCACGTATCGTTGATACGGTGCGGGGCGGTGGTAGCGCCGGCGAGAGCAAGCCGGCCCCGGTCAAGGCGGCACCACGGCAGGCTCCCGAGCCAGCCCCGAAAGCTGCACCGAAGGCCGTAGCCGAGCCGAAGGCAAAGCCGGAGAGCGCCGGGACACGGGTCGTCAAGCAAGGCGACACGCTGCATCAGATCGCTGCCGAGACCAAGCATGACGGGGTTTCCCTCGAGCAGATGTTGGTCGGATTGTTCCAGAATAATCCGGATGCCTTTGTCGCCCAGAACGTCAATCGCCTCAAATCCGGGGCGATCCTCAGCATTCCCGAAAAATCGGCAGTCGAGGCTGTGTCGCCGGCCGAAGCGAAAAAAATCTACGTCGCCCAGGCGCGTGACTGGAACGACTATCGCCAGAAGCTGGCGGCATCGACGGCCAAGGCGCCGGCGGCTGACGCTGCTGCGAGCCAGGCCAGCGCCGGCAAGATCACCGCAAAGGTCGAAGAGAAGGCTGCTCCGGCCGAGCAAAGCAAGGATCAGGTCAAGGTAGCGCGTACCGATGCTGCGGCCAAGGGGGCTGTTGCCGCCAAGGCAGCCGAAACGGCCGAACAGCTTGCCCGGGAAAAGGCGCTCAACGAAGCGCAGGGCCGTTTGCAGACCCTCGAAAAGAACGTGACCGACCTGCAAAAGCTTCTCGAAATGAAGAACCAGAAGCTGGCCGAACTGCAACAGCCACCGGCCAAGAAGGAAGAGCCGAAGGTCGCGCCGGTGGTCAAGCCGGTCGAGCCGCCCAAGCCTGTCGAAGTTGCCAAACCAGTTGAACCGCCCAAGCCGGTTGAACCACCGAAGGTCGTCGAGCCGCCGAAGGCCCCCGAGGCGGCCGCGCCGGTCGAACCGCCGAAGCCGGTCGAGGCAGTCAAGCCGGTTGAGCCGCCGAAGCCGGTCGAGGCTCCGAAGCCGCCTGCACCCAAGGCCGAGGTGCCGCCGCCGGCCCCCGAACCGGGTGAGTCTGATTCGCTGCTTGAGGACACCCTGCCGCTGGCTGGTGGTGGCATCCTGGCCCTCTTGGCCGGGTATTTCATGTTCAGCCGCCGTCGTGCCAAGAAGGCATCGGTCGAAACGACGGTGTTGCCGATGCCGTCCAGCCTTGGTCCCAACTCTGTTTTCCGCATGACTGGTGGCCAGAGTATCGATACCGGCAATGTGCCGCCGCAGACTGGCGAGTTCAGTCAGACCGGTCCGGGCACCATTGATACCGACGAGGTCGATCCGGTGGCTGAGGCCGATGTGTACATGGCCTATGGCCGTGACACCCAGGCCGAGGAAATCCTTCTCGAGGCCCTCCAGAAGGATCCGCAGCGCACGGCCATTCATGCCAAGCTGCTTGAAATTTACGCCAATCGCCAGAGTGTCAAGCAGTTCGAGACGCTGGCCAGTGAGCTGTACGCCCAGACTGCCGGTGTCGGTCCTGATTGGGCCAAGGTCGCTGCGTTGGGTGCGGCACTGGATCCGAACAATCCGCTGTATTCCGGCTCCGGCATTCACGAAGCGCCGGAAGCGCCAGTTTTTGCCGCGCCTGTCGATCTTCCGCCAGCTTCGCCCGAGCCGCTGCCCAGTTTGCCGGAGGCCGAGCCGGCTCCGGTCGAAGAAGCCGTCGAGCCGATGCCGGAAGTGATCGAGGGATTCGAGCGTGACACGCTGGTTCTGCCGAGTGAAGCCGATGCCCCGGAGGTCGAACAGTCCGAGCCGGAAGCGATGGACCTTGGGGCCGATGCGCTGACCCTTGACTTTGATTTGGGCACCGAGCCGGCGCCGGCTGAAAGTGCGCCGGTCTTGTCGGCTGCTGCTGATCCCTATACCGATACGGTGGTGACCGGCAGCGACCCGGATGCTCTCGATTTTGATCTGGGTAACGAACTGGTTCAGGTGGACGAGGCGGTGCCGGCACCGCAAGACCTGAATAGTCAGGACATGGATCTTGAACTGAATGTTGCCGAGCCGGTGCAGGTCGAAGATTCTTACGCTTCGGCGCCGGACTTCTCGCCGGAGGGCACGCTGGTGATGCCGATGTCGACCAGCGACATGGCTGACGACATGGATGTCGGGCTAGGCACTGTGGTCGTTTCCGGTGGCGTCGATCCGATGCCGATGGATGAGCAGCAGAGCTTTGCGCCGTTGCCGATGGATGAGCAGCAGGGCTTCGCGCCGGTGCCGGATGAGTCATCGTCGATGACGCAAACCCTGGTGACCGGCATGGCCAGCAGCGACAGCATGATGGACGGCAATATGCTCAATTTCGGCGGTGATGCTCAGGACAACAGCTTTGACCGGACGGTCGTGGTTGGCTCCGGTGCTGCTGACGCAGATTCGCTCGATTTTGATGTCAAGCTGACGGATTCGATGTTCCTGGGGCAGCCCATGGGCACGCAGGAGTTCGATATCGGTTCGATCAATCTGGATCTTTCCGCCCCGGCCGAGGTTGCTCCGGCCGAGCCGGCGTCTTTCGCAGCCGCCCCGGCTGCTGATGCCGGGATGGCAGAAGCACCGGCGCACAACGAGCAGTGGGAAGAGGTCAATACCAAGCTCGATCTGGCCAAGGCTTACGAAGAAATGGGCGATCTCGAAGGGGCTCGCGAACTGCTTCAGGAAGTGCTTGGCGAAGGTTCGGTTGATCTGGTTGAACAGGCGCGTACGATACTCGGCCGAATAGGCGGGTAGAATTCAGGCTTGTGATCGGCACATGGCCCCGCAAGGGGCTGTGTGCATTTTGGGAGCCCGGTTTTGCATCCTTCTTGCGCATTGATCATCTGGCTGGCAGCGGTACTTGGTATCCAGTTCGTCGGCTATGCCGGCCTCGGCCTGTTGCTGGCTGCCGCGCTGGTGCTGACGCCGGGTCTGTCCGTCCGCTGGCGGGGATACATCTGGCGGGCCCGGTGGCTACTCCTCACCCTCTGGTTGATCCTCGCCTACAACACGCCGGGCGAGGCCCTGCATGATCTGGTCTGGGCGCCGACCTACGAAGGCATGGCTGAGGGCAACCTGCAGGCGGTCCGGCTGGTGACGATGCTGGCCTGTCTCTCATGGCTGTTCCTGCACCTGGGTCACGCGGGCATGATCTGTGGGCTGTGGGGGCTGCTCCGGCCGCTGCGCCGGCTTGGTCTCGATATTGAGCGGGTCGTCGTCCGCCTGTCGCTGGTTCTCGACAATCTTCAGACGCCGCCCGCCAAAGGGGCCTGGCGGCAGATGCTGGCAGCCCAGCCGATGGACTTGGGCGGCCAGACCGTTCTGCCCATCACCCTGGCCCCATGGAGGCTTCGCGATAGCCTGCTGGTGGCGGCATCAGCGCTGAGTTTGATGGGAGTGGCATGGTGGTGAGAATTGCTTTGGGCGTCGAATACTGCGGAAGTGCCTTCCACGGCTGGCAGAGTCAGGCCGGTGGCGGCACCGTGCAGGATGCACTGGAGGCTGCGCTGCGCGAGATCGCCGGCCAGCCGGTTGGCGTCATGTGTGCCGGGCGGACTGATGCCGGCGTGCATGCCAGCCATCAGGTCGTGCATTTCGAGACTGCGCTTGATCGACCGCTTAGCGCCTGGGTGCGTGGTGTCAATTCCAACCTGCCGGCGGGGATTGCAGTGCGCTGGGCGCAGCCGGTCGATGATGAATTTCATGCCCGCTTCAGTGCCCGTGGCCGGCGTTACCGCTATCTTCTGCTTAATCGGCCCCAACGTCCGGGCCTGTGGGCGGGAAGGGTCGGTTGGTGCCATGTGCCGCTGGCACTGGGTGTGATGCAGGACGCCTGCACCCGCCTGGTCGGCGAGCACGACTTTTCGGCCTTTCGCGCCGCCGGTTGCCAGGCCAAGTCGCCGGTCAAGACCATGACACGGGCCGAAGTGCGGCAATCCGGCAGTATGTTCGTCTTCGATTTCGAGGCCAGTGCCTTCCTGCATCATATGGTGCGCAATCTGGTTGGTAGCCTGGTTTATATCGGCAAGGGGGCGCAGTCGCCGGACTGGATCGGCGCCTTGCTCCAGATGCAGGACCGCAAACTGGCAGCTCCGACCTTCTCGCCGGATGGCCTCTATTTTCGCGGGCCGATTTACGAGGCACACTGGGGGCTGCCCGATCCCGATGATGACTTTCTTGATGGATTGCTGACATGAAAACCCGCATCAAGATTTGCGGCCTGACCCGCGAGGAGGATGTCGATGCTGCGGTAGCGGCGGGAGCCGATGCCATCGGTTTCGTCTTCTATCCACCCAGTCCGCGTTATGTCACGCCGCAGCGCGCCGCTGAACTGGCCCGGCGCATTCCACCTTTTGTCGATGTCGTCGGCCTTTTTGTGAACGAAGCCCCCGAGGTCGTCCAGGCTGCTTGTGATGCGCTGCCCATAAACGTCCTGCAGTTTCATGGCGATGAAGCGGCGAGCTATTGCCGGCAGTTCTCGCGACCCTATCTGCGGGCGGCACGGGTAAGGCCGGGGCTCGATCTGGTAGAATTCGCCGGCGCGTTTCCCGATGCCCGGGGTCTGTTGCTGGATGCCTTTGTCGAGGGCTACGGTGGCGGCGGCCATGTCTTTGACTGGACGCTGATTCCGCCTGATCTTCCCTTGTATCTGGTTCTTTCCGGCGGTTTGACCGCAGAAAACGTCGGCGATGCCGTGCGCCGTGTGCGCCCGGTGGCGGTCGATGTCTCGTCCGGGGTCGAAATGGGCAAGGGTTTCAAGGATCACTCGAAAATCGCTGCCTTCGTGGCGGCTGTACGGAAAGCCGATGAGTCAATATAACTTCCCCGACGCCAAGGGCCATTTCGGCCCCTACGGTGGCGTCTTCGTTGCCGAGACGCTGTTTGGTGCGCTTGATGAACTGAAGGCCGCTTACGCCGCAGCGCAGGTCGATCCTGCCTTTCGGGCCGAATACGAATACGAGCTGAAGCATTTTGTCGGTCGTCCGTCGCCGATCTACCACGCCAAACGCTGGTCGGATCTGCTTGGTGGTGCCCAGATTTATTTGAAGCGGGAAGACCTCAACCACACCGGCGCCCACAAGGTAAATAACTGCATCGGTCAGGCCATGCTGGCCAAGCGCATGGGCAAGCCGCGCGTCATCGCCGAAACCGGCGCCGGCCAGCACGGCGTCGCCACGGCCACGGTCGCCGCCCGCTACGGCATGGAATGCGTCGTCTACATGGGGAGCGAGGACGTCCGTCGGCAGGCCGCCAACGTTTATCGCATGAAGTTGCTCGGGGCCACCGTCGTGCCGGTCGAATCAGGCTCGAAGACGCTCAAGGATGCGCTCAACGAAGCCATGCGCGACTGGGTGACCAATATCCACAACACCTTCTACATCATCGGCACGGTTGCCGGCCCGCACCCTTACCCGATGCTGGTCCGCGATTTCCAGAAGATCATCGGCGAGGAATGCCTGACCCAAATGCCGGAAATGACCGGCCGCCAGCCGGATGCAGTGATCGCTTGTGTCGGCGGCGGTTCCAACGCGATGGGTATCTTTTACCCTTACATCAATGTTGAAGGCGTTCGCCTGATCGGCGTCGAGGCAGCCGGCGACGGCATGGAAACCGGTCGCCACTCCGCCTCGCTGACCGCCGGCGTTCCCGGCGTGCTGCACGGCAACCGGACCTACCTGCTGCAGGACGAAGACGGCCAGATCATCGAGACGCATTCGGTCTCGGCCGGACTCGATTACCCCGGTGTCGGGCCGGAACACGCCTGGCTCAAGGATCTCGGCCGGGCCGAATACCAGCCGGTGACGGATGCCGAGGCGCTGGCAGCTTTCCATACCCTGTGCCGCATCGAAGGCATCATCCCTGCCCTTGAGTCGAGCCACGCCCTGGCCTACGCCGCCAAGCTGGCACCGACGATGAGCAAGGACAAGATTCTGCTGGTCAACCTCTCGGGTCGTGGTGACAAGGACATGCACACTGTGGCCGAAAAATCGGGAATCGTCTTCTGATGTCGCGCATTAAACTCGCTTTTGACCGGCTCAACGCCGAAGGCCGCAAGGCGCTGATTCCCTTTATCACGGCCGGCGATCCCGATGCCGCTTTGACCCTGCCGCTCATGCATACGCTGGTCGAAGCCGGCGCCGATGTCATCGAGCTCGGGGTTCCTTTCTCCGACCCGATGGCCGATGGCCCGACCATTCAGCGCGCCTCGGAACGCGCCCTGGCCAAGGGCATGACGCTGCGCAAGGTGCTGCAACTGGTCGTCGACTTCCGCAAAACAGACGGCACGACCCCGGTTGTCCTGATGGGCTACGCCAACCCGATCGAGGCAATGGGCCTTGAGAAGTTCGCCGCTGCGGCCGCGCAGGCTGGTGTCGATGGCGTCCTGGTCGTCGATTACCCGCCCGAAGAAGCTGCCGCTTTCGGCTCGGCCATGAAGGCGCAGGGCATGGATCCGATTTTCCTGCTGGCGCCGACCTCGAATGCCGAGCGTATCGCCCAGGTCGCCGAAATCGCCAGTGGTTATGTTTACTATGTGTCGCTGGCCGGCGTCACCGGTTCCGGCGCCTTGAATGTCGACGCGGTGGCAGAACGCCTGCCGCTGATTCGTGAAAAAACCGGTCTGCCGGTCGGTGTCGGTTTTGGCATCCGTGACGCATCGACTGCTGCCCGTATCGCCGGCATTGCCGACGCCGTCGTGGTGGGTAGCCGGATTATTGAAGAAATTGAAAAATCGACGGCGGAAACTGCCTGTGCCAATGTGAAAGCGCTGGTTGCAGACATCCGTCGCGGTGTGGATGAGGTGAAAAAATGAGCTGGCTGACCAAACTGCTGCCCCCCAAGATCAAGCGCGAACAAGGCGCCCAGCGCCGCGGCAACCTGCCTGAAGGCCTGTGGAGCAAATGTCCGTCCTGCGAGGCGGTGCTCTACGCGACCGATCTCGAGAACAATCTGCAGGTCTGCCCGAAGTGTGGCCATCACAACCGCGTCAATGCCCGTCAGCGCCTTGATCTCCTGCTTGATCCGGAAGGCCGCTACGAGATCGGTGCCGAAGTGCTGCCGGTGGACAGCCTCAAATTCAAGGACTCCAAGCGTTACCCCGATCGCCTCATGGATGCCAACGAGTCGAGCGGCGAAAGCGATTCGCTGGTCGTCCTGCAGGGCGCCATCAAAACCATGCCGGTTGTTGCGGCGGCGTTCGAGTTCGATTTCATGGGCGGGTCGATGGGTTCGGTCCTCGGCGAGCGCTTTGTTCGCGGCGTGCAGGCTGCCGTTGAGCAGAAGATGCCTTTCATCTGCATTACCGCCTCCGGTGGTGCCCGCATGCAGGAAGGCCTGTTCTCGCTGATGCAGATGGCCAAGACGACGGCTGCCCTGACCAAACTCTCGGAAGCCGGCCTGCCCTTCATCTCGATCCTCACCGACCCAACCATGGGTGGCGTTTCCGCCTCCTTTGCCTTCGTCGGCGACGTGGTCATCGCCGAACCCAAGGCCCTGATCGGCTTTGCCGGTCCCCGCGTTATCGAGCAGACGGTGCGTGAAACCCTGCCGGAAGGCTTCCAGCGTTCCGAGTTCATCATGGAAAAGGGTGCCATCGACATGATTGTCGACCGTCGCGAACTGCGCGACCAGGTGGCCCGTGTCATGGCGCTGTTGCTCAAGCTGCCGGTTGCTGCTTGAGGGCGTTGTCAGTGTCTGGTCGCTCCTTGTTTGCCTTGAGCAAGCCACGAGCGACTGGCCACTGCTGACCGAAAACTGACATTTAATGACGCTACAAGACTGGCTGGCCCATCTCGAAGGCCTGCACCC
Organism: Dechloromonas sp. HYN0024; assembly: GCF_003441615.1. NCBI lineage: Bacteria > Pseudomonadati > Pseudomonadota > Betaproteobacteria > Rhodocyclales > Azonexaceae > Dechloromonas > Dechloromonas sp. HYN0024. Next base: position 2,398,471 of record NZ_CP031842.1, on the reverse strand, counting down.
GAAAGGTCAGGCCGGCATCGAGCTGGGGCTTGACCGTATCCGGTTGGTCAAGGCGGCGCTCGGGCAGGCCCAGCACTGCCCGGTCATCATCGTCGGCGGCACCAACGGCAAGGGTTCGACCTGCGCCTATCTTGAAACCATCATTGATCGTGCTGGCTACAAGGTTGGCTGCTACACCTCGCCGCACCTCATGGCCTACAACGAGCGGGTTCGCCTGAATGGCAAATCGGTCAGTGATACAGCGCTGTGCGCCGCCTTTGCCCGTGTCGAAGCGGCGCGAATCAAGGCGGGAAACGTCGCGCTGACCTATTTTGAATTTGGCACTCTGGCGGCCTGGGAGGTTTTTGCCGAGGCCGGCGTCGAGGCCGCCATTCTCGAGGTTGGCCTCGGTGGCCGACTTGATGCGGTCAATGCCTACGAGCCCGATGTTTCCGTCGTTACTACCGTGGCCCTGGATCACACCGACTGGCTCGGTCCGGATCGCGACAGTATCGGTTTTGAAAAGGCCGGTATTTTTCGGAGCGGCAAGCCCGCTCTGTGTGCCGATCCGCAACCGCCCAAAACCCTGCTCGATCACGCTGCCGCTATCGGTGCCGATTTGCGACTGATCGGCCGCGATTTTGGATTTGAGCGGCCGGCCGCCGAAACCAGTGAAAATCGCCTGCAATGGCGTTGGTGGTGCCGTTCCGGCGGACAGCTGATCAAGCGTACCCTGGCTTATCCGGGCCTGCGTGGGCCGACCCAGTTGCACAACGCCGCGGTTGCCCTGGCGGCGCTCGATGCGCTGGGTGACAAGTTGCCGGTGACCATGCAGGCGATTCGTCCGGGTCTGATCGAAACAGAACTGGCCGGACGCTTTCAGGTGGTTCCCGGCAAGCCCGCCATCGTCCTCGATGTCGGCCACAATCCACAGGCCATTCGGGTGCTGGCCGACAATCTCTCGGGGATGGGGTTTTTCAACCAGACCCTGGCTGTGCTCGGCATGCTGAGTGATAAGGATATCGTCGGCGCGCTGGCCCCCCTCAAGGACAAGATCGATGTCTGGCACCTGGCGACGCTGGCCGGGCCGCGCGGGACGAGCGCCGAGACGCTGGCTGGCATCATTGCCGAGCAGGCGCTCGGTGGTGAGGTGATTTGCCATGCTTCGCCGCAGCTTGCCATGCAAGCAGCCAAGGGGCAGGCCGCTGAAAGTGATAGAATCCTCGCCTTTGGATCCTTCTACACGGTAGCCGGGGCGCTCGAAACGCTTCGGAAAAAGCCCGTGTAGCCTGCACCACTGATAACGAATCATGAAAACTCGACTTTGCGCTTCTGGCGTTGTTGCTCATCCTCGCGATAGCTTCGGCTATCGCTGTGGTTCGCGCCTAGCCAGAAACGCAAATCTTTCTTTTTCATTTTGTTCCGCAATCTGCGGGGCAGGCTACTAGTCATGGAAGACAACGACGCCCAGTTGCAACTCAAGAAACGCGCCCGCCGCCGTCTGGTCGGGGCGGTTTTCTTCGTCTCCGTGGTGGCAGTAGTGCTGCCCATGGTGATGGATCACGAGCCACGCCAGACCGTGCAGGATGTCGAAATCCGTATTCCGGGCCAGGATGAAAAGCCATTTGCCCCGAAATTTGCCGTCGCGCCCGTTGAAAAAGCGGCCGCGAAGCCGGTTGAGGCACCAGTGGCTGCGGTTGCTGAACCCGTCGTGAAGCCGACGGCACGCGTGGTGGAGGTCTCCAAGGAGACTGTCGCCGCCGAGAAGCTGGTTGAGAAGGCGGTCGCCAAGCCGGAAAAAGCGCCGGAAAAGCCGGCCTCCAAGGCCCCGGAAAAGCCGGTGGAAAAGCCCAAGGCCGATGATGCCAAGCGGGCTGCCGCCATTCTCGCGGGGCAGGCGGCTGAAGCCAAGCCGGCGGCCAAAGGCGGCGAATACCTGGTGCTCATCGGTGCCTTCGCCAATGAGGCCAATGTCAGGCTGCTCAAGTCCAAGTTGACCGAGGAAGGGATCAAGACCTTCAGCGAGCCGCTCGAGACGCCGCAGGGCAAGAAGACGCGTTTGCGGGCCGGCCCCTTCGCCAGTCGTGAGGCGGCCGACAAGGCGTTGGACAAGATGAAGCGGATCGGTGTGAGCGGAGTCGTTGCGGCCAAGCCATGACCGGTTTTGATTATGTGGTGATCGCCATTGTCGGTTTGTCGCTGTTGTTTGGCGTGTGGCGTGGCGTGGTCGGCGAAGTGATCTCGCTGGTCGCCTGGGGACTGGGGATTTTTGCGGCCATTGAGTTTGGCGCGCCAGTCGGGCGGTCGTTGTTCGCCGGCCTGAGTGATCCGGCGCTGCGGACCCTGGCGGGTTGTGTGGTGATATTTGTCGGTGTGCTGGTGGCGATGTCGCTGTTGAATATGGTGGTGCGCAGCATGGTCAAAGCCTTGGGTCTGTCCGTGTCGGATCGACTGCTTGGCATGCTCTTCGGGCTGGTGCGCGGGGTGCTGGTATGCATGGTGCTGGTCGGACTGGGGGGAATGACCTCGGCGCCGACCCAGTCGTGGTGGCAGGATGCGACGCTGGCGGCGCCGCTGGAAACGGTCGTCATGGCAGCCAAACCCTGGTTGCCCGACGATTTGGCAAAACGAATTCGATTTAGCTAGGCAGGAAATACTATGTGCGGGATTCTGGGTGTAATGGCGACAACGCCGGTCAATCAGCTGCTTTACGATGGCTTGATGGTGCTTCAGCACCGCGGCCAGGATGCGGCGGGGATCGCCACGGCTGAGAACAACACGTTTCACCTGCACAAGGGGCCGGGACTCGTCCGCGACGTCTTCCGCACGCGCAACATGCGGGCGCTGCCTGGCAACTGCGGTATCGGCCACGTTCGCTACCCGACCGCCGGTTCGGCCTACAACTTTGCCGAGGCCCAGCCGTTCTACGTCAATTCGCCTTTCGGCCTGTGTCTGGGCCACAACGGCAACCTGACCAATGCCGAACAGCTCAAGGGCGAAATGTTCCGCCTTGACCGCCGGCACATCAACACCAATTCCGATTCGGAAGTCCTGTTAAACGTCCTCGCCCACGAACTGCAGTCGGCGGCGCATGGTTACGAGCTAGACGTCGACGCCATCTTTCAGGCCGTTGGCGGCGTCCATCGCCGTTGCCGTGGGGCCTACGCTGTTGTCGTCCTGATCGCCGGTTACGGCCTGCTTGCCTTCCGCGATCCGCACGGCATCCGGCCGCTCGTCTATGGCCAGAATGAAACGCCTGAAGGCATGGAGTATCTCGTGTCGTCCGAGTCGGTTGCCCTCGATACCCTGGGCTTCAAGATGGTGCGCGACATCGAGCCAGGTGAGGCGGTTTTCATCGACTTCAATTACCAGTTCCACAGCCGCCAGTGCGCGCAGCAGCCGATGTACGCGCCGTGCATTTTCGAATACGTCTATCTGGCCCGCCCGGATTCGGTCATTGACGGTGTGTCGGTTTACGAAGCACGTCTGGCCATGGGCGAAATGCTGGCCGAGAAGGTCAAGAAGCATATCCCCGTTGAAGAGATCGACGTGGTCATTCCGATTCCCGATTCAAGCCGCCCATCCGCCATGCAACTGGCCCAGGCGCTGGGCATTCCGTTCCGTGAAGGCTTCGTCAAGAACCGCTACGTCGGTCGTACCTTCATCATGCCCGGTCAGGCCATGCGCCGGAAGTCGGTGCGTCAGAAGCTCAATACCGTCGGCCAGGAATTCAAGGGCAAACGTGTCCTGTTGGTCGATGACTCCATCGTCCGTGGCACGACCAGTCGCGAAATTGTCGACATGGCGCGTGCCGCCGGTGCGGTCAAGGTCTACTTTGCTTCGGCCGCGCCGCCGGTGCGTTTCCCCAATGTGTATGGCATCGACATGCCGACCCGGGCCGAATTGATCGCCACCGGGCGCACCGGTGACGAAATCGCCACCGAGATCGGGGCCGATGCACTGGTGTACCAGGACATCGAGGCGCTCAAGGAGTCGGTTACCTCGTTGCGGGCCGACCTCACGCTGTTCGACGCATCCTGTTTTGATGGCTGCTACATCACCGGCGACATCGACGAACATTATCTCGATGCCGTCGAAGGCAAGCGCGGTGGCAAGGGGTCGAAGAACGATGAAGATGGCGACGGCAAGGCCTCGCAGCAACTCGTCCTGCAACTGGCGGCCGATGCCCAGGATTGACCATGAGTGATTTGCCTGATTACCGTCCGGAAACCCTGGCCGTTCGTGCCGGGCAGCAGCGCAGCCAGTTCGGCGAGCATTCCGAGGCGCTGTACCTGACCTCCAGTTTTGTTTTTCCAAGTGCCGCGCAGGCCGCCCGGCGTTTTTCCGGCGAGGAAGAGGGCAATGTCTACGCCCGCTTCACCAACCCGACCGTCACCATGTTCGAAGACCGTCTGGCGGCGCTCGAAGGGGCTGAAGACTGCGTTGCCACGGCAAGCGGCATGTCGGCCATCATGGCTGCCGTGCTGGCCCATCTCAAGCAGGGTGACCACATCGTTGCGTCGAACAGTCTGTTCGGCGCTACCGTGCAGTTGTTCAACAACATCCTGTCGCGCACCGGCATCACCACCACCTTCGTCTCGCATACCGATCCGGCAGCGTGGGAAGCGGCGATCCGTCCCGAAACCAAACTGTTCTTCCTCGAAACGCCGTCCAATCCGCTGACCGAGATTGCCGATATCAAGGCACTGGTTGCCATTGCCCACGCCAAGGGCATCCTGGTCGCGGTAGACAACTGCTTTTGCACACCCATCCTGCAGCGTCCGCTCGACATGGGGGCCGATCTGGTCATCCATTCGGCCACCAAGTTCCTCGATGGGCAGGGGCGGGTGCTCGGCGGTGCCATTTGCGGCCCGAAGAAACTGACCGAAGAAGTTTTCAAATACCTGCGCACGGCTGGCCCGACCTTGTCGGCCTTCAATGCCTGGGTCCTTCTCAAGGGTCTGGAAACCTTGAAGCTGCGCGTTGATGCGCAATCGGCCAATGCGGCGCAACTGGCCGCCTGGCTGGAAGCCCACCCGAAAGTGGCGCGCGTCTATTATCCCGGCCTGCCCTCGCATCCGCAGTACGCACTGGCGAAACAGCAGCAGAAGTCGGGCGGTGCCATCGTCGCTTTCGAAGTCAAGGGCGCTCGTGAACAAGCCTGGCAGGTTGTCGACAATTGTCGCCTGCTCTCGATTACCGCCAATCTCGGCGATACCAAGACCACCATCACCCATCCTGCCTCCACCACGCATGGCCGCATTACCCCGGAAGCCCGGGCTGCGGCTGGCATCAATGAAGGGCTGCTGCGCATCGCTGTCGGCCTCGAAGCGGTGGAGGATCTTCAGGCCGACCTCGAACGGGGTCTGGCCCTTATCTGATTGATCAGCGGGCGGCCGGCGATGCCGGGCTGCCTGCACGGAGTTCCCATGCAATTTACCGATCTCGGCCTCAAGGCCGAACTTCTGCGCGCCGTCAGCGAGCAGGGCTATGACACGCCGACGCCGATTCAGGCGCAGGCCATTCCCGCTGTGATGACCGGCCGCGACCTGATGGCCACGGCGCAGACCGGCACCGGCAAGACGGCCGGCTTCACGCTGCCCATCCTGCACCGTCTGTGCAGCGGCCCGAATGACCGCCTGACCCGCATTACCAAGGCCCCCCGCGTCCTCGTTCTGACGCCGACCCGCGAACTGGCCATTCAGGTTGAGGAAAGCGTCCGCACCTATGGCAAATATCTGCCGGTCAATTCGCTGGCCGTTTTCGGCGGTGTTGGCATCAATCCGCAAATCGCCAACCTGCGCCGGGGCGTCGATGTGCTGGTGGCAACGCCGGGGCGTTTGCTCGATCACGTTCAGCAACGCACGGTCGATCTGTCCAAGGTCGAAATTTTTGTCCTCGACGAAGCCGACCGCATGCTCGACATGGGCTTCATCCGCGATATCCGCAAGATCATCGCCCTGCTGCCCAAGCAGCGCCAGAACCTGATGTTCTCGGCGACCTTCTCGCCGGATATCCGCGAACTGGCCGCCGGCCTCCTCCACAATCCCGCCTCGGTCGATGTCGCAGCGCGCAATACGGCGGCTGAAACGGTCACCCAGCGCGTCATCGAAACCAACCGCGATCAGAAGAAGGAGCTGCTTTGCCACCTCTTCGAGACGCGCGGCTGGCATCAGGTGCTGGTCTTCGCCCGCACCAAGCACGGTGCCGATGCGCTGTCGCGGACGCTGGAAAAGGCCGGTATCAAGTCGGCCGCCATCCACGGTGACAAATCGCAGGGGGCCCGTACCCGCGCCCTGACCGACTTCAAGGAAGGCAAGCTGGTCGCCCTCGTCGCCACCGACATCGCCGCCCGTGGTATCGATATTGATGCGTTGCCCTACGTCATCAACTACGAACTGCCCAATGTCGCCGAAGACTATGTGCACCGTATTGGCCGCACCGGCCGGGCCGGCATGGAAGGCGAGGCAATCTCGCTGGTCAGCCACGACGAGCGGGGCAGCCTGCGCGACATTGAGCGCCTGATCAAGCGCGATCTCGAGCGTGAAGTCATCCCGGGCTTCGAGCCTTCGGCGATTGCCCCGCCCAAGCCGGTGCAGCCGCCGCGCGGTGCGCGCAAGCCGCAGCCGGGTCGGCCGCAGGCACAAAAATCCGGGCAAAAACCGGGTGGTCCGCAGCAACATCGGAGCGGCAGCCGGCATCGCTGACTTGTCGGGGGGCGAAAAAACGTCTACTGTGGAAACTTAAGTCGTAAACTCATATCGTTAACGCAGTTTCTTAAGGTGTTTTGGAGGTCGGGATGCCCCCCCGGAAAAAGTCCGACTAGGCGACTTGCTGATTCAGCAAGGTTTGCTGACAGACGAACAACTGAAGATTGCCCTCGGTGAGCAGAAACGCACCGGGCGCAAGCTTGGGCGCGTTTTTGTCGAGAGCGGCTACGTCACCGAGGAAGGAATCTCGCAGGCGCTGGCCCGGCAATTGCGCATTCCCTTCATCAACCTCAATAATTTCACCCCCAAGCCGGAGCTGATCAAGCTCCTGCCCGAAGCGCCGGCCCGTCGTTTCCGGGCACTCGTGCTCGACCAGTTGCCGGATGGCCGTTTGCAGATCGGCCTGGCTGACCCGACCGACCTCCAGGCCTATGACGAGATCACCCGCCTGGTCAAACGCGAGATTGACCTCGCCGTCGTCACCGAAACCCAGTTGTTGTCGATGGTCGACCGCGTCTATCACCGTGGCGAGCAGATCACCGGCCTGGCCAAGGAACTGACCGCCGAACTGGGCGACATTCCCATCGAATTCGGCGAACTGCTCGGCCTCAATCCGGGCGCCGAGGATGCGCCGGTCGTCAAGCTGCTGCAAACGGTGTTCGAAGAAGCCATGCGCCTGCGTGCTTCCGACATCCATTTCGAGCCGCAGGAAAAATCCCTGCGCATCCGTTTCCGTATCGACGGCGTGTTGCACATCCAGACCGAGGCTGATGGCAAGGTGTCGTCCGCTGTCGCCCTGCGCCTCAAGCTGATGTCCGGTCTCGATATTTCGGAAAAACGCCTGCCCCAGGATGGTCGATTCAATATCAAGGTGCGCGGCAATTCGGTTGATGTGCGTATTTCCACGCTGCCCACCCAGTATGGCGAATCGGTGGTCATGCGTCTTCTTGCTCAGAATACGGGGCTGCTCGAACTGGAGCGGATCGGTATGCCCGAGCGCGTCCTCGATCGTTTGCGCCATTCCCTCAAGCGACCAAGCGGCATGGTGCTGGTTACCGGCCCGACCGGCTCGGGCAAGACGACAACCCTCTACGCGGCGCTGAACGAACTGAACAGCCCGGAGAAAAAGGTCATTACTGTCGAAGATCCGGTTGAATACCGGCTCTCCGGATTGAATCAGGTGCAGGTGCACGAAAAGATCGATCTGTCTTTCTCGCGTGTGCTGCGGACGGTGCTGCGTCAGGACCCGGATATCCTGCTGATCGGTGAAATGCGCGACCAGGAGACCGCCGAAATCGGTATGCGGGCCGCCATGACTGGCCACCTCGTGTTGTCCACGCTGCATACCAACGATGCCGTATCGACCCCGATCCGCCTGCTCGACATGGGGGTGCCGCGCTATATGGTGGCGCTCTCGGTGCATATGGTCATCGCCCAGCGTCTGGTCCGCCTGATCTGCACCAATTGCCGCGTCCCCTACACGTTGACCCCGAATGAGCACGAATGGCTGCGCTATGAACTGGCCAACGAGGTCGATCAGCACACCTATCATCACGGCGCTGGCTGCTCACATTGCGCCGGCACGGGTTTCCAGGGACGGAGCGGCGTCTACGAATTTCTTGAAATGAGCGATACCGTGGTTGAGGCTATCAATCACGAGGATCCGGGCGAGTTCATGCGGGTGGCCCGCCTCCAGATGGCCGGTGAAACCCTGCGCCGCGACGCAGTGCGCATGGCGCTGAGCGGCCGGACGACGGTTTCCGAAGCGATGCGCATCAGCAATCAGTTCGAGGAATAAGCCAACGTGGCCAATTTTGCCTACAAGGGACGGGATGGTGGCGGCAAGCTGATCGAGGGGGTGCTCGAAGGCGCCAGCTCGGGCGGTGTGGCTGACCTGCTGCTCGGTCGCGGCATCACGCCGCTTTCCATTCAGGAAACCCGGGCCTCGGCAAAAAGCGGCGGTGATGGTGGCGGCATCGAGTTCTTCAAGCCCACGGTTGAACACGTCGACATCCTGCTCTTCTCGCGGCAACTCCATACCCTGCTCAAGTCCGGCGTGCCGATCATGCGCGCCCTGAGTGGCCTGCAGGAGTCGGCGATCAACCCGGCCATGAAGGAAGTCATCCGGGATGTCCGCGAAAGCCTGGAAGGCGGCCGCGAACTGTCACTCTCTCTGGCCCGCCATCCGACTGTCTTCAATCCCTTCTATATTTCCATGGTGCGCGTCGGCGAAGCGACCGGCCTGCTCGACGAAATTTTCCTGCGCCTCTTCGATCACCTGGAATTCGAGCGTTTCATGCGCGAGCAGGTCAAATCGGCGCTGCGCTACCCAAGTTTCGTGATCATGGCCATGGTGGCCGCCATGGTTGTCGTCAATATCTTCGTCATCCCGGCCTTTGCCAAAGTTTTCGATGGATTCGGTGCCGATCTGCCGCTGATGACGAAAATACTGCTCGGTTTCTCCAATTTCATGGTCGCCTGGTGGCCGGCCATGCTGGTCGGCACTATTGGGGCAGCCCTTGCTTTCCGCGCCTGGGTGCGCACCGATGCCGGCTTGATGCAATGGGAAGCGATGGTCCTGCGTTTTCCGATTGCCGGAAAGATTGTCCGCAAGGCGGCGATGGCCCGCTTCTCCCGCAGCTTCGCGCTGGGGCTGCGCAGCGGTGTGCCGGTCATGCAGGCCTTGAGCAATTCCGCACAAACAGTTGGCAACAGCTATATCGCGCAGAAAATCGAAGGCATGCGCGACACCGTCGAGCGGGGTGAAAGCGTCGTCCGGGCCGCCATCGCCTCCAGTTTCTTCTCGCCCGTCGTGCTCCAGATGATCTCGGTCGGTGAAGAGTCGGGGTCGCTCGACGAGATGCTGGAAGAGGTTGGCCAAATGTATCAGCGTGAGGTCGAATACGAACTGAAGACGCTCGGCCAGCAGATCGAGCCGATTCTTATTGTCAGTCTGGGCGCGATGGTGCTTGTACTGGCGCTCGGTATCTTCCTGCCGATGTGGGACCTCGGCAAGGTTGCCATCAAGCATTGATGAAGCAATGCGACGCTATTATGAATTTTCCATCGCCGTCGTCATCATCAGTGTCCTGGCCATCGTCCTGTGGCGGGCCATCGGCCAGGCCGGCGGCGAACTGGAAGAAGCAAGGATGCAGTCTGATGTGTCGGCCATCAGGATCGGACTGATGGAAGTCGTGGCGCATCGCGAAACCTTTGGTGGCGGCCTGCCGCGGAGTGACAACCCGATCGACTGGGTGGGCACGGCGCCGGGCGGCTATCTGGGGGTGACGGATGGCGTGCCGGACCAAAAGTCGGTCTGGTATTTTGATCGAAAGACGAAGGAACTGGTTTATCGTTTTCGCGATGGGCATCGGGCCCGCTTCCGGATCAGTCGGGATGCGGGGGTTGATAGTCCCAGAGCGGTTGTTGCTGGCGTTGGTCTGTTGCGCCTTGATGATATGCCGTAGTAATATACGCCATAGGCATTATGGCTAAAGTAATACTTGAGGAGGAAGGCGAAAATGTCTAAAGTTAAAAAATCCACAGTCGTTAAGGCAGATATGAAAACTGATTCAATGAGCAGCAAGCGCGGCCAGTTCGGTTTTACCCTGATCGAACTGATTGTCGTCATCATCATTCTCGGTATCCTGGCCTCCGTGGCCCTGCCGCGTTTCGTCAATCTGCAGCGAGAAGCCCGTATTGCCAAATTGCAGGCGGCTCGTGGCAGCATCTTGGCCGGTTCGGCTTTGGCGCACGCAACGGTTCTGGCGCGTGCCGGGGTTGCCGACGCTGCCGGTTGTCCCGGTGGTGGCGGTACGGCCACCAACATTACAACCGGTGCCGGCACAGTGTGTACCGAAAGCGGCATTGTTAGCCTGACCAACGGATATCCGGCGGTCAGTGCTATTGGTACGGCGGGTATCCTGTCGATGGCAGGTCTGACCAGCGCCTTCATTCCGACTGCCGCCAACCTTCAGGCTGATGGATATACCTATGCGGTTGCCGGTACCACCGCCACCTTTGGTGTCGTTGGTGCGACCACAGCGGGAACCTGTTTCTTCTCTTATACCGCAGCAATTGCCAATGCTGCGCCGGTTACCGCCAGCGATACTGCTGGCTGCTGATTTCAAATTTTAGGAGTAGGTAATGAAAACGATTCAAAAAGGCTTCACCCTGATCGAACTGATCATCGTCATTGTCATTCTCGGGATTCTGTCCGCAACGGCATTGCCAAAGTTTATTGATCTTCGTGCTGATGCCAACGCAGCTGCTGTGGCTGGCGTTGCTGGTGGTTTGTCTTCCGCCAGTTCAATCAATGTGGCTGGGTGTGCAGTGGCGAATAATGTCTCCGGAGCAAGGTGTACCCCGCTGTCTGCCGCCACCGCAAAATGCAGTGGCATTGGCGCGTTGTTGACGCCGGCGATTACGATTACTGCAGGGGCCTTGCCATCCCCAACTGTTCAAGGTAGATATTATATTGTGACCGATTCGGCCCTGACCACTGCCGGGGTGTCATGCACACTCGTCATGGGTGACGGCACTGCCGCAGGTGTTACTGCGACCTTTGTCGGACATGCGACGGGTGCTTGATCGCAATTGGTTGATTTGAATGGCTAAGCGCTTTGCGGGTTTTATCAAAATCCGCAATGACAACAAACCCGCCGCGAGGCGGGTTTTCCACGTTTGTGGGTGAGAAATCATTTGGCACGTAACGAAAACTGTGGGCCCGGAGAAATCACGTTGGCTGCATGGGTTGGGTTTAAATGTGCGCCACCTTTTTGGGAGTTCCGTTTTGGCACGTGGTTTTGATATATAAAGTACTTGAAAAATAACGCGTTAGTAGATAGTCTTCTTAAAAAACATAAGGTGTTGGGACAATGTGGCCGAAACTTGGGGCGAAGTTTGATGCTGGTTGGATGTCGGTAGTCCGGCAGGGCGACCGTATTGACCTTGCTCGTGTCATACGTGCCGCTGGTGGTTCCCCCCAAATCACCCTGTGCGACTCGTTCCGCATCGAAGGCAGTGAAGCTGATAGCCTGTCCCGTCTGGCGCTGAGCCATGGTTTGAAGCGTTTCCGTTGCGCTACCTTGCTGGATGAAAGCGACTATCGCCTGGTCCAGCTTGATGCGCCGGCCGTGCCGGCCGAGGAGCGCGTCCAGGCCTCGCGTTGGCGTCTCAAGGATGTGGTTGATTTTCCGGTTGATGATGCGGCGGTTTCAATTGCCGATATTCCGACCGAAGGTGGCCGTCAGGCCAGTGTGTTCGCCGTTGCTTCCCCGGCTGCCGTGGTCGGCGAACGGATGGCGCTGTACCACGAGAAAAAGATTCCGCTGGAAGCGATTGATATTCCTGAAATGGCCGTGCGCAACGTCGCCGTGCTTTTCGAGGAACCGAATCGCGGCCTTGCCTTTTTGCTCCTGACCCAGGACGAAGGTCTGCTGACCATTACCTGCGGCGGCGAACTCTATCTGTCGCGGCGTATCGAGGTGGCGATGGCCGAGCTGGTCAAGGCCGACGAAGAGCGTCGTCGTCAGATGCTTGAGCGCCTCGCCCTGGAGCTGCAGCGAACGCTCGATAATTTTGACCGGCAGTACGGTTTCGTCTCCGTGTCGCGCCTTCTGGTTGCCTCCGAAGTGGATTGTGCCGGCACGGTGGCGACGATTGCTGAGAATCTCTACCTGCCGGTGCAGGTGGCTGATTTTTCGACGGTGCTTGATTTTGCTGCGCTGCCCGAGTTGCGCTCGACCGACCGTCAGGCCCAAAGCCTGCTCGCCATTGGCGCGGCGCTGAGGAGCGAGGCATGAGTCAGCAGATCAACCTCATATTGCCGGCCTTGCGCCCGCGCTTCGACTGGCTGGCCTTGCCGGTGGTGGCTGGCGCGGCAGTGCTCGGTCTTCTGCTCGTGCTGGTGCTGGTCAGCCTTGGCTACTCGCAGACGGCAAGCCTGAAGGCCCGGCACGAAACGATCAGTACGCAGTTGCAAGCCTTGCAGCAGCAGGTTCAGACACTGGGTGGAGCGCTTGCCGGGCGGCGTGCCGATGCCACGCTGGAAGGCATTATCAGTGCCGCCAGAATGGGCGTCGAGCAGCGCCAGGAAGTGCTGGCGGTCATCGCGCAGGGCGATGTCACCGAGGGGAATGCATATTCCGGATTGCTGCAGGGATTTTCCCGGCAGGTTGTCGACGGTGCCTGGCTGACCGGATTTCGTTTCGGCGAAAAAGGTATCGAGATTCATGGTCGCCTGCTTGATCCTGCCTTGCTACCGACTTACATCAACCGGCTCAATGGCGAACCCGCTTTTGCCGGCCGTCGCTTTGCCGCACTCGACATGAAGGGGATTGATCCCGCTGACGAGAAGCGTGTTGAGGTGCCGGGTGCGGTCAAGGCGAAGCCTTCGCCGCGCTATACCGAATTTGCCCTGCACACCGATCTGGTGGTCGGACAGGAGAAGACGCGATGAACGGGCTGCGCCAGCAATGGAAGGTGATCTGCGGCAAATATGCGGCCCTGTCCCGGCGAGAGCAGGTCATGGTCGCTCTGGCGCTGGTTCTCGGCCCGCTGCTGATCGCCAATGCCCTCGTGCTTGAGCCGCAAGCGGCGCGCAGTAAGGCGCTGCAGGCCAGCATTGCCGCCGATGGCGCGGCGCTCGATACCCTGCAGGCTCAGGTTGTTACCATGCAGCAACAGTTGAACGTTGATCCCGATGCCGCCAAGAAAGCCGAACTGGCCGCCGTCAATGCGCAACGCAACCAGCTTGATGAGCAATTGCTGACGGTCGGGACCGCACTGGTCCGGCCACAGGACATGAATGGCCTGCTTGAAGGCTTGCTGGCCCGTCATGCCGGGCTGCGCCTGGTTAGCCTCAAGACCCTCGCGCCGCAAAGCGTGCTGAGCCAGAAGGCGCCGGCCAGCGAAGCTGGTAGCAAGCCGGTCGAGCGCGCTTTCGATCTCTACCGGCACGGTGTGGAAATTCGCCTGGAAGGCAACTACGGCCAGCTACAGGCCTATCTCGCCCAGCTCGAAAAATTGCAGAAACGCCTGCTGTGGGGACAACTGAGCTATCGTGTTGTCGATTATCCGCGGGCTGAAATGACCCTGACGGTGTATACCCTGAGTCCAGACAAAACATGGTTGACCCTATGAGGCTGATCGCCCTTGCCCTGCTTGCCGTCAGTGGCCCGCTACTGGCCCAGTCGGCTGATCCGACGCGACCGCCGGCGACCTGGCTGATGCCGGTCGACGAGGCAAAGCCGGGAGAAGAAGGGGGCGGAACATTCCGTCTTCAGTCGGTCCTGATTGCTCAGGGGCGTCGGCCGGTTGCCGTGATCGGTGGTCAGACGGTGGCGTTGGGGGGGCGTGTTGGCGAGGCCACACTGGTCCGCCTGACCGAGCGCGAAGCAGTGTTGAAGGGGGCAGATGGGGTGACGCATCTTTTCCTGACTCCCGACGTTGAAAAACAGATGATAGTTACGCCCAAACCCCGAAAGAAGGGGAAATCCGGGACAGTGAAGGGTTCGCCATGAGCAAGATCTTGATAGTCGCAATGTCGGCGCTGCTGCTGAATGCGTGCAGCAATCAATATGCACGTCGGGCTGATGCCTTCGAGCAGGCTGACAAGGAGCTAGGCGCAGCAGCAGCCAGCAAGGCGAAGCGTTCGCAGGGCGACATCGTCGGCCAGGCCATGGTGCCGCCGCTGCAACTCGAGCAGCCGAAGACGACCAAGCCAGAGCCGCGCTTCAATCTGGCCGTCAATAATGCGCCAGTGACACAGGTGCTCAATGCGCTGGTGTCCGGCACGTCGTACAGCATGCTGTTCCCACCCGAATTGTCCGGTACGGTCAGCCTCAACCTCAAGAACACCACGGTGCGCGAGGCACTCGACACCCTGCGCGACATCTATGGCTACGATTACCGGATTCAGGGCAACCGCATCACTGTCCAGCCGAATACCATCCAGACCCGCATTTTCAAGATCAATTACCTGGCCAGTCGCCGCCAGGGCATGAGTGACATGCGGGTGACCAGCAGTTCGCCGTCAACCACTACCCCATCGTCCGGTACCGGTGCCACTGGCCAGCCGGGGGCGAGCAATCCGGTCGGTAGCGGTGCGTCGCCGCAGAATCGGGCTGGCGATAGCACGCGGGTGCAGACCTCATCGGATTACGACTTCTGGAAAGATCTGGGCGCTGCGCTGACCGCTATTGTCGGCACTCAGGACGGGCGCAGCATCATCATCAACAATAGCTCTGGCGTCGTGCTGGTCAAGGCGACTCCGGGTGAATTGCGGGCGGTAGACGACTATCTCAAGGCCACCCAGCTGGTGGTTGAGCGTCAGGTCATGCTCGAAGCCAAGATCATCGAAGTCTCGCTCAACGACTCTTACCAGACCGGTATCAACTGGAGCCAGTTCGGCGGCATCGCCGACCGTTTCGCCCTCGGCGTGCTCTCACCCGGCGCGACACTGGCCGGAACCGGGGCTATTGGCGCCTCGGCCACCGGGATTTCGGCGGGAACCTCGGTTGGCACATCCATCGCGGCCCTGCCGGGTAACAATGGGGCGATGGGAACCTCCTCATCGGGTCAGGGCTTTTTCGGACTGGCCTTCCAGGCCAGTAACTTCTCGGCACTGCTCTCCTTCCTTGAAGGCCAGGGCGATGTCCAGGTGCTGTCCAGCCCGCGCATCGCGACGACCAATAACCAGAAGGCTGTGCTCAAGGTCGGTACCGACGACTATTTCGTGACCGGCATTACCGGCGGCTCGTCGACCACGGCAACCAATACCACAACGGCCACCCAGACCGATCCGACGATCACCCTGCAACCGTTCTTCTCGGGCATTGCCCTCGATGTAACGCCGCAGATCGACGACGACGGCAACATCATCCTGCATGTCCATCCCTCGGTCAGCGATGTTCAGGAAAAGGTCAAGAATCTGACAGTGGGTGGAAAATCCTATTCGATGCCGCTGGCCTCCAGTACAGTTAATGAAACCGACAGCATCGTCCGCGTTCAGGATGGCAGCATTGTCGCCATCGGCGGTCTGATGAAACAGGAGCAGAGCACCGGGCGTTATGGCCTGCCGGGGGTGAGCGCCGTACCGGGTGTCGGTTCGCTGTTCGGCCAGAAGAGCGTTTCGAACCGGAAACGCGAACTGGTTATCCTCATGCGCTCGACCATCATTCGCGGTGAAAGCTCATGGCGCGACGCGTCGCTCGAAAGTCAGGAACGAATTCAAAGCATGGATCCGCGTCAGCCGCGCCATCTCCAGTGGCAATGAGCCGTAACGGAGGCAACTAGCGTTGTATCTCGATCATTTCGGCCTGACTGAACTGCCCTTCGGTATTACGCCGGATACCAGCTATACGGTGATTACCCGCAGTCATCAGGAAGCCTTGAATACGCTGCTGATCGCCCTCGCTAGCGGCGAAGGTTTCATCAAGATTACCGGTGAAGTCGGTACCGGCAAGACCCTGCTCTGCCGTCGTTTGCTGCAGGCGTTGCCGGAAGGCAGCGTCTCGGCCTACCTGCCCAATCCCTATCTCGCACCGCGCACCCTGCAACTGGCACTGGCCGAGGAACTGGGGCTGGAAGTCAGCCCCGACAGCGACGACTATCACCTGCTGCAAAGCATCAACCGGGCGCTGCTGGAACACGCCGCCGCCGACCGTCAGGTGGTTGTCTGCATCGACGAGGCGCAGGCCATGCCGCTGGAGACGCTCGAATCGCTGCGTTTGCTGTCGAATCTTGAAACGGAAAAACGCAAGTTGCTGCAGATCATCTTGTTCGGTCAGCCGGAACTGGATCGCAAACTGGCCGACCAATCGGTTCGCCAGTTGCTGCAGCGCATTGCCTTTCATTACCGGATCAAGGGTCTGGTTCGTGAAGAGGTGGCCAATTACCTGGCGCATCGCTTGCGCGTTGCCGGCTATCGCGGCAGCGAATTGTTCGGTTCGGCGGCCGTTCGCTGCCTGCACAAAGCCAGCCGCGGCACGCCGCGCCTGCTCAATATTCTGGCCCATAAATCGCTGCTGTCGGTTTTTGGGGAAGGTGAACACGCGGTAAAGCCGATCCACGTTCGTCGGGCGGCGGCTGATACCGAAGGCGCGGCTTCGGCCGGATGGTGGTGATATGAGCCTGATCAACGACATGCTGCGCAATATCGAGGCCAAACGCCCCGATGATCCGGCCCGGCAAAGCCTGCAGCGCGAAATTCGTTCACTGCCCGCGGCTCCGGCCGACACCGGGCGCTGGGTCAAGCCGGTTCTGCTGGTTGGCGTCCCCTTGCTGGGTGTGGCTGTCCTCCTCGCCAACGGGACGCTGTTGCCCGGTTCCGGCACCCCGCCGGCCCCTGCGCCAGCACCTCAAGCCGCAGTCAGCCCCACCCCGGCGCTGGTTGCTCCGCCAACGCTGGTGCCGGCCGCTGCGCCCGCACAATTGCCGCCGGTGGTCGATAAGCCCGTTCCGGCCAGCGAACCGGTGCAGGCCGTCGCCCCGGTCCTGCAGGCCGCCACTATTCTGGCTGTGCCCGATCCTGTCGTGCCGGCTGTCCGGCCAAAGCCGGACGCTGCGCCCGTTGCGTCGGTGACGCCGCAGGCCGCGCCGACCGGTCCGGTCAAGATCGAAAAGAGTGCGGTCCTGACGACGCCGCGCGACCGTGCCGACGGCGAATACCGCAAGGCGGAAAACGCCCTGGCTTCCGGACGTAGTGTTGAGGCCATAGAAGGCTTCCGCGCCGCCCTCAAGCAAGACCCGACCTACGTGCTGGCGCGGCAGATGCTGCTGCGCCAACTCCTTGAAATGCGCAAGAACGATGAAGCGATCAGCGTCTTGCGCGAGGGACTTGAGCTGCAACCCGGCCAGACTGGCTGGGCAATGTCGCTGGCCCGTCTGCAGCTTGAACAGAATGATTTGACGGCGGCAGATCGTACCCTGGCTGCGTCGCAGTCATACGCCGAAGCTAACGCTGACTTTGCCGGCTTTCAGGGCCATCTGAAGACCCGTCTGGGGGCCAACAAGGCGGCCGTCACCCATTACCAGCGGGCCGCCCGCCTGTCGCCGGGTGAAGGTCGCTGGTGGCTGGGGCTTGGTCTGGCGCTGGAAGCGGATGGCCGGCTGACGGAAGCGAAAGAAGCGCTGCGCCGGGCCGTGGCAACCAACACCTTGTCGTCGGAATTGGCTGCGGTGGCTGAACAGCACCTGCACTAGCGCCCCAATTTTTGCTGTTGAGCGCAGCCGCTGAAAGTTGCGGCGAGTAAAATTCTCCCTGAGGGCGGCATCAGCCAGCCAGAAAAACGATAGAACAGGGAGATTCAGACATGGCGGTCAAACTTATCCAGTCCACGGCCTCGGCCTACGCCTATCCACTGCTGATCAAGCAATTGCTGCTCACGCCACTGGCCATCGCGCCGGATCAGGAAATCACCTATCAGGGCAAGCTGCGCTACAACTACCGCACCCTGAACGAGCGTATCGGCCGGCTGGCCAATGGTCTGAACGGCCTTGGCGTTGAGTCCGGGCAGACGGTGGCGATGATGGACTGGGACAGTCATCGTTATCTCGAATGCTTCTTTGCCGTGCCGATGATGGGGGCGATCCTCCAGACAGTGAATGTCCGCCTCAGTCCGGAACAGATTCTTTATACGCTGAACCATGCCAGAGCCGATGTCCTGCTGGTTAATAGCGAATTTTTCCCGATTCTGGCGCAGATCGCCGGTGGGCTGGAGACGGTCAAGACATTCATTCTCTTCTCCGACGAGACGGCAATGCCGCCTGCACCGGTGCACATGGCCGCCGAATACGAAGCGATGCTGGCCGATGCCTCAGCCGACTTCGCATTCCCCGATTTTGACGAGAATGCGCAAGCGACAACCTTCTACACGACCGGCACGACCGGCAATCCGAAGGGCGTCTATTTCAGTCATCGCCAGCTTGTCCTGCATACCCTCGGCTGCGCTGCGGCGCTCGGCGGGGCCAACGCGCAGGGGCATATCCATCGCGAGGATGTGTATATGCCGATGACGCCGATGTTCCATGTCCATGCCTGGGGCTTCCCGTATCTGGCAACGATGCTGGGCGTCAAGCAGGTCTATCCCGGCCGCTATCAGCCGGACGTGATCTGCCGGCTGATCAGCGAGGAGGGGGTCAGCTTTTCGCATTGTGTGCCGACCATCCTGCACATGATTCTCAGCCATCCGGCGGCCAAAACGACCGATTTCAGCGGCCTTAAAATCCTCATTGGCGGTGCGGCGATGCCTGAAGCCATGGCGATTTCGGCCCAGAAACGCGGCATGGACCTGTTCACTGGCTACGGCATGTCGGAAACCTGCCCGGTGCTCAGTCTTGCCCATCTCGACAGTGCCGATCTCAAGCTGTCGCTGGAAGAGCAGGCGGTGATCCGGGCCAAGACTGGCCGTCCCTTGCCACTCGTCGATCTGCGCATTGTCGATCCGGAGATGGTCGAGGTTGCCCACGACGGCAAGGCGACCGGCGAAGTGGTGGTGCGCGCCCCGTGGTTGACCCAGGGCTATGTCGCTGCCCCGGAAGCTTCCGAAGACCTGTGGGCGGGTGGCTATCTGCATACCGCCGACATCGGCAACATCAACCCGGCCGGCTACCTCAAGGTGACTGACCGGATCAAGGATGTCATCAAGACCGGTGGCGAATGGACGTCCTCGCTGCAACTGGAAGACATCATTGCCAAACATGAGGCGGTCAGCGAAGTGGCAGTGATCGGCATTCCCGACGATAAGTGGGGTGAGCGCCCCTTGGCGCTGGTCTTGCTGAAGCCGGATTTTGTCGAGCAGGTTACCGAGCATGCCCTGCGTAACTATGCCGCCCACGCCATCGAGGCGGCCGGTGTGTCGCGCTATGGTGTGCTATTGCAGGTCAGTTTCGTCAAGACGCTGGTCAAGACCAGCGTCGGCAAGATGAACAAGCGCCTGATGCGGGCCGATCCGGCCGCGCTGCGCATGTGATCAGGGAGCTGGGTGTGCCGGCAGGCGGTTGAGCTGCCGGTCGTGCCAGCCAGCGAGCAGGGCCATGGCCGAGGTCGACCCAAGCAAGGCCATGAACATGTCGGACTGCGTATCCCAGGGATCACCCTGGGTGCCGAGGAATTCGTCGGCACCCTGACCCAGGCTGACAGCGGCCGCCCATTCGATCAGTTCGTAGCTGGCACTGATGGCCATGGCGATGCAGATGCACAGGAAGCCGGTCATTCTTCGGCCGACGACATGCCCGCCACGGATCAGAATTTCCCGGGCGACCAGTGCCGGGACAAAGCCCTGCATGAAGTGGCCGAGCTTGTCGTAGGGGTTGCGCGTTGTGCCGAGCACCTCCTGCATCCAGAAGCCGAACGGCACGCGGGCATACGAATAGGCACCGCCGGCGATCAGAACCAGCATGTGGGCAGCGATCAGTACGGTGAGCAGGGTGGTCAGCGGATAGCTCTTGCGGGTGGCAACCATCAGCGGCAAGGCGATGAGCACAGGTGCCACTTCCATGATCCAGGTCGCCCGGTCGAATGGGGCGAGGCCCGAAATGATGAGGGCGGCGATGACGATACCGGCGAGTGAGGCGTTTAAAAGTTTGCGGGCTTCCATCTCAGCCCTCGTTGCGAATCAGATTGAGCAGTTCTTCGCCGTAATGCTCGATCTTGGCGCTACCCATGCCGGTGATGCCGGCCAACATGCCGTGGCTGGTTGGCCGGACTTCGGCCAGTTCGCGCAGGGTTTTGTCGTGCAGGATAACGTAGGCCGGCACCGCTTGCTCTTTGGCTGTATCGCTGCGCCAACTCCGCAGAAGCTGAAAGAGAACCTCATCCGCCGATGACAGGGCACTGTGGGCCGCGGTGCTACTGCTTTTCGACGACGATGACGTGGCTTTGCGGCGGGCTGTCCGGCGCAGTTGTACGCTGCGCTGCCCCTTGAGCACTTCGCGGGCAGCATCGGTGAGTTGCAGGGCCCCGTGTTCGGCCATATCAACATGGACCAGTCCGGCGGCGGCCAGTTGGCGAAAAACACTTTTCCAGCCGTGATCATCGAGATCGGCACCGACGCCGAATGTCGGCAACTGGTCGTGATTCCATTGTTTGATCTTGTCGGTGGCCTTGCCGCGCAGGACATCGGTCAGATGCGTGACACCAAAGCGCATGCCGGTACGGAAAATGGCCGACAGGGCTTTTTGTGCTGCCTGCGTGCCATCCCACAGCTCTGGCGGCTCGATGCAGACATCACAATTGCCGCAGGGCTGGCGTTCTTCGGCGAAATAATTGAGCAGCACCTGGCGCCGGCAGCGCGGCGCTTCGCAGTAGGAGAGCAGGGCGGTCAGGCGTTGCGATTCGAGGATTTTCTGGCCCTCCCCGGCGCCCGATTCGGCGATGCGCGCGTGTTGCAGGGCGACGTCCTGCATGCCATAGGCCATCCAAGCCTCGGCCGGTTCGCCGTCCCGCCCGGCGCGGCCGGTTTCCTGATAATAGGCCTCGATGCTCTTGGGCAGGTCGAGGTGGGCGACGAAGCGGACGTCGGGCTTGTCGATGCCCATGCCGAAGGCGATGGTGGCGCACATGATGAGGCCTTCCTCGCGCAGGAAGCGGCGCTGATTGGCGGCGCGGGTCAGGGCGGGCAGGCCGGCGTGGTAGGGCAGGGCCGGGTAGCCCTGGGCCGACAGCCAGTCGGCGGTCTCTTCGACTTTTTTCCGCGACAGGCAATAGACGATGCCGGCCTGGCCCTGGCGCCCGGCCAGGAAGCCGAGCAACTGCTTCTTGGCATTGTCCTTTTCGACCACGGTGTAGCGGATATTGGGGCGGTCGAAGCTGGACAGGAAAACGCGTGCTTCGGTCAGGCCGAGGCGGACCAGCATTTCGTTCTGCGTCGCCTTGTCGGCGGTCGCCGTCAGCGCAATGCGCGGGATGTTCGGGTAGCGCTCGTGCAGGGTCGACAGTTGCAGGTATTCCGGCCGGAAGTCGTGACCCCATTGCGACACGCAGTGCGCTTCGTCGATGGCGAAGAGGGCGAGCTTGCCGGCTTCGTAAAGGGCGTCGAGCATCGACAGGCTGCGCTCAAGGAGCAGGCGTTCGGGGGCAATATAGACGAGGTCGATGTCGCCGGCGAACATCTGTTGTTCGATCGCCTGCGCTTCGCGCCAGTCGAGGGTGGAATTAAGGCAGGCCGCCTTGACGCCCAACTGGGTCAGGGCGTCGACCTGGTCCTGCATGAGGGCGATGAGCGGCGAGACGACAATGGCGCAGCCGCTGCGCAGCAGGGCCGGGATCTGGTAACAGAGGCTCTTGCCGCCGCCGGTCGGCATGAGGACGAGGGCGTCGCCGCCTTCGCCGATGTGGTCGATGATCTCGGCCTGGGCGCCGCGAAAGGCGGGATAGCCGAAGACATCGCGCAGGATTTTCAGCGCCCGGATGTTGCCTGTTGCAGCAGTCGACACTAAGGTTTTCTCAGCTTTCAAGGGTGACGGCTTCGCGACTCAGTGCCTCGCCATCCCAGCGTAGTGCTTCGCCGTGTGTTTCGTGCCAGTCGGCGAGTACCCAGCGTTCGACGTGGATACCGTCGACGATATGGTCGTGCTTTTCCGGACGGTGGGTATGGCCGTGGATGAAGGTGGCGTAGCCGTGTTCGCGCAGGAAGTCGTCGGTGGCCGGACCATTGAGGTCGGCGTAAACATAGGCCTGGTCACGCTTGCGGCGGGCACTGCGCCAGCGGATGTAACGACCAAGGAGGCTGCGCAGAAAGCGTGGTTTGGCGCGCATTTTTCGCTGCCATTCGGGGTCGCGCACCTTGGCGCGATAGGTCATGTAGGCGTGGTCGTCGAGGCATAGCGCATCGCCGTGGGCGAGCACGAAAGACCATTCGGGCAGGACCAGTTCGTAGGGGTCGGGTAGGAGCGAAATGCCCGC
This sequence comes from Dechloromonas sp. HYN0024, assembly GCF_003441615.1. Taxonomy (NCBI): domain Bacteria; kingdom Pseudomonadati; phylum Pseudomonadota; class Betaproteobacteria; order Rhodocyclales; family Azonexaceae; genus Dechloromonas; species Dechloromonas sp. HYN0024. The sequence continues at coordinate 2,375,875 of NZ_CP031842.1, read as the reverse complement.
CGCCGTGGCGAACTGCTCGCCGATGGCAAAGTCGCGGTTGCCATGCATGAAGCAGATTTTCAGGCCGGCTTGGCTGGCTTCCCGCAGGGCTGCCGTGATCTGCGCCGCGTAGGGGTCGTTGATGTCGTCGCCAACCCAGACCTCGAAGAGATCGCCGAGAATGTACAGCGCCTCGGCTTGCCGGGCACGGCCAGCCAGAAAGCGCAGGAACAAACGAGTCGCCCCGGGTGACCGGGGCGACAGGTGCAGATCGGAGATGAAGAAGATCAAACGATCTCGGCCTTCTCGATGATCACGTCTTCTTTCGGCACATCCTGATGGAAGCCCTTGTTGCCGGTGGCAACGGCGCGGATCTTGTCGACCACATCCAGGCCTTCAACGACTTCGCCGAAGACGCAGTAGCCCCAGCCCTGACCGGACGGCGACTTGAAGTCGAGGAAATCGTTGTCCACGGTATTGATGAAGAACTGGGCGGTGGCCGAGTGCGGGTCACCGGTGCGGGCCATGGCGATAGTGCCGCGCTTGTTCTTGAGGCCGTTGGCGGCTTCGTTCTCGATCGGGGCCTGGCACGGCTTCTGGTTCATGCCCGGTTCCATGCCGCCACCCTGGATCATGAAGTTCTTGATGACACGGTGGAAGATGGTGTTGTTGTAGTGACCGGCTTCAACGTAGGAAATGAAGTTGGCAACGGTCTTCGGGGCCTTTTCGGCGTCCAGGTTGAGGGTGATGACACCGTGGTTGGTGGTGAGCTTGATCATTGGGTAATCCTTATTTTTCGGAGATGATTTTGACGTTCTGAATGACCACCGGCGTGGTCGGAACGTTTTCGTAATAGCCAGCGTTGCCGGTTGGCACCTTGGCGATCTTGTCGACGACATCCATGCCCTGGGTAACCTTGCCGAAGACGGCATAGCCCCAGCCGCGCGGGTCGGCGGCTGTCCGGTGGTTGAGGAAGTCGTTGTTTTTTAGGTTGATGAAGAACTGGACGCGGGCCGAATGCGGGTCACCCGTACGTGCCATGGCGACGGTGCCGCGATCATTGGTCAGGCCGTTGTTGGCTTCGTTCTGCAGGGCCGGGGTCAAGGTCTTCTTTTCTTCCATGGCCCGGCTGAAACCGCCACCCTGGATCATGAAGCCGTCAATGACGCGATGGAAAATGGTCGCCTCGTAAAAGCCGTGCTTGGCGTTGTAAAGGAACATTTCAACCGTTTTCGGCGCTTTTTCGGGGAAGAGTTCGAGTGTGATCTTGCCGAGGTTGGTGGTCATTTCGATGGTCGGCGCCGCCCATACGGCGAGCGATGCAAGCAGGCCGGTGGCAAGCAGGGAGATTTTCTTGAACATCAGGCGCTTCCTTCGTAAATGATTTTCCACTGGCCGTCTTCACGCAGCCAGTACTGTCGTTTTTTCATCTGGTTGTTGAGGTTGTTGCTGCGGTAATCCTGGTCGAAGGTGACGACGACGACTTCTTCCTTGCCTGGATTGCGCAGGACGGAAAGATTGTCGATCTTCAGCTTGATCCATTCCTTGCTGGCATTGACCTGTTTTTTCTGGGCGGCGAATTCGGCGTAACCTTGATCGCCGGTTTTGAAGCGCGTCGAGTAATGTCCCAGGTAACGTTCTGAATCGCGGCTTTCCCAGTCGGCGCGCCAGGCATCGATCGATTGGTTCAGTTCCCGGCGCTCCTTGGCCCAGTCGTCGAGCGACAGCCATTCGACCGAGTTGCTGATGATGACTGGTGTCAGACCGACCTGCAGGTTCTTGGCGACGACGTCGAGATCCTGATTGGTCAGAACAACGCAGCCGTCGGAGGCGCGTGGTGGGCGCGAGAAGGTGTCGGAGGGCGTGCCGTGCAGCCAGATGCCGCTACCATTGCGGCCCTGCCGCTTGTCCCATTCGTTCGGGTAATTGAGCGGGAAAGCGCCGCTGCCGTAGAGGTCCGCCAGTTTTTGGCGGGGCAGATTGGCGGTGACGTGATAGACGCCGACCGGGGTTTTCTTGTCGCCCTCGACGAGCTTTTCGGCACCCAGTTTGCCCTGTGTGACGTAGTAGTCGGCGACAAAGCGCGGCTGGCCGCCATTTTTGATGTCGTTTTCGTAGAGGTAGAGGCGCGAACGTTTGGTGTCGACGACGATGGCGAAGCGCTGGTCGGGCTGCATCTGCAGCAGGTAGCGCGGTACGAAATCAGCCGGCGGCTTCTCGCGATAGGCCGTGAGACGGGCGATGGCCTCGGCGCGCAGGTCGGCGACCTTGTCGGCCGGCGCGCCACTGAGCGCCCCGAAAGTCTGGATCGGCTGGGTCCGGGCGAGCAGCAGGTCGCCCCTGATCAGGTGAGCCAGACGGTAGTTCGGATGCTGGCGCAGCAGGTTTTCCGTCAGTTGCAGGGCATTGCTCAGGCGATTGCCTTCGATTTCGGCAAAAATGCGGGTCAGTGTCTCTTCCGGACCGGAGTCGGAAACGACCAGCGGCAGCCCCGCGTCCCTGGTCGGTGCGGCCGGTGCGGCCGGGGCTGGCCGGGTCAGGGCGATCGCCGAGAGTTCGTTGATGGTGACCGGGGTGCTGGCTGACTGGTCTTTCAGCCGGACTGCCGCACCGGCGGCGAGCGCTACCGCCAGTCCGGACAGGGCTAATTTGCGGCCAAATTTCACCGGGCGTTTTCTTCCTTGATCAGCCACTTGCTACCGGCGCGAACGAGCACCAGGGTCTTCGTTGTCGACGTGCTCAGGCCGGTGGCCTTGTAATGCTGGCGGAACTTGGCGGTAGCCTGATCACCGTTGATCGAGATCTTCGGTGTATCGAAAGAGACTGAAATCTTGCCACCCTTGCCGGCAATACGTTGCTCGCGTTCCTGTTCCCAGGCCTTGCGGCTCATGCCCTTGGGGGTGTCAAAATCGCGGGCATAGGCGCCCAGGTAGGCTTTCATGTCCTTGCGCGACCAGGCGTCAGCCCAGGCGGTCATGGCCTTGACGACCTCGTCGTTGCCGGCGCTGGCCTTGGCCGGTGCCGGGGTGGGGGCTGGCGTCGGAGCCGGTGCCGGGGCCACGGCAAGGGTCGGGGTGGTAACCGCCGGGGTCGGGGCTGCGGCGACCGGCTTGGCGACCGGCGTGGAGGCTGCGGCGCCCGGCGTGGCGGTAACGATGGAGGCGCTCGGGGCTGCGGCCGGGGCGGCCGGCTTGCTGGCGGCCGCCGCTGGTGGCGTGCTAGTCACGGCCGGGGCCGTGGCGGCGACAGGTGCGGGCGTCGGCTTGACGTTGCCCTTGCCGGAGGTGGTGATCAGGTCGCGGATCAGGGCCAGCTTGTTCTGTGTTGCCGAATTGGCGTTGTCCAGTTGCAGGGCCTTGTCGTAGGCCTGGCTGGCCAGTTTGGCGTACACATCGCCGAGATTTTCGTAGGCGATGGCGTAGGACGGATGTGTCCGGATGGCCATTTCGAGGGCTGTACGCGCCTTGTCATACTGCTTTTGCTGGGCGTAGAGCACGGCCAGGTTGTTATAGGGCTCGGGCAGTTCCGGGTAGTCTTCAGACAGTTTGGTGAACACGCTGATGGCTTCGGCCGGCTTGTTCATCTCGGTATAGATCAGGCCCTTCAGGAAGCGGCCCTGGGCATCCTTGGGACGGCTGCTCAGATAGGCATCGACCTTGTCGAGGGCCTGCGGATACTGACCCTGCTTGATCAGGCGCTGGACTTCCGGGAGATTGTCGGCAAAGGACGGCGCTGCAAAGCCGATGGCCAGGCCGATTGCCAGTGCACGCAACGTCTTGAGCTGCTTAAAACGGGGCTGGAGCAGGGAAATTGAGGTCATCGCTATGCTATACTTTTCGAGGTTATACAATCCTCTGATTCTACCAAAAACGCCGGCTATTCCATAGGGAATAGCAAGCCGGCCTAGCCCCTTTCCCTCCCGGCATGCTCAAGATCTACAACTCCCTCAAGCGCGAAAAGCAGGTATTCACTCCGATCGAAGCGAACAAGGTTCGCATGTATGTCTGTGGCATGACGGTTTATGACTACTGCCACCTCGGTCATGCCAGAGTCATGGTGGTGTTTGACATGGTTTATCGCTGGCTGAAGGCCAGCGGTTACGACGTCACCTACGTCCGCAACATTACCGATATTGACGACAAGATCATTCGGCGGGCTGCCGAGAATGGCGAGACCATCCTCCAGCTGACCGATCGTTTCATTGCCTACATGCACGAAGATGCCGATGCGCTGGGTGTCCAGCGGCCGGACTTCGAGCCGCGGGCAACCGAGTACGTGCCGGAAATGCTCGATCTGATCGGCCAGCTCGAGGCCACCGGCCTCGCTTACCTGGCGGCAGACGGCGATGTAAATTACGCGGTGCGCAAGTTCCCCGGCTACGGCAAGCTGTCCGGCAAATCGCTCGACGATCTGCGGGCCGGAGAGCGTGTCGAGGTTGATTCGGCCAAGCAGGATCCGCTCGATTTCGTCCTCTGGAAACATGCCAAGCCGGGCGAGCCGGCCTGGGAGTCGCCGTGGGGCGACGGGCGTCCGGGCTGGCACATCGAATGTTCGGCCATGAGTTCAAAACTTCTCGGTCAGCATTTCGACATCCACGGTGGTGGCCAGGACTTGCAGTTTCCCCATCACGAAAACGAGATCGCCCAGTCCGAGGGCGCGCATCAGTGCTCCTTCGTCAATTACTGGATGCACAACGGTTTCGTTCGCGTCGACAACGAGAAGATGTCGAAGTCGCTGGGTAATTTTTTCACTATCCGCACCGTGCTCGAGCAGTTTGATGCTGAAGTTGTGCGTTTCTTTATTCTGCGCGCCCATTACCGTAGCCCGCTGAATTATTCCGACGCCCACCTCGACGACGCGAAACGCAGCCTCGACAGCCTGTATTTTGCCTTGCGCGACGTGCCGCCTGCCTCGGTTGAGATCGATTGGAGCAATGATTTTGCTGCCCGTTTTGCCGCGTCGCTGAATGAAGACTTCGATTCGCATGGCGCCATCTCGGTGCTCTTCGAACTGGCGGCTGAAGCCAATCGGCAGAAGAGTGGAGAACTGTCCGGCTTGCTGAAGGCACTGGGCGGCGTGATCGGCCTGCTCGAGCGCGAGCCGATGGCTTACCTGCAGGGTGGCGGTGCGGCTGGTGGTCTTGATGAAGCGGCTATCGAGCAGATGATTGCTGATCGGGCCGCGGCCAAGAAGGCGAAGAACTTTGCCGAGTCCGACCGGATTCGGGATGCGCTGAAGGCGGCGGGCATTGCGCTCGATGACAGTCCCCAGGGGACGAGCTGGCGGCGGGCCTGACTTTCGCTCCGTCTTCAAATAAAAACGGCCCGAAAACGGGCCGTTTTTTTGGCTGAAAGTCGGTATTACTTGAGAATCTTCCCGCCCTGGCCGATCACCGTCAATTCGACAAAACGCGAACCAAGGCGTGTATTCGGCCCATAGTTGATCCGGTAGCCGCCAAGATCGGTGCCGTTCATGGTTTCCAGCGCCGTCACCAGCTTTTCACGGGTGAGATCCTTGCCAGCGCGTTTCAGGCCTTCGACCATGGTCCGGGCAATGATGTAGCCTTCCGTGCCGTAGTAGGAGAAGACGCCCTTGTCGGAGAGCTTCTGATATTCGCGAACGACCGGCACGACGTTATTCCAGGGGTAGGGAACAACCTGTGACACACCGATACCGCGGGCGTCTGCGCCGAGTTCCTGGACCAGCAGCTCGGCACCGACCGGCGACAGGGTCATCAGCATCGGGTGCTGGCCGATTTTTTTCATGGCCTTGACGAAGGCGGCGGTCGGTTTGTAGAGGGTGACCATGACCACGGCCTGCGGTGATGCCTTGGCAATGGCGTCGACGGCAGCAGTGACATCAAGCGAGTTGCGTTCGACGGTGCCGACAGCGGATGGCGCGAGGTTGTATTTCTTGAGCGCGCTGGTCACACCTTCCAGGCCGGACTTGCCGAAACCATCATTCTGGTAGAGCACGGCGATGTTTTTCAGGCCAAGGGAGAGCATCTGGTTGACGATGACTTCGGCTTCGTCGGCATAGCTGGCCCGGACGTTGAACATATAGCGCGTGTTGGCGTTGCTGGTGCTCGGTTCGCGCAGCGTCGCTGCGCCGGAAATGGTGCCGACCAGAGGTACCCGGGCCGGACCGAAGACAGTGTTCATGGCTTCGGTGGTCGGGCTGGAGCCGTAATAGCCGAGCAGGGCGAAGACGTTCTTCTCCTTGATCAGGGTCTTGGTATTGGCAACGGTGCGTTCGGTTTCATAACCGTCATCAAGCGCGATCAGTTCGAGCTTGCGGCCGTTTATGCCGCCGCTCTTGTTGATCTGCTCGAAATAGGCCCCGATGGTATGACGCATATCCTGGCCATAGGCACCGTTCGGACCCGAGAGAGGGCCCGACATGCCGAGGGTGATCGTCGTGTCGGTGACGCCGTTTTCTGCCCAGCACAGCGTGGAAAAGGCAATGGCGCCAATGGTGGCCAGTCGCTTGAGGACTTGCATCGTTTGTCTCCCCCCGTATATTTGATCGGATTATTCTAACAGCCGGGGATATTACCGGGAACGGGGTGATTCAGGCTATGGTGATTTATTCCGATTGCCTGCCGGGGTCAAATAAATGCAGGAAAAAGAAAACCCCGAGGGACCGGTATTGTTTCCGGCCCCTCGGGGTTGTGCCTACAGACGTGCTAAGCGTTATTCCGCAAAGAAGTCCTTGACCTTGTAGCTTCGGCCGGTACTACGTACCTTAACTTGCGATGCGAGCGCGCCTGCGCTGCAGCGTCAAGCATTATTCAGCGAAAAAATCCTTGACCTTGTCCATCCACGACTTGGAGCGCGGATTGTGCTTGGCGCTGTTGTCGCGGCTCGATTCTTCGAGTTCGCGCAGCAATTCCTTCTGGCGTTCGGTAAGGTTGACCGGTGTTTCGACGACGACGTGGCACATCAGGTCGCCGTGGGTGTGGCTGCGTACCCCCTTGATGCCCTTGCCGCGCAGGCGGAAGACGCGGCCGGACTGGGTTTCGGCTGGAATCTTGATGGCCGCAGCGCCATCCAGTGTCGGGATTTCGATTTCGCCGCCGAGGGCTGCCGCGGTGAACGAGATCGGCATTTCGCAATGGAGGTCATTGTGGTCGCGGGTGAACACGGCATGAGGCTTGAGGTGGATCTGAACATACAGATCTCCCGGCGGGCCGCCATTGACGCCATGCTCTCCCTCGCCGGACAGCCTGATGCGATCGCCTTCGTCCACCCCGGCCGGAATCTTGACGGCGAGGGTCTTGTGTTGCTTGATGCGGCCGGCGCCATCACAGCTCTTGCACGGTTCGGCGATGAAGCGGCCGGTGCCGTGGCATTTGTGACAGGTCTGCTGAATGGAGAAGAAGCCTTGCTGCAGGCGAACCTGGCCGGAACCGCCGCAGGTCGGGCAGGTCTTGGGCTGGGTGCCGGCCTTGGCGCCGCTGCCGTGGCAGGGCTCGCAGACTTCCATGGTCGGAATGCGGATCTTGGTTTCCGTGCCGTGGGCGGCCTGTTCCAGGGTGATTTCGAGGTTGTAGCGGAGATCTGCGCCGCGGTAGATGTTGGAGCGACCGCCACCACCGCCACCCCGGCCGCCAAAAATTTCGTCGAAGATGCCGCCAAAGGCATCGGCGAAACCACCGCCGCCACCGCCACCCATGCCTGCCTGCTGGTCAATGCCGGCGTGGCCGAACTGGTCATAGGCCGAGCGTTTCTGGCCATCCGACAGGATTTCGTAGGCTTCCTTGGCTTCCTTGAACTTCTCCTCCGCCGCCGGATTGTCCGGGTTGCGGTCGGGGTGATGCTTCATGGCCAGCTTGCGGTAGGCCTTCTTTATTTCTTCATCGCTGGCATCGCGGTTGACGCCGAGAATCTCGTAAAAATCGCGTTTTGACATTTCTTCTACCCGTCAAGTGACAAAGGCACCGAGCGCCGCCGGATGTTTCCGGAAGGCTCGGCGCCGGGCTCTTGCGTCAGGACTTACTTCTTGTCCTTGTTCACTTCGGTGAATTCGGCATCAACGACATCGCCTTCGACGGTCTTCTCGCCACCGGCCGCCTGTTGCTGGCCAGTCGCACCAGCGGCAGCGCCTTCAGCCTGTTGCTGGGCGTACATCTTTTCGCCGAGTTTCTGGGCGGCTGCCGAGAGGGCTTCGGTCTTGGCGGTGATGGTTTCCTTGTCGCCGTCGCGCAGAACATCTTCAACGCCCTTGATGGCGGCTTCGATGGCTTCCTTTTCGCCGGCGTCGAGTTTGTCACCGTACTCGGTCAGCGACTTCTTGACCATGTGCACCATGCCATCGGCCTGGTTGCGGGCATCAGCCAGTTCGTGCGCCTTCTTGTCATCTTCGGCATGCAGTTCGGCATCCTTGACCATGGCCTGGATTTCTTCTTCGGACAGACCCGAGTTGGCCTTGATGGTGATCTTGTTTTCCTTGCCGGTGGCCTTGTCCTTGGCGGTTACGTGCATGATGCCGTTGGCGTCGATGTCGAAAATGACTTCGATCTGCGGCGTGCCACGCGGGGCCGGCGGGATGCCTTCCAGATTGAACTGGCCGAGGCTCTTGTTGCCGGAAGCAACTTCACGCTCGCCCTGGAGGACATGGATGGTGACGGCGGACTGGCTGTCATCGGCGGTCGAGAAGACTTGCGAGGCCTTGGTCGGGATCGTCGTGTTCTTCTGGATCAGCTTGGTCATGATGCCGCCCAGGGTTTCGATACCGAGGGAGAGCGGGGTGACGTCGAGGAGCAGCACGTCCTTGACTTCGCCTTGCAGCACGCCACCCTGGATGGCTGCGCCGACAGCGACGGCTTCGTCCGGGTTCACGTCCTTGCGCGGTTCCTTGCCGAAGATTTCCTTAACTTTCTCTTGCACCTTGGGCATGCGCGACTGGCCGCCGACGAGGATGATGTCGTCGATGTCGGTGATCTTGCAGCCGGCATCCTTGAGGGCCATGACGCAGGGCGCGACGGTGCGCTCGACCAGTTCATCAACCAGCGATTCGAACTTGGCGCGGGTGACCTTGAGGGCCAGGTGCTTCGGACCGGAGGCGTCAGCGGTGATGTAGGGCAGGTTGATTTCGGTCTGCTGGCTCGAGGACAGTTCGATCTTGGCCTTTTCGGCGGCTTCCTTGAGGCGCTGCAGGGCGAGGACGTCGGCCTTCAGGTTGACGCCGGATTCCTTCTTGAATTCGTCGATGATGTAGTCGATCAGGCGCTGGTCGAAGTCTTCGCCGCCGAGGAAGGTATCGCCGTTGGTGGCGAGCACTTCAAACTGGGTTTCGCCGTCGACATTGGCGATTTCAATGATCGAGATATCGAACGTGCCGCCGCCGAGGTCATAAACGGCAATCTTGCGGTCGTTCTTGCTGGTCTTGTCCATGCCGAAGGCGAGGGCGGCAGCGGTCGGTTCGTTGATGATGCGCTTGACTTCGAGACCAGCGATGCGGCCGGCGTCCTTGGTTGCCTGGCGCTGGCTGTCGTTGAAGTAGGCCGGCACGGTGATGACGGCTTCGGTGACTTCTTCGCCGAGGTAGTCTTCAGCCGTCTTTTTCATCTTGCGCAGCACTTCGGCAGAAACCTGCGGCGGGGCGATTTTCTTGTCGCGCGCTTCAACCCAGGCGTCGCCGTTGTCGGCCTTGACGATCTTGAAAGGCATCAGGGAGATGTCCTTCTGCACTTCCTTCTCTTCGAAGCGGCGGCCTATCAGACGCTTGACCGCGTACAGCGTGTTCTTCGGGTTGGTCACGGCCTGGCGCTTGGCCGGGGCACCGCAGAGGATCTCGCCATCTTCGGTGTAGCCAATGATGGACGGCGTGGTGCGCGCGCCTTCTGCGTTTTCGATAACCTTCGGCTGGCCGCCTTCCATGATGGCGACGCAGCTGTTGGTCGTGCCGAGGTCGATACCGATGATCTTGCCCATGATTCGTTCCTTAAAGATAATTGACTGATGTTCGTGAATTGGGGGCGCTCAAACCGTTTTCAAGGGACTTGTTACGGTCAACCGGAAAAAACGCCCAAAATTGAAAGGTTTATTTGCCCTTGGCAACCATGACCAGAGCCGGACGCAGGACGCGATCGGCGATGGTGTAGCCTTTTTGCAGCACGGTGACAACGGTGTTCGGCTCCTGTTCGGAATCGACCATGCCGATGGCCTGGTGCTTGTGCGGGTCGAATTTCTCGCCGGCCGGGCTGACTTCGTTGAGGGCGTTTTTTTCAAAGGCGGCAACGAGCTGCTTGAGCGTCAGTTCGACGCCGGATTTGAAGCTTTCAACGGTCTGTTCCGGCACGGCCAGGGCAGCTTCGAGGCTGTCCTTGACGGCCAGCAACTCGCCGGCAAAGCGTTCGACGGCAAACTTGTGTGCCTTGGAAATATCTTCCTGGGCGCGGCGGCGGATATTTTCACCCTCGGCCTTGGCGCGCAGCCAGGCGTCGTGATGTTCGGCGGCCTGCAACTCAAGCTCGCGGAATTGCTCTTCGATGCTCGGCAGCTTGTCCGTATGGTCTTCGGCGGCCGGTGCGGTCGCTGCTTCAACGCCCGGGTCAACCGGCGTTTCGCTGGCAGGCAGGGTTTCCTGAGGGTTTTCGGTATTGCTCATGCGTTATCTCCCAAAATTCTGCAGCTTTATCTGGGGGCGGTGCGAGCCGTTTCAAGGGGGAAGGTCAATTATTTTTAACTGGCAAAATTGACACCGAGGCGCAGCCTGCGTGCTACGATAATTCCATAAATGCATGGGGGACATCCTGAATGGAGAAGATTGGCAAATACCGGGTGATTCGCGAGCTGGGCAAAGGCGCTACGGCGACCGTCTATCTCTGCGACGATCCGGATGCCGGTCGCCAGGTAGCGGTCAAGGTCATCAGCTTCGGTCACGACAGTGCCGCCATGTCGCGTCGTATGCGCAAACTGTTCCAGAACGAGGGGATGGTGTCCAAACGACTCAACCACCCCAATATCGTTCGTGTCTACGAAGCCGTGGTCGAAAAGGATTATGCCTACCTGGCCATGGAGTATGTCGAAGGCTTCACGCTTGAGGATAACTGCCGGATCGACAAACTGCTGCCCATGCACCGGGCCATCAGCATCATTTTCAAGTGCTGCATGGCGCTTGATGCGGCGTACCGGCAGGGCATCATCCATCGCGACATCAAGCCGGCGAATATCATGATCGCCGCCAATGACGAGCCGAAGATTGCCGACTTCGGGCTGGCGCTGAACATGAACAAGGACATGGACCGCGATTCGACCTTCATCATGGGGGTTGGCTCACCGGCCTACATGTCGCCGGAACAGATCAAGGGCTATCCGCTCAACCAGAAGACCGACCTCTATTCACTCGGTGTCCTGATGTTCCAGCTGCTTACCGGGCGCCTGCCGTTTCGTGCCAACAACCAGGCAACACTGGTCTATCGCATCATCAATACCGATGCGCCAGCCGTGACGGCGCTTAACCCGAACCTGCCGGATGGGCTTAATGCCATCATGCGGCGGGCGCTGGAAAAGGACCTCTACAGCCGCTACCGGAATGGAGCGGAGATGGCCAAGGATCTGTCGGCGGTGCGCTACCAGATGCTTGACGAGGACCAGACCGAGAAGGACACGCAGCATTTTGAAACCTTGCGCGGACTTGAGTTCTTCGTCGAGTTCGAAAATGTCGAAATCTGGGAAGTGCTGCGCGTCTCGGTCTGGCGCGAGGTGCTGCCCAACGTTGCGCTGATCCGTGAAGGTGAGCGCAACAAGTATTTCGGTATCATCATCAGCGGCTCAGTCGAGATATCGATCGACCGAAAAGCCTTGTGCCGCCTCGGGCGTAGCGAACCGGTCGGGGAAGTCGCCTTTCTCCACCCGGCGAGCGACCAGCGCCATGCGACAGCGGTCACCCTGGAGCCGACCGTGTTCCTCGAAGTCAATGCGGCGGCCCTTGCCCTATCCTCGGAAGAACTGCTCGAACGCATGCGCAACGCCCTGTTGGGACGCATGATCAAGCGCCTGCGGGAGGTTAACCGGATCGCTGCGGCGCAAGGGCAACCGGCGGTTCGCGCCGATTCGGCGGCAGGCCCGGGAGGTCCGTCGCGGCCGGCGGGTGGCATCGACCTTCAGCTGGCCCCGATGTGAGTTGCCCGAAAGTCATTGGTCGTTGCCGACCAATGACTCGTTACCACTTAAAGCACTAGACTTTGAAGCGGCCGACCAGTGTGGCCAGGCTTTCGGCTAGGCGCTTGAGGTCGTGCGCTGCACTGGCTGTCTGTTCGACTGTGCCGGAATTTTCGCGGGCCATGCCGGCGATTGACTCGATACTGTTTTCAACCTCGCCGGAGAAGCGGCGCTGCTGGTCGGTGGCCGACGCAATGGCGTCAAGGCCATGACCGACGGCAGTGACCGAACCATTGGTCGCGGCCAGGACATCCGAGACAGAATGGACGGCCGTCTGGCTGCTTTCCAGGTGGGCCATGCCTTCTTCAATGCTGCGGCGGACGGCGACCGACTGGGCGCTGAGCTGGGCTGTAATGGCATCGATTTCGCTGGCTGAGCGTGACGACTTTTCAGCCAGTTTGCGGACTTCATCGGCAACGACGGCAAAGCCGCGTCCCTGTTCGCCGGCTCGTGCTGCTTCGATGGCGGCATTGAGGGCCAGCAGGTTGGTCTGTTCGGCGATGTCCTTGACCTCGCGGGTCATCATGGTGATCGCTTCGGTATTGCGCACGAAGTTGTTCACCGACTCGGCCATTTCCTTGACGGCACGTTCGACGACATTCATTTCGCCGAGCAGGGTGGTGAGGTTGCGGCTGCCCTCGTTGGCACGGGCCAGGCTTTCCTGCGACTGGTGCTGAACATGTTCGGCGCTCTGGGCGATCGACGAAATGCTCGAAACCAGCTGTTCGACCGCCGAGGCCGCCTGATCTGATTTCTCGTTCTGCTGATGCGAACTCTGCGTCACCCGGTCGGCGCTGTCGGAGAGGGCCGTGACACGGGCGGAAACCTGGCTGGCCGAGTCGCGTACCTGGCGGACCAGCTGGTTGAAGTTTTCCATCATTTCATTAAAGACCTGCGCCGCCTGGCCGACTTCGTCGCGACCGTTGATGTCCAGGCGACGGGTCAGGTCGCCCTCGCCCCGGGCGATGTCGCTGAGCCCGCTACGCAAGGCCTCAAGCGGCTTGCTGACGAAGTGGTTGGTGATCAGGTAGATGAGGACGAGGAGGGCACCAAGTGCCGCCAGGGCGACACCGGCAATCTTGATGCGGAAGGCGGAAACCTGTGCCTCGACGGAGTCGAGCGAAACCTTCATGCTGACCACGCCGAGTACGGTGCCTTCGGGAACCTGGTGGCACAGGGTACAGTCCTTGCCAAGGTAGTTTTTTGCCGCCTTGGTTGGATTGATGACGTGCAGGTAGGAACTGCCGTTGGCCGATTCAACCGATGTATAGGGTGTGCCGCTGGCCATCACTTCCTTTTCCAGGGCGTCGAGGGGGCGTTTGCTCTTGGTGTCGGGGCCGTACAGTTTGACCACGGCATCGCTGCGGGCCACCATCAGATCCTTGATGACCGATAGCTGCTCAATCTGGTCGAGGAAAACTTCGCGTTGTCCGACGGTGCCGGTGAGCATCATGCCGGTCAGACCGGCCATGGTCATCTCGTGGATGCTCTTGGAAAAATCCTGCGCCTGCAGGATCGCCGTCTCCCTATTGACCTGTGTGGTCCAGACAATGGCGCCCGCCCAGATGATGGCGAGTACCAGCCAGATGGCCGCTGTCAGGCGTATCCAGATCTTCAGGTCGGCAATGCGAAACATGATGTCCCTCGATTTTTAGCCGCCATTTTAGCCAGGCGGGCGGTTCTATTGACTGGATTGTGCCAGTCGTTTGTGCTGCATGCAAAATATTCCAGAAGTTCAAATTTCTACAATTGATTCCGGTGGGTATATTTTGCCCTTAAAGCGGGCGTCAATGAGCCTGTATCCAGCGTTTCAGCGAGCCGAGGTCAAGAGCACCGCTCTGTCGTGCGATTTCCCGGCCTTGTCGAAAAATGGCCAGGGTCGGGATGCTGCGGATATTGAAGCGTTCTGCCAGCTGCTGCTCGGCTTCGGTGTTGACCTTGACCAGCCGGATGCGCGGCTCGAGATCAATGGCCGCCTGATGGAAGTCGGGTGCCATCATCCGGCATGGGCCGCACCACGGAGCCCAGAAGTCGACGATGACGGGTAGATCGTTACGGGTCAGGTGGCGGTCAAATGTGGCGGCGGTCAGTTCCAGTGGCTCACCGGTGAACATCCGCTGCTTGCACTGGCCGCAGATCGGGCCGGCATCCAGCTTTGGCGCGGGGATCCGGTTGACTGCAGTGCAGTGCGGACAGACGACATGCAGACTGGTTTCAGGCATGGCTGGCTCGGTGGGCTTGATGCATCTGGTGTGTCGCTGTGGTGACCGGGTTCACGAGCGGGCGCCGAATTTGATGGCTTGTCGGGCCGTCGTTTCGAGCGACTGGGGGTCGATGGCGACTTGCGTCGGCCAGCCGGCCAGGTGGCTTTCAACAATGTCGGCCAGCGCCTTGATCCAGGCATCGTCTTCGTTGACCGCCGGAATGTAGTGGTATTCCTTGCCGCCAGCCTTGAGAAAGTCGTCGCGGCCTTCCTGGGCGATTTCTTCGAGGGTTTCGAGGCAGTCGGCGACGAAACCAGGGCAAATGACATCGACCCGGCGGACGCCCTGCTTGCCCCATTCGTGGAGGGTCGGGGCAGTGTAGGGCTGGAGCCACTCGGCCTTGCCAAAACGTGACTGGAAACAGATCTGGAATTGTTCCGGTTTGAGATTGAGTCGCTCGGCGAGCAGTCGGCCGGTTTTGTGGCATTCGCAGAAATACGGATCGCCCAGGGTCAGGCTGCGCTTGGGCAGGCCGTGGAAGCTGATGAGCAGGCGGTCCTTGTCGCCCAGCAGGCCGTTCGTCTGCCAGTGCTTGCGTACCGTCTTTTCGAGTGCACCGATATAGCCGTCATGGTCGTGAAAGTTCCGCGTAAAGCGCATTTCCGGTTGGTTGCGGATTTTTGTCAGCCATTGGCAGGCGTCGTCAACCACCGTCGCCGTCGTGCTCGCCGCATATTGCGGATACATCGGCACAATCAGGATACGGCTGGCTCCTTCGGCCTTGAGATGGGTCAGCACGTCGGGTAGCGCGGGTGAACCGTAGCGCATCGCCCAGGTTACCTTGACGTGATGGCCGCGTTGGCCGATCAGCCCGTTGAGCAACTTCGCCTGGCGCTCGGTATGGACGCGCAGGGGAGAGCCTTCTGGCATCCAGACGCTGGCGTACTTGGCGGCGGATTTCTTCGGCCGGGTATTGAGGATGATGCCGTTGAGGATCAGCCACCAGATCGGTTTGGGAATTTCAACGACGCGTGGGTCGGAGAGAAACTGCTTGAGATAGCGCTTGAGGGCGGGGGCAGTCGGTGCGTCAGGCGTGCCGAGATTGACCAGGACGACGGCGGTGCTGGCGGCGGTGCCGTGGCGGTGTGGTGGCTCGGGGAGGAAACGGGGCATTAGTTATCCGACTTGTAGGAAAGGGCGCTGGAAAGCAGGCGGGCAGTGATATCGACGATGGGGATGACCCGTTCGTAGGCCATCCGGGTCGGGCCAATTACGCCGACTGAACCGACGATGCGGCCATCGACGCTATAGGGGGCAGCGATGACGCTGCATTCGTCGAGCGGGGCGATGCCCGATTCGCCGCCGATGAAAATCTGTACGCCTTCGGCCCGGTGCGAAATGTCGAGCAGGCGGACGAGGCTGGAACGCTGCTCGAAGAGATCGAACAACTCGCGCAGCCTCTTCATGTTCGACGACAGTTCTTCGACGTCAAGCAGGTTGCGTTCGCCGGAGATGACGTAGGGGGCCGAGTTTTCGGCCATGGCCGCGTCGCCCGCATCGAGGGCGAGGGCCATCAGCGGCTTGATATCGTCACGGAGTTGCTGGATCTCGCTGGCCAGGCGCTGGCGGATCTGCTCGAAATCGAGGCCGGCGAAATTCTGCGTCAGGTAATTTGCGGCGCTGACCAGTTCCGACGGCGAATACGCCTTGTCGGTCGTGACGATGCGGTTCTGCACATCGCCATCGGTCGTGACGATGATGAGCAGGATGCGTTTTTCCGACAGGTTGAGGAACTCAATCTGGCGGATGCGGCTAGCCTGGCGACGGGGGGCGATGACAACGCCGGCAAAGTTCGACAGGCTGGAGAGCAATTGCGAGGCACTGGCGATAATCTGGCTCGACGGCCGGCCATGCAGCGCTTCTTCCATCTGGCCCATTTGTCGGGCTTCGAGCGGCTGGACGGTGAGCAGACTATCGACAAACAGCCGGTAACCACGTGCTGTCGGAATGCGCCCGGCCGAGGTGTGCGGGCTGGCGACGAAGCCGGCCTCTTCAAGGTCAGCCATGACGTTGCGGATCGTCGCCGGCGACAGGTCGAGGCCGGAAAACTTGGACAAGGCACGCGAGCCGACCGGTTGCCCGTCGGCAATGTAGTGTTCGACCAGGGTTTTGAGCAGGGTGCGCGAACGTTCATCAAGCATGGCTGGATTGTACAAAAATCTGCGGCCCATACCGCAACAGCTTTTTTATGCAAGAATTCGACCCCATGAACAGAAGCTTCGCTTCCCTGAAAAATCCCCGGACCATCGCCCTGGTCGGCAAATACCACAGTATGGAAATTGCCGAGTCCCTGCGTCGTCTGGCCGAATACCTTTACGAGCGCGGCGTCTCGGTCTTCATTGAGCGCGAAACGGCTGAGCATATCGGCAAAAAGGTCGATCTGTCGCGCTGGGTGACCTGCGGCTTCAATGATATTGGGGCGCATGCCGATCTCGCCATCGTGCTTGGCGGCGACGGCACCATGCTCAATGCGGCTCGCCGCCTGGCCCGTTATTGCGTGCCCCTGGTCGGCGTCAATCAGGGCCGCCTCGGTTTCATGACCGACATTGCCCGTGATGACCTGCTGACCTGCATGGACGATCTGCTCGACGGTCGCTTCACCCAGGAAAACCGGATGCTGCTGGCCGCCGAGGTGACGCGCGACGGCAAGGAAATCGCTTCCAACATGGCGCTCAACGATGTCGTGGTCGACAAGGGCGCCATTGGCCGGATGATCGAATTCGAGTTGTTCATCGATGGCGAGTTCATCTACAACCTGCGATCCGATGGCCTGATTGTCGCCACGCCGACCGGCTCGACGGCCTATTCGATGTCGGCTGGCGGTCCCATCCTGCATCCGACGACGGCCGGTATCGCCCTCGTGCCGCTGTGCCCGCATGCCCTGAGCAATCGACCGATCATCGTCAATGAAAGCGCCGATATCGAGCTGCGTATCGCCAATGCCGACGACGCCCGTGTGCACTTCGACGGCCAGGTCACTTTCGATCTGGAACGCGGCGACTGTGTACGTCTGCGTCGTTCCGAACACGCTATCTGCTTTCTGCATCCACCGGGTTACAGCTATTTCGCCATGCTCCGCCAGAAGCTGCAGTGGAGCGAGCGGCCCAAGAGTAACTGATGCTGCAACACCTGACGATTCGCGACTTTGTCATTGTCGACCGGCTGGAGCTCTCGTTCCTCGCCGGTTTTGGTGCTTTGACCGGCGAAACGGGGGCGGGCAAGTCGATTCTCATCGATGCGCTGGCGCTTACCCTCGGCGAACGTGCCGATGCAGGGGTTGTCCGTTCCGGTTGCGAGAAGGCAGAAGTTGCTGCCACCTTTGATATCGCCGGCCAGCCACAGGTTGGAGAGTGGCTGCGGGCCAACGATCTCGACGGTGACGACGAGTTGCTCCTGCGCCGCGTCGTCGATGCCGGCGGTCGCTCGCGCGCCTACATCAACGGTTCGCCGGCAACCGTCCAGCAACTGCGAGAAGTCGGCGAATGGCTGGTCGACATTCACGGCCAGCACGCCCACCAGTCCCTGCTCCGTTCAGATGCGCAGCGCACCCTGCTCGACAGCCATGCCGGGCTGAGCGGTGTGGCGCGTGAAGTTGCCGCCGCCTGGAAGCTGTGGCGGGAGGCCGAAGCGATGCTGCGTGCCGCCAGCGAGGGGGCCGATGCCCTGTTGCGCGAACGCGAGCAGTTGCAATGGCAGATCGGCGAACTCGACGCCCTGGCCTTTGGCGATGATGAATGGGCAACGCTCGACGTTGAACACCGCCGCCTGGGACATGCTGCCAGCCTGATCGAGGGCGCCCAGTACGCCCTGGCTGTGCTGTCCGACGACGATGCCGCCTGTGAACGGCAGATCGATGGCGTCGCCACCCGCCTGGGCAATCTCGCTGAATACGATCCGGCGCTGGCTGAAGTCGCCGCGCTGATCGGTTCGGTGCAGGCCGAACTGTCGGATGCGGTGTCCACCTTGCGCCGCTATGCCGACCGGGCCGATCTCGATCCGGCCCGTCTGGCCCAGGTTGAGCGCCGGATGGATGCAGTGATGAGCCATTCCCGAAAATATCGTGTTCAGCCGCAGGAATTGCCGGGCTTGCTCGCCGGCTGGCGGCAACGTCTGGCCGAACTGGATGAGTCGGCTGATCTCGATTCGCTAAACACCAAAGTTGTCGCCACCCGCCAGGCGTATCGGGCACAAGCCGAAAAACTCTCGGCCGGTCGCCAGAAGGCGGCCACCGAGATGGGGGTGGCGGTCAGCGAGATCATGCGCCAGCTGGCGCTGTCCTCCGGACGTTTCGAAGTCGCCCTGGTGCCGGTGGTCGATGGCGCCGTCTATGGCCTGGAGCAGATCGAATTCCGTATCGGCGGTCTGGCCGGCAATGAAGCCAAACCGCTGGCCAAGGTGGCTTCCGGCGGCGAACTGTCGCGCATCAGCCTGGCGATACAAGTACTCACCTCGCGCTCAGCCAGCGTTCCGACCCTTATCTTTGACGAGGTCGATGTTGGCATCGGCGGTGGCGTTGCCGAAATCGTCGGTCGCCTGCTGCGCGAACTGGGCAGCGAACGTCAGGTTCTCTGCGTTACCCACCTGCCGCAAGTCGCGGCGCAGGCCAACTGGCAGTGGCAAGTCAGCAAGGCCACCCGCGATGGCGTCACGCTAAGCGCCATTCAGCCGCTCGATGAAATCGGCCGGGTGCAGGAAATCGCCCGCATGCTCGGCGGCGTTGAAATTTCCGATATCACCCTGCAGCATGCCAAGGAATTGCTGCGCTTGAAAATCTGACGGCGGTTTTGCTAACCGCCATGATCTTTCGCCAGGCTAGGCAGTAACTCAAATAATCCCGATCAGGCGCAGAGTGGCCAGCAATGCCAGTAGCAGGAAAAAGACACCGCTGACCCGGTGAATCCAGTGCAACGGGAGTCGATTGAGCCAGCGGCGGCCGGCCACGACGCCGAGGATTGAGGTGCAGGCCAGGGCCAGGGTGGCGCCAACCCAGGTGGCTGTTGCATCGGCGGTGCCGCCGAGGCCGGCCACGGCGATCTGGGTCTTGTCGCCGAACTCGGCCAAAAAGATCATCAGGAAAGTGGTGGCGACAATGTTGTGGCCGGGTTTTTCCGGGATGTCTTCGTCCTCTTCGGCCTCTTCAAAGCGTAGGGCGCTGACGCCGAAATAGGCGAAGAGCAGGGCGACAGCTGATGTGACCACCCATTCCGGCAGCCAGGCGGCAATCGCCGCGCCGAACAAGACGGCGAGCAGGTTGAGGAGGGCAAAGGCCGCCACCGCACCAAGCACGACCGGCAGGCCACGGTGGCGGGCGGCCAGGGTCATGCAGACGAGTTGGCTTTTGTCGCCGAATTCGGCCAGGCCAATGAGCAGAAAAGTGGTGCCGGCAGAAGAGAGCCAAGCTCCCGGTGTCAGGGCGCCAAGTTCGGTCATCGAAGAGTCGGCCAGTTAGTCAGGCTTTGGCCGCTGGCGTGTCGCGATGTGGACACTGCGTTTTCGAACACTTGGCGTAGAGGTAGAGCGCATGGTCCTGGATGGCGAACCCGCGTTCCTGGGCAATGGCGTTCTGGCGTTTCTCGATTTCCGGATCGTAGAACTCTTCGACCCGGCCGCAGTTGATGCAGACCAGATGGTCGTGATGCTTGCCGTGGTTGATTTCGAAAACGGCCTTGCCGGATTCGAAGAAGTGGCGTTCGAGCAGGCCAGCCTGTTCGAACTGGGTGAGGACGCGGTAAACCGTGGCCAGCCCGATGTCCATGTTTTCGGCGATGAGGAGCTTGTACACGTCCTCCGCCGTCATGTGGCGCAAAGCGCTCGTTTCGAACAATTCAAGAATTTTGAGCCGGGGAAAAGTGGCTTTGAGCCCCATATTCTTGAGGCTTTGCGGATCGCTCATTGCTAGGAGTTCCTGAAATTGTTCGATCAGGCGAAATGCTGATTTCGGGTATGATATACCGCTTCAAAGCCGATTGAAAAACTCCGGAAAATCGAATGCGCCGTTCCCGCCTATTGCTCGTCGCCGCTTCTTGCGCGCTTATCGCCGCTTGTTCCTACAAGCCGAGCTTCATCAATGAATACAAGATCGATATCCAGCAGGGCAATGTCCTGACGCAGGAGATGGTTGCCCAGCTCAAGCCGGGCCAGACACGTGATCAGGTTCGCTTTCTGTTGGGAACGCCGCTGGTCAGCGATATTTTTCATCATCAGCGCTGGGATTACATCTATCGCTACAAGAGTGGCAAGACCGGCGAAGTCGAGTCGCGCAAGCTGACCGTTTTCTTCGATGGAGAGGGTCGCCTTGAGCGCGTCAGTGGCGATATCGCAAGTGGCGATTCGAACGAACTGAGTGCGCCGGTCAACAAGACCCGTCTCGTCGACCTCGGTTCGCTGTCGCCGGAGCAGGCCGACAAGCCGCTGCCGCCGCGCGAGCCGCCGGGCTATTTCCGTCGTTTCATGGACATGTTGGGGTTTTAAAGAATGAGTGCAACACGTATTGGTGTCGTCGGGGCCGGTGGTCGCATGGGTCGCATGCTGATCGAGGCTACATTGAAGGATGACCAGCTGGCGCTCGGCGCCGCTTTTGATGTGCCGGGCAGTCCGGCCATCGGCAAGACGGCCGGGGATTTGGTCAGCATGCCGTGCGATGTGGTGGTGACGGATGATGTTGCCGGCGGACTCAAAAATATCGATTGCCTGATTGATTTCACCCGTCCGCAAGGCACGCTGGTTCATCTCGAGCTATGCCGCCAGGCCGGGGTCGCCATGGTGATCGGCACGACCGGTTTCGAAGCCGATGGCAAAGCCGTCATCGCAGCCGCCGCCAAGGATATTCCGGTGGTCTTTGCGCCCAATATGGCGGTTGGCGTCAATCTCGTTTTCAAGCTGCTCGATACAGCGGCGCGCATCCTCAATCAGGGTTACGACATCGAAGTGGTCGAGGCACACCATCGTCTGAAAGTCGATGCGCCTTCCGGGACGGCGCTGCGCATGGGTGAGGTGGTTGCCAGTGCGCTAGGTCGCGATCTTGAAACGTGTGCGGTCTATGGCCGCGAAGGTGTTACCGGCGAGCGCGACCCGTCAACCATCGGCTTTGCCACGGTGCGTGGTGGCGACATCGTCGGTGATCACACGGTCATGTTCTGCGGACTTGGCGAGCGCGTTGAAGTGACGCACAAGGCCAGTAGCCGCATGCCCTACGCTCTCGGCAGTCTGCGTGCGGCGCGTTTCCTGGCGGGCCGCAAGAGCGGACTTTTCGACATGCAGGATGTTCTCGGACTGCGTTAGCACCAGATTATGAAATCCCGCCTGCTGGATCGGCAACTTCAGGAAATCTTCGGTGGCGAAGGCGAGCCGCAATTCCGGGCGTTGATCGAGCAGGCCAGGGCTGCCCGGCAGGATGTGCTGGCCGATGGCATGGAAAGGCTGATCGGGATTGTCGATTCGTCTTATCGCGCCTACGCGGCGATGAATCTTGGCGCCTGGCATACCAAATTGTCGGGCGATGCACTGGCTGACTGGAATCTCCGTGCCGGCACCGTCGAAGCTGGGCGCCAGTGGAAGCAGATGCTGGGCTACGACGACGCCGAGATTGATAACTCGCTGACCCAGTGGGAGCGCATGCTTCATCCGGAAGATCTGCGCCTCCTGCAGGCGGAGATCGAGGCCCATGTCCAGGGCCAGTCGCCGCATTTTCAGGCCGAGTGTCGTTTTAAGGCGCGCGATGGTCAATGGCGCTGGTTTTTGTTGCGCGGTGCGGTAGCGGCGCGTGAGGCTGACGGTAAACCGGTGCGCATGCTGGTTTTGCAGCGCGATATCAGTGAAGTGAAGAATGCGGAAGCCGCGCTGATTTCGGCCAAGGAAGCGGCTGAGGCAGCGAACAAGGCGCGCGGGGCGTTTCTGGCCAACATGAGCCATGAAATCAGGACGCCGATGAACGGCATTATCGGCATGACTGATCTGGCGCTGGATACCGAACTGGATGCCGAGCAGCGTCACTACCTGAAGACCGTCAAGTCGTCGGCAGAAGCATTGCTGACCATCGTCAATGACATTCTCGATTTTTCGAAAATCGAAGCTGGCAAGGTCGAATTTGAGGCGCTGGCTTTTTCGATTCAGGACACCGTTCTTGAAGCGGTTCGAGTGCTTGCGGTCAGTGCCCACAAGAAAGGCCTGGAACTGGTGGCTGATGTTCGGCCCGAGGTGCCGCTGCGAATCGTCGGCGACCCGACGCGGTTGCGCCAGGTGATCATCAATCTGATCGGCAATGCGATCAAATTTACTGAGCATGGCGAAGTGGTTCTTGACGTGGCGGTCGATCAGGAGACCGATCAGTCCGTTTTTCTGAGGTTTTCCATCCGCGATACCGGTATCGGTGTGCCTGCCGACAAGCAACGGGCTATTTTCGAGGCTTTTTCCCAGGCCGACGTAACGACGACCCGCCGCTTTGGTGGTACAGGGCTGGGGTTGGCCATCTGCGCCCGACTGGTGCAGCTGATGGATGGCAAGATCACGCTCGAGAGTACCCCCGGCGTTGGGTCCGTGTTCTCGTTTACGGGTCGCTTTGGCGTCGAGGCGTCGGCCATCACGCAGACACAGGCGTTTTTCGCCGGCTCTCAATATGGTGGGCGGCGCGCTCTGGTCATTGATGACAACGAAAAGGCCGGGCGTTACATGGTCGAGTTGCTGGAGCGGCTCGGTATCCAGTCTTCGTTTTCAGTCGATGGGGCCTCGGCTGTAGCGGCCATCGAGCGCAGTCGTGCGGTCGATTTCCCCTACGACTATGTCTTTGCTGATGCCGGCATGGCTGCACCGGCCGGGTTTGCCCTGGCTGAAGCCTGGCAGAAATCGGGGCGGGTCGAAAAACTTCTGATCATGCTGACCACGGAAAATCAGCGCCACGATCTGACCCGCCTCAGGGAGATTGGTGTTTCCGCCCATTTGGTCAAGCCGGTCGGTGGCGCAGATCTGGTCGATGCGCTGGGCTTGGCTGAAGGTCCGGACAACAGCTTGCAGGAAAACTTCGTTCTCGCCGACATAGATCTGGACAATGCTCCCCAAGGTACTGATACACCGCTCAATATCCTTCTGGTCGAAGACAATCCGGTCAATCAGGAATTGGCAAAACGCCTGCTTGAGCGCCAGTCGCATCGGGTGACCTTGGCCAACAATGGGGTCGAGGCGGTTGATCTGTTTGACACTGATCATTATGACGTTATCCTGATGGACATGCAGATGCCGGTGATGGGCGGGGTCGAGGCGGCCGAGGCGATTCGGTCCAGGGAGATGCGCCGGAGCTGGGTGCTTTCCCATGAGGTCAAACCTGTCTATATCATCGCCATGACCGCTAATGTCATGGCCAGCGATCACGATCGCTGCATGGAGGCGGGCATGAACGATTACGTCGCCAAGCCCTTGCGGCCGGCAGAGTTGTTTGCTGCCCTCGGGCGCAGTCGAGGCTGCGTCGATATTGATCAGCCGACATTGTTGGCTGCTGCGCCACCCTCGGGAACAAAGCGGATCGATCTGGCGGCGGCACAGCGCGACATTGGTGACCCCGAACTATTCGCCACGATGGCAGGGATGTTTCTGTCGGAGTGGGATACCCATCTCGGGCGCATCAAGAGTGCGCTCGATAGTGTGGATGGGCAAGCTTTGCGCATGCATGCCCATACCGTGAAGAGTCTTCTGGCCATGTTTCATGCCGAAACGGCCCGACGTCTGGCGATGGAAATCGAGCAGGCCGCGTTCGCTCCCGATAGCGTTGACTGGCCCGCCTGTCAGCGTCTCCACGCCGATCTTGCTGATGAAATGGCGCAGGTAAAGCCGGTTTTGCAGCAGTACGTCGAGACTCGCGTAATCCCTTGAATTTGCCTGAAAAGCCACTTTTCGGCTAAAATAGGAAGGTTAAAAAGCACGAGCGGGGAGGCGCAAGCCTTCCCGCTCGGCACATGAATAATTAGAAATTCAAGGAGAGCCGGTCGTGTCGTTGCTGCCCTCATTCATACCCGCCATTCTCGCCCTCGCCGACGGAACGGTTTTCAAGGGCCAATCCATCGGCGCAGACGGTGTCACCAGTGGCGAGGTGGTGTTCAACACCGCCATGTCGGGCTATCAGGAAATCCTCACCGATCCCTCCTATTGCCGCCAGATTGTCACCCTGACCTATCCGCATATCGGCAACACCGGTTGCAATGCGGAGGATTTTGAATCCAACGCCAATTACGCCGCCGGTCTGGTCATTCGTGACTTGCCGCTGGTCGCCTCGAACTGGCGGAGCCAGGACGACCTGTCGTCCTACCTCAAAAAGCACGGTATCGTTGCCATTGCCGGCATCGATACGCGCAAGCTGACGCGCATCCTGCGTGAGAAGGGTGCCCAGGCCGGTTGCATCCTGGCCGGCGATGTCGATGAGTCGAAGGCGCTGGCCATGGCCCGTGCTTTCCCCGGTCTCAACGGCATGGATCTGGCCAAGGTCGTTTCGGCCAAGGAAAGCTATGCCTGGACGGAAGGTGAATGGACGCTGACCGGCTATCAGCCGGGCCCGGCACCGCGCTTCCATGTCGTCGCCTACGATTTTGGCGTCAAGAAGAACATTCTGCGCATGCTCGCCCAGCGCGGCGTCAAGCTGACGGTGGTGCCGGCCCAGACGCCGGCGGCTGATGTGCTGGCCCTCAAGCCGGACGGCGTTTTCCTGTCGAACGGCCCGGGCGACCCTGAGCCGTGCGATTACGCCATTGCCGCGATCCGTGAATTCCTCGATCGGGGTATTCCGACGTTCGGCATCTGCCTCGGCCATCAGTTGCTGGCCCTGGCGTCAGGCGCCAAGACCCTGAAGATGAAGTTCGGTCACCATGGTGCCAACCATCCGGTCAAGGACATGGACACCGGCCAGGTGCTGATCACCAGCCAGAACCACGGTTTCGCTGTCGATGCCGATTCCCTGCCGGCCAACCTGCGCGCCACCCATGTGTCGCTGTTCGACGGTTCCCTTCAAGGCATTGCCCGCACCGACGTGCCGGCGTTCTCCTTCCAGGGTCACCCCGAAGCCAGCCCCGGTCCGCATGACGTGGCCTACCTGTTTGACCGCTTCCTGGATGCCATGACGCGTGGCGTTGCCGCGTTGCAGCCGGCGAAATAAGGCGAGAGTAAAGAAATGCCGAAACGTACAGACATAAAAAGTGTTTTGATTATTGGCGCCGGCCCGATCATCATCGGTCAGGCCTGCGAATTCGACTACTCCGGCGCGCAAGCCTGCAAGGCCCTGCGCGAAGAGGGTTACAAGGTCATCCTGGTTAACTCCAACCCGGCGACCATCATGACCGACCCGGAAATGGCCGACGTTACCTACATCGAGCCGATCACCTGGCAGGTTGTCGCCAAGATCATCGAAAAGGAACGCCCGGACGCGCTGCTGCCGACCATGGGCGGTCAGACGGCGCTCAACTGCGCCCTCGACCTCGACCGTGAAGGCGTCCTCGCCAAGTTCAATGTCGAGCTGATTGGCGCCTCGAAGGAAGCCATCGACAAGGCCGAGGATCGGCAGAAGTTCAAGGACGCGATGACCAAGATTGGTCTCGGTTCTGCCAAGTCGGCTACGGCCCACAGCATGGAAGAGGCCTACCAGGTGCAGGCCGTGATCGGCTTCCCGACCATCATCCGGCCGTCCTTCACGCTGGGTGGCACGGGCGGCGGCATCGCCTACAACATGGAAGAGTTCGAGACCATCTGCAAGCGCGGTCTCGAAGCCTCGCCGACCAACGAGTTGCTGATTGAAGAGTCGCTGCTCGGCTGGAAGGAATACGAGATGGAAGTGGTTCGCGACAAGGCGGACAACTGCATCATCATCTGTTCGATCGAAAACCTCGATCCGATGGGCGTCCATACCGGCGACTCGATCACCGTCGCCCCGGCCCAGACCCTGACCGACAAGGAATACCAGATCCTGCGTAACGCCTCGATCGCCGTGCTGCGGGAAATCGGCGTCGATACCGGCGGTTCGAACGTACAGTTCTCGATCAACCCGAAGGACGGTCGAATGATCGTCATCGAGATGAATCCGCGCGTCTCGCGTTCGTCGGCCCTGGCCTCCAAGGCGACCGGCTTCCCGATTGCCAAGATCGCCGCCAAGCTGTCGGTCGGTTATACCCTCGACGAACTGTCGAACGACATTACCGGCGGCAAGACCCCGGCCTCTTTCGAGCCGTCCATCGACTACGTCGTCACCAAGGTGCCGCGTTTCGCCTTCGAGAAATTCCCGCAGGCTGACAACACCCTGACCACCCAGATGAAGTCGGTCGGTGAAGTCATGGCTATCGGCCGCACCTTCCAGGAATCCCTGCAGAAAGCACTGCGTGGTCTGGAAGTCGGCGTCGATGGCTTCAATCTGAAGACGGTCGACCCGGCCACTATCGACGAACAGCTGGCGCGCCCGACCCCGGATCGCCTGTGGTACGTCGCCGATGCCTTCGGGATCGGCATGTCGGTCGAGCGTGTTTTTGAGCTGACCAAGATTGATCCGTGGTTCCTCGTCCAGATCAAGGAAATCGTCGATCTCGAACTGGCCGTCGAAAAGCGCGAATTTGCCTCGATCACCGCCGAAGAGCTGCGCTACCTCAAGCGCAAGGGCTTTGCCGATCGTCGTCTGGCCTACCTGTTGAAAACCACCGAAACCGAATTCCGCAACCGTCGCCATGCTCTGGGCGTCCGCCCGGTGTACAAGCGTGTCGATACCTGCGCTGCCGAATTCTCGACCGATACCGCCTACATGTACTCGACCTACGAGGACGAGTGCGAAGCGAATCCGACCGACAAGAAGAAGATCATGGTCCTCGGCGGCGGTCCCAACCGCATCGGCCAGGGCATCGAGTTCGACTACTGCTGCGTGCATGCCGCCATGGCCATGCGCGAAGACGGCTACGAGACCATCATGGTCAATTGCAATCCGGAAACCGTGTCTACCGACTACGATACCTCGGATCGCCTGTATTTCGAGCCGCTGACGCTGGAAGACGTGCTCGAAATCGTCGCTATCGAAAAGCCGGTCGGCGTCATCGTCCAGTACGGCGGGCAGACCCCGCTCAAGTTGGCCTTGGCCCTCGAAGCCAACGGCGTGCCCATTATCGGTACCAGCCCGGAATCGATCGACGTCGCTGAAGACCGCGAGCGCTTCCAGAAGCTGCTGCACGAACTCGGTCTCAAGCAGCCGCCGAATCGTACGGCGCGTACCGAAGAAGATGCCCTGCGTCTGGCCCAGGAAATCGGTTATCCGCTGGTTGTCCGCCCGTCTTACGTGCTGGGTGGCCGGGCCATGGAAATCGTCCATGAGCAGAAGGATCTCGAGCGTTACATGCGTGAGGCCGTCAAGGTCTCGCATGATTCGCCGGTGCTCCTCGACCGCTTCCTGAACGATGCCGTCGAATGCGACGTCGATGCCTTGTCCGATGGCGATGAAGTCATCATCGGTGGCGTCATGGAACACATTGAACAGGCTGGCGTTCACTCCGGTGACTCGGCCTGCTCACTGCCGCCCTATTCACTGGGTCAGGCCGTTCAGGACGAACTGCGCCGGCAGACCAAGCTGATGGCCAAGGCGCTCAATGTCTGTGGTCTGATGAACGTGCAGTTCGCCATCAAGGACAACGACGTCTACGTCCTTGAAGTCAATCCGCGCGCCTCGCGTACCGTGCCCTACGTCTCCAAGGCAACCGGCCTGCAACTGGCCAAGATCGCGGCGCGCTGCATGGCCGGGCGGAGCCTCAAGGACCAGGGCATCACCAAGGAAGTCATTCCGCCGTATTTCTCGGTCAAGGAAGCGGTCTTCCCCTTCGTCAAGTTCCCTGGCGTCGATACCATTCTCGGCCCGGAAATGAAGTCGACTGGCGAAGTCATGGGCGTTGGTGTGACTTTTGCCGAAGCTTTCGTCAAGTCGCAACTGGCCGCCAGCGTCAAGTTGCCGACGAGCGGCAAGGTCTTCATGTCGGTCAAGGACAGTGACAAGGCCAAGGCCATCGAAATTGCCCGTCACTTGCTTGAGGCCGGTTTCCAGCTTGTAGCAACGCGCGGAACAGCACACGCCATTGAAGCAGCTGGCCTCCCGGTGCAGATGGTCAACAAGTTCACTGAAGGTCGTCCGCACATTGTCGACATGATCAAGAACAATGAGATTTCCTTGATCATCAACACTGTCGAGGAAAAGCGCCAGGCGGTTAATGATTCGAGAAACATCCGTACCTCAGGCCTGCAGGCCCGGGTCACGATGTACACCACGATCTGGGGAGCGGAGGCCGCCGCCGAGGGTATCCGTACCCTGGGTGAACTGGTTGTCTATCCTATCCAGGCCTTGCATACACAACTACACTGAGACAAACCTGAAACCGCCGGGTTGGCCCCTTCGGGGCACCGGCGGTTTTGCTTTTGCTGGAAGATTGATATGAGCAAAGTTCCCCTGACCGTAAAAGGCGCCGAAAAGCTGCGCGAAGAACTGCATCGCCTGAAGACGGTGGATCGCCCCTGGGTGATCGGCGCCATCGCCGAGGCGCGGGCCCATGGCGACCTCTCCGAAAATGCCGAATACGATGCAGCAAAGGAGCGTCAGGGCTTCATCGAAGGGCGTATCCAGGAAGTCGAAGGCAAGTTGTCGCATGCCCAGATCATTGACCCCACGCTGCTCGATGCCGATGGTCGTTGTGTCTTTGGGGCAACGCTCGATCTTGAGGATCAGGACTCCGGCGATGCCGTGACCTACCAGATCGTTGGTGAGGACGAAGCTGACATCAAGGCCGGAAAAATTTCGGTCAACTCTCCGCTGGCCCGGGCCCTGATCGGCAAATATGCCGGCGATATTGCCCAGGTCCAGACGCCGGGTGGCATGCGTGAATACGAAGTGATCGACGTCCGTTACGAATAACATCGACTGTCTGTTTTGCAGGAAAGGTAGCCCCCTGTGCGCCGACTGAGCGAAGCCCTCTACTTGTTTGCCATCACGCTGTGGGTGGGTGGACTGTGGGCCATTGGTTATATGGCGGCACCGGTGCTCTTTGCCGGCCTGGGTGACCGGCAACTGGCCGGGATGGTGGCTGGCAAGCTGTTTGCCTTGATCGGCTGGGTGGGGTTGGCATGTGCCGCCTGGCTACTGGTATTTCTGGTGTCGCGCTGGGGTGGGCGAGTGGTGCGCAGTGCGGTGTTCTGGCTGGTGTTCGTGATGGCACTGCTGGCTGCTGCCAGCCAGTTCGGCATTCAGCCGCTGATGGCACAACTCAAGCTCGATGCCTTGCCGCGGGAAGTGATGGAAAGTGTACTGCGCGACCGTTTTGCTGCGTGGCACGGCATCTCCAGCATCCTCTACCTGGTGCAGAGTCTGCTGGGATTGTGGCTGGTGTTGTGGAGTGGTCGCGGGCTAAGGTGATCAGCCCTGAAAGGCGCGCTTGCTTTTGCGCGGTGCGGCAGGAATCGGACGGCGCGGTTTGGGGGCTTTTTTGGCGTTGGCCGCAGCGATTTCAGCGGGGATGGGGCGATAAACCACCAGCAGCTTGCCGATGTGTTGAACCTGTGCGGCACCCAGTTGGGTACAAATCTGCTCATAATAGGCGAGACGATTTTCGCGGCTGTCACCATAAACGCGGATCTTGATCAGTTCGTGGGCGTTAAGGTTCAACTCGATTTCCTTCAGAACGCCCTCGGTGAGGCCGTTCTCGGCAATCGAGACAACCGGATTCAGGGCGTGGGCCTGGGCGCGCAGTTCGCGGCGCTGGGCCGATGTAATTTGCAGCATAGTCAACCTTTCAAAAACGGCATTTTACCGAATGAAAAGAACGAGAACCAGTAAAGCTTGGATGCGCGAGCATGTCAATGATACCTACGTGCAGTTGGCGCGGAAGGACGGATGGCGTTCGCGTGCCGCTTTCAAGTTGCTCGAGATCGATGACAAGGACAAATTGCTCAAGCGCGGCGAGGTCGTTGTCGACCTTGGCGCGACGCCGGGTGGCTGGTCTCAGGTCGCAACCAAGAGGGTTGGCGACGGCGGCATGGTGATTGCCCTTGATCTCCTCGAGATGGAGCCGATTCACAATGTTCATTTTATTCAGGGGGATTTCCGTGAAGACGAGGTCCTCGAACAACTGGAAAAACATGTCGGTGATCGCCAGGTGGGGCTTGTAATGTCCGATATGGCCCCCAATATGTCAGGGGTGCCGCTGGTCGATCAGGCGCGCATCATGCATCTGGCCGAGCTGGGGCTGGAGTTTTCTCGGGCGCATCTGAAACCGGAGGGTGCTTTTCTGGTCAAAGTGTTCCAAGGGACAGATTACGAAACATTTCTGCGCCAGATGCGGGAGACTTTCAAGACGGTTGTGGTGCGCAAACCGGATGCTTCACGTGATCGCAGCGCCGAGCTTTATTTGCTCGGACGCACATTGCGCTAAGAGTTTTGTTTAGAATGGCATTTTTATCGCTCGTCGCTGTAAAAGGAGAGCAAGCTTGAACAACATGTTCAAAAACCTGGCCGTGTGGCTGGTCATTGGCCTGGTGCTGATGACAGTGTTTAATCAGTTCAACAGCCGTCAGGTTGCGACGGGTTCCGTCGAATATTCCCAGTTTATCGAGGAAGTGAAGTCCGGCCGCATTTCCAAGGTGGTCATGGAAGGCCGTACGCTGAAGGCAACCACGACCGAGGGCAAGCGCATTACCTCCTATGCGCCGCCTGATCTGTGGCTGGTCTCTGATCTCCTCAAGAATGGCGTCAAGATCGAAGCCCGACCGGAAGAAGAGCCGTCCTTCCTGATGAATCTCTTCGTCAGCTGGTTCCCGATGCTCCTCCTGATCGGCGTCTGGGTCTTCTTCATGCGTCAGATGCAGGGCGGTGGCAAGGGCGGGGCGTTTTCCTTCGGCAAGTCGAAGGCCCGCATGATGGACGAATCGACCAATGTCATCACTTTTGCCGATGTCGCCGGTTGCGACGAGGCCAAGGAAGAAGTCCAGGAAATCGTCGATTTCCTGCGCGATCCCTCCAAATTCCAGAAACTCGGTGGCCGTATTCCCAAGGGTGTGCTGATGGTGGGCAACCCAGGGACGGGCAAGACCTTGCTCGCCAAGGCGATTGCCGGCGAGGCGAAGGTGCCGTTCTTCAGTATTTCCGGCTCCGATTTCGTTGAAATGTTCGTCGGTGTCGGCGCTGCCCGCGTTCGCGACATGTTCGAGAACGCCAAGAAGCACGCCCCGTGCATTATCTTCATCGATGAAATCGACGCCGTCGGTCGTCACCGTGGCGCCGGTCTGGGTGGTGGTAATGATGAACGTGAACAGACCCTCAACCAGTTGCTGGTCGAGATGGATGGTTTCGAAGGCCACACC
Source organism: Dechloromonas sp. HYN0024 (assembly GCF_003441615.1). Classification (NCBI taxonomy): domain Bacteria; kingdom Pseudomonadati; phylum Pseudomonadota; class Betaproteobacteria; order Rhodocyclales; family Azonexaceae; genus Dechloromonas; species Dechloromonas sp. HYN0024. The sequence continues at coordinate 2,344,122 of NZ_CP031842.1, read as the reverse complement.
GGCATCATCGTTATCGCCGCGACCAATCGTCCCGATATCCTCGACCCGGCGCTGCTGCGTCCCGGTCGTTTCGACCGTCAGGTCGTTGTGCCGTTGCCGGATATTCGCGGCCGTGAGGAAATCCTCAAGGTGCATATGCGCAAGGTGCCGATCTCCGGCGACGTCAAGGCCGATATCATCGCCCGCGGCACGCCTGGTTTCTCCGGTGCCGATCTGGCCAACCTGGTCAATGAGGCGGCCCTGTTCGCCGCCCGTGGCAACAAGCGTCTGGTGGACATGGAAGACTTCGAGAAGGCCAAGGACAAGATCATGATGGGCGCCGAGCGCCGAAGCATGGTGATGACCGAGGAAGAGAAGATGAACACGGCCTACCACGAGTCTGGTCATGCCGTGGTTGCCAAGCTGGTGCCCAAGTCTGATCCGGTGCACAAGGTCACGATCATTCCGCGTGGCCGTGCCCTGGGGCTGACCATGCAACTGCCGGAGCAGGATCGTTACGCCTACGACCGTGAATACCTGATGAGCCGTATTGCTGTGCTGTTCGGCGGGCGGATTGCCGAAGAACTGTTCATGAACCAGATGACCACCGGCGCTTCGAACGATTTCGAGCGGGCGACGGCAATGGCACGTGACATGGTCACCCGCTACGGGATGTCCGACCTGGGTGTCATGGTCTATGGCGAGAATGAGGGCGAAGTATTCCTCGGTCGTTCGGTGACCCAGCACAAGAATGTGTCGGAAGCGACGATGCAGAAGGTCGATGCCGAAATTCGCCGCTTGATCGACGAGCAGTACGCTTTGGCCCGTCGTCTGCTTGAGGAAAATCGCGACAAGGTCGAGGCCATGACCAAGGCCCTGCTCGAATGGGAAACCATCGATGCCGAGCAGATCGACGACATCATGGCCGGCAAGTCGCCGCGTCCGCCCAAGCCGTCCCAGTCGACCCCGCGTTCGAGTACGCCGAGCGATACGCCGGGAGCGGAACCTAGCGCCGCCGCACCAGCCTGATTTTTGCGCCAGTTCAATCGGCCGGGAGTCTCTCCCGGCCTTTTATTTTTGTACCATGACAAATCTGCACTGCGGCGATTTCAGCCTCCCGCTTGATCGTCCCCTGTTGATGGGGATCGTTAATCTGACGCCGGATTCTTTTTCGGGCGATGGCCTTATCGGCAATGTCGAGCAGGCCATCCGGCACGCCCGTCAGCAGTTCGAGGCGGGCTCGGATATCCTCGATATTGGTGCCGAATCCTCACGGCCGGGGGCGACTCCGACCTCTGAAGCCGATGAATTGTGCCGCCTGCTACCGGTACTCAAGGAAATTGTCGGTTGGGGAGTACCCATCTCGGTTGATACCTACAAGCCAGCCGTTATGCGGGCAGCTCTGGCAGCCGGGGCATCGATGATCAACGACATTACCGGCATGGCTCACCCGGAGGCCCTGGCGGCGGTGGCGGGGAGTGATTGTGCCGTGTGCGTCATGCACATGCAGGGCGAGCCCGGCACCATGCAGGCTACGCCGCATTATGGCGATGTCGTCGCCGAGGTCCGCTCATTTCTCGCTGATGCTGTGATGCGCTGCCGTCAGGCTGGGGTCGCCGATCAGCGGCTGGTACTCGATCCAGGCTTCGGTTTTGGCAAGACGCTGGATCACAACCTGGCCCTTTTCCGGTCCATCAAGGGAGCGGGGGTCGATGGCTTGCCGATGCTCGTCGGTGTCTCGAGAAAGTCGATGCTGGGGGCGATTACCGGTCGCCCGGTCGGTGAACGACTGGCTGCTAGTGTCGCGGCAGCGCTGATGGCTGCCCAAAAAGGTGCGAAAATACTGCGGGTGCATGATGTCGCGGCAACCAGGGATGCTCTGGCGGTGTGGTCGGCAATAGAACAAGAGGCAAAGCAATGAGCAGGAAATATTTCGGTACGGATGGGGTTCGCGGCCGGGTTGGACAATCGCCGATTACCCCCGATTTCGTCATGCATCTTGGCTATTCGGCCGGCAAGGCCTTGTTGAGTCAGAGCAATATGCCCCCCGGTGAACGTCCCGCCGTGCTGATCGGCAAGGACACCCGACTCTCTGGTTACATGCTCGAATCGGCGCTGGAGGCAGGATTTTCTGCTGCCGGCATTGATGTCTTCCTGGTTGGCCCCTTGCCGACACCGGCGGTCGCCTATCTGACCCGCGCCTTGCGCCTGCAGGCCGGTATCGTCATTTCGGCGTCGCACAATCCCTACTACGACAACGGCATCAAGTTTTTCTCGGCGCAAGGTACCAAATTGCCCGACGAGGTCGAGCACGCCATCGAGGCCGGCATTGATCAGCCCATCGTCTGTGCCCCGCCCGCCGATCTTGGTCGGGTCAGACGCATCGACGATGCGCGTGGCCGCTACATCGAATTCTGCAAAAGCACCTTTCCCAACGATCTCGACCTGCGTGGCCTGAAGATTGTCGTCGATTGCGCGCACGGCGCGGCCTACCATATCGCGCCCAGCGTCTTTCATGAGTTGGGGGCAGATGTCGTGACTATCGGCGCGCAGCCCAATGGTCTGAATATCAACGACGGGGTCGGGGCGACAGCCCCCAAGGCCTTGCGCGAGGCTGTGCTGGCTAATCAGGCGGATCTTGGCGTGGCGCTCGACGGCGATGCTGACCGCCTGCAGATGGTCGATGCTGAAGGCACGCTTTACGATGGCGATCAACTGCTGTTCGCCATCGTCCGCAGCCGGGCCCGTGCCGGCAAGGTCAAGGGCGTGGTTGGTACGCTGATGACCAATCTGGCGCTCGAGCACGCCCTCGGCAAACTCGACATCCCGTTTGTCCGGGCGGCGGTCGGCGACCGGTATGTGGTCGAAATGCTTAACGAAAAGGGCTGGCTCTATGGCGGGGAAAACTCCGGCCATATCCTGGCCATGGATCGCCATACCACCGGTGATGGCATTGTCGCCGCCTTGCAGGTCATGGCGGCGCTGCGTGAGGCCGGCTGCGACCTGAAGGGTTTGCTCGGCGACTTGGTGCTCTATCCGCAGAAGTTGATCAATGTGCCGATCACCCGCGGGTTCGCCTGGAAAGATCATCCAGCAATTACCTCGGCGCTGGCCGAAACGGAAACGGGGTTGGCCGGACGGGGCAGGGTGCTACTCCGTGCCTCGGGTACCGAGCCGCTGCTGCGCGTCATGGTGGAAGGCGAAGATGCAGTCGAGGTGGCCGATGCGGCCGAAAAACTGGCGGCCGTAGTCGGTGCGCTGGCGCAATAAAACACCTTGAATGCCTAATCGTATTGACCGAAAAATCGTCGAGTCGCTATAATCCGAAGGTTTTTTGCCAACAGAATCGTCTAGCCCATGCGTAGAAAGCTCGTTGCTGGTAACTGGAAGATGCACGGCACATTGCAGCAGAACGCGGCCTTGCTGGCGCGTATCGCGGCAGGCGCTTCCGGATTGACCTGCGAAATCGCAGTATGTCCGCCCTATCCCTATCTCGGACAGGGGCAGGCAGCCTTGCAGGGCTCGTCGGTGGCGCTCGGTGCTCAGTCGGTGAGTGAGCATCCTGTTGGTGCTTTTACCGGCGAAGTTTCCGCGTCGATGCTCGTTGAATTCGGGTGTCGCTACGTACTGGTCGGCCATTCCGAGCGGCGTGCAATGTTTGGCGAAAGCGATGCCGTCGTTGCCGCTAAGTTTCAAGCGGCGCAAAAAGCCGGTCTGGTGCCCGTTCTGTGTGTTGGTGAAACACTGGGTGAGCGCGAAGCCGGTCAGACCACTTCGGTGATCGCCCGGCAGTTGTCGGCGGTTCTCGATCGGGTCGGTGTTGCGGCGCTGGCATCGGCAGTGATTGCCTATGAGCCGGTCTGGGCTATCGGTACCGGTGTCACGGCATCTCCGGCGCAGGCGCAGGCGGTGCATGCGGCGATCCGGGCTCAGGTGGCGGAGCTGGATGCAGGTGTGGCAGAAGGTTTGCGTATTCTCTACGGCGGTAGTGTAAAGCCGCAGAATGCGAAGGAGTTGTTTGGGCAGTCGGACATCGATGGTGGTTTGATCGGTGGCGCCGCCTTGGTTGCTGATGATTTTTTGACGATTTGCCTCGCGGCGAATTGATAGGCTGACAAATGAACTGGTTATTTTCTCTCGTCCTGACGATCCATATCCTGGTGGCAATTGCCATTATTGGTCTGGTGCTCATGCAGCATGGCAAAGGTGCCGATATGGGGGCTGCTTTTGGTAGTGGTGCGTCCGGTAGCCTGTTTGGTGCCACGGGCTCAGCCAACTTTTTGAGTCGGACCACCGGCGTTCTTGCTGCCGTGTTTTTTGTCACCAGCCTGACTCTGGCTTACATTGCTTCAAGCAAGCCAAAAACGACTGGCAGTGTCATGCAAGAAACGGTACAATCCGAGACTGTTTCGCCGCCTGCTTCAACGGGTGGTGAATCGCCAGCGGCTCCTGCAGGTGCGGGTTCCAAGGCGAAAGACATACCGAAGTAAATGCAAGGGGTTGTCCGGCATTAAGTCCTCGCCGGGAGGCCCAAAAAAGATGTGCCGACGTGGTGAAATTGGTAGACACGCTATCTTGAGGGGGTAGTGGCGCAAGCTGTGCGAGTTCGAGTCTCGCCGTCGGCACCAAAAAGCTGGGCAGTGGCCGCAAGGTACGCTGCTTCGAACAAGAAACTGAATATTGGCGGCGGGTCATGGAAAACTACTTTCCAATCCTGATGTTCGTTCTGGTGGGGATTGCGGTTGGCGTTCTGCCTATCGCGATGGGCTTTCTTCTTGCTCCAAGCCGACCGGATCCTGAAAAGCTCTCTCCTTACGAGTGCGGCTTCGAGGCTTTTGAAGATGCGCGCATGAAGTTCGATGTGCGCTTCTATCTGATAGCCATTCTCTTCATTTTGTTCGATCTGGAAATTGCCTTCCTGTTCCCCTGGGCGTCAATTTTCAAGGACATCGTTGCGACCGAGTCGATCAAGTTGTTCGGCTTTGTCGAAATGCTCGTATTCGTTGCCATCCTGGTCATTGGTTATGTATATGCCTGGGCCAAGGGCGCGCTGGAATGGGAATGAGGCTAGGTTATGGCTATTGAAGGCGTCCTCCAGGAAGGGTTTGTCACCACTACGGCTGACAAGCTGATCAATTACATGCGCACCGGTTCAATCTGGCCCATGACCTTCGGTCTGGCCTGTTGTGCGGTTGAAATGATTCATGCCGGCGTATCCCGTTACGACCTCGATCGTTTCGGCATCGTTTTCCGGGCTAGTCCGCGTCAGTCCGATGTGATGATTGTCGCTGGTACGCTGACCAACAAGATGGCCCCGGCCTTGCGCAAGGTCTATGACCAGATGGCCGAGCCGCGTTGGGTGATCTCCATGGGCTCCTGCGCCAATGGCGGTGGTTACTACCATTACTCCTACTCTGTGGTGCGCGGTTGTGATCGCATCGTGCCTGTCGATATCTATGTGCCGGGCTGTCCGCCCACTGCTGAAGCCCTGATCTACGGGCTGATTCAGTTGCAGAACAAGATTCGTCGTACCAATACCATTGCTCGTTAATTGCCAAGGCTGATTCGATATGTCTGCCAAGCTGGAAACGCTTAGTCAAAACCTGCAGAAGCACTTCGGCGATAAATTGAAATCGCTGAAGCTGGCTTTGGGTGAAGTAACCATTGAAGTCAGTGCGGCCGACTATCTCGGCGTAATGACCGCCTTGCGCGATGAGGCTGATCTTCGTTTCGAAGAAATCATTGATCTCTGCGGCGTCGATTATTCGACCTATGGTGATGGCGCCTGGCAAGGCCGGCGCTATGCTGCGGTCTCCCACCTCCTGTCGGTCTCCAATAACTGGCGTTTGCGCGTCCGCGTCTTTGCCGAGGATGACGAGTTTCCTTCGGTGGATTCCGTCACGGGCGTCTGGAAGAGCGTCAACTGGTTCGAGCGCGAAGCGTTCGACCTCTACGGCATCGCCTTTGTCGGCCATGACGACCTGCGTCGCATCCTGACCGACTACGGTTTCATCGGCCATCCTTTCCGCAAGGACTTCCCGATCTCCGGTCACGTCGAAATGCGTTACGACCCCGATCAGGCTCGCGTGATCTATCAACCGGTCACCATCGAGCCTCGCGAGAACACCCCGCGCATCGTGCGTGAAGATACTTTCGGGGACACTGCCCATGGCTGATATCCGCAATTTCACCCTCAACTTCGGCCCGCAACATCCGGCTGCGCACGGCGTTCTGCGTCTCGTGCTCGAACTGGACGGCGAAGTCGTCCAGCGCGCCGACCCGCATATTGGTCTGCTCCACCGCGCCACCGAAAAGCTGGCCGAAACCCGCACCTGGGTTCAGTCCGTGCCTTACATGGATCGTCTCGACTACGTCTCGATGATGTGTAACGAGCACGCCTACTGCCTGGCTACTGAAAAGTTGCTCGGCATTGAGGTGCCGGAGCGCGGCAAGTACATCCGCGTCATGTTCGACGAAGTTACCCGTATCCTCAACCACCTGTTGTGGATCGGCTGTCACGCGCTGGACGTCGGTGCGATGACCATGGCGCTCTACACCTTCCGCGAGCGCGAAGACCTGATGGATGCGTATGAAGCGGTTTCTGGTGCCCGCATGCACGCCGCCTACTATCGTCCGGGCGGTGTCTATCGCGACCTGCCGGATCGCATGCCGCAGTATCAGGAATCGACCTGGACCAATGCCAAGAAGGCGGCCGAGAAGAACGAGAATCGCAGCGGTTCGCTGCTCGACTTCCTCGAAGATTTTACCAATCGCTTCCCGACCTATCACGCCGAATATCACACGCTCCTGACCGACAACCGGATCTGGAAGCAGCGTCTGGTCAATGTCGGTGTCGTGACGCCGGAGCGCGCCATGCAGATGGGCTTTACCGGCGCCATGCTGCGCGGTTCGGGCATCGCCTGGGACTTGCGTAAGAAGCAGCCGTACGCGGCATATGACAAGATCAATTTTGATGTGCCGGTTGGCGTTAATGGCGACAGCTATGACCGCTACCTCGTTCGTATGGAAGAAATGATCCAGTCGAACAACATCATCAAGCAATGTATCGCCTGGCTGCGCAAGAATCCCGGCCCGGTGATCACCGACAACAACAAGGTGGCGCCGCCGCCGCGTGAAAACATGAAGACCAACATGGAAGAGTTGATTCATCACTTCAAGCTCTTCACCGAAGGTATCCATGTTCCCGCTGGCGAGGCCTATGCCGCAGTCGAGCACCCCAAGGGCGAGTTCGGCATCTACTTTGTTTCCGATGGTGCCAACAAACCTTACCGCATGAAGATTCGTGCCCCGGGCTTTGTCCACCTGGCTGGTCTGGACGAAATGTCCAGAGGCCACATGATTGCCGACGTCGTTACGATTATCGGTTCCCAAGATATTGTTTTTGGCGAGATCGACCGCTGATGTTTTCCGCTGAAACCCTCCAGAACTTCGCCCGCGAAGTCGCCAAGTATCCCGCCGATCAGAAGCAGTCGGCGTCGATGGCCTGCCTCGCACATGCCCAGGCTGAAAAAGGCTGGTTGTCGCCCGAGTCTATCGAGGCGGTGGCCAACTATCTTGGTATGCCGCCCATCGCAGCCTACGAAGTGGCCTCCTTCTACAACATGTATGACCTGAAGCCGGTCGGCAAGTACAAGATCATGGTCTGTACCAATCTGCCTTGCGCCCTCTCGGGTGGCTACCATGCCGGCGAATACCTCCAGAAGAAACTGGGCGTCGGCTACGGCGAAACAACGCCGGACGGCAAATTCACGTTGAAGGAAGGTGAATGCATGGGGGCCTGTGGCGACGCACCGGTCTTCATCGTCAACAACCGCTCGATGTGCAGCCACATGCACCCGGAACAGATCGACAAGCTGCTTGAGGAGTGCAAATAATGGCCATGCTTGGTGCGATCAATGGCGTCCTCATGGAAGGCCTGGACGGCGACAATAGCTGGAGCCTGAAAGACTACGTAGCGCGCGGCGGTTACGCCCAGCTCAAGCGCATCCTGGAAACCGGGATGACGCAGGAAGACGTTATCAGCGAAGTCAAGAAATCCGTTCTGCGCGGCCGTGGCGGCGCCGGATTCCCGACCGGTCTCAAATGGTCCTTCATGCCGCGCTCCTTCCCGGGTGACAAGTACGTCGTCTGCAACACCGACGAAGGCGAGCCGGGGACATTCAAAGACCGCGACATCATGCGCTACAACCCGCATTCGGTGATCGAGGGCATGGCCATTGCTGCCTACGCAATGGGGGCCAATCGCGGTTACAACTACGTGCATGGCGAAGTCTGGCTTGAGTACAAGCGTTTCGAAGAAGCGCTCGATCAGGCCCGCGCTGCCGGTTTCATCGGCCAGAATATTCTCGGTTCCGGGTTCAACTTCGAACTGTTCGCGCACCATGGTTACGGCGCCTACATCTGCGGCGAAGAAACTGCCTTGCTTGAGTCGATCGAAGGCAAGAAGGGCCAGCCGCGCTTCAAGCCGCCGTTCCCGGCTTCTTTCGGTCTGTACGGCAAGCCGACGACAATCAACAATACCGAGACCTTTGCTTCCATTCCCTTCATCCTGAAGATGGGTGGCGAAGAGTTTCTCAATCTGGGCAAGCCGAACAATGGCGGTACCAAGCTGTTCTCGGTGTCCGGCCATGTCAATCGCCCGGGTAACTACGAAATTCCGCTCGGCACCCCGTTTGCCACGCTGCTCGAAATGTGCGGCGGCATGCGCGGTGGTCGCAAGCTCAAGGCGGTCATTCCGGGTGGTTCTTCCGCACCGGTCATGCCGGCCGACGTCATCATGGATTGCACCATGGACTACGACTCAATCAGCAAGGGCGGTTCCATGCTGGGTTCAGGCGCGGTCATCGTCATGGACGAGTCTGTGTGCATGGTCAAGGCGCTTGAGCGCCTGTCGTTCTTCTATCACGAAGAGTCCTGCGGCCAATGTACGCCCTGTCGTGAAGGTACGGCCTGGATGTACAAGGTGGTCCATCGTATTGAGAACGGACTCGGCAAGCCGGAAGATCTCGACCTGCTGAACAGCGTTCTCGGCAATATCGCTGGTCGCACCATCTGTGCGCTTGGCGATGCGGCAGCCTTCCCGGTGCAGAGTTTCATCAAGCACTTCGGCAAGGAATTCGAGTACCACATTGAAAACAAGACCTGTCTGGTGCCCAAGGATGTTCAGTGGGCAGGCAGCAGCTTCCATAAGATTCCGGCCTGATGGCCGCGGGTTGCAACGTAACTAACGACGAAAAGTCAGGCTACAAGGTAGCGACATGCTAGAAATCGAAATCGACGGCAAGAAAGCGCAAGTGCCCGATGGCAGCACGGTGATGGATGCCGCGCAGCAGGTTGGGGTATACATTCCGCATTTCTGCTACCACAAGAAACTTTCGATCGCCGCTAACTGCCGCATGTGTCTCGTGCAGGTGGAAAAGGCGCCGAAGCCGTTGCCAGCATGCGCAACGCCGGTGACCAACGGCATGAAGGTGTTTACGCACTCCGAACTGGCCGTCAAGGCACAGAAGGGCGTGATGGAATTCCTGCTGATCAATCACCCGCTGGATTGCCCGATCTGCGATCAGGGCGGCGAGTGCCAGCTGCAGGACATGTCCGTCGGTTATGGCCCGATGAAGAGCCGCTACACCGAGGATAAGCACGTTGTCTTCCACAAGAGCGTCGGTCCGCTGATCTCGATGGAAGAAATGAGCCGTTGCATTCACTGTACCCGTTGCGTCCGCTTCGGCCAGGAAATCGGCGGCATCATGGAACTCGGCATGGCGAATCGCAACATGCACTCCGAGATCATGACCTTTGTTGGTCGTTCGGTTGATTCCGAGCTGTCCGGCAACATGATTGACCTGTGCCCGGTCGGTGCGCTGACCTCGAAGCCGTTCCGCTACACCGCCCGTTCGTGGGAACTGCAGCGCCGCAAATCGGTCAGCCCGCATGACTCGGTTGGCGCCAATCTGGTTGTTCAGGTCAAGCACGAAACCGTGATGCGCGTCCTGCCGCGCGAAAACGAAGAAGTTAACGAGTGCTGGATCTCCGACAAGGAGCGTTTCTCCTACCAGGCCCTCAATTCCGACGAGCGTCTGACCAAGCCTATGGTCAAGCAAGGCGGCGAGTGGAAGGAAGTCGACTGGAATGTCGCCCTCGATTACGTCGCCCATGGCCTCAAGGACGTTGCCCGCAATCATGGTGGTGACGCCGTTGCCGCCCTGGCCGCCCAAAGCGCTACCGTTGAAGAACTCTATCTGCTGAACAAGGTCATGCGTGGCCTGGGCAGTGGCAATATCGATTTCCGCCCGCGCCAGAGCGACTTTTCCGCCGATGGCAAGCGTGCCGGCACGCCGTGGCTGGGCATGCGCCTCGCCGAGATCAAGGATCTCGACGGCGTTCTGGTGTTCGGCTCTTTCCTGCGCAAGGATCATCCGCTGATCGCTCAGCGTCTGCGTCAGGCCGCCAAGAAATACACCAATGTCAGCTTGCTCTCGGTGACGGGTGACGATCAACTGATCAATCTGCATGCCCGCATGACCGTTGCGCCCTCGCAGCTGGCTGCTTCGCTGGCGGCCATCGTCAAGGCTGCGGCCGAGATCAAGGGCTGTGCTGTGCCGGCTGGTGTCGAATCCGCCAGTGTTTGCGAAACAAGCAAGAAGATCGCCCAGAGCCTGGTCGACGGTGACAAGCGTGCCGTTTTCCTCGGCAATGTCGTGACCCAGTCGGCTGATGCGACGCAACTGCAGGCGCTGGCGCTTGAACTTGGCAAGATTACCGGCGCTACCATCGGCTTCCTTGGCGAAGGTGCCAACACCGTTGGCGCTCATGTTGCCGGAGCCCTGCCGACTGGTGCCAACGCTCGCCAGATGTTCGAGCAGCCGCGCAAAGCCTACGTCCTGATGGGTGTCGAGCCGGAATTCGACTGCGCCAATCCGCAGCTGGTGCTGGGTGCCCTCAAGCAAGCCAGTATGGTTGTTCAACTGTCGGCCTTCAAGCACGCACCGGCCCTTGAATACGCCGATGTGATCCTGCCGATTGCGCCCTACACCGAAACCTCCGGTACCTTCATCAACATCGAAGGCCGTATCCAGAGCTTCAACGGCGTTGCCAAGGCGCGCGGCGATGCCCGCCCGGCTTGGAAGCTGCTCCGCGTACTCGGCAATGTGCTGAATCTTGATGGCTTTGGCTACGAGTCCAGCGAAGCGGTTCGCGATGAACTGCTGGGCAAGGGCGCAGAATTTGCCAGTGGCCTCAACAATAGCCTCAATAATGTAGTGCTGGCTGTTCCGGCCGCTACGGCAGCTGGTTTGCAGCGCATCGCTGATGTGCCGATCAACTTTGCCGATCCGTTGGCCCGTCGTGCCCCGGCACTTCAGCAAACGGCCGACGCAAAGGCCCCGACCGCCCGCCTGTCTGAACAGACTCTGGCGCAGATCGGCGTGGCTGATAAAGCCCAGGTTCGCGTTCGTCAGGGTAATGGCGAGGCGGTTCTGGTCGCCATCGCCGACAACAATGTCCCAGCCGGTTGCGTTCGCGTATCGGCGGCGCATGCCAGCACAGCGATGCTAGGCGAGATGTTTGGCTCGATTACCGTGGAGCGTGCATAAATGGACGCATTGATGAATTTCGGCACAGGGATTTTCGGCGGCGCCTGGCCGGCCGTCTGGACCCTGATCAAGATCGTGCTGATCGTTGCTCCGCTGATGCTCGGCGTAGCTTATCTGACCTACTTTGAACGTAAGGTCATCGGTTACATGCAGGTCCGTATCGGCCCCAACCGGGTCGGTCCGTGGGGTCTGATCCAGCCGATCGCCGACGGCCTCAAGCTGCTGCTCAAGGAAATCATCGTTCCGACCACCGCCAACAAGGGCATTTTCATCATTGCCCCGATGCTGGCGATTGCCCCGGCGCTGGCCGCCTGGGCCGTGGTTCCCTTCACCGATTCGCTGGTCGTTGCCAATATCGATGCCAGCCTGCTCTACATCATGGCCATTACGTCCATGGGTGTGTACGGCATCATCCTGTCGGGCTGGGCATCCAACTCCAAGTATGCTTTCCTCGGTGCCATGCGCTCGGCCGCCCAGATGGTTTCCTACGAAATCTCGATGGGCTTCTCGCTGATTTGTGTCCTGATGGTTTCCAACAGCCTGAATCTGGTGGATATCGTCAATGTTCAGGATCAGGGCCGCTTCGCCGGATGGGGGCTGAGCTTCCTGTCCTGGAACTGGCTGCCGCTGTTCCCGATGTTCATCGTCTACCTGATTTCCGGTACAGCCGAACTCAATCGCGCCCCCTTCGACGTTGCCGAAGGTGAATCCGAAATCGTTGCCGGTTTCCATGTCGAGTATTCCGGGATGGCCTTCGCGCTGTTCTTCCTGGCCGAATACGCCAACATGATCCTGGTCTCGGCCCTGACTTCCATCCTGTTCCTGGGTGGCTGGCTGTCGCCGGTTGGTTTCCTGCCTGATGGCATCCTCTGGCTGTTCGCCAAGATGTCGGCCATTCTCTTCCTGTTCCTGTGGTTCCGCGCGACTTTCCCGCGTTATCGCTATGACCAGCTGATGCGTCTGGGCTGGAAGGTTTTCTTGCCGATCTGTCTGATCTGGCTGGTTGTTGTCGGCGTCTGGATGATGTCGCCACTGAATATCTGGAAGTGAGGAGAGACTAATGGGTTCGATGAAGGAAATCTTCAACAGCCTCTTCCTCAAGGAATTGTTGAAGGGCATGTCGGTCACCGGGCGCTATTTCTTCGCCCGCAAGATCACCGTTCAATATCCGGAAGAAAAGACACCGCAGAGCTTCCGTTTCCGCGGACTGCATGCCTTGCGTCGCTATCCGAATGGTGAAGAGCGTTGCATTGCCTGCAAACTGTGCGAGGCGATCTGCCCGGCGCTGGCCATCACCATTGAGGCCGAACCGCGTGATGACGGTTCCCGTCGCACGACGCGCTACGACATTGATCTGACCAAGTGCATTTTCTGTGGATTCTGCGAAGAAGCCTGTCCGGTCGATGCGGTGGTTGAAACGCGTATTTTCGAATATCACGGCGAGAAGCGTGGTGACTTGTATTACACCAAGCAGATGTTGCTGGCCAACGGCGACCGCTACGAAGATCAAATCGCAAAAGACCGCGAACTTGATGCTTCTTACCGATAACAGGTGCGAGCGATGGATTTTCAAACTGCGGTTTTCTACTTCCTGTCGGCGATTCTGGTCTTCGCGAGCCTTCGCGTGATCACCGCCCGCAACCCGGTTCACGCCGCGTTGCACCTGATTCTCGCCTTCTTCACCTGCGGCGGCATCTGGGCCTTGCTGCAGGCCGAGTTCCTGGCGATTGCCATCATCCTTGTCTATGTCGGCGCGGTCATGGTGCTCTTCCTCTTCGTCGTGATGATGCTCGATATCAATATCGACCGCATCCGTGAAGGTTTCTGGAACTATCTCCCCCTCGGCGCTCTGCTCGGTCTGCTCATGGCCCTTGAGATGAGCCTGGTGCTGGGCAGCAAGTACTTCCAGATCCCGGCCGCCGAAGCGCTGGTGCCGGCAGGGGTCTCCAATACCAAGAGTATTGGTGCCCTGATGTTCACCGATTACGTCTATCCCTTCGAACTGGCTTCGCTCATCCTGCTGGTCGGCATGATCGCCGCGATCGTTCTGACCTACCGCGGTCCGAAGAAGTCCAAGTACACCAACCCGAATCAGCAGGTCTTCGTCAAGGCGAAGGATCGCGTCCGCGTCCTGCAAATGCCGGTTGAAAAAGACTGAACCCCGGGGAATCCATGCAAACTCTTTCTCTCTCCCATTTCCTGATCCTGGGCGCGATTCTCTTCGCGATCAGCGTGGTCGGCATCTTCCTCAACCGGAAGAACCTGCTGGTACTGTTGATGACCATCGAATTGATGCTCCTCGCGGTGAACATGAATTTCGTGGCGTTCTCCCACTATCTGAATGATCTCTCTGGTCAGATCTTCGTTTTCTTCATCCTGACCGTTGCCGCAGCCGAATCGGCGATCGGCCTGGCCATTCTGATCGTGCTGTTCCGCAACCTCAAGAGCATCCATGTGGATGACCTGGGCAGCCTGAAGGGTTAAACATGGAAATGCAAAAACTCTACCTGCTCGTACCCATGGCACCGTTGATCGGCGCCATGATTGCCGGCCTGTTCTGTCGCGTCATTCCGCGCTGGGTGGCTCATACCGCTACCATCGCGGGTGTCGCCATCGCCTTCATCGCCTCGGTCATCATCTTCAAGGATGTCCAGGCGGGCCATACCTACAATGGTGCGGTCTATACCTGGCTGACCAGCGGCGATTACAAGTTTGAAGTCGGTTTCCTGATTGACACGCTGACCACCACGATGATGCTGGTCGTCACCTTCGTGTCGCTCATGGTGCATATCTACACCATCGGCTACATGCAGGAAGATCCGGGCTATAACCGCTTCTTCAGCTACATCTCGTTGTTCACCTTCTCCATGCTGATGCTGGTGATGAGCAACAACTTCATGCAACTCTTCTTCGGCTGGGAGGCCGTCGGTCTTGTCTCCTACCTGTTGATCGGTTTCTGGTATACCCGTCCGACCGCCATTTTCGCCAACATGAAGGCCTTCCTGGTCAATCGCGTCGGTGACTTCGGTTTCATCCTCGGCATTGGCCTCGTGTTGGCCCACTTCGGTACCCTCGACTACAAGACGGTTTTCGAGAAGGCCCCTGAACTGGCTGCCACCATGATCAACATCTGGGGTGCTGCTGAATGGTCCCTGATGACCGTGACCTGTATCTGCCTGTTCATCGGCGCCATGGGTAAATCGGCTCAGGTTCCGCTGCATGTCTGGCTGCCCGATTCGATGGAAGGTCCGACCCCGATTTCCGCCCTGATTCACGCTGCCACCATGGTTACCGCCGGTATTTTCATGGTCGCCCGCATGTCGCCGCTGTTCGAGCTGTCCACCACGGCACTGTCCTTCGTCATCGTCATCGGTGCGATCACGGCACTGTTCATGGGCTTCCTCGGTATCATCCAGAATGACATCAAGCGCGTCGTCGCCTATTCGACCTTGTCGCAGCTTGGCTACATGACGGTTGCGCTCGGTGCTTCGGCCTACTCGGTCGCCATCTTCCACCTGATGACGCACGCCTTCTTCAAGGCACTGCTGTTCCTTGGCGCTGGTTCGGTCATTATCGGCATGCACCACGATCAGGACATCCGTAACATGGGTGGTCTGCGCAAGTACATGCCGATCACCTGGATCACCTCGCTGGTCGGTTCGCTGGCCCTGATCGGCACGCCTTTCCTGTCCGGTTTCTACTCCAAGGACTCGATTATCGAAGCCGCCCAGGTCGCCTATCACAACGGCCAGCCCGGCGCTGCCTTCGCCTACTACGCCGTACTGGCGGGCGTTTTCATCACTGCCTTCTACTCCTTCCGCATGTACTTCCTGGTCTTCCACGGCGAGGAACGTTTCGGCAAGGCGCATGATGCAGGTCATCACGATCACCACGGCGATCATGACGACGAAGAAGCCTCGCATGACCATCACCATGGTCTGGCCCCCGGCCAGAAGCCGCACGAAACCCCCTGGGTTGTTACGCTGCCGCTCGTCCTGCTGGCCATTCCCTCGGTGCTGATCGGCTTCATCGCCATCGAGCCGATGCTCTACGGCGACTATTTCAAGGGTGTCATCTTCATCGATCACCATGCCCACCCGGCGATGGAGCATCTGGCTGAGGAATTCCACGGCGCCGTCGCCATGGGCATCCATTCCCTGACTACACTGCCCTTTATCCTGGCGCTGTCCGGTGTTGTAGTCTCCTGGTTCTTCTATATGAAGCGTCCGGATATTCCGGCTGCCATCCAGCGTCGTTTCTCGGCCATCAACACCCTGCTCGAGAACAAGTATTACTTCGACAAATTCAACGATCTGGTCTTTGCCGGCGGCGCCCGCCTTATTGGCAAGGTGCTCTGGAAGGGCGGCGACGTCGCCATCATTGACGGCATCATCGTCAATGGCTCGGCCAAGGTCGTTGGATGGATCGCCTCGGTAACCCGCCTGTTCCAGACCGGTTACGTCTATCACTACGCTTTCACCATGATCATCGGCGTCTTCGTGCTGATGACCCTGTGGATCAACCGCGCTTAAGCGTGAATAGTTCGCAGAAAAGCAAGGAATAACATGTCGACTTACCCGTTGCTCTCTCTCGCAATCTGGATTCCGATCTTCGCCGGCCTGCTGGTGCTGACCACAGGCGGCGACCGGAATGCGCCGCTGGCCCGGATGCTCTCCCTGGTCGGTGCGGTGACCGCTTTCCTGATCACCATTCCGCTATGGACCGGTTTCGATGTCGCCAATGGTGGCATGCAGTTCGTTGAGCTGAGCAGCTGGATTCCGCGTTTCAACATCAATTACCACCTCGGTGTGGACGGCATCTCGATGCTGTTTGTTGTGCTCAACGCCTTCATTACCATCATCGTCGTCGCCGCCGGCTGGGAAGTGATTCAGACCAAGGTTGCCCAGTACAACGCCGCCTTCCTGATCATGTCGGGTCTCATGAACGGCATTTTCACCTCGCTCGACGGCGTGCTGTTCTATGTCTTCTTCGAAGCCTCGCTGATCCCGCTGTACCTGATCATCGGCGTCTGGGGCGGCCCGAAGCGCGTTTATGCCGCCTTCAAGTTCTTCCTCTACACCCTGTTCGGCTCGCTGCTGTTCCTGATCGCGCTGATGTACCTGTTCATCCAGTCCGGTGGCAGCTTCTCGATTCTTGAATGGCACAAGCTGCCGATCGCGCTCGGTGCGCAGGTCTGGCTGTTCCTGGCATTCCTCGTCGCCTTCGCTGTCAAAGTGCCGATGTGGCCGGTACATACTTGGTTGCCGGATGCCCACGTTGAAGCGCCGACCGGTGGTTCCATCGTGCTGGCCGCCATCGCCCTGAAGCTCGGTGCTTACGGTTTCCTGCGGTTCTCGCTGCCGATCCTGCCTGATGCCTCGCATGAGTTGTCCGGTCTGGTTCTCGCCCTGTCGCTGATTGCTGTCGTTTATATCGGTTTTGTCGCCCTGGTTCAGGAAGACATGAAGAAACTGGTGGCTTATTCGTCGATTGCCCACATGGGTTTCGTCACTCTCGGCTTCTTCATGTTCAGCCCGATGGGTATCGAAGGCGCCCTGGTCCAGATGGTTTCCCACGGTTTTGTCTCTGGCGCCATGTTCTTCTGTATCGGTGTCATGTATGACCGCGTGCATAGCCGCCAGATCGCCGATTACGGCGGCGTGGTTAACAAGATGCCGAAGTTCGCTGCCCTGTTCATGCTGTTCACCATGGCCAATGCCGGTCTGCCGGCTACCTCCGGCTTCGTTGGCGAGTTCATGGTCATCCTCGGCGCCGTCAAGTTCAACTTCTGGGTCGCCTTTGCCGCCGCCAGTTCGATGGTCATCGGTGCCGCCTACTCGCTGTGGATGTACAAGCGCGTCATCTTCGGCGATGTGGCCAATCACCACGTCGAAGAACTGCTCGATATCAACAAGCGCGAGTTTGCCATCCTCGGCATCCTGGCCATTGCCACCCTGTGGATGGGTCTCTACCCGCAGCCTTTCACGGAAGTCATGCACGCCTCGGTCAATGACCTGTTGCGTCATGTCGCCATCAGCAAGATTCAATAAACGGTAGCCGACATGTTCGACAATTTCGTTGTCCCCAATCTCCTGCCCGCCGCACCGGAAATCTTCCTGACGGTGATGGCCCTTGCCATCCTGATGATCGACCTGCTGGTCAAGGATAGCCGCCGCACGCTGACCTTCGTGCTGACCCAGCTCACCCTCATCGGCTGTGCTGCCATTCAGTTCGCCACAAGTACAGGCGAAATTACCTACACGTTCAGCAACATGTTCGTCGACGACCTGATGTCCGACCTGCTCAAGCTGTTCCTGTACATGACCCTGGTCATCGTCATGTTCTACTCGCGGGGCTACATCATCGACCGCGAAGCGATGAACAAGGGTGAATACTACGTGCTGGCGCTGTTTGCCACGCTCGGCATGATGGTCATGATCTCGGCCAATCACTTCCTGACCATCTATATCGGTCTCGAACTGCTCTCCCTGTCGCTCTATGCCATGGTCGCCATGAACCGCGACTCGGTCGTGTCGACTGAAGCAGCGATGAAATACTTCGTCCTCGGCGCGCTCGCCTCCGGCCTGCTGCTCTACGGCATGTCGATGATCTACGGCGCCACCGGAACCCTCGAAATTACCGGTATCGCCGAGCGTCTGTATGGCGGCGGCGTGAATAAGAGCGTGCTGGTCTTCGGCCTCGTCTTCCTCGTTGCCGGTCTCGCCTTCAAGCTCGGCGTCGTCCCCTTCCACATGTGGATTCCCGACGTCTATCACGGTGCTCCGACCTCGGTCACCCTGCTCATCGGTTCTGCCCCGAAGCTGGCCGCCTTCGCCATCGTCATGCGTCTGCTGGTCAATGGACTGATCACTATGGCCGCCGACTGGCAAGCCATGCTGGTCATCCTGTCGGTCCTCTCGATGGCTATCGGTAACCTCGCCGCCATTGCCCAGACCAACCTCAAGCGCATGCTGGCCTACTCTGCCATCTCGCACATGGGCTTCATGCTGCTCGGTATTGTTACCGGCGTCGTCAGCGGTGATGCCCGCTACGCGCTCAACGCCTACAGCTCGGCCATGTTCTATGTCATCGCCTACGTACTGATGAGTGCCGGCACCTTCGGCATGATCCTGCTGATGTCGCGCGCCGGCTTCGAAGCCGAGGAAATCGACGACTTCAAGGGACTCAACAAGCGCAGCCCGTGGTTTGCCGGCATCATGCTCATGCTCATGTTCTCGATGGCTGGTGTGCCGTTCTTCATCGGCTTCTTCGCCAAGTTCTCGGTTCTCCAGGCTGTTGTTGCCGCCGACTACATGTGGCTGGCCATCGTCGCCGTCCTCTTCTCGCTGATCGGTGCCTTCTACTATCTGCGCGTGGTCAAAGTCATGTACTTCGATGCACCGGCTGACGACACCCCGCTGAATGCTCCGCTCGACATGCGCATCCTGATTTCCGCCAACGGTCTGGCCGTCGCCTTCCTCGGCATCTTCCCGCAAGTCATCATGTCGCTGTGCGCCTACGCGCTGCTCCGCTCGCTCTGATGCCAAGCTGAAGTGTTTCCATAAAACGCCCCGCCTGTCGGGGCGTTTGCTTTTGTGGAGTTGCAAATGTCACACGATGTTCACCTGATCGAATCCGAAATCTCGAGTGAGACCATCTTCAACGGGGCACTCCTCAATGTACGCAAGGACGCCGTTCGCCTCCCCAACGGCCATGAATCGATCCGCGAATACATTGTCCATCCGGGTGCCGTCGCCATCCTGGCGTTTCTGCCCAACGGCAACCTGCTCTTCGAACGCCAGTTCCGCTACCCCCTGCGCCGGGTATTCCTCGAACTGCCGGCCGGCAAGATCGACCCCGGCGAAGCCATCGTCGATACCGCACGGCGCGAACTCAAGGAAGAAACCGGCTACATCGCCAGCGACTGGGAACATCTCGGCGTCATGCACCCATGCATCGGCTACTCCGACGAACGTATCGAAATCTTCGCCGCGCGTGGCCTGCATCTGGCCGGGGAAAAGCAACTCGATCACAACGAGTTTCTTGATGTCGTCGAACTCTCGCCCGAGGATGCCAAGCAGGCGGTGTGGGATGGGCGGATTACCGATGCCAAGACGATTACTTCGTTGTTTTGGCTCGACAAACCGTGACGGGCTTACTTACGTAAATGACAGGTTGGTGCCCAATCCCGCCATTCGCGACCTTACCTATTCGGCCAGAAGTAGCCTGTTGCAAATTGGCCCATAGGCAGTCGCTCAGAATGCCATAGGGATTACGGCCGGGCGTGTCCGGAATTTTGTGTAAACGGGGTTTGAGTTAAACGTTATTCATCCGGTCTTCGAACTGGATAGTAAATCGGGTCAGTGCTGCTTTCCAATCGCGAATGGGCATGGTCCATTTCTGGCTGATGTTGCGGAGTGCCAGATAGAAGAGTTTCATCAGCGCCTCATCGCTCGGAAAGGAGCCCCGGTTCTTGGTGATTTTTCGCAGGCTCATGTTCACTGATTCAATCGCGTTGGTGGTGTAGATGACTTTCCGGATCTCCGGCGGGTAGTCAAAGAACGGCGTTATGCGCGGCCAGTTCCGGCGCCAGGACTGGCTGATGGGCAGGTAGGCATCGTCCCATTTGCCCTCAAACTCTCCGAGCATCTGTTCTGCTTCGTCGGCGGTGGCACAGCTGTATATCCGTTTGAGGTCAGCAGCAACATCTTTACGCATCTTCCAGGAAACGTAGTTCAGGCTGTGCCGGACCATATGGACGATGCACAGTTGAACGGCTGCATGGGGATAGACGGCCTCGATGGCTTCCGGAAAGCCCTTCAACCCATCGACGCAGGCAATGAAGATATCCTGGACGCCACGATTCTTGAGTTCGGTGACCACCTGCAGCCAGAACTTGGCGCCTTCCGTCTGGGCGATCCACAGACCGAGAACTTCCTTCTCGCCCGCCATGTTGAGTCCGATGGCCAGATACACGGCTTTGACGCGCACACTGCCATCCCTGACTTTGACGTGAATGCAGTCCAGATAGACGATCGGGTACAGCGCATCCAGTGGTCGTGATTGCCAGGCCTTAGCCTCTTCAATGACCGCATCGGTGACTGACGAAATCAGGGTGGGCGACACCTCCGTGCCGTACATCTCTTCCAGATGCGACTGGATTTCACGGACCGTCATGCCACGGGCGTATAGCGACAGAATCTTGTCGTCAAAGCCTGTCCAGCGGGTCTGGTACTTTGGGATTAGCTGCGGCTCGAAAGTGCCGTGGCGGTCGCGGGGAACCTCTATCGGCAATGCCCCGAACTCCCCTTTCAGCGTCTTCTTACTCTTGCCATTACGGGTATTGCCGGCGGTGTTCTCCACCGGCTCATTCTTGCCGTGGCCGAGATGATCAGCCATCTCAACTTCCAGCGCCTTCTCAACCAGCAGCTTGGTGAGTTGCTTGAGCAACCCATTCTCACCAATCAGGTCTTCCGGCTTCCGGTAATCAGCCAACAGGCTATCCAGCAACTCTTTGGGTACTGCTTTCTTTCCTACGGTCATCATCGCTCCTGGCAGTGTGGCAGTTTCCTGCCGGGTGACCGTTTACACAAAAATTCTTACACGCTCAACCCTGCAACAATTTGAGATTGCCAATAGCATTTGGCTGTGGCTTTCGGGTGACCCGACCACCGGCTACTCATGGCCGGGTAGCGAAAGTGGGGCATCGAATTGCCCACCGAAAAGCGGCCACTGAACTCGATTTCCGAGTGCGCCACCAGCAGAAATTGAAACGTAACCCTGACCGGCAGGTTGTGGCCGTTGCCGCCCGATGACGATCACGTTTTTACAAGGCCACTTCTGCGCAATTGAGGTTTGAATATACGTGCGGGAACTTTGGTCCCAAACAAAAACGCCCCGGATAAACCGGGGCGTTTTGCTTATGTCAGTTAGCGATCAGCCGCAGGTGCCTACCGCACCACACGCCGTGCAGAAGTCGCAGCCGTCCTTGCGGATCATCGTGTGGTTGCCGCACTCGCCACAGAGCTTGCCTTGCGTCGGCAGGACCTTGTTGCTGGTCGAGTCTTCCGGCGCTTCGAGGATGCCCATCTGCTGGAGCGGGAAGCCGCTTTCGTCGAGGATGCCGAGCATGGCGTAGCGGTGGATGATGAGGTTGGCAATGTAGGCCACCGTCGAGGGGTAGGTCTGCTGCTTGCGCGAACCCGGCACGAAGGCCATGAAGTCGCCGAGCGGCTCGGAGTAGTCGATCAGCTTGCGCAGCTTCATGCCGATCCAGGCCGGGTCGAGGACACGCATGTCGAGGGAGAGCAGCTTGGAGAGGCCGTCGAGGGCGCGCGGGTAGTTGCCCGAGAGCCACATCGAGTAGGGGCGGGTGACACCGTCGGGCAGGGTGATTTCCTTGAGGCCGAGGACGAAGTCTTCACCGGTTGACGGGTTGTTGACGTCGACCGTCCAGGACAGCGTGCCGTCGGTGCCGGTCTTCGGCTCCTTGGCGCTGAACAGGGCATCCTTGACCGGCGTTGGGCCTTCGTTCTTGAAGGCGCCGAGCTGTTCGCAACGCCAGCGGATCACCTGAGCCATGGCCGAGACGACGGACGGCACGCGCTTGCGCTCGCCGTGCGGCGGCATGGGCATTTCGAAGGCATCGCCCGGCGTCTTGGCCAGGGCTTCCAGCTTCATTTCCAGCCAGCCGTGGTCCTTGGCGCGCATGTCCATCGACAGGGTCTTGGCAACAGCACCGAGACCGCGCGGTTCAGCCGGGCCATTGGCCCAGACTTCGAACGGCCAGGCCTTGCCTTCCGGTTCAACGTGGCCGACGAACAGGGCGAACTTGCCGATCGGCGAGTCGAGCATGTAAGTCCAGCACAGGTTGCCTTCCGGCAGGTTGGGGCGACCCGGCCAGCGCAGGCTGGCCAGCACCGGGGCCGGCAGGTTCTTGATCGACAGGCGGCGGTTGGCATCGGAGACGAAGTCCTGCGGTGCCTTGGCATCGGCTTCGGCCTTGGCCGGCTCGCTGCCGGTAACGGAGAGCACGGAGCCAAGCACGCTGTTCGGGCGATAGGTGGCCAGACCCTTGAGGCCGGATTTCCAGGCGCTCATGTAGAGATCCTGGAAGTCTTCGTACGGGTAGTCGGCGGGGACGTTGACCGTCTTGGAGATGGAGGTGTCGATGAACGGTGCGACGGCAGCTACCATGTCGCTATGGGCCTGGGCAGAGATTTCCAGCGCCGTGACGAAGTACTCGGGCAGCTTGCTGACGTCGCCGCCGTGGTGCTTGTAGAGGCGCCAGGCATAGTCTTCGACCGAGTATTCCTTGATCGTGCCATCCTGCATGCGCTTCTTGCGGCTGTAGGTCCACGAGAACGGCGGCTCAATGCCGTTCGAGGCATTGTCGGCGAAGGCCAGCGAGATGGTGCCGGTCGGGGCAATCGACAGGAGGTGTGAGTTGCGCAGGCCGTGCTTGCGAATCTCGGCCTTGACGTCACCCGGCAGGCGCGAAGCGAAGTTGCCGCCGGAGAGGTACAGCTCGGCATTGAAGAGCGGGAAGGCGCCGCGTTCCTTGGCCATTTCGACCGAGTACATATAGGCCGTGTCGCGCATGAATTCGCTGATACGGGCGGCCATGGCGCGGGCTTCGGGCTTGTCGTAGCGCAGGCGGAGCATGGCCAGGGCATCGCCAAGGCCGGTGTAGCCGAGGCCAACGCGGCGCTTGTTGGCGGCTTCCTGCTGCTGGCGCTCAAGCGGCCAGTGGGTAGCGTCAAGGACATTGTCGAGCATGCGCGTCGAGATGCGGATGACTTCGGCAAAGGTGTCGAAATCGAATTCGGCCTGCTCGGAGAAGGCGTCCTTGATGTACAGGGTCAGGTTGATCGAACCCAGGCAGCAGCAGCCATACGGCGGCAACGGCTGTTCGGCGCAGGGGTTGGTCGCCTCGATCACTTCGCAGTAATTGAGGTTGTTGTCCTTGTTCATGCGGTCAAGGAAGAGGATGCCCGGCTCGGCATGGTCGTAGGTCGATTTCATGACCTGGTCCCACAGCTCGCGGGCGCGCAGCTTGCGGTATACCCACATGCCGTCTTCGCGCTGGTAGGCACCGGCAGCCCGCATGTCGGCATTCGGCTCGGCGCGGTGCAGCAGTTCGACGTCGCCATCGGCATCGACGGCTTCCATGAAGGGGTCGGTGACGCCAATCGAGATGTTGAAATTGGTCAGGTCGCCCTTGTCCTTGGCGTGGATGAAGACTTCGATGTCCGGATGGTCACAGCGCAGCACGCCCATCTGGGCGCCCCGGCGGGCACCGGCTGATTCGACGGTTTCGCAGGAGCGGTCGAAAACACGCATGTAGGAAACCGGTCCGGAAGCACGCGACTGGGTACCCTTGACGCGGGCACCTTGCGGACGAATGCTCGAGAAGTCATAACCGACACCGCCGCCACGGCGCATCGTTTCAGCCGCTTGGGCCAGTGCGGTGTAGATGCCGGGACGGCCATCGGTGTTTTCAACGATGGAGTCGCCGACCGGCTGTACGAAGCAGTTGATCAGCGTGGCCTGGAGGTCGGTACCGGCGGCGGAGTTGATGCGGCCGGCGGGAATGAAGCCGTTTTCCTGGGCCCACAGGAACTTGGCTTCCCACTGGGCACGGTCGGCTTCCTGTTCAACCTGGGCGAGGGCGTAGGCGACGCGACGGCGCACGTCATGGACGTTGGTTTCCTTGCCCTTGGCGTACTTTTCGATGAGCACTTCGGCAGAGATTTCCTGCTCCGGCAGCGGGGCGAATTGCGGTGCTTCTGGAATGTCTGTCAGCGACAGCTGTTCAGCGATTTTGCTCATCAAAGGCTCCTCTACAAAATTCGGTTTGTTCTGGGTTATTAATTTTCGAATGTTGCAAAGCTACTAGATATAGTGTCCGAAGGCAATATCTTGACTAGATACGGTGTTTATGGGCCGGCCTGGCCTGCTCCCGTTGTATTCTAAAAAAGCCAAAAAAAACAAAGCCCCGGTGCTTTTCAGTCACCGGGGCCGGGGTGAAAAATATTTTTTCAGAGGGCGAGAAGCGTCTGCGCGTGGTGCGCCATCATCCATTCTTCGTTGGTTGGGATGACGAGTACGTCCACGCTGCTATTGCCAGCGCTGATGACGATTTCGTGGCGTGCATTGGCTTCCGGATTGAGCTGGATACCAAGCCAGCTGGAGAGCAGGCAGACGCGGCGACGAATTTCGGCGGCGTGTTCGCCGATGCCGCCGGTGAACACCAGGGCATCGATGCCGCCCGAGGCGGCGACGAGGGAGCCGAGTTCGCGGGCGATGCGGTAGCAGAACAGGTCGACTGCTTCCTGGGCCTCCGGCTTGTCGCTGGCGAGCAGAGTGCGCATGTCCTGGCTGATGCCGGAGACGCCGAGCAGGCCGGATTCCTTGTAGAGCATGGTGGTCATGTCCTTGACCGAGAGCTTCTTGGTCTCCATCAGGTGGAGGATGACGCCCGGATCGAGGTTGCCGCAGCGGGTGCCCATGAGCAGCCCGTCGATGGTCGAGAAGCCGAGCGTCGTGGCGACGCACTTGCGGTTGATCATGGCGGCCATGCTGGCGCCGTTGCCGAGGTGGGCGACGACGACCCGGCCGCTGGCGCGATGCGAGTGCTCGGGCAGGGCGCGGGCGATGAATTCATAGGACAGGCCATGGAAACCGTAGCGCTTGATGCCTTCGGCCGAGAGGGCGCGGGGCAGGCCGAAGGTCTGGGCGACGTCGGGCTGGCTGCGGTGAAATGCCGTGTCGAAGCAGGCGATTTGCGGCACGCCGGGGAGCAGGGCTTGCAGGGCGCGGATGCCGGCGACGTTGTGCGGTTCATGCAGCGGGGCAAGGGGAATGAAGCTGGTCAGATGGCCAAGGACGATTTCATCGACGATGGTCGGTTGCGAGTAACGCTCGCCACCATGCACGACGCGGTGGCCGACGGCGACAATTTCCCAGCCGGCGTGGGTGGCCATGAACCATTTGAGCAGGGCGTCGAAGGCGACGTCGTGGCTGACCTTGTCACCGGCAATGGCCTGGTCGGCAATCTTTTTGCCGTCCCGGTCCTTGGCCACCATCTTGGTGGCGCTGGTGCCGATGCCGTCGATCTGGCCTGATACTTCCGCATCCGGAGAAATTGGACGGGCGAGCGGGAAAAGGGCGAATTTGATGGAAGACGATCCAGCATTGATCGTCAGGATGCCTTGTTTCATGTCAGACGGTTCCAAGTTTGCGGTTGTGGTGGGCGATCAGTGCGGCAATGACGCACGAGGCGGTACGGGTTTCCGCCGAGTCGGCGCGGCTGGTCAGCACAATCGGCACCTTGGTGCCGAGCACGATGCCGGCGGTCAGGGCGTTGGCCAGATATTCGAGTTGCTTGGCGATCATGTTGCCGGATTCGAGGTCGGGCACGACGAGGATTTCGGCGTGGCCGGCGACGGCCGACTTGATGCCCTTGGTCTTGGCGGCGATCAGCGAGACGGCGTTGTCGAAGGCGAGCGGGCCGTCGAGGATGCCGTCCTTGATCTGCCCCCGGTCGGCCATCTTGCACAGGGCAGCGGCATCGAGGGTGGACTGGATTTTCGGATTGACCGTTTCGACTGCCGAGAGAATGGCCACCTTGGGCTCGGGGATACCGATGATGTGGGCCAGCTCGATGGCGTTGCGGATGATGTCGGCCTTGTCTTCGAGCGTCGGCGCGATGTTGATGGCGGCGTCGGTGATGAGCAGCGGACGGTGATAGGTTGGCACGTCCATCAGGAAGACGTGGCTGATCCGGCGCGAGGTGCGCAGGCCGTTGGCGCGGGCGACGACTTCGCCCATCAGTTCGTCGGTGTGCAGGCTGCCCTTCATCAGCGCCTCGGCATCGCCGGTGCGCACCAGCGACACGGCCAGTGCTGCCGAATCGTGGCTGTGCGCGGCATGGACGATGCGGATACCGGAGAGGTCGATGCCGAACTCTTCGGCGACAGCGCGGATCTTGTTCTCCGGGCCGACCAGGATGGGTTCGATGATGCCGGCCTGGAAGGCCTGGACCGGTCCTTTCAGGGATTCGTAGTCGCAGGGATGAGCGACGGCCGTGGGGATAGGCTCCAGCCCCTTGACGCGTTCGAGCAGGTGAATGTAACGCTCGTGCTTGTCATCGATGCGGATCGACGGCATGTGCACTTCATGCAGGCGCGACACCTTTTCCGTCGGGGCCAGCACTTCGGCCGTGCCGCGAACGACCTGCAGGCCTTCCTGGTTGGTGCACACGCAGTCGAAGGTGACATGCTTGTTGTGATCGAACTTCTGCTTGGCGGTGACGGTGATGGTGATGGTGTCGCCGATCGTGACCGGGCGGGAGAAATGTAGCGCCTGGTCAATCAGGATGGTGCCCGGGCCGGGGAACTGGGTGCCCAGTACGGTCGAGATCAGCGAGCCGCTCCACATGCCGTGGGCGATCACTTCGCGGAAGAGGCCGCTTTCGGAATAACCGGGGTCGACTACCGAAGGGTTGATATCGCCGGTCAGGATGGCAAACAGTTTCACATCCTCCGGCATCAGGGTCCGGGTCAGGCTGGACGAGTCGCCGACGCGGATTTCGTCGTAGGTCTTGTTGACCAGAAAACGCTGCTCGCTGTTTTCATGCATGGCAATGCTCCATAAAAAACCCGGACTCCAGGCTCTTGACAGTATAGGGTGCTGCGCTGCAGCAAACAATGTCATCCGTTTTGCGCAAGGCGTTGGTTCTCATTGGGGTCGGGGTTGGGTACGGCGCTCGGGGGCGGCACTGGCGGGTGGAATGTCGATTTCCAGTTCGGGGCGCAGTTGCGATAACTGGTCAACCACCCATTGGTTGGCATCGCCGGTGAATTCCCGTGAAACCAAGGTGGCGCCGGTAAAGGCTTCGACAAAGAGGGCGACGGCAGCGGAGCGACTAACGCCATATTCGCAGTGGACGAGCATTGTCACGTCGGCTGGCGCATGGTGCAGATCCTGTACGAAAGTGGCGATCTGGCGGGCCATCGGATAGTCGAAAAGGCCCGGTATCGGTGCTGGCAGGTAGTCGTCGGCCGGCACGGCATCGTAGAAAGCGAGGCGCAGGACATGTTCGAAATGGGCGTGGAGATTGGCTTCCGGAGAGCCCGGGTCGGTAATCGAAATGACGGCGATGGACGGCTTGCCAATCAGCGATTCGGCCAGTTCACGCGAGGCGAAATACACTTTGCTGATGGTCATTCCATGAAAACCGGATCGGAAAAGACGAGGGTGCCATCCTTGCGCATCATCAGGTTGTCGGCCTTGATGAGGTCGGGCAGGGCGCCATATTCGGTGGAAAAGTCTTCGACCGCCTTGAGCGACTCCTTGAGCGCATCGGTCCACCCCATCGGGGTGACGACGAGATGGTGCAAGGCAATGCGTCCCATGTCCTGGGCCAGGTTGCGCCACATCATGCAGGCGTCGAAATACGAGGTCGAGAGCTTGGTGGCCACTTCTGCGGCATCGCCACTGCCGGGCAGCGGGTAGAGTCGTTCAACCTCGACAATGTGGAAGGGAAAGCCACGGCTGGAGCGGCCGAAAGTCCCATGATCGGTATAGACGATGGGAAAGTGTGGTCCGGTCGGTCGGTCGTCAGCCGTGTAATAGGCATAGTCGGTCGGTGAGGAAAGCACCTTGAAGACGCGCTCCTGGCCGTCGACGGTGTCGGCTTCAAGGACGATGGTGCTTTCGCCGCGACCGATTTCCTGGCGGCCGCGCAACAGCGGATGATCCGGCACGGGATCGGGGAGTAATCCGTCAATGTCTGGCATCGAGTTCTCCGAAATCGTTTCAAACTGGCGGGAGTTAACGCAGCACTTTGCGTTCCCCCGCCAGTTTCCAGCATTTCCTCAGGCGACGATATGGGCGCCTGCGTCGACATAGATCGTCTGCCCGGTCATGCCGGATGAACCCGGCGTGCACAGGAAGGCGGTGAGGGCACCCACTTCGTCGATGGTCACGGTGCGGCCGAGCGGTGCCTTGACGGCGTCGGCTTCAAGCAACTGGTTGAAGTTGGCGATCCCGGATGCGGCGCGGGTCATGATCGGGCCGGGCGACACAGCGAAGACGCGGATGCCTTTGGGGCCAAGGTCGTAAGCCATGTAGCGGACGGCCGATTCAAGTGCCGCCTTGATGATGCCCATGACGCCATAGTTGCGCACGACGCGCTCGGCACCGAGGTAGGACATGGTGATCAGCGAACCGCCATGGGCCATCAGGGGTTCAACCGCCTTGGCCATGCGCAGGAAGCTGTGGCAGGAGATGTTCATGGCCGAGTCGAATCCGGCTTCGGTGGTGTCGATGACCCGGCCATGCAGGTCGTCGCCATTGCAGAAGGCCATCGAGTGAATGGCGAAGTCGAGTTCGCCGAACTCTTCACCGCATTGCGCGATGGCACTTTCCAGGCTGCCTTCCTCGGTGACATCGAGTTTGAGGAAGAGCTTGGCACCGAGTGCCTCGGCCAGTGGCTGCGTGTATTTGGCCGTTTTTTCGTTCTGATAGGTCAGGGCAATTTCACCGCCCAGTTCACGAATGGCCTTGGCGACGGCGAAGGCGATGGACTTGTCGTTGGCGACGCCGGTAATCAATCCCTTTTTGCCAGCCAGCGGCAAATGGGCATGCGTGTGAACGAGGGGGGATTGTTCATTTATTGTGTTCATGCTGTTCTTCCTTTCAGGGGTGATCAAGGAGTATTGCGTTGCACCATTCGTAATTGAATTACTCCAATTGACGGTGCTTTGTGTATGTTGCGACGCAGCACCATTGTTACATATTCAGGCTTTTGCAATGTGACAAATGGCCTTTGGTTGACCTTGCTCAACTAACTGCAACATTCGGGTGCTAGCCTCTTCATGTCATAGGCAATTTTGGAGATTGTCGTGGGATTCAATGAACTGCATGCCGAAGCGATCGCTGGGGTGGTTGACCGGGTGATCAATCGATATCGACGCGATCCGACCTGCATGCTGCAGATCCTGCGCGAAGTCCAGGAGGCCTGCGATTGGGTGCCGCCAGAGGCAATCGACCGCATGCAGGCCGTGCTCGGTGTGCCCCGCACCAAGATTGAAGGCGTCGCCGGGTTTTATTCCTTTATCTACACCGAACCGCGTGGCCAATACCGGGTGTTGTTTTCTGACAACATTACCGACCGCATGCAGGGTAACCGGGCGATGATGGAGCGTCTGTGCAACAACCTCTGGGTCGAGCGCGGCAAGGTTTCGG
Organism: Dechloromonas sp. HYN0024; assembly: GCF_003441615.1. NCBI lineage: Bacteria > Pseudomonadati > Pseudomonadota > Betaproteobacteria > Rhodocyclales > Azonexaceae > Dechloromonas > Dechloromonas sp. HYN0024. The sequence continues at coordinate 2,314,279 of NZ_CP031842.1, read as the reverse complement.
AAGATGGCCTGGTCAGCGTCGGCAAGACGGCGTGCACGGGGATGTCCGACCAGGGGCCGGGCATGCTGGTGAATAACTATGCCATTGCCGGGCTGAACGAAGGGCGCATCGACGAAATCGCCGAACTGATCCGCAACAAGGTGCCGCTGGGCGAGTGGCCGCCAGCCTATTTCAAGATAGAAGACAACATCCGGCGGGCCGATATTCTGCTTCAGGCCGACTTCAAGCCCGGCGAGGCCCTGCTGGCCGCCCGTGCCAGGACGCCGAGTGACGGCCTCAATGCCTCCAACATGCGTTCCTGGCGCGAAGGTTTGCCGAGCGGTATCGGTGGCCCGGCTGCTACGCTCGACGAACTCAAGCGGGCCAATCTGCGCGGTCGCGGCGGGGCCGGCTTTACCACCGCCATGAAATGGGAAGCCTGCCGCAACGCGCCGCTCAAGGCCGGCCTGCAGCGTATTGTTGTGTGCAATGCCGACGAGGGCGAACCGGGCACCTTCAAGGATCGGGTCCTCCTCGCCAAGTGTCCCGATCTGGTTTTCGAGGGAATGACGGTGGCGGCCTACGCAGTGGGGGCGACGCGTGGCTTTGTCTATCTGCGCGGTGAGTACCGCTACCTGCTTGATCACCTCAATGCCGTGCTCGCCCACCGTCGCCGCGAAAACCTGCTGGGCAAGGACATCTGTGGCCTGCCCGGGGCGGATTTCGATATCGAGATTCATGTCGGGGCCGGGGCCTATGTCTGCGGTGAGGAGTCGGCGCTCATCGAGTCGCTCGAAGGCAAGCGCGGCACGCCGCGCAACCGGCCGCCATTTCCTGTCACCAACGGCTATCTCGACCAGCCGACCATCGTCAATAACGTCGAAACCTTCGCCGCAGCTGCGCTGATCGCTCTCAACGGTGGCGATTGGTATGCCGCCATCGGCACCAAGCATTCGGCGGGAACCAAGCTGCTGTCAGTCTCCGGCGATTGCGTCCGGCCGGGTATTTATGAATACCCCTTCGGCGTCAGCATCCGTCAGGTACTTGAGGATTGCGGCGCGACCGATACGCAGGCCGTGCAGGTCAGCGGGCCTTCCGGCATCTGTGTTGCCGAGAACGAGTTCGACCGCATCATCGGTTTCGAGGATATTCCGACAGCGGGGGCCTTTACGATCTTCAACAAGAGCCGCGACATGTTCGAAGTGGCCCGGAACTACGTGCATTTCTTCCAGCACGAAAGCTGCGGCTTCTGTACGCCCTGTCGGGTCGGCACCTCGCTGCTCAAGAACCTCATGGACAAGCTGCATTACGGCAGCGGCTCGCCCTACGACTTTGCCGAAATCGAGAAACTAAACCAGTTGCTGCAATCGATGAGCCACTGCGGCCTTGGTCACACCGCCTGCAATCCGGTGCTCGACACCATCGCCAAGTTCCGACCGGCCTACGAAAAACGCATGATGCAGCAGGATTTCACGCCGGCCTTCGATCTCGACCGCGAACTCTCCTCGGCCCGGCAGATGACCGGGCGCGACGATGCCGGGGCGCATCTGGAAACGGAACACGGAGGTGCAGCATGAGCCATACCTTTACGCTCGATGGCAAGACCATTCCCTTCACCGAGGGGCAGACCATCATTCAGGCGGCCAGCGCAGCCGGCGTCTTCATTCCGCATCTGTGCTATCACCCCGAATTCAAGGCGCACGGCTCGTGCAAGCTGTGTACCGTCAAGGTCAATGGCCGGCAAACGGCATCGTGCACCATGCGTGCCGCAGCCGGCATGGTGGTCGAGAGCGAGACCGAGGAAATTAACGCCGAACGCCGTGCCCTGACCCAGATGCTGTTTGTCGAGGGCAACCACTTCTGCCCATCCTGCGAGAAAAGCGGCAACTGCCAGTTGCAGGCAACGGCCTACCACCTCGGCATGATGTCACCGCACTACGACCACTTCTTCCCGAATCGTGCCGTCGATGCCTCGCACCCCGAGGTGCTGCTTGATTTCAACCGCTGCATTCTCTGCTCGCTCTGCGTGCGGGCCAGCCGCGATGTCGATGGGAAAAATGTCTTCGGATTGTCCGGCCGGGGCATCAAGACCCACCTCATCGTCAATGCCAAGTCCGGCCAGCTGGCCGATACCGACTTCACGCTGGCCGACAAGGCGGCGCAGGTCTGTCCGGTCGGCGTCATCCTCCAGAAGCGTCAGGGATTCGCCGTGCCGATCGGGGCGCGCAAGTACGATAAGGCGCCCATTTCGGAAACCGCCGAGGAGGGCCGCTGAAATGACCGCCACCAAGAAGCTCAAGGTCGCCACTACCTCGCTGGCTGGATGTTTTGGCTGCCACATGTCCTTGCTCGATATCGATGAGCGGTTGTTTGCGCTGCTCGAACACATCGAGTTCGACCGTTCGCCGCTGACCGATATCAAAACCTGTAGTCCGGATTGCGATATCGGCATCATCGAAGGCGGCCTGTGCAATGCCGAGAATGTCCACGTCCTGCGTGAGTTCCGCAAGAACTGCAAAATCCTTATCGCCATGGGTGCTTGCGCCATCAATGGTGGCCTGCCGGCCCAACGCAACCACCTGCCGCTGACGACGATCCTTGAAGAGGTCTATCACACCAGTCCGGGGCTGACCAACGGCATGATTCCCAACGATCCGGAACTGCCACTGCCGCTCAACCAGGTGCATCCGATTCATGAAGTGGTCAAGATCGACTACTTCATTCCCGGTTGCCCGCCTTCGGCGGATGCTATCTGGAAGGTGCTGACCGATCTGCTGGCGGGCAAGGAGCCAACCCTTGGCCACGGCCTCATGCATTACGATTGATTGAGGTAGAACATGACCTACCAACTAGAAACTGCTGCCCATCCCGAGACCCTGCGCCGTGTGGCGATTGATCCGGTATCGCGGGTCGAGGGACACGGCAAGGTAACCCTCCTGCTCGACGACCAGAACAGGGTGCATCAGGTACGCCTGCATATCGTCGAATTCCGCGGCTTCGAGAAGTTCATCCAGGGTCGGCCGTACTGGGAGGTGCCGGTGATGGTCCAGCGCCTGTGCGGTATCTGCCCGGTGTCCCACCATCTGGCTGCTTCCAAGGCGCTTGATGTCATCGTCGGGGCCAAGAAGCTGACGGCAACCGCCGAAAAGATGCGTCGCCTGATGCACTACGGTCAGATGCTTCAATCGCACGCGCTGCACTTCTTCCACCTCTGTTCGCCTGATCTGCTCTTTGGTTTCGACAGCGATGTGACCAAGCGCAACATCGTCGGTGTGGCCATGGCGCATCCGGAAACCGCCAAGCGCGGCGTATTGCTCCGCAAGTTCGGCCAGGAAGTCATCCGTGTCACCGCCGGCAAGCGGGTGCATGGCACTGGCGCCGTGCCGGGCGGGGTCAACAAGGCACTGACCATCGCCGAACGCGATGAGCTGCTCAAGGACATCTATCACATCGTCCAGTGGTCGCGTGAAGCCGTGCACCTGATCCAGAAGGTGCATACGCAGGACCCCGGCCTGTACAACAGTTTTGGCATCTTCCGTTCCAATTTCATGTCCCTTGTTGGCAACAACGGCGACCTTGATTTCTATCACGGCACGCTGCGCGCCCGCGACGACAACGGCAAGCTCATCTTCGATCACGTCGATTACCAGCAATACGACCAGTACATCGAGGAGGAGGTGCGCTCGTGGAGTTACATGAAGTTCCCCTTCTTCAAGTCGCTGGGCAAGGAAAACGGCTGGTACAAGGTCGGTCCCCTGGCTCGCGTACAGAACTGCAACCAGATTTCGACTCCCTTCGCCGAACATGAGCGCAAGGAGTTCGTCGATTACGCCGGCGGTTCGCCCATGCATGCCCCGCTGGCCTACCACTGGACGCGGATGATCGAGATGCTGCACGCCGCCGAGGTGATCAAGGAACTGCTCCACGACGACGATCTGCTTGGTTCAGACCTGATGGTTCAGGGCGAACGCCAGATGGATGGCGTTGGCGTCATCGAAGCACCGCGCGGCACGCTCTTCCACCATTACCGCGTCGACGAGAACGACCTCGTCACCATGGCCAACCTGATCGTGTCGACGACCAACAACAATCAGGCAATGAACGAAGCCATTCGTAATGTCGCCCGGCGCTACCTGCACGGCCATGAGGTGACCGAGGGCCTGCTCAATCACATCGAGGTTGCCATCCGCGCCTTCGATCCCTGCCTGTCCTGCGCCACGCATGCGCTGGGCAAAATGCCGCTGGAGGTTGAACTGGTCGATGTCGAAGGGAAAATCGTTCATTCGCTGAGCCGCTCGTGAGCGCACCAGTTGTCATCTTCGCCGTCGGCAACCCGAGTCGTGGCGATGACGCCATCGGGCCGGAATGCTGCGCCCGGTTGGAAGCGTGGCTGGACCAGGAAGGGCTGGCCGATCAATTCGAGCTGATCGAGGACTTCCAACTCCAGATCGAACACGCCCTCGACCTCCAGGGCCGGCAACTCGCCCTGTTCATCGATGCCGGTGCCAACACACCGGGACCCTTTACCTTCGAGCGAATCGCCCCGGCCAGCGGCGCCGCCTGCACCACCCACGAACTACCGCCCGAAGCGGTGTTGCAGGTCTATGTCCAGACCGAAGGAGAACCACCGCCACCAGCCTTTGTGCTGTGTATTCGTGGTGAGGGTTTTGAACTGGGCGAGCCCTTGTCAGGCGCCGCGAGTCAACATCTGGAATTGGCCTTCGGCTTGCTCACTGGGCTTTGCCAACAAGCCGCGCTGGTTGTCTGGGAAGAGAAATCAGGGCCGACCAAGGGCTGATCAGGCTTTGCGCTAAACCTCGGCTTGGGGATATGCTGGCACTTCCGGATACGCTTGGTTGTCATCCATGAGGTTTTCCCGACTTTTCCTCAATCGCCTGCAGAACCAGCCGATTGCTACCGATACGGTGGTTGTCATCGATGTTCTGCGCTCGTTCACGACGGCGGCGGTTGCGCTGGCACGAGGGGCTCGGGCGATCTATCCGGTTGAGGGCATTGTCGAGGCGACGGCGCTGTTCGGGCGGCTGGCCAATGCCGTCTCGGTGGGGGCGGTGGGGGGCGGTGACCCGGTACCTGGTTTTGATTTTGGCAACTCGCCCTCGCAACTGATGTCGGCCGATCTGGCCGGGAAAAATGTCGTCATGACGACGGCGGCCGGAGTGCGCGGCCTGCAGCGTTTTCGTCAGGCGCGGCATCTCTATGCAACCAGCCTGGTCTGCGCCCGGGCTACGGCGGCAGCGATCCGTCAGGCTGGGGCTGATGAGGTCTGCTTCGTGATCACCGGTGAATGGGTTGATCGCGATGGCGACGAGGACATCGCCTGCGCCGATTACATCGAATCCCTGTTGCGCAGCGAACCGGTTAATCCTGAGGTTTTTGCCGAGCGGGTCCGCATGTCGGATTTCGGGCGGCGGTTTACGGCTGGCACCTGGCCCAATCTACCTTTGGCCGATCTCGGTCTGGCCGCCCGGCCGGATTATTTCGACTTTGCCATGCCCGTGCGCTGCGCTGCGCATCAGCTTGTCATCAGCCTGCCGGACTGAGCATCGCCGGCAAAATTTGTTGATATGCATCATGGGCGGCGGCGGTTTTCAGGCAGAAAATCTTTCTGACTTGTTGCCCCATGGGAGGCGTTTCAGGTCGATATGTTTTTCCTCAGATACACATTCGCGGCGACTCTGGTCGCCGCCTTTTTTGATGCGGCACATGCGGCTGAACCGGCTGATCGACAATTCGCCGCTATCGCCGCCTTGTCGCCCAGCGGCATAAGCGCAACGGTTGGGCAAATGGTTGAGGTCGACATCGATCTGGCGGCCGGCGGGGGATTGGTCGTTGAGCCGAATGGCGAGCGCATCGACCTTCTCTATCGCATGGCCTTCAACCAGATTGCCGAGGGCTGGAGCTGGCGACCGCTGGCTGACCCCGCCCTCGACGACTATTACCAGTACAAATTTCTGCCTCTCCAGTCGGTCCTTGTCGAGCGAGGTGAATACGCTGCCGAGGACAAGATCGGCACGCCGCAGCAGATGAAGGTTAGCTGGCGCTACGACTATTTTCTGGCCTTCGACAACCTTTACGATTTTTACCCGCGTACCAGCGATGACGACGCCGGCTTTTCGGCCAGTCTGTTGGCCGACGTGGCTGGGCGATTGGGGATGCGGGCGACGGCGCGGCTGATCGAACCGGTGATCAGCGAAAGCACAACCTTCTGGAAGGCCATCTACGGCAAGCCGACTGATTTCACGCTGAAGAAACGCTATTTTCTTAGCCGGCTTGAGTCAGTCGACTTTGTCGATACGGTCAGTGGCGAGGTGCTCTGCCGCATCCGGCCCGGGCAGGGGGGATGCGCCGGCCGTTGACAGGTGATGGCCGCTTATTCAGCGATACACCAGTACCGGCACCTTGGAATGGGTGAGTACCTTGTTGGTCTCGCTGCCAAGCAGGAAACCGCTGAAGCCGCGGCGTCCGTGGGAGGCCATGAAGATCAGGTCGCAACCGGATTTTTCGGCGGCTTCGATGATCGCTTCGTAGGGAATGTCGCTGGTTGCAGCTACGGTGCTGCACTGGACGCCGGCGTCTGCGCACATTTTCTCGACTTCGCCGAGATATTCGTGGGCTTGCTGGTCGGCCAGTTCGGCAAATTTTTCGGGCGTCGTCGGGTCGATCAGGGCACCTTCACCGAAGTAGGCGATGGGATATTCCGGTTTGGCGAAAAAGGCGGTGATGCGGGCACCGGCCTCCTTGGCGAAGGAAACGGCACGTTGCGCCGTGGCGCGCGAGAGTTCGGAACCGTCGGTCGGTACAAAGATATGCGTGAACATGCCTAACCTCCTGAAATGGTCTGCTGGCGTTGCATTCCGCCTTGTTGAGGTTCATGCTACGCCAAGTCCGAAGGAATTAAAACAGGCTGCTCCCGATTCCCGTACACTGCCGTTGAGTTGCCCCGCTGAGGCGCAATGGCGGTCGGTTTTGGGCGTCAGCAAGGTCAATGATTCAGGTAGCGCAGCACGCATCAGTAAGAGGGGAATGTCATGTCTGGTAATGGAACAGCCCGTCGCAACACTGTTGATATCGATCACCCGAGCCCCGTCGAGTCGCTCGGCAAGGCCGTCAGTAGCGCCATCGATCCGTATGGCGTGACCACCTCGCTGCTCAATGCGCAGATGGCCTGGCTGATGCACCCGCAGGAGTTGGCACGGACCATGAGCGGCTTGTCGGCCGATCTGGTGGCCCTGCAGTCGCATCTGATGCGCCGGGCGCTGGGTATTCGGTCCGACGACGTGATCCGGCCGAATATTGATGATGCCCGTTTTGCCGATCCGGTGTGGACCGAGTCGGCTACCTGGGACATCATCAAGGAATGGTATATCGCCTTTACCCACCGGCTCGAAGACATGTATTTCGAGACGCCGGGCTTGTCCGACAAGGAACGTCGCCGCGCCGCCTTCTGGCTGCGCAAATGGCTGAACATGGTGGCGCCGACCAACTTCTTCTGGCTCAATCCGGTAGCCATCCAGCGTTGCGTTGAAACCAAGGGCGAAAGCCTGAAGCAGGGCTGGGAAAACTTCCAGCGTGACGTCAAGGCCAAGAATATCCTGATGGTCGAGCCTGATGCCTTCACTGTCGGCAAGGATCTGGCGACGACACCGGGCAAGGTGGTCTTCCGCAACCGTCTGGTCGAGCTGATCCATTTTGCGCCAACGACGGCCAAGGTGCGGGCGATGCCCATCGTCATCATCACGCCGTGGATCAACAAGTTCTATATTCTTGATCTGACCGCGAAGAAAAGCATGGTCAAGCATCTGACCGATCAGGGCTTCTCGGTGTTCATCACGAGCTGGAAGAACCCGGGGGCGGATCTGTCTGATATCCGTTTCGACGATTACCTGCTCGAAGGCGTCAATGAGGTCGTGCGGGTGGCGACTGAGTTCTGCAAGGTGCCCAAAGTCCATCTGGTCGGTTACTGCATCGGTGGCACCCTGGTCACCACCTACATGGCCTGGGCCAACAAGCATTTCGCCGCCGGAAAACTGCCGGTCGCGCACTGGACATTGTTCACCACCCTGACTGATTTCTCCCATCCCGGCGACATCGATGTCTTCATCGACGAAGCCTGTATCGGAGCACTGGAAGAGTCGATGGCCAAGAAGGGCTACCTCGACGGCAGCGAAATGGCCGGCTCTTTCCGCATGCTGCGCTCGAACCCGCTGATCTGGCATTACTGGGTCAACAGCTACCTGCTTGGCGAGCCGTTACCGGCTTTCGATGTGCTGTTCTGGAACATGGATACGACGCGCATGCCGCAGGCCATGCATTCCTATTACCTACGCGAGATGTATCTCCACAACAACCTGATCAAACGCGACAAGCTGACCATCGCCGATCAGTCGATTGACCTCGACCTGATCGAGCAGCCCCTCTACGCGGTGACTGCCGAGGACGACCATATCGCGCCGTGGAAGCAATGCTATCGCATCCGCAAGCAGATCAACGTCAAGGCGCCGGTGCGCTTCGTTCTGTCGACCTCCGGTCATATTCTCGGTATCGTCAATCCGCCGGCCAATCCGCCCAAGCGGGCCTACTGGATCGGTGAGCCGGAACGTAACGAGCATTGGGAACACTGGTTTGACCGGGCGGAAAAGAAGACAGGAACGTGGTGGGACGACTGGACCCGCTGGCTTGGCGAACGGACCGGTGATCTCGTCGATGCCTACCCGGCAGCCAACCGGAAGTTCCCGGCCCTGGCCGATGCGCCCGGTACCTATGTGCTGGAAAAATAGCAGGGACTACAGGGTATGGATGTCCGAATGATGATCAGTCCGCAATCGTTCAGTGGCTCAGCCTGGGCCGAGCAGGCCAGGGGCGATCTCTTGCGCATTGTGCGCATCAACGAGGAAATCAAGTCGATTGTCGGCGTTGCCTTCAAGATCAACATTATGGCGCTCAATGCTATTTTTCTGGCCAAGCGGGCCGGTACGGCAGCCCGTGGCTTTGGCGTGCTGTCGAATGAACTGCGGGTGTTTTCGCAGGATCTGCGCGACAGCATGGCCGGGCTCACAGCGCTGATCCATGCCTGCGTCGCCGAAGTTTCGCTGGTCTTGCAGGATATCCGTCATACCCGGCTGCTCCGTCAGGCGGTCGAAACGTCGCGGGTGGGCCGGCTGACCGAGGTCTTGGCCGAAAGGGAGCGGAAAAGTACCGAGCATGCCCAGCATCTGGTTGGCTTGCGCAAACAGCTCAAGCGGGCCCTTGACGATGCATTCCAGTTGGTCGAACTGGGCGGCATGCTGGCCAAGTCGGCAAAGATCGAGGCGGCTTACGGCCAGGCCTTTGCTGTGCCGCTGTCTCAGGTTTCAGGAGAATTCGATGGTGTGGTCGAAGAAATTCGCGCTTCGCTCGAAGCGCTGCGCCGGTCAGCCTTTTTTGCCGGCAGGTGAATGTACAGGAGCGGATGCGTGAAAAAAACCAAGACGATCTTTCAGGAAGGCAATCACAAATGGGTGGCCATTGTTCGCGATCCGGACAAGGCCAATCACCTGATCGACACCAACGAGTATCTGGTGACCCATGGCAGCAAGGGATTGCTGCTCGATCCGGGCGGGGCTGAAATATTTCCGGCGGTGTTTTCGGCACTGTCATCGGAATTCGACCCCTCGGCGCTGAGCGGTATCTTCGCCTCGCATCAGGATCCTGATACCTGCTCGTCGCTTGCCCTATGGCTAGAATTCAATCCGCAGCTACGCTGTCATGTCAGCTGGCTGTGGGCCGGATTCATCCCCCATTTTGGTGGCACGGCAGAGACCTTCGTGGCGATTCCCGACGAGGGTGACGACATTAACCTTGACGGCCTGATACTGAGGGCGGTACCAGCCCATTATCTGCATTCGTCGGGCAATTTTCACCTTTACGACAAGGTTGCCAAGCTTCTGTTTTCCGGCGATGTCGGGGCTGCCTTGTTGCCGGCTGCAGAGAGTGGGTTGTTTGTCGAGAATTTCGATGCCCACATTCGTCATGCCGAGGGCTTTCATCGGCGCTGGATGGGTTCCAACGAGGCCAAGCGAGCCTGGTGCGAGCGGGTGTCGAAGATAGACATTGACATGCTTTGCCCGCAACACGGCGCGATCTACCAGGGGGCCGATGTCCAGCGCTTCATCAACTGGTTCGACGCATTGCAGGTCGGATCTTGCGGCGGCTGATTGGTCCGGATTTGATGATGGTCAAGGTGTGTTCAGGGGTCAAGCCCCGAGAATGGGACACCTTCAGCCACTGAGCCACCAATGACCACCATCCGCAGTTTCATGACCGACGACCATCGCCGCTGCGATGATCTGTTTGCCGAAGCCGAGCAGGCCGTCGGCAAGGGAGATTGGGTGTTGGCCAGTGCTACCTTCGGGCATTTTCGCTCGGCCATGCTGGCTCACTTCGACAGCGAGGAAAAGACGCTGTTTCCGACCTTCGAGGCGAAGACCGGCATGCGTCAGGGGCCGACTCAGGTCATGCGCATGGAGCACGAACAACTGCGCAGCCTCATGGTCGACGCAGCGGATGCCCTGCAAAAGGCCAATGCCGAGGATTATCTCGGGCTGGCCGATACCCTGGTCATCATGATGCAGCAGCACAACATAAAGGAAGAGAACATGCTCTACCCGATGTGTGACCAGCATCTGAGCGCCGAATCGCCAGCCATCCTCGAACGGCTGGAAACGGAGTTGTGCGACGAATGAACCATGCCAAGACCCCGCATGTTGTAGATGCCCGCTATATGGAGCCGCCCGGGCCCTTCGTGGCGACCATGGAAATGCTCGATACGCTGAAGGACGGCGAAAAGATGCTGCTGCTGCTTTTTCGCGAGCCACATCCCCTCTATAAGGTGCTGCGCCAGAACGGTCACGATTACCAAACCGAATTGTTGCCGGATGGTACCTTCGAGATTCTGATCTCGCGCTGACCCGACCCCTCTTTGTAAAGCCGAGTCCCGTGCAAGCCATGCTGGCCTTTGAGAACGCCCCGCCCTTCGCGGCGCCGCTGCGGTTCTTTCTGACGGCGCCGCTATTTGCCGTGCTCGCTGGACTGTTGCTGGCCTTCGAGGGGCCCGATCTTCTCGCTTCGCGGTGGACGCCCGGCCTGCTGGCGGCGACCCACCTGATGACCATCGGCTTCATGCTGCAGGTGATGCTGGGTGCCCTGATCCAGATACTGCCGGTGGTCGCCGGGGCCAGCCTGAAAAATTCGCTGGTGGTCGCCCGCCTGGTCCATGTTGGCCTGTCGGTCGGGGCGCTTCTGCTGGGCGCCGGATTTCTGGCCGCGTCACCTGTCCTGCTGGGCTGTGCCGCCGCCATCTTGGGCTTTACCGTACTGTACTTTCTCGCCGTGACGGCACGGGCACTGATCGGCGTGCCGACGACCAGCCCGACCATCCGCGGTATCAAGCTGGCTCTGTTCGGACTGGCTGTTGTCGTTGGCTATGGGGTTTTCCTGGCGCTGGCCCTGGCCGGTGGCTGGTCCTTGCCCCTGATGGCCCTCGCTGATCTGCATGCCGGCTGGGGATTGGGCGGCTGGGCTGGCGTTCTGCTCGCCGCGATGGCCTATGTCGTGGTGCCGATGTTTCAGCTGACGCCGGGCTATCCGGCCCGTGCCTCGTGGTGGTTCCCAATTTTCGTGCTGGCCATGCTCGGACTGTGGAGTCTCGCCCTGGTCGCCGAATGGCCCTGGTTGGTCCGTCTTGCCCCGTTGGGCATGGCGCTGGCCGGCATCGCCTTCGCTGGCCTGACCCTGCGTCTGCAAGGCAAACGTCGGCGGGCGCGGCCGGATACCACGTATCGCTACTGGCAACTGGGCCTGATCGGCTCGACCGTTGGCCTGGTGTTGCTGTCACTGGCTGCGCTGTGGCCGGCGGCCGCAGACCTCGACGGCTGGACCGTGATTTCTGGCATTTTGCTGGTGGCTGGCGGCTTCGTCCCCTGCATTACCGGCATGCTCTACAAGATCATTCCCTTCCTGTCGTGGATGCATCTGCAAAGTTTCGGTCAGGCCAAGGTGCCGGCCCCGGCCATGAACAGGATTCTGGCCGAAGTTGGCATGCACCGGCAGATGCTGGCTTACGTCGCCGCGCTGACTCTGCTGCTTGCTGCCACCATTTTTCCAGCGTGGCTGGCCCGCGTGGCGGGTCTGGCCTTTGCTGTTGCCAATGGCTGGCTGTGGTGGAACCTGATCGGAGCCGTCCGGCGCTATCGAGGGCATCTCGCCGATATGGCGCATAAACTCGCAACGCCATGAGTTACCTCGCCCTCAAACACCTGCACATCACCTGTGTCGTTCTCAGCGGTCTTGGCTTCAGCCTGCGCGGCTGGTGGATGTTGTGCGAATCGCCGTTACGCCAGCATCGCCTGACCGGCATCCTGCCGCATGTTGTCGATACCATGCTGCTGGGCAGTGCGCTGACCATGGCCTGGATGAGCGGCCAATATCCCTTTGTGAACAACTGGCTGACGGCTAAAGTCTGTGGCCTGCTTGCCTACGTCCTGTTTGGCATGATGGCGCTGAAACGCGGCCGGAGCAAAGCGATCCGGGCGCGTTTCTTCGTGCTGGCCGGGCTGGCCTATGCCTATATCGTCAGCGTGGCGCTGACGCGTAACCCGCTGGTTTTCGGCTGGTAGGTTTGGGGTGGGGGCGAGCGTTCCGCCGGATTTTGCCCGCCCCCAGCACTACCAGCCCAAGGCAGCTTCCTACATCCGCCCCAGCTTGCGGTATAGCGTGTTGCGACTGATGCCGAGCTGGCGGGCGGCAGAGGAGATGTTGCCGCCGGCCGATTCCAGAGCCCGCATGGCGGCCTGCCGGCCGATGGCATCCATGCTGTTGGCCCCTTCCAGCGGGGCTGCTGCCCACGGATCGAAGCCGGGTTGGGTGGGGGGACGGCCACCACGTTTTCGAATAACTCTTCAGGCAGGTGGCTTTCAGTGATCAGGGATTCGTCATCATCGAGCAGCGCGATGGCGACCCGGATGACATTGAACAACTGGCGGATGTTGCCCGGCCAGGCATAGTTCTCTATGGCGCTCTGGGCTTTTTCGGAGAAACGGACCTGCAGGCTGCGGCTTGCCGTTTCGCTGGCGGCAATCTTGGCCACCAGGGCGCGGATGTCGGTCCTTTCGCGGAGGGCCGGCATGGTCACGCTCATGCCGTTCAGTCGGTAATAAAGGTCTTCGCGGAAGGCCCCACGGGCGACTTCTTCCCGCAGCTTTCGGTGGGTGGCGCAGACGAGCGAAATATCGACCTGGATCGCCCGTGTGCTGCCTAGCGGCGTCACGCAGCGCTCTTGCAGGACACGCAGCAGGCGGGCCTGCAGGTTGAGCGGCATGTCGCCAATTTCATCGAGGAAGAGGGTTCCGCCGTGCGCCTGCTGAATCTTGCCAGGTGCGCCTTCCTTGCGGGCGCCGGTAAAGGCCCCACCCTGATAGCCGAACAGTTCGGACTCGATCAGGGTTTCCGGAATCGATGCGCAATTGAGCGCGACAAAGGGACCGTTGCCGCGCGGGCCGCTGTTGTGGAAGCCCTTGGCGAACATTTCCTTGCCGGCGCCCGATTCGCCCTGGATGAGAATGGGGATGTCCTTGCCGAGAATGCGCCGGGCGCGTTCGATGGCGGCCTGCAGTCGGGCGTCGCCGGTATTCAGGGTGTCCAGAGTCGGGCCGGATGGCGCAATGGTTTCGGGGCGACGCGGGGCGCGGATGGAGGCTGGTTCATCGTAGACCCGACCGGCCACGGCCAACGGCGGCAGCTGGCCACGGAGCTGGACGTGCAGTGATTTGCCATTGACGTTGATTTCGTAACTACCCTGTAGCGTATGACGCAGACGGTCGATCAGGGCTGACAGATTGCTTTCAAAGACCATCGAGAAGTCGCGGCGCACGGCGTCTACCTGACGAATGCCCAGCAGTTCGGTGCCGTTACGGTTCATCGCCAGGACCTGTCCATCGGGCGAAACAGCGGCGAGGCCTTCCTTGGGACTGCCCAGGTAGTCGGCCCGGCTGTGAAAGCAGACCAGGATGTCACGGGCGTGGGCCGATTCGAACAGACGCCTTTCGACGATGGCTGACGACATGCGGACCAGACCCAACGTATGCCGCTGGTAGCTGCGGTAATCGCCAGAAATGTCGAGAACTCCGATCAGGCGGCCATCCGGTCCGAAGATCGGGCTGGCGCAGCAGGTCAGAAAGCCGTTGTGCTCAAGGAAATGCTCGCCGCCAAGGATGGACACCGGGCCTTCTTCGGTCAGCGCCGTGCCGATGGCGTTGGTGCCCCGCTGGTTTTCGTCCCATGAGGCGCCGGCAGACAAGGCGACGCGGTCGGCGCGATCGACGAAATCAGCATCGCCCACTGTTTCGAGAAGAAGGCCGTTGGCATCGGCGAGGATGACCATGCTACCGGATTCGCGAATCTGCTCGAACACATGCTCCATGATCGGTCGTCCCTGAGCCAGCAGGAAGCGATTGCGGTCCTGCTCGGTTTTCAGGGCGACCCGATCCATCGCGTCGGTGACCGGGACGAAATTGCCTTCGCCCAGGCCGAAACGCCGGCAGCGCTCCCATGAGCGGAGGATGACCGGATCAATCAGGCCATCGGGCAGGGAGCCTTCTTCAAAAAAGAGTTGCCTGGCCTGTTGCAGGCGCTGACCGTGAATCTCGGCCAATAGTTGTATTTGTCCCATCTCTCCTCCGGCAGCTGCGGAATGCTTTATTTGTCTTTTTGTTGCTTCATAACGTAACACCTGCCCCTTTTATTAGCAATGAAGCGAGCAGTGCGCCACACCATTTAGCAAAGGTCGTGCCATGCACGCAGAAGTGTCACGTTTTTACGCCATCTCCGGCAAGACCTTGTGCCAGAAGAATCTTTCGTGCCGATACATGAGCTGGCACAGGGATTGCAGATGTCTTCCGACAAAGGCAGTAATCCGAACCTAATCAAGGAGACATTGTGAAACATCCATTTCGACACATCGGCGCTTTGGCTGCCGCTCTCATCATCAGCGCCACGGCATCCCAGGTTTTTGCGCACGGTGACGTGGTGCCGCAGGCTGTCGATACAACCGGCCTGAAAAATCTGGGGGCCGATTTCCTGGCGAGCAATCCGTACCGCAAGGATAAGACAGCCATTCGCATTGGAGATTCCGCTTTCAATCAGAACTGTGCTCGCTGTCACGGCCTGGGGGCCATTTCCGGCGGCATCGCGCCTGATCTGCGCTACCTCCCCGTGGCTGACGAAGGGGATGAGGTTTTCCTGCAACGCATCCGCAAGGGGGCTGTGCGCGATGGTCGTGTTTATATGCCGCCGTTCGAGGGTACGCTGAGTCAGGAGGCCATGTGGGCTATCCGCACCTGGCTGGAAACCGTCCATGAAGAATAATCGTCGTCTCTGGCTCAAGGCCCTGGCTGCCTTGCCCATGGCAGCAGCGCTGCCGGCCCTGGCTGATGGCCTGGATGCGATCCGTCAGCGTGGTCGTCTGCGCGTTGCGGTCTACAACGATTTTTCGCCATATTCGATGGCCGGTGGCAAAGGCATCGATGCCGACATCGCCCGGGCGATTGCGGCAAAGCTTGGCCTGACCGCCGAAATCGTCGGCTACAACGCCGACGAAGACATGAACGACGATCTGCGCAACATGGTCTGGAAAGGCCATTATCTGGGTACCCAGCCATCGGATGTGATGATGCATGTGCCGGTCGACGAGTATCTGGCGCGCAGCAACGACAAAGTCCGTATCTTTGGCGCTTACCATGTCGAGACGCTGGCTCTGGCCCGCAATCCCGAACGTCTGCCAAAGGCGCTTTCGGGTTCGGCAGCTGTAGCTCTGGAAATCTTCACGCGGGAAAAGATCGGTGTCGAAACAACCTCGCTGGCCGATTCCTTCCTGCTCGGTGTGCTGAATGGTCGCCTGCGGGAAAACGTCGTGCATTTCAAGAGTGTTGCCGAAGCGGCCAAGGGGCTGGCCGAAGGCAAGGTTTCTGCCGTGCTGGCACAGCGTGGCGAACTTGAGGCGGCGATCAAGGGGCAGGACAAGGTGGTACTCGACAGCCCGAAGTTTGCCGAACTGAAGATCGATAGCTGGCCGCTTGGCATGGCCGTCAAGGTCGAGGATCAGGCGCTGGCCGAAGCTATTGGCAGCGCGCTGGCTGGTTTGAAGCGTGACGGCACGATTGCCGACATCTTCAAGCGCCACGGCATCTCTCATCAGGCCAATTGAACGTGCGCCCGACTTTGCCGCATCTCCTGCTTGCCGTGTTGGTCGGTGTGCTGGCCGGCACTGCGCTGGCTGCACCGCTGGCCTACGTGCCGAACGAAAAATCGGCCAGTGTCAGCGTCATCGATACTGCGACCGATCAGCGACTCGTCAATATTCCCGTCGGTCAGCGCCCACGCGGCATTGCGGCTGGCGATGGGCGGCTCTACCTGACCGATGGCAAGACCGGCAGCGTACTCATTGTCGATACCGTGGCCGGCAAGCAGATTGCCGCGGTGCGGGTTGGCGACTCGCCGGAAGGGATCAGCCTGTCGCCTGATGGCAAGTTGCTCGCGGTTGCGGTTGAAGACGACAACAGTATTGTTTTGCTGGCCGCGCCGAAGGGCAGGGAACTGGCCCGTATCAAGGTGCAAGGCAAGAATCCGGAACATGCGGTGTTCAGTCCGGATGGCCGCTGGCTTTACGCCAGCGCCGAAGAGGCGGAGCAGGTTGATGTCGTCGATGTGGCGGCGCGCAAGCAGGTGGCGAGTATTCCTGTCGGCAAGCGGCCGCGCGGCATC
Organism: Dechloromonas sp. HYN0024; assembly: GCF_003441615.1. Lineage (NCBI taxonomy): Bacteria > Pseudomonadati > Pseudomonadota > Betaproteobacteria > Rhodocyclales > Azonexaceae > Dechloromonas > Dechloromonas sp. HYN0024. Next base: position 2,297,485 of record NZ_CP031842.1, on the reverse strand, counting down.
GGCTTCCTGCCTGATGGTAGCCGCGCCTATGTGGCCAGCGAAATGACCGGCAAGGTTTATGTCATCGATGTGGCGGAGCGTCGTGCCGTGGCAGAAATCACCGCCGGGCAATATCCGGCGGGTATCGCCGTGCATCCGGATGGCAAGCGGGTTTTTGTCTCGAATGGGCGAGATCCGTCGGTGATGGCAATTGATGTTGCCAGCAATACGGTAGTGGCTACCATTGAGGTCGGCAAGCGGCCGTGGAACATGGCGATTACGCCGGATGGCAGCAAGCTCTACGTGGCCAATGGCCGTTCCGGGACGGTTTCGGTCATCGATACCGCCAGCTACCAAAGACGGCTCGACATTGAAGTCGGCGAACTTCCCTGGGGTGTGAGTATCCGATGAACAGTCAGCGTTATACCCTGCCAGCCATCGCCCTGCACTGGGGGCAGGCCATCCTTATCGCCTGGTTGCTCTGGCTCGGCTGGACCATGGTCGATCTGCCCAAAGGGGCTGAGCGCAGCGCCGCCTACGGCCTGCACAAATCCCTCGGCCTGCTGGCCCTTTTGCTGGTTGTTGTCCGACTTGCCTGGCGGCGCGGCCATCCGGCGCCGTCTGCTATTAGTGGGGGATGGGAGGCCAGGCTGGCAATGGTTACTCACTATGGGCTCTACGCCCTGCTCGCCCTGGTGCCGCTGGCCGGTTATCTGGCATCGTCGTTCACCACTTACGCCACCAAGTTTTTCGGTGTTGAGTTGCCGAGAATTGTTGCGCCCAGTGAATCGTTCAATGCCATTTTCAAATTGCTCCACGAAGGATTGGTCTGGGGCATTGCCGCGTTGATCGTCCTGCATGTGGCTGGCGCAGTGAAACACGCCATGTTGCGAGACGGCACATTGCAGCGCATGCTGCCCGGTAGGTTGTTCAGAAATTGAACAGTTGTTCCACAGCGGAGCAATATGTACTGACTAAAGCAATAAGCACATCCGTGCATTCCCCTTAAAAGCCACCTTCGGGTGGCTTTTTATTGTCAATTTCAGCGGGAGAATGGTCACGATATGCCCGTGATACGCTTGGCCGAACGAACGAACGAACGAAAGCAAGGCCATTAAATTTTTTGGCTGCGAGCAAAACCATGCGCTATCAAGGAAAAATCACCCGCTGGAAGGACGTTCAGGGCTTTGGCTTCATCACCCCGAATGGCGGGGGAGAGCTGGTTTTTCTGCACATCAAGGCGTTTACCCGTCGAGACCGACGCCCCTCGCTAGGTGAAATCGTCACCTATACGCTGGCAACGGATGCCACGGGCAGGGTCCGGGCAGAAAATGTCGCATTTGTCGTTGCATCGGTGCCTGCTGCATCTGATCGCAGCAGCAGGTGGAAGGGTGTGTCACCCATGTTGGCCGTGCTGTTTTTGCTGTCAGTCACTGCGTCCGCTGTGTTTGGCAAATTGCCACCCGCGCTTGCCGGGTTATATGCCGTGGCCAGTCTGCTGGCTTTTGTCATGTATGCCTGGGATAAATCGGCCGCCGTGAGCGGTCGATGGCGAACGCAGGAAAGTACCCTGCTCCTGATCGGTCTTGTCGGCGGTTGGCCGGGGGCTTTGCTTGCCCAGAAGGTGTTGCGCCACAAATCGCGCAAGAGATCATTCCAGGTGATCTTCTGGGCGACGGTGTTGATCAACATCGGCATTCTGGGCTGGTTGCTGACCGCCAAGGGGGCGGCTGTCATGCGGACTCTTCTGGTTGGCGGGGCTTAAACACGGGTTCGCTATTTCTCGCGCGCCGCCGGGATGGGGGGCGGAAAATACGCTATATGTATCAAAAACAATTTTACTGGTGAAATTGATTTTTATGGTCCATTATGGAGTCTGCGGGAGAGAAAAAAGGGAGATTACAAATGCGCCAAGGATGCCGCTTAATTCAGATTTTGCTGATCTTGGGGGCAATGCTGCTTGGTCCTCCGGCGTTGGCCGCAGATAAGGTGTTGCGTCTTGGTACCTTGCCTGTTGTCTCGTCTCGCGCCGCTTATGAAATCTACCAGCCCCTGATGGAGAGTCTGGAAAAGGGCTTGGCTTTGTCGTCTGTCCAACTCGAAACGCCACCCAATTTCCGAGGTATGTACCAGCGGATTCAGGAGAATGGCTTCGACCTTCTGATCAGCCCGCCACACATTGCCCGTTTGGCGCAAAAGCGACTGGGCTGGCATCCTCTGGTGATGTTCTTGCCGGAGCACCAAGCGATTCTGCTTGCCAGGGAAGCGGATGGACCGGCTAATCTCGATGCCTTGCGGGGCAGCACGATCGCCGTTCTCGATAACAATGCACTCGTGGCGATTGTCATGATGGACGCCTTGGCCAAGAGAGGTCTGCAAATGGGGCGGGATTTCAAGGTGATTGAAACGCGCAGCTATGACAGCAGCCAGATCGCCCTTACGCAGGGTGTTGCCCAGGCCATGGTTTTTCGCAGCCAGGGGTTTATCGACTCGAATGCTCGCAATCAGTTAAAAATTCTCCTCCAGGCCGGCGTCCTGCCCGGCTACGTGGTGATTGCATCCCCTGGTACGAACAAGCTTGAATTGCAGCGTCTGCGGACGCAATTGCTCGCATTTGGCAAAACTCCCGAAGCGACACCTTTTTTTCAAAAGCTTGGCTATGACTCATTGAGTACGGCGACCGAAGAGGCAATGCGACGCCTCGATCCGTATCTCGCGACGACCGAAGCGAAGCTGAAATAACGTCATCGGACGATCACAGCATGTGGAACCTCTCACTACGTGCGAAGTTGATTTTGGGTGCTGTAGTCATACAGTGCATCGTCCTGTCGCTGATCATCTATAACGCCAGCCGGATCACGCAGGAAGTTCTCAAGGAACAGATGCAGATCCGGATTGAAACGATCCAGCCGCTCTTGAACCTGGCGATCTCCGGCCCGCTTGTCCAGCATGATTACTCAACGCTCAATGACATCCTGCGAGAGCTTCGTCTGGCGCATACGGTTGAGCACATCGAGGTGATTGATACGGATGGCGTCGTTGTAGGGCAGGCCGGTGAAATCCCGCGTGGCGCTTACGATCCGATCCATGGTCGGCATGAAGGTGCTGGGAGCGATGAGCATGTTGATGTTGACATGGTCTTGTCGATCAACGGCGTGAGGGTTGGCAAAGTCAATATCGGCATTTCAACCAGTTTCCTGGTCGCGGCGCGTGAAGCACTGGCCCGCCAGAATGGAATGATTGCCATTGCCGGTTTGATTCTCGCGGGCTTCCTGTTCGCCCTGTTCAGCTGGTGGCTGACCCGCGATCTCCTTCGCCTGCGCGAGGCTGCGGAAAAGATTGGCCGTGGCGAATACGGTGTTCAAACAGGGGTTAAATCCGTCGAACACGACGAAATTTCCCAATTGGCCCAGTCTTTTGATGCCATGAGTTGGCAGATAAAGTTGAGTCATGAAGGCATGTCCCGGGAAATTGAGGAGCGTAAGCGAACTGAAATATTGTTGCGGGAGAACGAGCAGCATTTCCGGACCCTGGCTGATGGTGGATCGACGCTGATCTGGACCTCTGGCCTTGATAAGCTATGCAACTACTTTAATCAGCCATGGTTGCGTTTTACCGGTAGAACGCTGGCGCAGGAGGTCGGCAATGGCTGGGTTCAAGGTCTTCATCCTGACGATCATGAACATTGCCTGCAGACCTACGTGAGGTCATTCGATGCTCAGAAGCCGTTCAGCATGGAGTATCGGATTCATCATGCCGATGGCACGTATCACTGGATCAGGGATGATGGAAATCCGCGCTATGACAGCGATGGCAATTTCATCGGGTATATCGGGTTTTGCGTTGATATCACTGCGCAGAAGGAATCAGCGGCCGAACTCGAACAGCACCGCCATCACCTGGAGTCGCTCGTTGAAGAGCGAACCTCTGCATTGAATCTGGCCAAAGAGTCCGCTGTCGCAGCCAATCTCGCGAAAAGCACCTTCCTGGCAAACATGAGTCATGAACTTCGCACCCCCATGAATGCCATCATGGGCATGACCGATCTGGTGTTGAGGCGGGTCTCCGAACCCAAACAGATTGATCAGTTGACCAAGGTGAAGCAGGCTTCGGCCCATCTCCTTTCGGTGATCAACGACATCCTCGACCTCTCCAAGATTGAGGCCAACAAACTTACATTGGGTCAGGTGCGATTCAATTTCCCTCAGGTTCTTGAAAACCTGAGCATCATGATCGGTCAGCGTGTGGCGGAAAAAGGATTGAAGCTGTTCTTTGACCTGCCCGCAGACATCGCCAGGCTGCATTTGATTGGGGATCCTTTGCGTCTGGGACAGGTGTTGCTCAATTTGGCCGGCAATGCCGTCAAATTTACCGAGCACGGTTCCATCACGGTACGCATCAGGCAGGAGAAAGAGTCCACCGACGAGATTGTTTTCCGTTGCGAGGTGGAAGATACCGGCATTGGCATTTCAGCCGACAATCAGAAACGTCTGTTCGTGGCCTTCGAGCAAGCCGATGTCTCAATGACGCGAAAATACGGTGGCACCGGCCTGGGACTCGCGATCAGCAAGCGACTCGTTGAAATCATGGGTGGGACGCTCGGTATCGACAGTGTGCCGGGGCAGGGAAGTACTTTCTGGTTCATCGTGCCGATGAAAAAAACGAGGGATGCAGCGCCTGCTACGGCACCTGTTGCCGAGCAGTCGACTGAGCTGCTCCTCAAGACGATCCACGCTGGCGCTCGTATACTTCTGGCAGAGGATGAGCCAATCAATCAGGAGGTGTCGTGCAACCTGCTGGAAGATGTCGGGCTCACCGTAGAACTGGCTGAGGATGGGGCTGTCGCTGTCGCCATGGCGCAACGCAGTCACTACGACCTGATCCTGATGGATATGCAAATGCCGCAGATGAATGGTCTTGAGGCGACGCGCGTGATCCGCGCGTTGCCCGGCTATGCCGACACCCCGATTCTGGCAATGACCGCCAATGCGTTTGTTGAAGACAGAGAGCGTTGTATGGCGGCGGGGATGAATGACTTCATTACCAAACCGGTTGATCCAGATCATTTCTTTGAAACGATCCTGAGATGGTTTCAGATCTCCCTGCCTTAGGGGACATCGCTCAATCCCGTCGGTATAAGTAAAACCGATCGCTAAGATTGGGTCGTTCATGGCTTTTGGCGATTTTCCACCGAGGGAATTGCTGTTCTCCCTTGGGCGCCCCTTGGCGGGGCGCGGCATCGCTTATTCGAGAGCCAGGATCCACTGCACGGCGGCTTTCAGGTCGTCGTCGCTGATCTTGTCTGCCGGGTGGGGAATCATCGGGATCTGGCCCCAGTTGCCGGAGCCGCCATGGCGAACCTTTTCGAAGAGGACCGCAGCGATCTTGCTGTCGCCCTTGTATTTGGCAGCGACCTCCTTGTAGGCCGGGCCGACGCGTTTCTGGTCGACGGCATGGCAGGCGACGCAGCGGGCTTTCTTGACGATGGCTTCACCGTCGGCGGCATGGGCCGGCGTGACGCTGGCGAAGGTGGCGGCTGCGAGCAGGGGCAGCAGCAGGGTGGTGTGCAGTTGCTTGTTCATGAGAGTATTTCCTTGGATTAAACGATGCCAGCGGCCTGCAGTTCGGCCCATTCGGCGTCGGTAAACAAGCGCGAACGCGTGTGGAAAGCCTTGCCGGTATTGCCTTCGAGCGAGAAGGTACCGCCCGATCCCTCGATCACATCGATGATCAGTTGCGTGTGCTTCCAGTACTCGTATTGCGAGGCGCTGATATAGAACGGCACGCCGCCGATATCACCCAGATGGACGTCGTAGGGGCCGATGGTCAGGTCCGTGGGCAGGTAGCAGTTGGCAGCGCTGTTGTCGCAGCAGCCGCCGGACTGGTGGAACATCAGTTCCGGCCCGTATTGCTGTTTCAGGAGCGCGATCAGTTCAAGCGTTGCCGGCGTACAGATGACACGGTCGACCATGAAATTCTCCCAAAAGTGAATTTAAAAAAGGGGGGCGGTTACCCGCCCCCAAGAGTTGCCCGCAAAAACAATGCGGCCAGTGGAGGAGATGCTCGGTTTATTCCAACTCAGACCAGCCGTGACTTTGTCGACGCCGCATCGCCGTGCTAATCGCACTGTCTTCGGCCTGTCTTCGCGTCACGAGTGATCTGAGCATGGAATTAGAAGAAGCCCAGCTTGCTTTCGCTGTAGGAAACCAGCAGGTTCTTCGTCTGTTGATAGTGGTCCAGCATGACCTTGTGGGTCTCGCGGCCGATGCCGGATTCCTTGTAGCCGCCGAAGGCTGCGTGCGCCGGGTAGGCGTGGTAGCAGTTGGTCCACACGCGACCGGCCTTGATGGCGCGGCCCATGCGGTAGGCGACGTTGCCGTTACGGCTCCAGACGCCAGCGCCGAGGCCGTAGAGCGTGTCGTTGGCGATGGCCAGAGCTTCGGCTTCGTCCTTGAAGGTGGTGACAGCCAGCACCGGCCCGAAGATTTCTTCCTGGAAGATGCGCATCTTGTTGTGGCCCTTGAACAGGGTCGGCTGGATGTAGTAACCGCCAGCCAGGTCGCCTTCGAGGACAGCGCGGGCGCCGCCGATCAGGCATTCGGCACCTTCCTGCTTGCCTACGTCGAGGTAGGACATGATCTTGGTCATCTGCTCTTGCGATGCCTGGGCACCCATCATGCAGTCGGTATCAAGCGGGTTGCCCTGCTTGATGGCGGCGACGCGCTTGAGCACGCGCTCCATGAACTTGTCGTAGATCGATTCCTGGATCAGGGCACGGCTCGGGCAGGTGCACACTTCGCCCTGGTTGAAGGCGAACAGCACCATGCCTTCGATGGCCTTGTCGAGGAAGCCGTCATCCTTGTCCATGACATCGGCGAAGAAGATGTTGGGCGACTTGCCACCCAGTTCCAGCGTGGCCGGGATCAGGTTGTTGGCAGCGGCCTGGGCGATGACGCGGCCCGTCGAAGTCGAACCCGTGAAAGCGATCTTGGCGATGCGCTTGCTGGTGGCGAGCGGCATGCCGGCTTCGCGACCGAAACCGTTGACGATGTTGAGGACGCCCGGCGGCAGCAGGTCGGCGATCAGCTCGGCCAGGATCAGGATGGAGATCGGGGTCGATTCGGCCGGCTTCAGGACCACGCAGTTTCCGGCACCAATGGCCGGGGCCAGCTTCCAGGCCGCCATCAGGATCGGGAAGTTCCAGGGGATGATCTGGCCGACGACGCCGAGCGGCTCGTGGTAGTGGTAAGCCACGGTGTTCTCGTCGATGTCGGAGAGAGCGCCTTCCTGAGCGCGCAGGCAGCCGGCGAAGTAACGGAAGTGGTCGACGGTGAGCGGGATGTCGGCGTTCAGCGTTTCGCGGATGGCCTTGCCGTTATCAACGGTCTCGGCATAAGCCAGGGTTTCCAGATTGGCTTCGAGGCGGTCAGCAATCTTGAGCAGCAGGTTGGCGCGCTCGGCCGGGCCGGTCTTGCCCCAGGCATCAGCAGCGGCGTGAGCGGCGTCGAGGGCCAGCTCGATGTCTTCGGCGGTCGAACGGGCAGCCTTGGTGTAGACCTTGCCGGTCGTCGGGGTGATCACGTCGAAGTACTCACCCTTGACCGGGGCAACCCACTTTCCGCCGATGAAGTTGTTGTACTGGGCCTTGTAGGCGATCTTTGCGCCTGCGGCGCCGGGAGCTGCATAAACGGTCATATTTGTCTCCAGTGTTCTCGAATTGAATGGCTAACGGGGTAACTCGAAGCCGGCAGATTCGGTTGATTCGCGATGACGACCTGCCGTGGCTCGTGCCAAGTAATGTGCATGCCGTGTGCCAGGCGTTCCGATCAGCCTTCGAAAATAATTAAACTTAATAAAATCATTGTGTTGTGTATGAATCGGCTGGGGAAAAAGGACTTGCCGGGAAGTCGGTGCTGATCATTTGATCAGCAACTGCTCAAATGTGGAGCAGTGCTGGCGCGTGTGAATTTGCCGCTTTTTCCATCGGGCCTTCATCTGGCTCAGCATTTGTTCGGATTCGGCCTTGCCCTGAGCAAGCGTCCGGTGAAAGCAACGGGCGGGGATATCGGTGTCGATAGCAAGCAAGGCTCGGGCAGTGCCTTCTGGCTTACTGTCAGGTTGAGCAAGGCCGCCCGGTAGTTTTTGGCTTGCCGAGATTGTTCCGATATCTGCCAACATCGTGAGCCTTCTGCTGGATAGCAAAGCTCACGGGACTGCGGATTTATTTGGGTTTGCTTATGGCCGCAATAGACCTCAGGGCGGCTGCTGCACGGCTCAGGTTGCCGGCAATTTCTTTCTTGCCGGAGGCAATGCGGCCGAGTTTCTCGCCAAGTAACTTGACGGAGCCCAGATAGGCGGCCAGGGGCTCATCTTTCAGCTGCTTATTGCTTGGAACAGAATTCATGGTCCACTCCTGTGTCACTTGCTGGTGAGCAATCGGTCAGTCGGTCATTGGTAGATGAATAATGACCATGTTATCAGAATGGTTATTCATTTGAAATATGACAAAGGGCGTAAGCAATGAGGGTTTTCGGGTGGTCCGGTGCCTATTCCAGGTCTCGTCGTCACGGCGTCGGCACCTGTTGCCAGACAGCGATTTGTTGTTGGTTTAAGGGCAGGCATTGACGTCGGTCAATCCTGCCTGGGTGCAAATCTGGGGATAATGTCGCAACAGTAATAGGGTCTTTAAAGTGCCTACTCAACACCATGCTCTGGTTTCATTGCTTCTGCGGCTGCAGGGCTGGCGCCTGTGGGTAGTTGTGTCGTCAGGGGCCGTGCTCGGTGCGCTCCTGATCGTATCGGTGATGAGCCTGTTGCTGAAAGGCGAAGTGACCTGGGACTATGTGCTGACCGGTGTCGTCACCGCATGCATCATCGCGCCACCGAGCCTGGGCTTGCTGACTTACCTGCTGCGAGAAGTGGCCCGTAGTGAGTCGAAGATAGCGTTGCAGGAATCCCGCAGTTTATTGCAATCGATCATCGATACCGCGCCGATTCGTGTTTTCTGGAAGGATTGCGAGTCTCGCTATCTCGGCTGCAATCCTGCCTTTGCACACGATGCCGGGCTGCAGACGCCAGTTGATCTCATTGGACGGGACGACTTCGCCATGGGCTGGGCCAAGCAGGCCGAGCTTTACCGCGCCGACGACCGGCAGGTGATGGCGTCGGGAGTGGCGCGCATGAACTACGAGGAGCCACAGACGACGCCGAATGGCCAAACTATCTGGTTGCGTACGTCAAAGGTGCCATTGCTGGATGCATCGGGGCGGGTAATCGGTGTGCTGGGAATCTACGACGATATTACCGAGCGAAAAAATGCCGAGCAGGCCTTGCGGCAACACGAGCGGTATCAGCGCGCCTTGCTCGACAATTTCCCATTTGCGGTCTGGCTGAAGGACACTGAAAGCCGCTTCCTTGCTGTTAACGACCAGTTCGTGAAGCTGTTCGGGGCGAGTAGCGCCAACGATCTGGTGGGCAAGAATGATTTCAATATTGCTCCGCCCGAACTGGCGGAAGGCTATCTGGCTGACGACAGGGCGGTGCTCGCTTCGGGGCAGGCAAAAAATGTTGAAGAGGAAATCATTAACGGCAACGGCCTACGGCAGTGGTTCGAAACATACAAGTCACCGGTGGAACTTGATGGCAAGCTGCTCGGCACCGTCGGTTTTACCCGCGATATTACGGAACGCATGCAGATTGCGCATGAGTTGGCCCACCACCGCGAGCACCTTGAGCAGGAAGTGCTGCAGCGTACTGCCGCCCTCATCGAAGCCAAAATTGCCGCTGAATCTGCCAGTCGAGCCAAGAGCACCTTCCTGGCCAACATGAGCCACGAACTGCGCACGCCAATGAACGGCGTGATGGGCATGATAGACATGGCCAAACGCCGCATGGCCGATCCCAAGGGGCTGGATCAACTCGACAAGGCGCAGATTTCCGCCGAACGTCTGCTGGTTGTCCTCAACGACATCCTCGATCTTTCCAAGATTGAAGCCGAGCGCATGGTGCTTGAAGACGTGCCGCTGCGCTTGAGTCAGAGTGTGGAAAGCGTTGTCAGTATGCTTGAGTGCAAGGCCATGGAGAAAGGACTGCGCCTGGCTGGCGACATGCCCGTCGAGCTTGCACAAGCGCCGCTCAAGGGCGATCCGTTGCGGCTTGGCCAGGTACTCTCAAATCTTGTCGCTAACGCCATCAAATTTACGCAACAGGGCGCGGTCGATCTGCGCGTCCGCTCGGTCGGCGAAACAAGCGAGTCGGTACAAGTGCGTTTCGAAGTCCGTGACACTGGCATCGGTATAGACGCCGATACGCAGTCGCGTCTGTTCCAATCCTTTGAACAGGCCGACAACAGCATGGCCAGAAAGTTTGGCGGCACCGGACTCGGGCTGGCGATCTGCAAGCGGCTGGTCGCGCTCATGGGTGGGGAAATCGGCGTGGAAAGCTTCCCGGGGCAAGGCAGCAACTTCTGGTTCGTCGTTCCGTTCAAGAAGCGCGAACCCGCTGTCATGGTACCTGCAGCAAGCGCTGAAACCTTCTCGGCGGAGCAGGCGCTGGCCAAATATGCCGGCACACGTATCCTGCTGGCGGAAGATGAGCCAATCACCCAGGAAATATCGCGCGAACTGCTTGAAGATGCGGGATTGGTGGTGGATGTTGTCGGGAATGGCCAGGAGGCCGCCGAGATGGCCGGTCAGAACCGTTACGCCCTGATCCTGATGGATATGCAGATGCCGGTCATGAACGGCACGGAGGCCACGCAAGCCATCCGCGCCGGCTTGCTTAACCAGACTACGCCCATCATCGCGATGACAGCGAATGCCTTTGATGACGATCGCGAAGCCTGTCTAGCCGCAGGTATGAATGAGCACGTCAGCAAGCCCGTTGAACCGCAAAAGTTGTATGCGACTTTGCTCGATTGGCTAGTGAAACGCGGCGACTGATCATGCGCTTTGTTCGGCATGCCTGCGGTGCCAACAATACACGCTACGGATACCTAAAATGCAAAACCGGCCACACGGGCCGGTTTGTTGTTTCATCCTGCAAGTTGCAGCTTACATGGCGAGAATCCAGTTCACCAGCAGGCGGGCATTGCCTTCCGTGATGGCGACGGCATTGGGCGGCATGGAGAGGCCGCTGACCTTGTCTTTCCAGTGGCTGCTATAGGGGTTCGAGCCTTCGAGGACGACGCGGGTCAGGAATTCCGTGGCGCCGGGCTTACCCTTGTATTGCTTGGCGACATTGATCCAGGCCGGGCCGATCGGCTTGAGGCCATCCGGGCCGGGCTTGTCTTTTTCGATGCCGTGACAGGTCATGCAGCCGCTGGCAGTGGCCAATTTCTTCATCTCGGTGTCGTTCTTGGCATCGGCCATGGCTAACGGGCTGATCAGAAGGCTGCCCAGTAGCACGGCGGCGAGTTTGCGGTGACGGAACATGACTGTTTTCCTTATCGATATTGAATGAAGCAGAGAATGTCGGGCCGCTGTTCTGGCGGCCCGACATTAGCCTAGTTTAGCCCTTGTGGAGCTTGAAGACCCAGACGGAACCGCCTTGTTCGAGGTAGTTCACACGCTTGGCAACGTCGCCGCCCCAGAGCGGAACAGCACCGCCCCAGCCGGTCGTCACGGCGATCATCTGCTGGCCATCCTGTTCCCAGCTGACCGGCGGTGCAACGATGCCGGTGCCGACGTTGAAGGACCACAGTTCCTTGCCGGTCTTGGCATCAACACCCTTCAGGAAGCCTTCCGGGGTACCGTAGAACACCAGGCCACCAGCGGTGGTCAGGACGCCACCCCAGAGCGGAGCGTAGTTCTTGTTTTCCCAGACGATCTTGCCCGTGGCCGGATCAACGGCGCGCAGGGCACCGATGTAGTCGTCGTGAATAGCCTTGATGGTGAAGCCGGCGCCAAGGTAAGCCGCACCCTTCTTGTAGGAAACCGGCTCATTCCAGATGTCCATGGACCATTCGTTGGCCGGCACATAGAAGAGGCCGGTCTGCGGGCTGTAGGCCATTTGTTGCTGGTTCTTGCCACCCAGGAAGGACGGAGCCGAGAAGACGACCTTGCCCTTCTTGCCATCGGTACTGGCGGTCGGGTCGCCCGGACGGCCTTCTTCGATGTAGTTCGGACGGCCGGTTTCAAGATTGATGCCGGTGGCCCAGGTGATCTTCTTGACGAAGGGGAAGGCGTTGAGCAGCTTTCCGTTGGTGCGGTCATTCACGAAGAAGAAACCGTTACGGTCGGCCTTGCCGCCGGCCTTGATGATCTTGCCAGTCTTCGGATCCTTGTAGTCGAAGGAGACGAATTCGTTCACACCGTCAAAGTCCCAGCCGTCGTGCGGGGTGTTCTGGTAGTGCCAGGCAATCTTGCCGGTGTCGGCGTCGATGGCCACGGTGGAGGACGAGAACAGGTTGTCGCCCGGACGCAGGTGGCTGTTCCACGGGGCCGGGTTGCCGGTGCCGGCGAAGATCAGGTTGGTCTCGGGGTCGTAGGTGGCGCCATTCCAGGTGGCTGCGCCGCCGGTTTGCCAGAGGTCGCCGGTCCAGGTGGCGTTGGTGGTGCCGGAGATGCCGTTGTCAATGGCCTTGCCTTCGGCGTCGTAGCGATAACCCATGTGGCCTTCGACGGTCGGACGCGACCAGATCAGCTTGCCGGTCAGCGGGTCACGGGCGTCGATGCGGCCGACGGCGCCGAATTCACCACCGGAAATGCCGGTGATCAGCTTGCCGCGAGCGATGATCGGGGCAGCGGAGGCGGAGTAGCCAGCGGCGTAGTCGCCGATCTTTTCCTTCCAGACGACCTTGCCGGTCTCCTGGTTCATGGCGACGAGCTGGGCGTCGAGCGTGGCGAAGATGACGAGGTCGCCGTAGAGGGCGGCGCCACGGTTGATCACGTCACAGCAAGGCATGATGCCGTCGGGCAGGCGGTGTTCGTACTTCCACAGCTTCTTGCCGGTCTTCGCGTCGATGGCGAACAGGCGGCTGTACGAGGCGGTGACGAACATCTTGCCGTTGGCGATGACCGGTTGCGATTCCTGGCCGCGCTGCTTTTCGCCGCCGAAGGACATCGACCAGGCCGGGACCAGGTTCTTCACCGTCTTGGCGTTGATCTGGGTGGACGGGCTGAAACGCTGGCCCTGGGTGCCGAGGCCGAAGCTGACGACGTCACCGGGGGTCTTGGCATCATTGAGGATGTCGGCGTCGGTAACGCCGGCGCTGGCCTGGGTGCCAGCAAACGCTGCCGACATCAAAAGCGCGAGGGTAATGACTCTCCGCTTGAAAGGGGTATGACTGTGCATGGATTGTCTCCTTGATTATCCAATGGTTCCATCTCAGCAAATCGTGCTTTACACGGCCCGGCCGGATGGAATGACATGCTGGCGAGCCACCTCCATTCCCTGAATCGGCTCGCTGGCAGGGAACACAATCTGCAAGGGCTGTGCCAACCCGGGTCGAAATCGCCGGCGCTCCTGTTGGCGGGGCTGTAGAAGGGATGCCGGTGGATTTTCCGGGAGCAGTGGCATTGGCCGGCCGGCTGTTCCAATTGTCACCACCTGCTCCAAAGTTGCACAGCAGGGTTGCTCAGAGGCGACCCCCGTACCACGGCAACGGGCGAATTGGCACGCCAGATCGAGGATTCCGCAAAGTGGGCAGGTCTTGGCACGCGCTTTGCACACATGTTTGCTCAAAGAGCCCAACGGGCATTATGGAGCGAGACAAGGATGAAATACCCACTGACCATTGCGGCGATTGCGCTGGCGGCGCTGCTGTCACCAGCCGAAGCAGCTGCGCTGCGCGAGAGCGGTGATCCGCTCGACTCGGCGCGCTGGTCGGATATGCAGAAAGCCTTTCTGGCTGGCGCGCCGGTTCTCTTCGATCCACGCGTCAAGGTCAATTCGCCGTCCATCGCTGAAAATCCGATGCAGGTGCCGGTCACCGTCGACGCCACGGCGCTGCCGGGGGTGGTCGAAGTCCTGGTCTTTGCCGATTTCAATCCGATTGTCCAGGTGCTGCGCTTTTTTCCCGACGGTGCTCCGGCCTATCTCGGCTTTCGCGTCAAGTTGCAGCAATCGACGCCAGTACGTGCGGCAGCGCGTACCGCCGACGGCATCTGGCATGTGGGCGGGACCTGGGTGAATACGGTCGGGGGCGGGTGCACCGCACCGTCAGCCGCCGGTGGTTCGAAGGAGTGGCAACAGCGCCTCAATGAGGTGACCGGTCGCCAGTGGAGCGAAGGCCCGAATGCCGGGCGTGTCCGCCTGCGCATCGTGCATCCGATGGATACCGGGCTGGTCGCCGGGACGCCGGCCTTTCACCTGGAAGAGATCAATTTTACCGATGCCGCCGGCCAGCGCCTGATGCGCGTTCAGACCTACGAGCCGGTCAGCGAAAATCCGGTGTTTACGCTCAATCGTGGTGGGGCGGAGGGGGCGGTTGAAGCCTCGGGGCGCGATAACAACGGCAATGCCTTCAAGGCGAGGATCGGGCAATGAAGCAGCTACTCTGCGCCTTGCTCATGCTGGTCGCCATTCGGGCCGGGGCCGTTGATTTCGACTATCGGCTGAGCGCCACGCCGATTGCCGACAAGGTCTATGCGTTTATCGGCAGGAGCGAGGATTTCACCACGACCAACGGCGGCAACATCGTCAACACGGCCTTCATCATTGCGCCGCAGGGCGTCATTGTCATCGACAGCGGACCGTCGCTGCGCTATGGCCAGCAGATGCGCCGGGCCATCTCGGCAATTACCGCGCTGCCCGTCGTGCTGGTTATCAATACCCATCATCACCCCGATCATTTTCTCGGCAATCTGGCGTTCGCCGATATACCCATCGCAGCGCTGGCCGAAACCCGCCAGGGCATCGTCAGTGAGGGCAATGCCTTTGCCGAAAACCTCTTCCGGATGTCGGGCGACTGGATGAAGGGCACTGAAGTACTGGTGCCGGGCCGGACGTTGACGGCGGGTCGCCTTGAGGTGGCTGGGCGCAGCCTCCGTCTGGTTGCCCTTGATGGCCACACCGATGCCGATCTGGTCATCGTCGACGACGCGAGTGGCGTTGTTTTTGCCGGTGATCTGGTCTTCAATGGTCGGGCCCCGACTACGCCGCATGCCGACGTGGGGCACTGGCTGGCTGCGCTTGACCAGCTTGAGGCGCTGACCCGCCAGGCTGGCTTCAAGGTCCTGCTGCCCGGTCATGGCATGGCAACGAGCGACGCAGCACCGATTGGTCAGACGCGGGACTGGCTCAACTGGCTGAGTGCGACGATGCATGAGGCGGCAAAAGCCGGGCTGGACATGAACGACGTGCTGATGCGTCCCTTGCCGGCGGCATTCGCCAATCTGCCCCTGGCCACGAGTGAATATCGCCGCTCGGTCGGTCACCTGTTCCCGGCGGCGGAGCAGTCCGCCCTGGCAGGGGATAAGTGATGCATGCCGCGACCATAGACGCGCCAGAAATTCGTCCCGTGGACCGCCGATTCTGGATCATTCTGGGCGGCTCGATACTGCTCCACGCCATCCTCTTTGCCGTTACGTCATGGCAGCGCCAGCATGGCCCGGTCAGCCTGCCGCCGATACTCGCCTCGATCCGCCTGATGAACGTTTCCGAATTGCGACCCGTTGCCGTGACCACGCCGGCAAGTGTCCCCGAGAAGGCCCGGCCAGAAGCAAACCGGACGGAGCGGCCGACACCCTCCGTCATGCAGACTGCTGGGCCGTCCACCAGGCCGCTCCAGGTGCCGTCCCCCCAGTCGGTGCCGGTGACGGAAAGTGTCGCGGCAACAGCCATACCATCGGCACCCGCCCCCGAGTCGCCCCGTCCGGCCGCCCCGCTGCAACGTCCGCAAAGCGAGGTGCTGGATGGCTATCGCCAGCGCCTCGGCGAACTGTTGGCCCGTCATCAGGAATACCCCAGGGTGGCCGCCATGCGCGGCTGGGAGGGCGAGGTTCGCCTGCGCCTCAAGGTGGCCCGCAAGGGCAATCTGATCGGTGTGGTGCTCGATCATTCGAGTGGATTTGATGTCCTCGATCAGCATGCGCTGGCCATGCTCGAAGCCCTGGCCGGCTTGCCGCCCTTGCCCGAAGCACTGGAAGCCAATGAAATTTCGGTCGTCGTGCCGGTTAACTACAAGCTCAAGAAAACAACATGAAGTGCCAGACACCCCAACCCTCGCTGCTATCTGTCGCCCTTGCCATCGCTATTGCCCCGGCCTTCGCGGCCGATCCGGTCGTTACCACAGCGACCGTCGAAGTTATCGGTACCACACCGCTCTCTGGTATCGGCGTGCCGCGCCTGCATTTGCCAGCCAACGTTCAGACAGTCAGCGGCCAGCAACTGGAAGACCAGGAAAGCCTGAATCTGCCGGAATTCATGGCGCGGCAATTGCCCAGCGTGACGGTCAATGAAATCCAGGGTAACCCTTTCCAGCAAAACATCAATTACCGTGGCTTTACGGCATCTCCCTTGCTTGGCACCCCGCAGGGGCTGTCGATATATCTCGATGGCGTGCGCATCAACGAGCCCTTTGGCGATACGGTTAATTGGGAACTTCTGCCCAATTCGGCGATTGCCGGCATGGACCTGATTCCGGGTTCGAACCCGGCGTTTGGCCTGAATACGCTGGGCGGGGCGATTGCCATTCGTACCAAGGATGGTTTCAGTCACGCCGGCAGCAAGATGGAATTATCCGGTGGCAGTTTTGGTCGCAGCAATCTTGAACTTGAGCACGGCGGTCATAGCGGTGCCATTGGTTGGTACGTCGGGGGCGATTGGTTCCGCGAAGATGGCTGGCGCGATTTTTCCCATTCGGATGCCAAGCAGCTCTTTGGCAAGCTGTCGTTCCGACATGCGGCCGGTGAACTTGATCTCAGCCTGACCCGGGCGGTGACGCGGATGACCGGCAACGGCCTGGTGCCCGAGTCGATGCTGGCGGCCCGGCGGGAGCAGATCTTTACCCAGCCGGACATCACCCGCAACAATCTGACCCAGGTCGCCCTGAATGGCCGCCTGTGGTTGAGCGATGCACAAAGTTTGAGTGGCAACGTCTATTTCCGTCACAACAAGATCAGCACCCTGAATGGTGATCTCAACGACGAGTTTGCCGGTGGGCCATTCGATGGCTTGTCTGATGACGATTCCGGTGCCAACAACCGGACCCGCACGACCCAGCGCGGCACGGGGGCTTCGGGCCAGTGGAATCTGACCACCGAGCGCCAGCAACTGGGGGTTGGTGCATCGATTGATGTTGCCCGGATGAGCTTTGCGCAAACGCAGGAAATTGGCGTGATCAATGCCGCCCGGGGCGTCACCCCGACGGCCGATCCGGTCGTCGAAAACGCCCTGCACGGTACGACGCGAACGAGCAGCATTTTCGTCACTGATACGTTTGCCCTGGCCAAGAATCTTCATCTGACTGGCGCTGCACGCTACAACATGAGCCGGGTGACGACCCATGACGAGTTGAACCTCTCTCCGCCCAATCTCGACGGCGACCACAGTTATCACCAGCTCAATCCGGCCCTCGGACTGAGCTGGCAAGTCCTTCCGGCCCTCAACGCCTACGCCGGCTTCAGTCAGGGCAACCGGATTCCGACGCCGATCGAACTCGGCTGTGCCGACCCGGCCAATCCCTGCACCCTGCCTAATTCGATGGCCTCCGACCCGTACCTCAAGCAGGTCGTCGCCCGGACGCTGGAGGCTGGCCTGCGCGGCAAGATGGCCGGCGGCATTGACTGGAATGCCGGCGTCTTTCGCACATTGTCGCGCGACGATATCCTGTTCGTCGGCACCTCCCATAGTGCCGGCTATTTCACCAATTATGGCAAGACCCGGCGTCAGGGGCTGGAGCTTGGCCTCAATGGCAGCCAGCATCGTGTCGACTGGCAGATCAACTACAGCTACCTGAAGGCGAGCTTTCAGTCCGAAGCCTGCCTGCTCGCCGCCAACAACAGCTCGGCCGGCAGTGCCGCCGAGTGCCCGGCCAGCGACGAAATCTTCGTCAGGAAGGGTGACCAGATGCCCGGCCTGCCGAACCACAGCCTGAAACTCGGCCTGTCGTGGCGAGCGGTCGACTGGTTGCGTATCGGCGGCAATGTTCAGGCGTTTTCCGGCCAGATCGCCCGGGGCAACGAAAACAACCAGCATCAGGCCGGCACCGTCGCTGGTCAAGCCTTTGAAGGCGATGGCAAGATCCCCGGCTATGCCATTCTCAACCTGAACGCTGAAGCCCGCTTGGGTGGCGGTTGGCAGGTCTTTGCCAAGATCAATAATGTTTTCGACAAGCATTACGCGACGGCGGCGGCGCTGGCGATCAACCCCTTTGACGCAGCCGGCAGTTTTACCAACAGTTCTCCCGCCTGGCGCCATGAAACCTTCGTCGCACCCGGCGCTCCGCGTTCTGCCTGGGTCGGTGTGCGCTACAGTTTTGGCGACAAATGACCATGCCTGTCTGGCCGCTTTCCTCGACTAATCGCCGGCCCGCCCCCCTGAGTCTGCACACCCGGGTCGGCCTGGTCCTGACGGCGCTGGCCGCCAGCCTGCTGATCGTTCTGGCTGGTCTGTGGCTGCACGGCACGCGCAGTTCGATTCACGAAGAAGTCGAGGCGGCGAGCCGGGTGTCGGAGCAGTGGTTGCATGCGGTGCTTGGCGAGATGCACGATGTGCCAGCTGCGCAGCGCGGCGAACGGCTGGTTGGTGTGGCCCGCGCCATCGGCCGGGTGCGCGCCAATGCGATGGAGGTCCGCACGGTCGCCGGTGACACCATCTACCGCTCGCCGGGGCCGACCTACAAGGCCGGGCGTACCGTACCGGAATGGTTCGCCGGAATGCTGGCCAGTGAACTGCCGCCCCGCACCATCGCCATTCAAGGCTACACCCTGATCTTGCATCCCGATGATTCGCGTGCCGTGATCGACGCCTGGGACGATCTCCTGGCCATGGCTGGTTGGGCGCTCGCCTTGCTCGGTCTCATTTTTGTCGCGACGCGCAGTGCGCTGGGGCGGGCCCTGCATCCACTTGCCCAGATCATGCGCGCCCTCGATCGCACCGGGCGCGGTCGTTTCGATACCCGCCTTCCCGTCTTTCCGACACCTGAACTCGGCCGCATCTCACGCGCCTTCAACGGCATGGCTGACCGGCTGGGTGAGGCGGTCGACGAGAATGTCCGTCTCGAAAGTGCCCGCGAAGTGGACCGTCGCATGCAGGCCGGCCTGGAGGACGAGCGGCGGATCATTGCCCGCGAACTGCATGACGAACTGGCTCAGGGCATTACGGCAGTCCGCGCCCTGGCTGGCGCCATTGTCCAGCGCACGTCAGACGCACCAGCCTTGCATATTCCGGCCCAAGGCATCGTTGCTGTGACCGGGGAAATGCAGGATGGCGTGCGCAATATTCTCCAACGTCTGCGCCCGGTCGCCGGTAACGGGGTGGTGACGACGCTCGAACGCCTGCTCGCCAGCTGGCAAAAGCAGCATCCGGAGATCAGGCTGAACAGTCATCTGGTCTTGGGGGCGCTACCGGTGGCCGATGATCTGGCACTTACCGTTGTCCGCATCGTTCAGGAAGGCTTGACCAACATCATCCGCCACGCTGACGCTTCGCAGGTCGATCTGGCTATCAGGCGCGATGCGGGCTGGCTGCAGCTGACCCTGGTCGACAACGGCCGTGGACGTTCCGGCCAGCCTTCTGTCCAGGCTGGATGTGGCCTTGGTCTGGCCGGTATGGGCGAGCGTATCGCCCTGCTGGGCGGCCATCTTCAGTTCGAACAACCGGATGGGGGCGGCTTCGGTCTGGTCGCCCGCCTGCCGGATTCGTTGCCCCAACACTCCCCGGAGGAATTCGCATGAACAACACGCTGCAAGGCAAGCGCATCCTGCTCGCCGACGACCATGCGATGGTGCGCCTTGGCTTTCGTTGTCTGCTCGAAGGCGCTGGTGGCTGTGTGGTCGGTGAGGCCGAGAACGGTGAAAATGCGGTACGGCTATATGCCGAAACGACGCCTGACGTTGTCGTCATGGATGTCTCAATGCCCGGCATTGGCGGTCTGGCGGCGCTGGAGCGGCTGCTGGCCTGGGACGCCAGAGCCAGAGTCCTGATGCTTTCGGCGCACCACGACGATATCGTGCCTGTGCGCGCGCTTCGCCTCGGGGCCCGCGGCTACCTGTGCAAGCGGGCGGCGCCGGACGAGTTTCTGCGGGCTGTTGCCCAGGTGGCGAGCGATCGTCGCTATCTTGATCCCGAGTTGGCTCAGTCGGTCGCACTGGCCCAGCTTTCCGGCTCGGCCAGCCCGGTTGAGTCGTTGACCGAAAAGGAACTCGCTGTTTTTATGAAACTGGCCGAGGGTCGTTCGGTTAACGATGTGGCCGATGATTTCTGCCTGAGTCCGAGCACTGTCGGCACCCATCTTTACCACATCAAGCAGAAACTTAATGTCCAGAACGCCGCCGAACTGACGCTGGTTGCCGTGCGCAACGGACTGATTGAGGCCTGAGTGTCCGCGGATCCCTTGTTCCCGGCCTGTCGGCCACGCTGTGTCCGGCAGATGGCGGTTGGCGACGGGCACATCCTGTATGTCGAGGAGTGTGGCCCGGTCGACGGTGTGCCGGTTCTTTTTCTGCACGGCGGGCCGGGCGGCGGTTGTCTGGCTGAGCACCGGCGGCTGTTCGACCCCGGCATCTATCGCGTGGTCATGATCGATCAGCGCGGGGCTGGGCGCAGCCTGCCCAGTGGCGAGCTGGAGGCGAACACGACCCCCGATCTTGTGGCCGATCTCGATTACGTGCGTCAGGCACTGGGTATTTCCAGCTGGATTGTTTTTGGCGGCTCGTGGGGTAGCCTGCTGGCCCTGACCTATGCCCAGATTTATCCGGAAACTGTGCAGGGCTTGGTCATGCATGGCATCTTTCTTGGGTCGCACGATGAAATCAGTGCTTATGGCAGCGGTCTGGCTAGCCTGTTGCCACGTCTTGAGCAGGGCGATCCACTGGCCGCCTTTGCCCGGCGCATTCTTGGTGATCATCCTGAAACCGCCGAATTGGCTGCCCGCGTCTGGCTCAACTACCAGCGCAAGCTGATCGGCAAGGAGCCGCTGGTTGCACCTCCCGATGCCATGCAAATGGCCCGGGCACGCATCCAGATGCATTACCTGACGCGTGACTGCTTCCTGATGCCGGGCCAGTTGCTGGCCGGCATCGAGCGCATTCGCCACCTGCCGGCAGTGATTGTTCAGGGGCTGGCCGATCCGGTTTGTCCGCCGATGGCAGCCGAAGCGCTACACCGGTCCTGGCCGGAAACGACCCTGGTGCCGGTGGTCAGTGCCGGCCATGATGCGCTGTTGCCAGCCATGGCCCGTGCCTGCATCAAGGCGCTTGGCTGGGTGGCCGAATGCGCTGAGAGTATCGACTGAGGCTTTCCAGACCTAGCCCGATGGTGAACGGTATGATGCCGCCATGACCTCCATAGATATCGTTTCCGATCTCGTCTGCCCATGGTGTTTCATCGGCCTGCGCCGCCTTGATGCGGCTATCGCCGAGGTGACCCGGGCAATTCCCGATTTTGCCTGCGAGAAACGCTGGCGACCGTTTTTCCTGAATCCCGATACGCCGCCCGAGGGGGAGCCCTACCGGCCGTTTCTGGAAAGGAAATTTGGCGGGCCGGCGCTGGTCGAGGCACTCTTCGAGCGGGTGCGTGCGGCTGGCCGCTCCTGGGGTATCGACTATGCCTTCGAAAAAATCGGCATCCGCGCCAATACCCTGCAGGCCCATCGCCTGATTCACTGGGCGCAGCAGAGGGGCGATGCAGCCCCTCTGGTCGAACGGCTGTTTGTCGGCCAATTCCAGCGGGGCGAACATGTCGGCGATGTGGCCTTGCTGGTCAGGGTGGCCGTCGAATGTGGCTACCCCGAACGCGAGGTCGAGAATTATCTGGCTTCCGGCCAGGATACTGACCTGGTTCGCGCCATGGAACGCCAGTTCCGCGCCATGGGCATTTCAATGGTGCCGACCTTCATCGTCGATGGCCGGCATGTCATTGTGGGTGCCGAAGATCCATCCGTTCTGGCGGCAGCAATTCTCCAGTCGCTGGCCGGCAACCGGACGTAAAAAAGCCGGCTGGCGCCGGCTGTTTTTTACTTGGCGATGTCGAGCAATTCGACTTCGAAAATCAGCGTTGAGTTGGGTGGAATCCCCGGCACGCCGCGCGCGCCGTACGCCAGGTTGGACGGGCAGACCAGTTTGGCCTTGCCGCCCACCTTGATCTTCTGAACGCCTTCGGTCCAGCAAGGAATCACGCGGTTGAGCGGGAAAGTGGCGGGTTCGTTGCGCCGGTAGGAACTGTCGAATTCCTGACCGGTGGTCAGCGTGCCGCGATAGTGCACCTTGACCGTGTCGCTGGCTTTCGGGCTGGCACCGTTGCCTTCCTTGAGCATGGTGATGCCGATACCGGAAGCGGTCATTTCTTCCTTTGGTTCGGCTGCAGTGGCCTGACAGGAGAGCGCGAAGAGGAGGGCGGCGCTGGCGACGGAGAGTTTCTGCATGGGAGGGGCCTTCGTTGCGGTGGTTGAAAGAGATTGAGGTCGCACGTTAGCGGGAAGTTGCGCCGGTGGCAATCGGTGGGCGGCAGAAAGTCGGCCTGGATGGAGGTTGGGCCATCTCATGATTTTCATGAGGGCATTCTGGCGAAACCATCGTGGTGGTTGAATCGTCTTGTGCCGATAATCAGATTGAGGTCGGCGGTGATGGTCGACCAGAACATTTGGCGACAACCAGACTCTCGCATCAATCGGAAAAAGACAATATCATGAGACATACCCCCAAGCGCCTTGCTGTCATTCTGGCTGCTACCTTTCCCTGCCTGGCTGTTGCTGCAGAACCGGCGGCGCTGACGCTCGATTCGGTCGTGGTCAGCGGTAGCCGGGTTGAGCACAATTCGTTTGATTTGCCGGCGGCGGTGGATGTCGTCGATGCCGCGCGCCTTGGGGCCGATCAGGCGCGGGTCAATGCCTCTGAAGCGCTGGTCGCAGTGCCGGGCATAACGGTACAGAACCGCCAGAACTACGCGCAGGATCTGCAAATTTCGTCGCGTGGCTTCGGCGCCCGTTCGGCTTTTGGTGTACGTGGCATCCGCCTGATGGCCGACGGCATTCCGGCCTCGATGCCGGATGGTCAGGGTCAGGCGGCCACCTTCAATCTTGATCGCGCCGCGCGCATTGAGGTCCTGCGTGGGCCGATGGCGGTGGTGTATGGGAACCATGCTGGCGGCGTCATCCAGATGTTTACGCCCGATGGCAAGGGCGCACCGAGCGTTGAGGGCGGCTTCGTGGCTGGCAGCAACAACACCTGGAAGACCGATGTCAGCGCTCAGGGCGAAGTCGGCGGTCTCGGCTACGTGATCGATGCCTCGCATTTTGCCACCGATGGATATCGTGACCACAGTAAGGCCGAACGTGACCAGACCATGGTCAAGCTGACGTACAAGCCGAGCCAGGATGGCAAGCTGACCTTCGTCGCCAACACCTTCAAGCAGGATGCGGACGACCCGCAGGGCCAGAGCTGGGCTGGTTACCTGGCTAATCCGCGCAGCGTTTCACAGCCGACCCTGGACTACAACACCCGCAAGAGCATCGATCACATGCAGAGTGGGCTGACCTATGAGCATCGCTTTGGTGACCACTCAATGGTGCTGTCAGCCTACGCCGGGCAGCGCTCAACCATTCAGTTCCAGTCAATTCCGAAGTCGACGCAAACATCATCGGTCAAGCAATCGGGGGGCGTTATCGATTTCGACCGCGATTTTGCCGGTACGTCGGCCCGCTGGGTCGGCCGCTTTCAATTGGCCGGCGGCAAGCTGACGACGACGGTTGGCGTCGAGTACGAGCAATCGAGCGACGATCGGCGTGGCTATAACAATTACGTTGGCAGCGGTACGGTGTGTGGGGTTAACCTGAGTTGTGGCGTCATCGGCACGCTGCGCCGCAACGAGCGGGACCGCGTCAACAGCTTCGATCAGTACGCCCAGGCCGAGTGGCAGGGTGAGCGCTGGACATTCAGTGGTGGCGTTCGGCATAGCAAGCTCTCCTTCAATGTGGATGATGCCTATCTGAGCAATGGAAACGATGGCGGTAGTGTCAGCTACGACAAGACGACGCCGACCGTTGCAGCGATGTTCCGCCTGACCCCGACGGTCAATCTCTACGCCAGTGCGGCGCAGGGTTTCGAGGCGCCGACCTTCAATGAGCTGTTCTATTCCGGTGTCGGCGGAACCTTCAGCTATACCCTCAAACCGTCGACCAGCACCCATTACGAAACCGGCCTGAAGGCCTTTGTCGGTAGCGATAGCCGGGTTGACGTGGCTGTCTTCCAGATCGAGACGGCGGATGAACTGGTGGTTGATTCCAGCGTCGGCGGTCGCACCATCTATCGCAATGCCGGCCAGACGATGCGCCGCGGCATTGAAGCGGCGGTTGATAGTCGTTGGGCAGGCAATTTCACCAGCCGTCTCGCCTATACCCTGCTCGATGCGCGTTACGACCAGACTTTCTCCTCATCCTCCGGGGTCATTGCCGCCGGCAACCGCCTGCCCGGGGTCGCTGCCCAGAGCCTGTTCGGCGAACTGGCCTGGAAGCATCCGGCCAGTGGCTTCCATGCGGCTGTCGAGGGCATTGCACGCAGCAAGGTCTATGTCGAGGACACTAATGCCAAGCAGGCCGCTCCGGCCTACGCCATCGCCAATCTACGTTTCGGCGTCGATCGCCAATACGGCCAACTGAACCTGAGAACCTTCGTTCGTTTCGACAATATTTTCGATCGCCAGTACGTTGGCTCGGTCATCGTCGGCGACGGCAACAACCGATTCTACGAGGCGGCACCGGGTCGTACCTGGCTGGCTGGTGTCAGCGCCCGATATACCTTTTGAGCACCTCCATTCCCCCGCTCAAGCCCGGCCCCGGCCGGGCTTTTTTGCGTCTGATGAAACGATGAATACTGTTTATGGAGTGCTCAGTAATGCAGCAGTTGTCCAGAAACTGAGCGTGCCGAAAGTACTTTTCGATCTTCGCCGCCAAGGGGAAAAAGAACGTAAGTCCTGATGAGCCAAGGGTTTTCAGGGAATGGAGGCGGGTTTTTGAAGGCTGGCACGGGCTTCGCAATGGAATACCGCTGAACACTTTTCTCAGGGATGAGGGAGGGGTGCTTCGTATGGGGCGGATACGCGTCCAGATTTATCTACACAAAATGATTGAGGAGCAATTCAATGCAGAAAAAACTAATCGCGCTGGCCATTGCGGCGGCCACTTCCGGTGCGGTATTCGCACAAACCAATGTCACGATCTACGGTAACGTCGATATGGGTGCCATGTTCCGCCAGGGGCATAACGGCACGGTTGCCAACGGCCAGTCGCAGTACAGCCTGCAGAGCTCTTCTTCTCTGAGCTACATCGGTTTCAAGGGTGTCGAGGATTTGGGTAATGGCACGAAAGCCCTGTTCGACCTGCAATATCGCATCAGCCCGGACACCAGCACCGGTCTGTCGACGGCAGGCCACCAGTACGTTGGCCTGACCGGCGGATTCGGTACGGTAGTCGCCGGCTACCTGGATGGTATTCGTTACGGCATCTACGGCAAGTACAATCCGTTCGGCAACTACTCGATCGGCAGCCTGACGTCGATGACCACTCAGTACGACCGCGCGGCTAATGCGCTGGCCTACATCTCGCCTGCCTTTGCCGGCTTCACGGTGATCCTTGCTACAGCCACCAATACGCAGGGCGCCGAAGGCAGCCTGAACACCGTCCACTCGCCGATGACCGCGCCTACCCGCGGCAATAACGGTGACGACCGCTTGTTGTCCGCCAACCTGATTTATGCGAATGGCCCGCTGAGCATCGATCTTGACTACGAAACCACACGTGCTGTTGGTTATGACAAAGACCGCCTCTATGTTGCAACCACTGGCGCTTCATACGACTTTGGCGCAGTGAAGGTCAGCGGCGTCTACGACGTCATCAAGGGTGATGTAAACTCGTTCATCGGCGGCAACGCAGTGGGTCCTCTCCTGGGCGTTCCTGCTGGTCAGAGATATGATCGCCGCAACTGGTTCGTCGGCGCCACGGTGCCGCTCGGCAAGTTCTCCGTGCTGGGTTCGTTCGGTCAGGTCAAGGACAAGACCGTGTCCAACGCCGATGCATGGAAAATCGGCGTCGGCGCACGCTACGCCCTGTCCAAGCGCACTGAACTGTACGCTGACTACGCGCATATCAAGAACGACAGCGCTGCAGGTTACTCCATTGGTAACAATATCGTCGCGGGCGTTGGCGTCAACGGCCTGGCGATGGGTATGAAGCACTCGTTCTAAGCAATCGAATTGCCCGGACGCCTTGCGTTATTGTGAGTCGTCCGGGAGCAGGAATCTTGCGTCAGATGTCTTCATTACATCTGTTTGGGGCACCCTTCGGGGTGCCCCATTTTTTGTCTTGCTCAGACCGCCCGGTGATTCATCAGGGCCTTGAGCCCGTTCACGTTGAGAATCCGGATGTGTTTCTGCTGGACGGCGATGTGGCCTTCTTCCTGGAAGCGGGAGAAAGCGCGCGACACCGTTTCCAGCTTGAGGCCGAGATAGCTGCCGATTTCCTCGCGCGTCATGCGCAGGTAGAACTCGGCATGCGAGAAGCCGCGTGCGGTAAAGCGTTGTGAAAGGTTGAGCAGAAAGGCGGCCAGTCGCTCTTCAGCACGCATTGTGCCGAGCAGCATCATGACGCCGTGGTCGCGGACGATTTCGCGGCTCATGACCTTGTGGAAATGGTGCTGCAACGTGTGGATTTCCCGCGACAGTCCTTCGAGCCGCGAAAAGGGAATAGCGCAGATCTCGCTGTCTTCCAGGGCAATGGCGTTGCAGGTGTGGTGTTCGGTGCTGATGCCGTCAAGGCCGAGCAGTTCGCCGGCCATCTGGAACCCTGTTACCTGGTCGCGGCCGTCTTCGAGCAGCACGTCGGTCTTGAAAAAGCCGCTGCGGATGGCGTAGATGGCGTCGAAAGCCTCGCCGGCCCGGTAGAGATGGTCGCCGCGCTTGATCCGGCGCCGGGTCGACACCATGTCGTCGAGCTTTTCCAGCTCCTCGAGGCTAAGGCCAAGCGGCAGGCATAGCTCGCGCAGGTTACAATTGGAGCATGCCGTCTTGATGACCGACAGCGTGACTTCTTGATTTAACGGGTGTGTTTGAGGCATTCGCAACCTGCGTTCGCTTGATCCATGTCAACCATAAATTCGAACCTTCCGAACATAATCAGACCTACTTTTTTTGGCTGGCCCAATGAATTTCGCAACCGAAAACCTCGTCTTCGATCCCCAGATCATTCGCCGTTTTGACGTCAACGGTCCACGTTACACGTCTTATCCGACGGCCGACCGCTTCGTTGAAGCCTTTGATGCCGAGGCCGCCAACCTGTGGCTGGGCAAACGCAACATCGGCGGGATTAGTCGACCGCTCTCATTATACTTCCACATCCCTTTCTGCAACACCATTTGCTACTACTGTGCGTGTAACAAGATCATTACCAAGGATCATGGGCGCAGCGGCAAATATCTGAAATATCTGGCCAAGGAGCTGGATATGCAGGCGGCGGCGCTGGAAGGTCGCGATGGCGAGCACGAGGTCATCCAGTTGCATTGGGGCGGCGGTACGCCGACTTTCCTGTCGCATGACGAAATGCGACAGCTCATGGGCGAGACGCGCAAGCATTTCAAGCTGCTGGATGGCGGCGAATATTCGATCGAAGTCGACCCGCGCAAGGTCGATACGGCGACTGTTGCCCTGCTCGGCGAACTCGGCTTCAATCGGATGAGCGTCGGTGTTCAGGATTTCGACGAGCGCGTTCAGGTCGCGGTCAATCGTGTCCAGAGCGAGGAAGAAACCTACAGCGTGATCCGCGATGCGCGCGCCAATGGCTTCAAGTCGGTTTCGGTTGACCTGATCTACGGTCTGCCGCACCAGACCGTCATGGGTTTCAACCGGACCATCGAACGGGTTCTGGCGATGGACCCGGATCGCCTGTCGATCTACAACTACGCCCACATGCCAAGCATGTTCAAGCCGCAGCGCCGGATCAATGATGCCGACCTGCCGTCGGCCGATACCAAGCTGCAGATTCTGGCGCTGGCCATCAAGAAGCTGACTGATAACGGTTATGTCTTCATTGGCATGGATCACTTCGCCAAGCCGGATGACGAACTTGCCGTGGCTCAGCGTCAGGGCCGCCTGCATCGCAATTTTCAGGGCTATTCGACCTACGCCGACTGCGACATGCTGTCTTTCGGCATTTCGTCGATCAGCAAGGTCGGACCGAGCTACTACCAGAACGTCAAGACTGCCGACGAATACTACGATGCCATCGATACCGGTTCGCTGCCGGTGTTCCGCGGCATTGAGCTGACGGCTGACGATATCCTGCGCCGTTCCATCATCCAGGCACTGATGTGTCATTTCGAACTGTCTATCGAAAGCATTGAAAGTGCCCACCTGATCGACTTCCGCAAGTATTTTGAGGCCGAACTGGACGACATGAAGGAAATGGAGCGAGCCGGCCTGCTCAAGATTGACCGCGAATGGATTACCGTCCTGCCGCCGGGTCGCCTCCTCGTGCGCATCATTTCGATGGTTTTCGACCGCTATCTGCGGGCCGGGCGTCAGCGGGCGACGTACTCGAAGGTTATCTGATCGGTGGCGGGCGAGCGGTGTACACTGCTCGCCTCGCTTTGCCTGATTCCGCCCGATGCCTGATTCCGGCTTCCTTGCCCTTTTTCTCGTTGGCCTGCTCGGCGGCACCCATTGCGTCGGCATGTGTGGCGGCATCGTCGGAGCCCTGTCGATGGGTGCCACCGCCCGCTGGTCGATGCACCTTGCCTACAACGGCGGGCGCATCCTGTCCTATGCCGTGGCAGGTGCCATCGCCGGTGCTCTGGGTGCCGCCAGCATGGGGCTGGAGGGGCAGGTTCCGGCCCGGCTGTTCCTCTATTTTGTCGCCAACCTGATGCTCGTTGCGCTCGGGCTGTATCTGCTCGGCATCACCCGTGCGCTGGCCTTTACCGAACGAATCGGACAAAAACTCTGGCGTCATCTGCAACCGCTGACCCGACGCTTTATCCCGGCCCGCACTATTGCCCAGGCGTTCCCGCTTGGCTTGCTGTGGGGCTGGCTGCCTTGCGGCTTGGTGTATAGCGCATTGGCCAGTGCGCTGACAGCCGGTTCGGCGACGCGTGGCAGTCTGATGATGCTGGCTTTCGGTCTGGGGACGCTGCCCAATCTCCTGCTCGCCGGCATGGTACTGGCCCGATTGAACGAATTTTTGCATCGCGCTGTCATACGTATCTCGTCCGGCCTCTTGGTGCTAGGCTTTGGGCTATATGGATTTATTGGCTGGCTGAGATTGGCAGGTTGGCTTTAATCGGGACGTACATCATGAAAATTCTTTTGCCGGTTGACGGCTCGACCTGCTCCTTGCGCGCCGTAGACCATTTGATTACGCACGTCAGTTGGTTTCGCGAAGTGCCAGAGATTCACCTGCTGCATGTCCATGCCCCCATTCCAATCGGACGGGTTCAGGCCCATGTCGGCAAGGAGACGCTGCATGGCTACTATCTCGAAGAGGGGCAGGAACATCTGGCCGAGGCGCAAATGAAACTCAATGCGGCGGGACGCTTTCATACGACGCACATTCATGTTGGCCAGCCGGCCGAAGTGATCACAAGGGTGGCCGGTGAATTGGCTTGCGACCTCATCGTGATGGGATCGCACGGTCGGGGTGGCATGGCCGAGCTGATCATGGGCTCGGTGGCCAGTCGTGTCCTGCATCTGACCCCTTGCCCGGTTTTGCTCGTCAAATGACCGAGTCCGATGCCAGCCGGGTCGTCGAGTTTGCCATCGGCGGCATGACCTGTGCCGCTTGTTCGGCCCGACTGGAGAAAGTCTTAAACCGCCAGACTGGCATGCAGGCCAATGTCAATCTGGCCGCTGAACGGGCGCGAGTCCGTCTGTCGGCGGCCGCTGATGAGGCGGCGGTGCTAGCTGCCGTGGCCAAGGCCGGGTTCTCGGCGGCGGTGGTCGATAAGCAGACCCGGGAGCGGGAAAAGGCCGAAAAGCTGCAAGTCTATCGCCGTGAACTCCGCCGCTTCTGGATTGCCGTGGCCCTCAGCCTGCCGCTGGTTGGCCAGATGATATTCATGGTCGGCGACCATGGCGCCATGAACGAGTTGCCGCGCTGGCTGCAACTTGCCTTGGCGACGCCGGTGCAGTTCTGGATCGGCTGGCGTTTTTACGACGGTGCGTTCAAGTCCTTGCGTGGGGGGGGCGCCAATATGGACGTGCTGGTCGCCCTCGGTACCAGCATGGCCTGGGGATTTTCGACCGTGGTGACGGTGTTCGGGCTCAATCAGCATGTCTATTTCGAAGCCGGGGCGGCAGTCATTACGCTGGTCCTCCTTGGCAAACTGCTGGAGGCGCGCGCCAAGGCGCGGACTTCCGAGGCCATCGAGTCGCTGATCCGCCTGCAACCGAAGACGGCGCGCGTCGAACGGGATGGGCAGTGGGTAGACCTGCCGGTGGACAGCCTGATGCCAGGCGACGTCTTTCTCGTTCGGCCGGGTGAAAGCGTGCCGGTCGATGGTGAGTTGATCGATGGCGAATCGAGCGTTAACGAGTCGATGCTGACCGGAGAGAGCATGCCAGTGGGCAAGCACGTGAGGGACAAGGTTTTTGCCGCGACGACCAATGGTCATGGGGCGATGCGCTGTCGCGCCACCGGCGTGGGCGAACATACCTTGCTCGCCGGGATCATCCGCATGGTCGGCGAGGCGCAGGGCTCGAAGGCCCCGGTGCAGCGGCTGGCCGACCAGATTTCGGCGATTTTCGTGCCGACGGTGTGCGTCATCGCACTCCTCACTTTTGCCGGCTGGTGGTGGACTACCGGGCTGTTTGCCGAGGCGCTGGTCAATGCCGTTGCCGTGCTCGTCATTGCTTGTCCTTGTGCGCTTGGTCTGGCAACGCCGACGGCGATCATGGTCGGCACCGGGCAGGGAGCGCGGGCCGGCATCCTGGTCAAGAATGCCGAGGCTCTCGAGCGGGCCGAGAAAATCACCGTGCTTGCCCTCGACAAGACGGGAACGCTGACTTGCGGCACGCCGCAGATCACCGATGTGGTCTCCTACGGCATGTCGCGCCAGGAGGCGCTCAGTCTGGCCGCCGCACTCGAAAGCAATTCCGAGCATCCCCTGGCCAGGGCGGTGATTGCGGCGCACGGCGCGGGCGCTCTGGAGAAAGCGGATAATTTCAAGGCGCTTCCCGGGCATGGTGTCCACGGTAAAGTCGGTGGCCGCAGCTTGCGCCTCGGATCGCCGGCCTGGTTGGGGCTGGATGCCGATCCTGCCGTGGTCGATTTGCAGCGGACCGGCAAGACGGTCGTGGTGCTCGCCGAGGGCGAGGTTGTGCTGGCCTTGCTGGCCATCGCTGATGCCTTGCGGCCAACGTCGCGGGCGGCTGTCGAGCGTCTGCGTGAGCGGGGTATCCGGGTGGTCATGCTGACCGGCGACAATGCGGCAACGGCCGCCGCGATTGCTGCCGAGGCAGGTATTGCCGAGTTCCGGGCTGGCATCCTGCCCGGCGACAAGGCAGCCGCCATTGCTGAATTGAAGACTACTGGCGGCCTGGTGGCGATGGTCGGTGATGGCATCAACGATGCTCCGGCTCTGGCTGCAGCCGATGTCAGTTTTGCTATCGGCGCCGGTTCAGATGCGGCCGTCGAGGCAGCCGACCTCACCCTGATTCGTGGCGACCTGCTCGGCGTGGTCGACGCAATCGACCTATCGGCGGCCACCTTGGGGAAAATTCGGCAAAATCTTTTCTTTGCCTTCATCTACAATGTGATGGGAATTCCGCTAGCTGCGTTGGGTCTACTCAACCCGGTGGTGGCGGGGGCTGCGATGGCGATGAGTTCAGTGTCGGTCGTGTCGAACTCGCTGCTGTTGAAGCGCTGGCGACCAGGGCGCTGAATGGAAGCAGGTATTAGGGGTCTGGATGGTCACAGGCGGTGCGGGAACAACAGTCGGGCAGAGTGATGCCGGAGAGGGCGACGAAAACGTTGCCGTCCCAGGCAATCCAGCCCCGTTGACCGAGCGCGAGGCAATTTTCCAGACAACGATGGAGGCCGCGCTGGTTGGTATCTACATCTTGCAGGATCAGCGCTTCAAGTACGTCAATCCATGCATGTCACGCCTCTTCGGGTATGCCAGCGAGGAAATGGTGGCTGGCATGGGGCCACTCGACGTCATCGTTCCCGAGCAGCAGGCCGCCGTTGCCGAAGAAATGCTGGCGCGGGCAGCCGGCACTCCCGGGAGTCGCTATGAAGTGACAGCGGTGCGCAAGGATGGCTCGACCTTCCCGGCCATGGTGTACGGCGCGCCATCGGCATTTGAGGGGCGTCCAGCTTCGGTCGGTACCCTGCTCGACATATCGGTGCAGAAGGCGGCCGAACAGCGCATCAGCGAGTTGGCCGATTACGATGCACTGACCGGCCTCCCCAATCGGCGTCTATTACGCCAACGTTTCGTCCAGTTGATTGCTGCGGCTGAGCGCGAGCAGAGCCAAATTGCCGTCATCTTTCTCGATCTCGACCATTTCAAGCGGGTCAATGACTCCCTTGGGCACAGTGTTGGTGACGAGTTGTTGTGCCAGGTGGCGCATCGCTTAGATAGCGCGGTACGGCGCATCGATACCGTGGCTCGCCTGGGGGGCGACGAATTCATATTTTCCATGCCGGGGTTCCATTCGGCAGCAGCGGCCGAAGTGGCGCGTCGCCTGATTGACGTCTTCGCCCGGCCGTTCAAGGTGGTGGGGCACGAACTGACGGTGACGCCCTCACTCGGCATCTGCATTTACCCGCATGACGGGCTTGATCTCGAAACCCTGCTCAAGAATGCCGATACGGCGATGTATCGGGCCAAGGAACTGGGTCGTAACGCGTTCCAGTTTTACGCCGCCGAGATGAACACGGCGACGCTTGATCGTCTGCTCATGGAAAGCAATCTCCGCCGCGCCCTGACGCAGAACGAATTCATTCTCCACTACCAGCCACTGGTGCACCTTGAATCGGGCGTGGTGATCGGCGTCGAGGCCCTGATCCGGTGGCAGCACCCTGATCTTGGCCTGATCATGCCGGATAGTTTCATTCATATTGCCGAAGAAACCGGACTTATCAATCCGATTGGCGACTGGGTCCTGTGCGAAGCCTGTCGTCAGGCCAAGGCCTGGTACGACGAGGGCCTGCCGCCGTTGGTCATGGCCGTCAACGTGGCCCCCGTCCAGTTTCGCCAGCAGGGGTTTGTCGAGATGGTCGCCGGCGCGCTGGCCTCGACCGGGCTTGATGCCGGCTTGCTTGAACTTGAACTGACGGAGCGTACCGTGATGCACGATGCTGACGTCAATCTGGGCATGTTGTCGGCGCTGCATCGCATGGGGGTCGAGTTGTCACTCGACGATTTCGGCACGGGTTATTCCTCACTGGCTTATCTCAAGCGCTTCCCGGTGGGCAAACTGAAAATTGACCGTTCCTTCGTCAATGATCTGGAAACCGACCCGGACGACTGGGCCATTGCCTCGACCATTGTCAGCATGGGGCGTAGCTTGCGCATCACGGTGCTGGCCGAAGGCGTTGAAACTGGCGAACAGTTGGCGCAATTGCGTAAAATGGGCTGTGACATGGCGCAAGGCTATTATTTCAGTCGTCCGATTGCGGCGGCAAAAATGACGGAAATCCTTCGTCAGCAAC
Organism: Dechloromonas sp. HYN0024; assembly: GCF_003441615.1. Lineage (NCBI taxonomy): Bacteria > Pseudomonadati > Pseudomonadota > Betaproteobacteria > Rhodocyclales > Azonexaceae > Dechloromonas > Dechloromonas sp. HYN0024. The sequence goes on along the minus strand of NZ_CP031842.1, from coordinate 2,263,707 downwards.
CCTTCAGAAACAGGTAGATGGCATGGAAAATACGGTAATCAAGGTGGGTGGCATGAGTTGCCAGGGGTGCGTCAGGAATATCACCGGTGTGCTGAGCAGCCTGTCCGGCGTGAGCGGCGCTGAGGTGTCGCTGGAAGCGGCGGAAGCCAGAGTGGCTTTCGATGCGCAGGTGGTGAGCCGTGATGCGCTGGTCAATGCCATCGAGGATGCCGGTTTCGACGCCGAATAAAAATAATTGCAGTTTGACGAGAGAACAGCCGTGCCCGAAGAAAAAATCAGATTGACCCAGCTCTCCCACGGAGGAGGCTGCGGCTGCAAAATTGCGCCCGCCGTATTGCAGAAGATTCTCGCCGGAGCGCCATCCGGCATCATTCCGCCGCAATTGCTGGTTGGTACCGAAACCTGTGACGACGCAGCGGTTTACCAGATCAATGCCCAGCAGGCGATTGTCGCGACGACCGATTTTTTCATGCCTATCGTCGACGACCCCTATGATTTCGGCCGCATCGCCGCCACCAATGCCATCTCCGACGTGTACGCCATGGGCGGCACCCCGCTTTTTGCCCTGGCCATTGTCGGCATGCCGGTCAATACCCTGCCGCTTGAAACCATCGGCAAGATCCTGCAAGGGGGCGAGGCCGTCTGCCGCGCCGCCTGCATACCGATTGCCGGCGGTCACACCATCGACTCGGTCGAGCCAATTTACGGGTTGGTCGCCATTGGTATCGTCAATCCGGCTCATCTCAAGCGAAATTCGGGAGCCCGGCCGGGTGACAAGCTGATTCTCGGCAAGCCGCTTGGCGTCGGTGTCTATAGCGCCGCGCTGAAGAAGGATCTGCTCCATGCCAGCGATTACGAAGCGATGGTCGTCACCACCACCCAGCTCAATACGCCGGGGCCGATGCTGGCCTGCCTTGACGGCGTAAACGCCGTGACCGATGTCACCGGTTTTGGCCTGGCCGGACATCTGATGGAAGTCTGCAAGGGCAGCGGCCTGCGTGCCATGGTTAACTATGCCGACCTGCCGCTTTTGCCGCGCGCCCGCGAATTCGTTGAGGCTGGCCATATGACGGGTGCTTCGGGCCGCAACTGGACCAGCTACGGCGATGGCGTTACGCTGGCCGCCAACCTGGACAACGCGGCGAAAACACTGATCACCGATCCCCAGACGTCGGGTGGCCTGCTTGTGTCATGTACGCCCGATACCGTCACCGAAGTGTTGTCGCTGTTCCTGCAACAGGGCTTTTCGCATGTGTCGGTGATCGGTGAGGTCAGTGAAGGTGTGCCAGGGATTGACTTCGTGTGACCCACTGACTGACTTTGGGTAGTCGACTGATTGGCTTGGGGTTCCGCCTTGCTGGCGGGCGTATTTTCTTTTGCTTCGCCAAGAAAAAGTGAGACGCCCCTCAAGGGCGGAGTTCAAAGGTCATGCCACGGGAATTGCCATAGTTCCAAGACATCCCCGTGACCCATAAAATGGCTGGATAGCAGTCAGGCTGCTGGAGGAAATTTCTCCACCCAGATATGTCTGGCTACGGCATGTTCCAAGGCCAATTCGACCTCGTCAGCCAGGATCACCGTCATCGGGCGTTGCTGGAGCACCCGGAGTGGGCGATTCTCGGCCAGGCCATAGGCGGTCAGTTGTTCGCGCTGGAGCGGGTCGATTTCTTCGCCCAGTGCAGCGAGACGGACTTCGGTGCCGGGCGGGATGAAGGCCAGGGGTAGGCGGGCTTCGTGTTTGGGGCTCATGACCAGACTGCCCGCAGAAGAATATTGAACAGGCCGCCGATGAGGAAAGCGAAGGGTACGATGACGGCGACCATGCCGATGGCGACCTTGGCGCCCTGTTCCTTGACCATCATCATGAGGCTGGCGAAGCAGGGGATGAACAGGGTAATGGTGATCATGCCAACGACCGCCTGGATCGGGTCGAGGCTATGGGCCATGGCGAACAGGCCGGTGGCGCCGAAGTCGCGACGCAGGAAACCCATGACGAAGGCGGCCGAAGCTTCCTTGGGCAGACCAAGCCAGCCGGAAACCAGCGGCTCGCCAGCTTCGATGATGGCCGGCAAGGCGCCGGACTTGTCGAGGGCGAACATGATGAAGGTGCCGAGCAGGAAGAGCGGGATAACTTCTACCAGATACCACTTCAGCCGACCGCCGGTCTTCTTGAGGACATTGGCGATGATCGGCAGGCGCATCGGGGGCAGTTCGGTGACCAGCGGGATGCGCCGCCCGGGAATGAGTTTGGCGGCGAGGAAGCCGGCAAGCAGGAGGATGCCGACCATGGCCAAAGCCCAAATCAGAACAGCAGTAAAGGAAACACCGCCAAGCATGCCGAGCACCACCCCCAGTTGGGCCGAGCAGGGAATCGCCAGAGCGAGCAGGAAGATGGTGATCAGCCGCTCGCGCGGGCTATGCAGGATGCGCGTCGTCAGCGTCGCCATGGTTACACAGCCCAAACCGAGGACCATGGGCAGCACGGCGCGGCCGTTAAGGCCGATCAGCGCGAAGAGCCGGTTGGCGATGACGGTCAGGCGGGGCAGGTAGCCGGAATCCTCAAGCACGCCGAAGGCGAAGAAGAAGGTGGTGACGATGGGCAGGATCAAGGCGAGCGCGTAGGTCATGCCCATGGTCCACAGGCCGTACTGGCCGACCAGCAGTTCCTGCAGCCAGCCGGCGCCGAGCGCCGCGTCGACTATATCGGTAAAGGCCGGATTGAGAATGCCTTCGAAAAGATCCTTTTCCATCAGGCCAACCAGTACGCTGGCCCCAAATACGCCGACGAACTGGTAGACGGCATAGAGCACGGCAAGCAGGATGGGCACGCCCCAGAGCGGATGCACGACATATTGCCCGAGGCGTTGCGAGAGCAGCGGACTACCCCGGACAGCACGCTGGATGACGCTGGCTGCCAGCGTGTCGGCAGCTTCCGTGCGTTCGCGGGCGAGGAGGGCAGGAAGATCGCCTTCGGCACGGTCGGAGGCCGCCTGGCGCAGATTTTCCAGTTGCGTGAATTGACCGCCGGCGTGTTCGGCCAGCCAGTCGGCGACGACCGAGTCGCCACCGAGATAGAGAATGGCCAGACCGCGGGCGGCGAGTTGCGGGTGGGGGGCGAGGCGGGTGATGGCATCGGCCATCCGTCCGATGTCGGCCTCGATGTCCGGATCGTAGCGCAGCAGCGCTTCGGCCCGGGTGGCGTGGCCGAGGCCGTGGGTCAGTTCGCCGATGCCCTCGCCGCCAGTGGCGACGGTGGCCAGCACAGGAATGCCAAGTTCTTCGGCCAGTCCCGGAATATCGACCATGACGCCGCGGGCAGCAGCCTCATCGTGCATGTTGAGGGCTAGTACCATCGGCACGCCGAGTTCGCCGAGCAGGGCGGTCAGGGTCAGGGTACGGCGCAGGTTTTTGGCGTCGCCGACCTGAATCAGGCAACGCGACGATTCGTTGAGCAGAGCCTGCATGGTCGCCCGTTCGTCATCGCTGCGCGAGGGCAGGGCAAGCACACCGGGCGTGTCGAGAAGCACCGCCTCGCGGTCGAAGCGGGCGTTGGCGCGGGTAACTTCGACGGTCGTGCCGGGATAGTTCGAGACATTGACGTAGGCGCCGGTCAGGCGATGAAAAAGGACCGATTTTCCGACGTTGGGATGGCCGACAAGCAGGATGGCGTTGGCGGCGGATAAAGGATTATTCACGTTCTATGGATTTCAGGTGGGGCCGGATGCCCGGAAGTGCCGGGCCGAGCGATACTTTACGCCGGATTGACGTCCTATAGCGGTGCATTTCCAAGCATTCTTGCGGCAATTTATAAAAATGGCGAGAAATCATATGTCAGGGGTTCGCGCACGGGATTCGTGCTGGGCGACTGCCGCTTCGATCAAGCGCCGTGAAATGCTGATCGGTTCGGGTAACAAGGGCAGGGCATCGAGGTGGAACCAGTTGGCAGCCTCGATCTCGTTGGGGTCCGGGGTGATCGTGCCGCCGGCATAGTCGGCAAAGAAAGCGACCATCAGCGAATTGGGGAAAGGCCAGGGCTGGCTGTGGAAATAACTCAGGTTGGCGATTTCTATGCCGACTTCCTCGCGCACTTCGCGGACGGCACACGCTTCCAGCGTTTCTCCCGCTTCGACAAACCCGGCTAGGGCGCTGAAGACACCCGGCTTGAAATGCGGGCTGCGGCTGAGCAGCAGTTTGTCACCATCACGGACCAGGACCATGACCGCAGGTGAAATGCGGGGATAGGCCAGCAGCCCGCAGTTTGGGCAGTGCATGGCCAGTTCGTCGGGCTTCCGGGCGGTCGGCGTGCCGCACTTGCCGCAGAACCGGTGATTGTTCTGCCAGTCGAGCAATTGCGTGGCGCGGCCGGCCAAGGCAAAGGATTCGTGGCCGGCCAGCAGGAAAATGTTGCGCAGGGGGGTTGCCTCGCTGCCGGGCAGATCGGGGTGTTGCACCACATCGGCCGCATAGCAGGGCCGGCCATTGAGTTCACCGATATGCAGGGCGTTTTCAGGCGGTCCAAAGTCGCCAGCCAGACCACTGGGAAAGACCGAACCGGCGTCGTCGCCGGCAACCGTGAGCAGGCGATGCTCGGCGCGCAGAATCCAGTAGGCGATTTGGGTCATAAGGAGAGGGCTTACGTAGAAATGACGTGGGGCGACGAGTCGGGCAGCCGGTAGATGGTGGTCTCGGCATTCGGGGCCAACGTACCGATCGCCATGCTGAGTATGGAAATGAACAGGCTGGCAAAAAAGGCCGTCCAGAACCCCGAGACCGTGAATCCCCGGACCACCCTGGCGACCAGTAGCAGCATCAGGGCGTTGATGACGAGCAGGAAGAAACCAAGGGTGACGAGGGTCAATGGCAGGGTCAGCAAAACCAGCAAGGGGCGCAGCACGGCATTGGCGAAACCGAGCAGGAGGGCCGACACAATGAGTGAAGCGCTACTGGAAAAACGGATGCCATTGAAGACCAGGCTGGCTGCCCACAGGGCCAGGGCGGTGATGGCCCAGTGGATGAAAAATCCGGCCAGATTGTCGAACATGTCTTTGCCTTGCTTGATATAGGGGCGCCGGGGTGGCGTCAGGAGGCCTCCAGAATACCGGATTGTCGGCCGGCGATGGTCGCGCTAGAGGTTCTTCCCGTGCATGTCGATGCGTGACACAAACCAGATTGCCAGCAGATTGGCAGTGACAGCGACGTAGCCGACGAGCGGGAAGTCGACGATGCGGCCGCTGGCATCGAGGGAGGTCAAAAAGCCGGCCAGTGTTGTCGCCAGGCCCATGGCCAGTGACTGGGTGGTGGCGTGCAGCGACATGAATGTGCCACGCAGGCGAGGCTGAGCTGCCGAGGCGATGATCGCCATGGCCGGGATCATGCGCCCCGAGATGAGGACGAAAAAGCTGGCCGAGATGATCAGCCAGATCCACAGCGGCAGTGTCCCGACGTGGGTCAGCAGCAAGGTCGGGACCATGGCCAGCAGGGCCACCCGACGATATACCTCCATCTTGCCGTGCTTGTCGGCCCAGTGCCCGATCAGCCGGGCGCTGATGAAGGTGGCCGAGCCGCCAACCAGATAGACAATGGGAATGTCGCTCTGGGCGATACCGACATTGTTGACTGCGTAAACGGTGATGTAGGGAATCACCGTGAACCCGGAAAAAATGATCAGCGCCGAGAAGAGCAGCGCGCGCAGGTGGTTGCTGTCGCCAAGTACGCTGAAGGTGGCCGAGAGCAGGTGGGCGCGTTTCTCCTCGCTGAGGTGGTGGCGCAACTCGGGCAGGAAGCGCAGGCCGATGGCGAGAAAGGCGACGGTCAGCACAGCGATCAGCACGAATGGTGCGCGCCAGCCGAAATGGTTGGCCAGCCATAGCGACAAGGGGACGCCAGCAATGGTGGAAATCGAAAAGGCGCTGGATACCACGCCACTGGCCCGGGCTCGCCGCGAAAAAGGAATGGCATCGGCGATCATGGTCTGCACCAGTGCCCCCATGATGCCGCCGAACACGCCGGCCAGGCCGCGTGCCAGAATCAGTGTCGAATACCCCGGGGCCAGCCCGCAGGCCAGCGTGGCCATGCCAAACAGGGCAAAGACGATGAGTAACAGTCGCTTGCGCTCGAAAAGGTCGACAAAGGTCGCCGCCAGAATGCCGGAAGCCGCTGCGCTGAAGCTGTAGGATGCGACCAGCAGACCAAACTCGTGTGTCCCGATACCGAAGGCCGCCATCAGGATCGGCCCGAGCGGCATCATGATCATGAAGTCAAGAATATGGCTGAACTGGATACCGGCCAGCGTCAGCAGGAAGAAGCGTTCGGTACGAGGTGGGAGGGCGGTGGACATGAGGTAGGTAGGCCTAGCGAAGGAGCAAGGATACGCTGCCTGGTAGCGTATCCCCGGCTTCGACCGGATTGGGCCGAATAATTCAATGAATCCGAATGGCTTGTTTCCGGCCAGTGGCGTATGCCCGATATTGCCGGGCGGTGTTTTAGCTGGCTCGGCTAGCCGGTCCCAGCGTGGCGCCCGACGCCATTACCCAGTCACCCAGCGTCAGCAGCATGCCCTGTGCCTCCTCGGCGGCTTCCTGCATTTCGTCCTGGGACAGCGGCCTGAGCAGTGCTTCCAGTTCGATGCGCTGGATGTTCGGGCATTTCGCCACGATGCTGTGGAGAAGGCTATCGACCTTCCGGCTGCCGAGGGCGAAAAGTACCTTTTCCAGCACGAACAGGCGGACGATGATGATGTCCTCGGCATGCTGAGCGCTCGCCTGGATGGCCTCGATTTCCCGGCGCACATGGCCGCGGAACTTGAGCGGCGTGACCTCCTCGGGTGACTGCAGGATGGCGTAACGATATTGGCCTTGGATCATGATCGGGCAAAAAGCGGGAAAGCGGCCATTCTCCCAGAAGTGGTCTTGCCAACAAAGCTTGAACCCGGTACCGCTGTGCTCAGGAGGCTATTGGCTGGTCCGATAGCCAGTGCAGTATGGTCCGGTAGAGACGCTCCGGATCGACTGGTTTGGTGAGATAGTCCTTCATGCCGGCATCCAGACAACCTGCCCGGTCTTCGGTGAAGGCGTTGGCGGTCATGGCGATAATGGGGGTCTGGGCGTTTTTGCTCCCGGCCAGGATTGCTCGCGTTGCCGAAAGGCCATTCATGACCGGCATCTGGACGTCCATCAAAATCACTGCATAGTCTTCGTTGGTGGCCATTTCAACGGCCTGCTGGCCGTCCTCGGCCACATCAACGACCAGGCCGACGTGCTCCAGCATGTCGCGGGCGACCTCCTGGTTGATCAACTCATCTTCAACCAGAAGGACACGTTTCCCGACGTGCAAGCGGAGAATCTGGCTGGCCTGTGAGGCGATTGTTTTGCGGTCGTCATCCGAGACTGCCCGGGTCGACTTCGGCAATTCGATTTCAAACCAGAACGTGCTGCCCACGCCTGGCGTGCTGTCGACATCGATTTCGCCGCCCATCAGCGCGACCAGGCGCTTGCTGATGGCCAGCCCCAGCCCGGTGCCGCCATATTTCCGGCTCATCGAACTGTCTGACTGTTCGAATGGGGAAAAAATACGCGTCTTTTCTTCGCTGTCCAGACCGATCCCGCTATCCGTTACTTCAAAGCGTAGCCGGGCCACGCCCGGGGTTGAAGGCTGTTCAATGGTGCGGATGGAGACGCTGCCGTGCTCGGTAAATTTGACCGCGTTGGCGACCAGATTGATCAACACCTGGCTCAGACGCAGGGGGTCGCCGGTGAACGTCTGGTCGATCAGGTTCGGGGGGAGCGTGGCATGCAATTCCAGTCCCTTGGCTTGGGCCTTGTCGCCGAGCAGGCTGCGCAGACTTTCGAAAATGGGCAGGAGTTTGAAGTCGGTGGCTTCGAGCACGAGGCGCTCGGCTTCGATCCGCGAAATATCGAGGATGTCGTTGATCACCGAAAGGAGATGATCGGCGGCAAATTTGGCCTTGTCGAGCTGATCGAGGCCTTTTTCATCGGTCATTCTGGTGCGGGCCAGGCGGATCATGCCGGTGATGCCGTTGAGCGGCGTCCGCAGTTCATGGCTCATGTTGGCCAGGAAGGTACTCTTGGCCCGGCTAGCCGCTTCCGCCGCATCCTTGGCTGAGCGAAGTTCAGCCGTGCGGGCCTTGACCAGGTATTCCAGATGTTCGCGATAAGCTTCCAGCTCGGTTTCTGTCTGTTTGCGTGTCGTGATGTCGCGGGTCACCGCGAGATGGGCGACTTCACCGGCAACCTCGATGGGAACGGCGTGCGATTCCATGCTCAGGCGGCGGCCATTGAGTCCGATGATGGCGAATTCGAGCATGGCACTTTCGCCATTGATTACCCGTTGATGCAGTTCGATAAAGGCTTGGCGACTTTCCGGGGCAATAATGTCGAAAACCGAATGTCCAGCAACCTGCTCGAGAGAACTCGCTTCGATCATCGCCAGGCCGGCCGAGTTCATCTGCAACAGGCGCCCTTCCTTGTCGAGCAGTTTGACGCACTCGGGTTCGGTCTCGATGATGGCGCGCAACCGGCCTTCGCTCAGGGCCAGTTGTTTCTGGTCCCGCTCCGAGCGCACCAGCATGCGGAGAAGGCTGGCCCCGAGCAGGATGGAGAGCAGGAAGAAACCGGCAACCATGGTCGCCGTCTTGGCCACCTCGGCCCGCCAGCCAGCCAGATAATGGTCGCTGGATACCCCGACGATGGCGATCATGGGTGCATTTTTGAGGCGACGGAATGAAAGTACCCGATCAAATCCATCCGGCGAATTCGAAATATGGTACGTGGCAGACTGAACCCCCGATTCGATCCGGGCACGAAACTCCGGTGAAACGTTGGCATCGCCGACCTGGCCGGCCGGACGATCAGCGATGGCAGGATGGCGGGCGACCAGACCGAGATCAGCATCGCGGAGGATGACGGTGCTGTCCGGGGGGAGTTGATATTGCTGGAGGAGTTCGGCGAAATAGTTGACGGCAATTGGGGCGGAAATCACGCCGGCAAAATTTCCGTTACGATCATTGAAGCGCCGTGAAAAATTGATGATGTACTGCTTGGCGACCCGTCCGAACCTGGGTTTCCGGAAGCGCATTCCCCGATCAGCATTATCCCGGTGTTCGATAAAGTAATCGCGATCCGCCCATGACACCGCCTCCTGCTTGTTCACCCCTGTGCCCAGAATGACCTGACCGGAAGCATCGGCGATACGCAACCCTTCCATTTCAGGGAGCCGTTCCCGGCTACGGGCGATAACCGCGCTGGTCAACCCTTCATTGAGTTGTCCCGAAACCAGTTGTTCTTCAATTTCATCGACGACGGCATGGAGCGCCAGGTCGATGCTGCGAATGCTGCTGGAAACGGATTGGTCGAGCGAACTGACGACGTTTTCGGTCAGTGTCCGGGCTTGTTCTTCATAGAGTGCCTGGCTGCGATCAAGGGAGTAAAGGGCCAGGATGGCGACGAGCAGATTGGCACCGACCAGCGCGATAAGCAGGAGTGTTCGAGCGCGTCGGGTCGGAGTCATGTAGGCAAGGCCGGTCGACATTGGTGCAATGATAGTGGGGATGAGATTTAGTAATTTGCGATATTTTCCCAGAATTTTTGGAGTTTGTTGTCATATTTGTATTACTTTAGATATACCATCCCTGCGCAATGGTTTTTTATTATGCGTTTTGGGTAATTGTGGCTCGCAATAGGACGTGCCCTTTGCCGGGCTTCCGGCATCTCGTCTGGAGCAGCAGATACGCTACCCCGGACGAGATCACCGCTTGTTCAGGCAGCAGCCTGAGGATTAGCGTGAGTTTCCGAGCCGCTTTGTATTGGGTAGCAGCGTCTGGTGCCCCAGTTCAAACTTGCCGACATTTGCCGCCAGGCGATGCGCCTGCTCCTCGAGGGATTCCGCCGTGGCGGCCGCCTGTTCGACCAGGGCGGCATTCTGCTGTGTTACTTCGTTCATTAGTCCCAGGGCGTGGGTGACCTGGTCTATGCCTGCGCTCTGCTCCCGGCTGGCCAGCGCGATATCCGTAACAATTGCCGCCAGATGCTGGAAGGAGGCGACCAGACCTTCGATGGCCTGGCCGGTTTCGCGGACTTGGGCGACACCACCATCGACCTTGGTCACTGAGTCGGAAATGAGGTTGCGAATTTCCTTGGCGGCGGTTGCACTGCGTTGGGCCAGATTCCTCACTTCTGTCGCAACGACAGCGAAGCCACGCCCCTGTTCGCCAGCCCGGGCGGCCTCGACGGCGGCATTGAGGGCCAGGATGTTGGTCTGGAAGGCAATATTGTCGATGACGCCGATGATGTCAGCAATTTTGTGGGCACTGCGCTGAATCTCGGCCATCGTCTGCTCGGCCCGTTTGATCATCTCGCCGCTTTTTGCCGTGACATGGTTGGCGTCTGTTGCCAGTTGATTGGCGACATGGGCGTTTTCGGAGTTCTGCTGCACCGTGGTGTTGATCTGCTCCATCGAGGTCGATGTTTCTTCCAGGGTAATCGCCTGTTGCTCGGTGCGCCGCGATAGGTTCTGGTTGCCGGCGGCCATTTCGCGGGCGGCAGAATTGATGTGCTCGGCGGCCTCCTTGATTTGCCAGACGGTGGCTTTGAGCCGGGTAACGGTGGAATTGGTATTGCTTTTCAGTTCTCCGAATACGCCGTGGTAATCAGAAGAAATGCGGGCTGTCAGATTGCCCTCGGCAATCTCCGAGAGAACCCGTGACAGCTCGTTGAGGGCATTTTCGCCGTTTTCCAGAAGCTGATTGATCAGGCCTTCGATTCGGATGAAGAATGGATCTTCGGAGTTCAGCGAGAGGCGCACCGAAAAATCACCTTCGGCCGCCTGATGAATGACTTCCGTGAGCCTGTCCTGGGCGCGCAACTGGTCAGTCATGTCGAGCCACTCGCCAACAGAACCCAGGCGTTCGCCGTTTTCACTGAGTACCGGGGTGGTGACGACCTGGTATTTCCTATCGGCCAGGTCCATTTTCGACTGCACGGGGCCGGTCAGGCTTTGCAGCCGTGTGATGGCCTCGGCCGGGTCGGGATAGAAACGCCCGACACTGGTCCCGACAATCTGAGCGGGGTCGAAGTTCGGGTCACCCTTACGTAGCGCCGGGGCATCACGCTCGAGGGTTTTTTGCAGGGCGTGATTGATATAGAGGATGCGGCCATCGTTATCGGCAATCCGGACATTGGTTGCGACATTGTCGAGGCCGATCTTGATTCGCGTCATCTCATCCGACAGTCGCTTGGCTTGTGTCACCTCGAAACCCTGGCGGGTCTGCATGCTTTCCAGGCCGTGCAACACCTGGCCGAGTTCATCGCTGGCCGAAACATCAATCTTGCTGTTGTAGTTACCGGTCGACAGGGTGCGCAAGGTTTCCAGGACTCCGGTCAGACGTCTGGTCAGCACATAGCGGGAAACCCAGACCATGACCATCACCAGCGCTCCGGCCATGATCAGCCCGGCGATCGACAGGCTGCGGTAGAGTTGCCGGGAAATGCCGTCGAATTCGTCCAGGTAGGTGCCGCCGCCAATCAACATCTTCCACTTGGGCATGGTTTCGAAGGCAACGACCTTGACCCGTTCGTTCGTCTCGCCCAGCTCGGTATTGATCCACGGATAGGTGATCACGCCCGTTTCACGGTCGAGCATGTCTCGGACAAATTCGCGACCATCGGCATCCTTGGCCTCGAGGATGTTGCTGCCTTCCTTGCTTGGATGGATCAACAAGTCGCCCCGGCGCTTTCCCGGTTGGGCATCAAGTACGTAGATGTAGCCTGTTTGGCCGATCTTGTTGCTTTTCACCCGCTCCCGCATCGTGCTCATTTCCTGGGTGATGAAATAGCCGATGCCAAAAGCCCCAATAACTTTTCCTGACTCATCCTTGACCGGCTTCAGGGCAGAAATCCGGTCTTTCCCCTGGCTGCTGGTTCTGCCGATATAGGTTTCGCCGGCCAGGAGGGTCGATGTCGCTGGTCCGACCTTGTCGAGAACGGTGTTGATGACCCGCTCACCCTTGTCGTTCTTCTGGGACGTGGCGATGCGGACAAATTCGTCGCCCCGCCGGACCAGCAGTGTGGCCGTCGGCCCCCGGGTGATGCTGGCAAAGGCATCTTCTTCGTCATGGTGTCCGTTCACCACGAGTTTGTTGTGTTTAAGGATCGGTATGCCGCCGTCGACCGGTTCAACGGAAAAGGTGCCGGGATAGCGTGCGGCATAAAACTCCAGCAAGCGGGTAGCCTCGCGCTCCAGTGCATCGAGCGTTGTTTCCATCATGGCGCGAACGAGATGGACCTCTTGGGCCAGTTCCCTGTCGGTCTGCTGACGCAGGATGTGGTTGATCTGCTGGCCGGCCAGCACAGCGGTAAGGGCGATGATGAGGAGCAGGATCGACAGGCTGGGAATGAGGAATTGCAGCGCCATCGGCATGTTCGACAGGCGGCCACGCAAGCGGCCAATGAGTCCGCCACTGACGATTTTTCCGTGCTTGATCGTCCACCCGGCGGAACGGCCTTCACGCAAGGCCTGGTAAGCGGCTTCGGCTGTATCGATCTGATCCTGTGTCGGCTGGCGTCGAACCGACAGGTAGCCGGTTATCTGGTCGCCTTCCCAGATCGGTGTGATGTGCGCCTCGACCCAGTAATGGTCGCCGTTCTTGCAACGATTTTTGACCACGCCAACCCAGGGTCTTTGCGCCTTGAGGTCGTTCCAGAGGTCGGCGAAAACCTCGGCCGGCATGTCGGAGTGGCGTACCGCGTTATGCCCGTGACCAATCAGATCATCCTCAGTGAACCCGCTGACTTCGAGGAATTCCTGATTGACATAAGTAATGCGCCCCTCGAGGTCGGTTTTAGAGACGATCAGGCAGTTTGGCTGGACCTCGACGGCACGATCGGTCAGTGCTTGATTGACGCTCATGTCTTGTTTTTTCTCTAGAGATAGCGATTCTGGTCTTGCATCTTGCGTGGCTTGGCGCTGGAACGAGGAGCGTGGCCGGGAAAATGCAAATAAGTACAACTTTACCGGAGAAACAGGCTTTGAATATAGCTATTCGCTAATGGGGGAGAAGCCCTTCTTTAGCCGCTGTGCAGGTTATGGTCAGCCCCGGGGAACTCCACAGCGTATAGACTGCCTGAAGCCCATCTTTTTACGGAATCAGGTCATCATTCATGAAAACAGTCGTCAGAGCTTTCTTCAAAACCCTGCGTGTCATTCTCGGCCCCTTCATGCTGCTCGGCGAATTCGTCACCCGGCCGAAGGCCATGGTACGGCCAGCCGCGAGTCAGGCCAACGTTGAACAGCAGTGCAGCAGCATCGTCCTCTATCAGTACAAAACCTGCCCGTTTTGCATCAAGGTGCGCCAGGAAATGCGCCGTCTGGCCCTCAACGTACAACAGCTTGATGCGCAACAACCGGGGGAAAACCGGGATGATCTGGTGCGCGGCGGTGGCAAGGCGAAAGTGCCCTGCCTGAAAATCACCGACCCGGCCGGCAAGACGCAGTGGCTGTACGAATCCGGCGAGATCATCAAATACCTCCGCAGCCGTTTCGCCAGCGCCTGATGTACTGGCGATACTGAACGCCCCGCCTGTCAGGATGTGTGAGCAGCAGCCTCGGCTTCTTTGAAGTCAGGCTGCTGTTTATTTATTTGATGTTCGACACATAGGTGCCGATTGCTGGTATCAGCGCAGCCAAGGCTGCCCTCTTATGTATTTGTATTAGGCTGATTATGCCATTCAAAAGCTGAGGGGAGCGTCGCTAATTGGCCATTAACGCCTTGCCTGACAAAGAAAATCAGCGTCCAGACTGTCGCCATCAGCCCGACTGGCCACAGCATTGCGATTCCGGCTGTCTATTTTTCGCCGCTTTTTGTGAATGAGCGCGCGGGTAACGACGTGCGTGCCGATGAGCAGCTGGCTGGTCGCCTACAACGGAGTCTGCGAGGTCATTGCCCACAACAGCAGTGCGCCCGCAATTGAAATATGGGTAATCAGGCTAGGCATGACAAAACTCCAAATGAGAACCGTTCCTATTGTTGCGGATGTGCGTTAGTGTTGTAAATAGGAATTGCTCTCATTTGTGCGTGGGGCGTAAAAAAGCCACGGTCACGCCGTGGCTTTTTGCTGAGCAAGGCCGTGATTAGCGGTCGAAGCTCTTTTTCTTGAAGCTGCGTTCGCCGTCGAACTTGCGCTCGGTGCTGCCGCCGCCATCCTGACGACCTTCGTCCGGACGCAGGTTGATCGGCACGCCGCGGACGCGGGTGCGCTTCAAGGCATTGGAGGCTTCACTGGGCATGCCGCCCGGCAGTTCGACCGTGCTCGATTCGTCGTAGAGCGCGATGCGGCCGATGAAACGGCTTTCGATGCCGGCTTCGTTGGCGATGGCGCCGACGATGTCCTTGACCTGGACGCCATGGTCCCGGCCCACATCGATGCGGTAGCGCACCATGTCGCCGCTCGGCGCCGAACGGGCCGGGCGCTCTTCACGGCGCGGGCGTTCGCCACGGTTTTCAAAGCTCGGCTTGTCGCCACGTTCGTTGAAACGCGGCTTGCGCTCTTCGCCAAAGCTGCCCGGACGCGGCGGCCGGCTGTCACGGCTGTCGTAGGCGGCAGCCGGCGGGGCCGGGCGCGGGTCTTCGCCGGCGATCTGCAAGGGCTTGCCTTCCTGCGCCATCATGGCGAGGGCAGCAGCGACTTCTTCGGCGCCGACATTTTGCTCTTCGGCAATTTGCGAGACGATGTTGGCGAAGAAATCGAGGCCTTCGGCGTTGAGCACTTCCACGACTTTTTGCTTGAAGTCGGAAACGCGCTTGTTGGTGACGTCGGCGCGGCTGGGCAGGGTGAGCGGCGCAATCGGCGACCGGGTGGCGCGCTCGATGGTGCGCAGCATGCGGATTTCCCGCGGTGCGACAAACAGGATGGCGTTGCCGGTACGACCGGCGCGGCCGGTACGGCCGATACGGTGCACATAGGCTTCGGTATCGTAGGGAATGTCGTAGTTCACGACGTGGCTGACGCGCGGCACGTCGATGCCTCGGGCGGCAACGTCGGTGGCGATGACGATGTCGAGGGCGCCGGACTTCAACTGCTCGATGACGCGTTCGCGCATCTGCTGGTTGAGGTCGCCGTTCAGGGCAGCGGCGGCGTAGCCGCGGGCCGAGAGCTTGTCGGCGAGTTCGACGGTGGCGGTCTTGGTGCGCACGAAGATGATGGCGGCGTCGAAGTCTTCTTCGACTTCGAGGATGCGGGTCAGGGCATCGAGCTTGTGCATGCCGGAAACCTGCCAGTAAACCTGACGGATGGCAGCGACGGTAGCGGTAGCCGACTTGATCTTGATTTCACGCGGCTCGACCAGGTATTTCTGGGCGACACGGCGAATCTGCTCGGGCATGGTGGCCGAGAAGAGGGCGGTCTGGTGCTGGGCCGGGGTGCGTTCGAGAATCCATTCGACGTCGTCGATGAAGCCCATGCGCAGCATTTCGTCGGCTTCGTCGAGAACCATGGTCTTCAGGTTGTCGAGGTTGAGCGTCTTGCGCTCGAGGTGGTCCATGACGCGACCCGGGGTGCCGACGATGACGTGGGCGCCGCGCGACAGTTGCTTCAACTGGATGGTGTAGCTCTGGCCGCCGTAGATGGGCAGGACGTGGAAACCAGGCAGGTTCTTGGCGTAGGTTTGCAGGGCTTCGGCAACCTGGATGGCGAGTTCGCGTGTCGGGGTCAGGATCAGGGCCTGCGGCTTGGTCAGCTTGACGTCGATCTGTTCCATGAGCGGCAGTGCAAAGGCGGCGGTCTTGCCGGTACCGGTCTGCGCCATGCCGATCAGGTCATGGCCTTCGAGCAGGACGGGAATACATTGGGCCTGGATGGGCGACGGGGTTTCGTAGCCGATTTCAGTGAGGGTTTTGAGGAGCGTTTCGCTTAAGCCGAGATCGGCGAAGCTGTCGGGAGTAGACGACATAGATGCTGTTTCCTTTCATCGTCGCCATTCACATTGTTATAACCGGCGACGGATTGGCCCGATGGTCGGGCGGCCTGAGTACCCCGATGCAGCCATACCGGGGGCGAATCAATGGGGTGAACCTGCAAACGAAACCTACTTGAACCGGGGGCTGCTCGGAACTACTGCGGGCGGTGCATCAACGCATTGATTTGATTATTCTACCTTTTTTTTGCCAGCGCCGCCAGTTCACCGGCGCTGAAACCGGCCTCGAGGCGCGCCGCTTCGTTCATTTTGCCCTGCGGCCAGGGTGCCTGGTAGTCAATCAGCAGGGTGCGGTAGGTGCTTTCCGGTTCCAGTCCGCGCTCGGCGCAGAGGTGGCGATACCACCGATCGCCGAGGCCAACGTGGCCGATTTCGTCGCGCAGGATAATGTCGAGGGCGCGGGCGCTTTCGTGGTCGCCAACCTGCTCGAGTTTCATCTGGATGGGCGGCGTCGCATCGAGGCCCCGTGCTTCGAGCAGGCGCGGCACGAGTGCCATGCGGACCAGTACATCGTCGGCGGTTTTTTCAGCCATGTCCCATAGCCCGGCATGGGCCGGGAAGTCGCCATAATCGTAGCCAAGGCTTTGCAGGCGATCACGAAGGAGCATGAAATGCTCGGCTTCTTCGGCGGCGACGCCGATCCAGTCGGCGTAATAGGCTTCGGGCAGGCGACGGAAGCGGGCGGCGTGATCGAGGGCAAGGTTGATCGCCGAAAACTCGATATGGACAATGGCGTGAAGCAGTCGGGCGCGTCCTTCCGGTGTGCCGGGGCTGCGATTTGGCACATCCTTGTGAGGCAGAAGGTCGGGCTTTTCCGGGCGGCCGCATACCAGGGTGACTGGCGCAGTGTCGCGCCAGTCGAGTTTCCCTGCCTGCCAGTCGGCGGCGATGGCTGAGGTTAGCCGGATTTTTGTGGCGATATCAGCAACGGCCAGGGCTTCGGCCAGGCGAGTGAACAGTGAATCCATCAGGGGGCCGGGTTGGTGTAGCGCAGGTGGATGGCGTCGATTTCGGCGAGTATTTCGGGCGACAGTGTGGTCTGCATGGCGGGCAGCGTTTCTTTCAGCTGGGCCAGCGAGGAGGCGCCGATGATGGTGCTGCTGACGAACCAGCGTGAACGGGAGAAGCCCAGGGCCAGTTGGGTTGGCGTCAGGCCATGTTTTTCGGCCAAGGCAACATAGGCTTGTACGGCCGGGAGGACGTTCGGTTTGGTGTAACGCTGGCCGAAACTTGGCCAGCGGGTGATGCGCCCGGGGGCCTGCGGGTCGCTCAGATACTTCCCGGTCAGGTGGCCGAAAGCCAGGGCCGAATAGACGAGGAGGCCAACTTGCTGGCGGTGACACACTTCGGCCAGGCCGGTTTCGAAGGTCCGGTTTAGGAGGCTGTAGGCATTCTGCGTCGAGACGATGCAGGGCAGGCCCAATTCATCCGCCAGTCGGGTGAATTCCATGATGCCCCAGGGGTGCTCGTTGGAAACCCCGATGTGCCGGATCTTGCCTTCGCGCACCAGTTCGCCGAGCGCCTCAAGTTGCTCGCGGATCGGCGTGCCCGCGCGTTCTTTATCCGGTTCGTACTGCCATTGCCCGAACATTGGCTGATTGCGTTCCGGCCAGTGCAATTGGTAGAGGTCGACATAATCTGTTTGCAGGCGCTGCAGCGAACCTTCAAGCGCCAGACGGATATTGGTCCGGTCCAGCGCTGGCGGGCCATTGCGGATCCAGCCCAGGTTGCGGCTGGGGCCGGCGACCTTGGTGGCGATTTGGAGCTGGTCGCGCCGCTGGTGTTTCAGCCAGCGCCCGACGATGCTTTCTGACGCCCCGAAGGTTTCGGCTCGTGGCGGCACGGCATACATTTCGGCTGTGTCAATGAAGCCGATGCCGGCCGAAAGGGCGAAATCGAGCTGGGCGTGGGCGTCAGCCTCGCTGGTTTGTTCGCCGAAGGTCATGGTGCCGAGGCAAACCTCGGGAACGATAAGCTCGCTGCGGCCAAGTTGGCGGGTGGTGAACGGTGTCATTGGCAAGCTCCGGAATCAGGGTTGAGCGCAAAGAACGCCATAGATAAGTATGTGGCGCTGAAATACAGGGTCGTAACCGGCCGGCACGATGGCCAGGCGGTGTTCATTGGGGTCAGGGCAGTGTCTTTCCACCCACGCCTGGGCCACGGCATGGGCGGCGTCGAAACTATCGAAGAGTCCGTTGAGGGCGGGCGAGCGGATGGGCAGAAAATCGCCGGTGACCCGGTCGATGAGTTGGTCGCTGCCGAGCATCTGCACGGCGTAACCGGTAGCCCTGCGGGCTAGCGGCAAGTGCTCGAGGACAAAGCGGTCACCGAAAGCATCGGGTGGAAGTGAATAATTGACCATACGACATTTTAGCGGGAAGGATTGCCTCAAGCGCCAATCGGATTGTCGGTGACAGGTGGCGAAGTGGTAGAATCTACGGGTTGTAATAAAATCTTAACAGGACTGTCATGTTCGCTCGTCTGATGCCCAGGGAGGGCAAGTATTTCGATCTTTTCAATGCGCATGCCGAATTGATTGCGCAGGGTGGAAAGGCTTTGTCCAACATGATTGCCGCGCTCGTCGATCATCCCGAGCAGGCCCCCCGTTTTGCCGAGGAAATCGATAATCTCGAGCGCAAGGCTGATGCGATTACGCACGACACCTTGTCGCAACTCCATACGGCCTTCATCACGCCTTTCGATCGCGATGAGATCCACCAGCTGATCAATGGCATGGACGATATTCTCGACATCATGCAGGACGTTGCCGAGTCGATGTCGCTCTACGACATCAATCGTGTCCCCTCGGATGCCAAGGCCATGGCCATCGTCACCGAAAATTGCTGTGTCTGTGTCCAGTCGGTGATCAAGCTGCTGAACAGCATGGATAATGCCCCGGCGATTCTCAAACTTTGCCATGAGATCGATGGGCTGGAGTCCGAGGCTGATCGCTCGTTGCGCTCGGCCATGTCCAAAATCTTCCGCGAAGAGCCGGATGTCCGTGAAGTCATCAAGCTCAAGGAAATCTACGAGTTGCTCGAGTCGGTCACCGACCGCTGCAAGGACGTGGCCGGTACGATTGAAGCCATCGTTCTTGAAAACTCCTGAGCGGATAGCTCGGTATGGATACCCTTAACATCAGTCTCGGGGTCGTCGTCACCCTGGTGATTGTCGCCCTGCTGTTCGATTTCATGAACGGCTTTCACGATGCAGCCAATTCGATCGCCACCATCGTGTCGACGCGGGTGCTCAAACCGCACCACGCGGTTCTGTGGGCCGCCAGTTTCAATTTCATTGCCTATTTCCTGTTTCAGCTCAAGGTAGCCTCAACCATCGGCAAGGGCACCATCGACCCGTCGATTGTTGATCACTATGTGGTTTTTGGGGCGCTGGTAGGGGCGATTATCTGGAACATCATTACCTGGTACTACGGCATCCCGTCGTCGTCTTCGCACGCGCTGGTTGGTGGCCTGGTTGGTGCTGCTGTTGCCAAGGCCGGGCTGGCCAGCCTGATTTCCTCTGGCGTCCTGAAGATTGTCGCCTTTATTTTTGTCGCGCCCTTCCTCGGGTTCATGATCGGTGGAACCCTGATGGTGATTGTTTCGTGGATTTGCCGAAACATGGCGCCACGCAAGGTGGACAAGCATTTTCGCCGTTTCCAGTTGATCTCGGCGGCGGCTTATAGTCTGGGGCATGGTGGAAATGACGCGCAGAAAACCGTCGGCATCATCTGGATGCTGCTGATTGCTGCCGGTATCTCGACGACCTCGGATCCCATTCCGGGCTGGGTTGTCCTGTCCTGTTATACCGCTATGGGTCTCGGCACGATGTTTGGTGGCTGGCGTATTGTTAAAACCATGGGCAATCGCATTACCAAACTCAATCAGGCTCGCGGTTTCTGTGCCAATACTGGTGGGGCCATCACGCTGTTCCTGGCTACGGCATTTGGTATCCCAGTTTCCACTACCCACACTATTACTGGCGCTATCGCTGGTGTTGGTTCTACCCGTGGCGCACGTGCCGTGCGCTGGGGGGTAGCCGGCGGGATTGTCTGGGCATGGATTCTGACCATCCCCTGTAGTGCTGCCATGGCCGCCCTGGCCTGGTATCTCGGCTCGCTGATTCTCTGATCGCCAGAGTCGCTACCTTTACACTCCTGCTGGTCGTGCTGGCAGGTGTTGTATGGATGGTTCCGGTGTTGTGGGAACTGGCCGTGGCCGCCACCATCGGGGCTGTTTACTGGATATTCTTCCGTCTGCCACCCAGCGCCGACTAGGCAGGGATGTCGGGGATCAGCAGTGTTTCCAGCTGAATGATGCGATCCTTCAGCAAAAGCTTGCGCTTTTTCAGTCGGCGAATAAGCAAATCTTCCGGTGGCGGGTTCTCGATCAGGTGGGTAATGACCTGGTCGAGGTCACGATGTTCTACCTGCAGTTCATGCAACTGAGCGTGAATCTCGCTGATCTCTGCCTCGGTCAGCGGATGAAGGGACATTTTCGGCTCCTGAATGCTTCGGTTGTTTTGCTAGAATACCCTGAACCGATGATTCTTGGAGGAGAGAGAAATGCAACATCACGTAATTGTCTCGTTCGGCAAGGAAAGCGAATTCGAATTCAAATTTTCCGGTGGTGCTCAGGCGGACGTGGCACGCAAATGGTTTGATCACGAGTTCACCGTTCTGGAATGCGACGTCGCTACCCCGACTGGCAAGATACTCGCCGTAGACCGCATTCTTAGTGTGGCCAAATACGCCGGTGAAAATCGCTTTCGCGACCAAAGGACCTGGGCCGACCAGTTTGCCAAAAATACGGCAGCCTTGCTCGGGCGCGAACTGATCCGCGTCGACGTCGAGCACTACAGCATCGGCTATTGATGAACAAGGCGTTCGTGCGGGAGAGCGACAGTGACGATGAAGAGAATCTCTCGCCAGCACTGAAGCTTCCCCCCGGAACGCGTAACTACATTAGCCCGGCCGGTCATGCTCGGTTGAAAGATGAACTCGAGCATCTGGTCAAGCGTGAACGGCCGCATGTGGTCGAGGTGGTTTCCTGGGCGGCGTCGAATGGTGACCGCTCAGAAAATGGTGACTATATATATGGCAAACGTCGCCTGCGGGAAATTGATCGCCGCATCCGCTTCCTGACCAAGCGTATTGAAAATGCCGAAGTCGTCGATCCTTTGCGCCAAGGCAACAATGACCAGATCTTCTTTGGCGCGCGAGTCACCATCGCCGATACAGACGGGGTCGAAAACACCTACACCATCGTCGGCGTAGATGAGACAGATGTAGCCAAGGGGCGAATCAGCTGGATTTCTCCCTTGGCCCGCGCCTTGATCAAGGCGCGTGAAGGCGACTCGATTCGATTTCAAAGCCCCTTGGGGGTGCGAGAGATCGATATTCTTGAAGTTGTCTATGAAGTAATTGACTGATTTCAAGGCTTTCCTGGTTTCGATAAAGTGGTTTTTTCAAATTAGTGTTGACGGTGTGTTTTTAATCGGTAGAATGCGCACCTCTCCTGCGGTGCCGGGCGTTTTCGGCGGTTGTAGGGGAGTCAGGCGGTGCAAGAAATTTTGCAGAATAGCTTGACGGGGAGTTGGGATTGGTTCATAATCTTGCCTCTCTGCTGCAGACGAAGCGAAAGCGACGGCGCGGTGAAGTGAATGATCTTTAACAATTTGGACAACCGATAGGTGTGGGTGCCTTGATGCGTAAGCGACGCAAGTCGCAAAAAGTATTATGGCAATCACACGGATAGAGAAATCTATTGAAGTAATGAGAATTACTGTCAGTGAATTGTGAGTTGTTTTGTTGGATTGAACTGAAGAGTTTGATCCTGGCTCAGATTGAACGCTGGCGGCATGCCTTACACATGCAAGTCGAACGGCAGCACGGGGCAACCTGGTGGCGAGTGGCGAACGGGTGAGTAATGTATCGGAACGTACCTTTCAGTGGGGGATAACGTAGCGAAAGTTACGCTAATACCGCATATTCTGTGAGCAGGAAAGCAGGGGATCGCAAGACCTTGCGCTGATTGAGCGGCCGATATCAGATTAGCTAGTTGGTGAGGTAAAGGCTCACCAAGGCGACGATCTGTAGCGGGTCTGAGAGGATGATCCGCCACACTGGAACTGAGACACGGTCCAGACTCCTACGGGAGGCAGCAGTGGGGAATTTTGGACAATGGGCGCAAGCCTGATCCAGCCATGCCGCGTGAGTGAAGAAGGCCTTCGGGTTGTAAAGCTCTTTCAGCCGGGAAGAAAACGCATGGGTTAATACCCTGTGTGGATGACGGTACCGGAATAAGAAGCACCGGCTAACTACGTGCCAGCAGCCGCGGTAATACGTAGGGTGCGAGCGTTAATCGGAATTACTGGGCGTAAAGCGTGCGCAGGCGGTTTTGTAAGACAGGCGTGAAATCCCCGGGCTCAACCTGGGAACTGCGTTTGTGACTGCAAGGCTAGAGTATGGCAGAGGGGGGTGGAATTCCACGTGTAGCAGTGAAATGCGTAGAGATGTGGAGGAACACCGATGGCGAAGGCAGCCCCCTGGGCCAATACTGACGCTCATGCACGAAAGCGTGGGTAGCAAACAGGATTAGATACCCTGGTAGTCCACGCCCTAAACGATGTCAACTAGGTGTTGGGTGGGTAAAACCATTTAGTACCGGAGCTAACGCGTGAAGTTGACCGCCTGGGGAGTACGGCCGCAAGGTTAAAACTCAAAGGAATTGACGGGGACCCGCACAAGCGGTGGATGATGTGGATTAATTCGATGCAACGCGAAAAACCTTACCTACCCTTGACATGTCCAGGAGCCTGAAGAGATTTGGGTGTGCTCGAAAGAGAACTGGAACACAGGTGCTGCATGGCTGTCGTCAGCTCGTGTCGTGAGATGTTGGGTTAAGTCCCGCAACGAGCGCAACCCTTGTCGTTAATTGCCATCATTTAGTTGGGCACTTTAACGAGACTGCCGGTGACAAACCGGAGGAAGGTGGGGATGACGTCAAGTCCTCATGGCCCTTATGGGTAGGGCTTCACACGTCATACAATGGTCGGTACAAAGGGTTGCCAAGCCGCGAGGTGGAGCTAATCCCAGAAAGCCGATCGTAGTCCGGATCGTAGGCTGCAACTCGCCTGCGTGAAGTCGGAATCGCTAGTAATCGTGGATCAGCATGTCACGGTGAATACGTTCCCGGGTCTTGTACACACCGCCCGTCACACCATGGGAGCGGGTTCCGCCAGAAGTAGGTAGCCTAACCGCAAGGGGGGCGCTTACCACGGCGGGGTTCGTGACTGGGGTGAAGTCGTAACAAGGTAGCCGTAGGGGAACCTGCGGCTGGATCACCTCCTTTCTAGAGAAGCATCTGTGGCACCCACAACCTATCGGTTGTTCATGAGTAGCAAACAGACGAGGGTCTGTAGCTCAGTCGGTTAGAGCACCGTCTTGATAAGGCGGGGGTCGTTGGTTCGATTCCAACCAGACCCACCAACGTCAAATCAAGGGGGATTAGCTCAGCTGGGAGAGCACCTGCTTTGCAAGCAGGGGGTCAACGGTTCGATCCCGTTATCCTCCACCAAAACCCAAAGATAAGCAGTGGTGTTTATCTTTGGCTTTTGAGCAATCAATTGCTACGTTCTTTAACAAAATGGAAGAAGGTTGTGTTGCGGCGCTGATGAGGCGTTGGCAACACGTTGTGATTGCATCTGTAATGTCTTCGGACGA